>NZ_WJBG01000248.1 GCF_009709555.1 Streptomyces blattellae | reverse complement strand
TGTCCGCGTACCCCTTTGTATGTCGTGAGGGGTACGCGTAGACGTGTCGTTCTGGCCGTACCGGGTCAGGCCACCTGCTCGTTCTCCTGGAGGGCGGCGAGGCGGTTGCGGAGCCGGTAGCTGGAGCCGTTGATCGTGATGACCTCGCAGTGGTGAAGGAGCCGGTCAAGGATGGCTGTTGCCAGTACCTCATCTCCGAACACCTGTCCCCATTCTCCGAAGCTCTTGTTCGAGGTGAGGATGATCGAGCCCTTCTCGTAGCGCTTCGAGATCAGCTGGAAGACCAGGTTGGCCTCGGCGCGGTCCAGGGGCTGGTAGCCGATCTCGTCCACGACCAAAACGTTCGGGCGGGTGTAGGTGCGCAGGGTGCCGGCGAGGCGGCCGATGGTGTCGGCGCTCTTGAGCTTGCGGACCATGTCGTCCAGCGTCGTGAAGTAGACGGAGAACCCGGCTCGGCAGGCGGCGACCGCGAGGGCGACTGCGATATGCGTCTTGCCCACCCCGGGTGGGCCGAGCAGGGCGGCGTTGCCCTTGTCCTCCACGAAGGACAGCGAGGCGAGGTCTTTGACCCGGCGGGGGTCGAGCTCAGGCTGGAAGGAAAAGTCGAAGTCGTCCAGCGTCTTGTGGTGCGGCAGCTTGGACAGCCGCAGCGCGCTGCGGAAGCGGCGCTCGTCGCGGTGGGCGGCCTCCTCGTCGAGGACCAGGTCGAGGAAGTCGAGGTAGCCCATGGAGGCTTCCTCGGCGCGGCGGGCGAAGGCGTCGAGCTGTTCGGGCAGGTGAGTCAGGCCGAGCCGCTGGGCGGTGGCACGGATGCGGGTGGTGACCAGTTCGTTCAACGGTCTTCCTCAACGGCTCGCAGACGGGCGGGAGATGGGGCGGGGTGGGCGTGGGCGAGTTGTTCGTAGAGTGAGAGCGGGCGGCGCTCGACCGCGACAGCCGCGGCAGCGTTGCGGGTCAGCAGCGCCTGCAAAGGGCCTGTGACCGGGGTGGGAGCGGAGCGGTGCAGGGGCACGACGGTGCCGCCCGCCGGCTCGGAGTCTTCGTGGCTGATGGTGACGGCGCGGGTGTGGCCGTCGGGCAGGCCGTCCCAGTGCGCCTCGTCAACGACGCGCTGGCGGGGACGGCAGGCGCGGGGGTGCTCGGCGAGGAGGTCGCGTTTGAGCCCGTCCGGGCCGACGGCGTGAAGGGTGACACTGTCTGCGGTGGCGCGGACCTCGACGAGCTGGCGGAAAGCGACCTTGCGGGCGGGCACCGAGTACAGGCTGCCGTTGAAGGAGACCAGGCAGTCCTTGCCGACGTGGCGCCACTCTCGGTGGGCGGGCAGGTAGTCGGTGGCCGGCAGCGGCTTGAGGGCGGCGTGGTCGCGGCGGGCGCGGAAGCCGATGATCTCGCCGTGGGTGGCGTGCACCCGGGCGCGGCGCAGCGGCACCCAGGCCAGGAACGCGGCGTCCAGTTCTTCGATCGAGGAGAAGGAGCGGCCGGCCAGCACGTGGTCGCGCACGATCCGCACTTGCCGCTCCACCCGGCCCTTGCCGGTGGGCCGGTAGGCGGCCAGCACGTCCGGTTCGAAGTCGTAGTGCCCGGCGAAGGCAACGGCCTCCGGATGCAGGGGGACTGCCTTGCCCGGCGCGACGTGGCGACGGACCACGGTCTTGGTGCGGTCGTAGACGATCGTCGCGGGCACCCCGCCGAAGTGCGCGAACGCGGCCCGGTGGCAGGCGAAGAAGGTCTCGATGTCCTGACTGGTGGTGAAGCAGCAGAACGGGTCGCGGGAGTACGACAAGGTCATGTGGAAGGAGTAGACCTTCTCGATGCCCATGTGGGCGAGGACCTTGCCCTCGTCGCCCCAGTCGACCTGAGCCTGGCTGCCTGGGATCACTTCGAAGCGGCGGTGCAGCCGTCGCATCTCGTCCACGGACATGCCCAGCTCGGCCGCGATCCGGGGGCGGGCCTCCTGCAAGTACAGCTTGACGCGCTGGTAGCTGCCGGTGAAGCCGTACTCGGCCACCAGCCGCTCGTGCACCACCGTGCCTTTGATCAGCAGCTCGGCCCGGAGCATCGCATCGATGACCGCAGCGAACTGACGGACCATCTGAGCCTTCTGACGTACCGGCCGCGCGGCCGCCTTCGGCGGCCCGTCCTCCACACCGTCGGCCAGGTACTTCTTCACCGTCCGCCAGTCCAGACCGGTCTCCCGGGCGATCTCCGCCAGTGTCGCCCCGGCCTCCAGCAGACCACGCCACCGACGCAACTCCAGCCAGCGTTCCGCATCCAGAACCATCCGGCACCCCGCAGCACAACCGACGCCATCAACGCCGCCGAGCCTGGCCGAGACACCTCACTGACGCGACCGACACGTGCACACAGACCTACACATCTACCCGTACGCACTCATGCACATCTCGTCGTACCGCGACAGCAGGTCCCTCGCCGGCCGCCTGCGCGAGGACAGATGATCAAGGACGCTCCAGACATGCGGGCGCCAGCCCGCGATCACCGAGTACCGCCAGCCGCAGGCGGCCGCCACTTCCCTGGCCGCCGCGAACTTCAGCGCGTCCTCTTCCTTGATCAGCTCCATCGGCCGGACGTCCAGCAGCCACATCCCGCCGTCGATCACCGCCAGGAAGTCCGGGATATGCCATGCCTGTCCGCCCGTATGCTCGAAGTCCAGCCGGAACGGCTGCGACAGCACCTCCGATGCCTTCAAGAAGTCCAGCGCGACGAGCAAGCGCAGCTCCTCCAGCGACTCGAAGCCGTGCATCCTGCCTGTTGAGGCCATCACCTCCAGGCCGGGGCGATGCCGCTGTTTCGCCCGCCAGGTGAACCCCCGCATCGGCCGTGATGACAGCACCGGCACGTGTGCCATGTCGCGGATCGGCCAGCAGACTTCGCCGACACCCACTCGCCATGACGAACTCCACCGACGAGGCCAGTCGTTATCGAGCCGTAGCCGATCCCGCTGGGTGACATCCCCGTCATACTCCATGGCCAACTGGTCAAGGTGACTTGACTCCGACGGGATCACTGCCCTCGTTGCGTCGCCCATCTATCCACGGCAGCATCCTCTGCTCAGCGATTGCGGCCTTTCTCTGAAATTGATCACAAGATGGCACCGGGAGTCGAAAATTTGCAAAGTGATGTACTCATCCCCTTCGCTTGGTGTCTCACGCAATGATGTAAAGCGGTGTCAGGGTGTGCCCCTGCAGTCATCGCACAGGGCCTTGATCCAGGTGCCGTGTTGGTCGCCGTGGAAGCGGATGCGGCCCGGCTTGCCGCAGGTCTCGCAGGTCTTCTCCGCTTCGACCTCTGCCGCTTCAGCGAGGCGGCCGGCGGTGTCGGCCCAGGTGCCGTCGAACTCGCCGTCGCTGTCGAACCGGTCCGCGACGTAGATCCTCAACCCGCCGAGCCTCGGCGTGAGTTCTTCGAGGCGATAGTCCGGGGCCAGGGCAAGGAGTTGATCGTGCAGCCGCATCAGCAGAGGGCGCCAGCCGGGTCCGACCGTAGACAGACAGTCGGGAATCTGCTGATCGAAGGCAGTGCTGCGGGACGATGCTGCGGTCATGAGCAACAGGGTCTCGCGCACCACTGACAATCAGGGTTCGCCGATAGAACCGCAGGTGACGGCCGAGGCCGCCCCGTGAACTCTGTCCGGGGGTGCCGTGCCCTTGCTGTCGTCGGTGAGGGTGTCACTCCGACTCGACGACTGCTGCCGGCATCGAGGGCCCTCCATAGCAAGTTGATGTGTTCAGAGCTAGGTGAACTTGTCGTAGGGGGCAGGCGGGGTGGTCAACGTCGAGGGCAACCGGGCGAGTGAATTTCCCGCAGCGCGTTGCTCGGCTCTCTTTGAGAGAGCGTCATTGTGCGTTGTCCTTCTGCTCGACGGCGTCGAGCACGCGTCCGCGGATCTTGCGCTGCTCGATCTTGAGGCGGGACAGGCGGAGCTCGCCGATCGCGGTGGTCCTGGCGAGTCTGCGGGTCTCCCAGAACTGGGCCATCCATTCCGGATGAGTGACCTCCCAGAGATAGATAGCGAGGTTCTCCCTGAGGAGTTTGGTGAGCTTCCTGCCGTCGAGGATGCGTTCGCGGACGTCGATGTTCTGGCGGGGGCCGAGGTATTGGACGGCGGTGAGGAGATCCTCGGTGTCCAGATGGTCCGGCGGGAGTTCTCCGGCCTCCTGCAGGGCATCTGCGAGCTCGCGGACCTGCTGGGGTGCGGGGAGGTCTGTGGCGGAGTGGAGGGCGAGCATCGCGGCGACCGAGTCGGTGTTGGTGGGGCGCATGACGCGGCCTTCGAAGCGGACCCGTTGCCGCCATTCGACGGCTTCGATCTGACGCTGCTGTCCCGTGAGCTCGGCGACGTTCTCGTCCGCCAGGGCGGCGGCTCCGGCGGGAGTGCCGGGGCGGGTGTTGCCGTGGTAGTGCGTCCACGAAGGGCTGCCCGCGCCCCAGGACAGGGCCCTGGTGGTGATCATGGTCTGCCAGAGGCGGCCGACGAGCAGGGCGTCGTCGCGTGGATCGCTGTCGCCGCGTTCGGGAGACATGCCGTGCATGCCACCGCCCGGTCGCAGTCCGGGGGCGGATGAGGGCTGGTCGGGCTTGGTGCGCGGATCGCGGAGGTTGGCCTTGGCCAGGGCGGCCAGGCCGCAGCCGGTGGGGTAGCGCTTGCCGCGGATGCGGTGGGCGAAGGCGAGGGTGTCGACCGTTCGCTTCAGGAGGGAGTCGGGATACCTCGGTGACCATGGCGGCCACGCGGAGGTCGGTGGTGAGGATGCCGTGGCCGATGACAAGCTGTTTGCCGTGCAGGGCGTTGATCATGCGGCTGGCGGGGCGGGGACCCTCGATCAGTTCCTGGCCGGTGACCCGCAGTTCCTCGCCGTTCCACTCGGCGTGGACGAGCCCGGCTCGGCCGATCACCCAGCCTTCCGGCGGTGCGGGTGCGACCCCGCGGCCGTGGGCGCGGGAACCACGTTCGAAGTCGACGTCGCAGAAGGTCAGCGTCACTGGACGTGGTGATTGCCCTTGCCTGTGTTCTCGGCGTCGCCGTGATGCTTTCCCCATGAGGGTGGCCCTCCATCCAGCTGGCGTGACGTAATGCGGTCGCATCGTGACATCTGGCACTGACAGTGAATGCTGAGCTGGGGGAACGCGGAGGGGCCTTGGCGTTTTCCCCGCCAAGGCCCCCGTACCGGTAGAAACTAGCGTCGTGGACGACGCCGGTGCGGCGGCCGGAGCACGATCGCCAAGCCGCTCAGCGGCGGGACATCAACGACGTGGCGGATGTTGGCACTGCGGCCGGGGATGACGATGCGCACGTCCTGGCCGTCGGCGATGGCCCTCCTGATGCGTCGGGCGGAACCATCGGGAACCCGCATGATCCGCAGAGCCCAGCCGTCCCTCGGCAGCGAGCCGGTGGCCAGACGGGCCCGGACCCGCTTGACGGTCATCGCGCAGTAGATCCAGCCCAGTAGTCCGAGGCAGGACAACGCGATGGAGGTCGTGACGAAGTCTGCCGGGCCCTCTGCAGTCTTGCTCAGGTGGGTGAGCCAGGATGCGAGAACTACGATCCCCAGCAGCATCCAAGGCCAGGGGCGGCGGCGCTGCGACGATCGCCCCAGCAATCCGGGGCTGCGGTAGTGCCCGGAAACCGTGACACCTCGGTGATGGTCTGCCGGCTGATTTCCGGCCTGGGCGTGCCGACTGCCGGGGACCTGGGATTCCGAGGGCGTTTCGGCGCGGGAGTCGTCGGCTCGGCCCGAGGGCGACGCCGACGTGGAGACGGTGGGCCGGTTGATGGCCCGCAGCGTCCAGGTGCCGCGCAGCGCGATCCAGATCGCGAAAAACAGTTTCAGCAGCTTGCCTGGCCGCTCCTCCAGCAGTGCGAGCCACTCTGCCTCGTAACGGTCGGTGGCCTCGGAGTTTCCGAGCATGCGCGCGGCGCCGCGCAGAATGCGGCGCGCGAGCCAGGGGGAGACCTCGGTGCACTCGCCGACAATCATGCCGAGGGCGGTGGGGACAAGCAGCTGGGTTAAGACGTCGCTCACCAGGCGCCCGCCCATCGCGTCAGGAAACCGAAGGCGAGCTTGGGGCGAGGCTGGGCCGGAGCCCGGGTCGGCAGCTGGCCGCGGCGCTCGATCACGACGCTGCGTGCCTCCTCGGCCCCGGTCGGGGTCAGGAAGTAGAACCGGCGGCGGGGCCGGCCTTCCTCGGGGTGCTCCGTCTCCCAGTGACTGTCGAGCCAACCCGCCTGCTCAAGCCGGGCCAGGATCGGATAGATGGAGCCGGTCGGTTTGCCGGCTGCTTTGGCGACCGCGAAGCCATGGAGCTCTTCGCCGGACACCAGGAACGCTTCGAGAACGTCGAGCGTGGCCGACGTGATGCGAAATGGAGTCCTCACAACTCCTAACTCTATATATGCGTCGGAAGCCGCAAGGCGGAACGCGGGAGTCCTCAAGTGGAGGTTCAGGGAAGGGAGTTGGGCAGCGCGCGCAGTCGTCCTTGTACTTGTTCGTCGTCATTGCGGTCATTGTGTCGACCCGCGCCCTGGGCCGGACAGCCCGAGAGCGGGTCTCAGCATCGGGCGGGCGACGCCGTCCGCGTCACTCCGGCTCGATGGCTGCTTCTGGCAGCGGAGACCGGGCGGTGTTGTGCAGCACCGGCTCGGCTGTGGGTGTGGCGGTCAGCGTGATGATCCCGCCCCACTGGACGGGGTAGGACTCGAGTTCTTGTCGGGTGGCGGGCGTGGTGCCGACGGTGCTTGCCTGCTCACCGGCTTGGTCGAAGGCCTCGACGCTGTCGTAGTGCCTGACATTGGTGACTCGGGCGAGCCGGGCGCCGTCTCGGCTGGTGAAGAGGAAGTGGTAGGGCTCGCCGCAGGTCACGTGGCGCCAAGGCCGGGCTGGCAGGTGCATGGTGATTGGCTGACCATCGCCAAGGCGGGCGAAGAGGTCTGGGGCGATGGGGAATTCATGCGCCGGGGTGTCGATGCGGGAGCGTGCGGCGCTCACGGTCTGGCGTCGCCGCTGGTGCTCGCGCTGCATGTCGCGGTGCTGCTTGGCGTCGGCGAGGAGACGTTCGAGGTCGGCGATGTAGGCGTCCTCGCGCGCATCTCGTGCTTCGGCCTGTTCCCGCTGCGAGCGGTCCCAGGCTTTGCGCCGGGCGTTCTGCTCCTCGTCGGTGAGGTCGTGGTGGAGGTCGTCCAGGGCCCGGCTGGCGGGCAGGTCGGTCGCAGGGGTGCCGCGGTGTCCTGCGGCCAGGCGCTTCGTGCTCTGCTTCAAGGTGTGCTGCATCGCGGCGGTTCCCACGACCATGGCGATGTTCCACCAGCGGGCCATGGCCCGGTCCAACGTGGGGCCGTGCTCGGCGGTCGTCATCTCCTGCCATGCCCGGACGCGCTCGGTCGGCGCGAGCGCATCAAGGATGCCCAACACCGTGCGGGGGACGTCTGCGATCTTGGTCAGGGTGGGGAGATCGTCGAGTTGATGCGGGCTCCAGCAGGACAGGAACACATCGTCGCCGGCGCGCGGGTCCGGCTTGGTCCAGGGGACGAACGCCGACTCGACCTCCTCGATCGCGAGGCGGGCCCGTTGGGTGACGATGAGCCCGGCTGTCTCGACGCACCAAGCGGTCACCGCCAACGCGTCGGCGTCGCGCGCGTCCAGTTCGCGGGCCTTGTCGAGCGAGGCGGCGTACTTCTCGGCGTGGTCGGGCAGCTCTGCGGCCATCAGGGCCAGTAGCCGGTCGGGGCTGCGTTCTGCGCGGCCGGGAATGGGGACCTCGGTGCGGTCCCGTCGGAGCTCGGGCTCCTCGCCGTCCCGGGCGAACAGGGCGTCCGTGAGGGCGTCACGGGCAGCGGTGTAACCGGTGCCGGTTCCGGTCAGGCCGTCGGCTGCCGCCGTCCAGTGGCCGTGTTCGTCCTGCTCGATGGTCGCGACGTAGACGCCCACGATGTCACTCCATTCGGTCCGGCAGACGAACGAGCCTATCCCTCGGGCAGCCGTGCGGCGTCCCTGTCCCCGATCCCCGGCGTCCAGGCCGCGGTCAACGAGGGGCGGGCGGTTCAGACTGCGGCGGAGCGGGCGCCGGGCCCTGTCACGATGGACGGCATGACGGGTGACGAGGGTGTGCTGGAGCAGGCCGTGGCGGAGCTGCGGACGGCGGAAGCGGCGGTGATCGAGGCCCGCCGGAAGGTCACTGCGACGATCATCGCCCAGCGCCGGGCCGGCATGCCGGTGCCGGAGATTGCCGAGCGGACCGGGAGGACACTGATCGACATACGAAACGTGCTGAACGTCGCCGGCCTGACCTAGCGGTCCGACTTCTCGGTGCTGCGAGCGTTGTGCAGGCGCCGGTCCAGCTCGGCGTCGACGATGTCGTCGGTGTCGATGAGGAAGCCGGGCGTGAGGAACTCTTCGACGCTCTGCCCGCGCCGGGCGGCGATCTCCTGGCGCAAGGCGTCCTTGGACTTCCCGTCCTCGGCCCGTTCGGCGGCAGCCTCCCGGACGTAGGTGTCGAGAGGGACGCCGCACTGGGCGGCTTGCTCAGCGACGGTCGCGTACTCGTCCGCGGAGAAGGTCACCGTGACCGTGGTGTCGGAGGAACTCATGGCCTCCATGGTTCTCCCGTCGGCGCCTCTTTGTCGAAAACCCGGCCCCTTCGGCCCCTTCGTCCCTTGTCTCTCAAACCAGCAGGCCCGTGACCATGTGGTCGCCCGGTCCGGGCCCGCCGTGAAGCGCGCCGGGGTCAGGGGCGGCCGAGAGCGCGGACGTTCCAACCAGCCTCGCGCCAGGTGTCGGCGTTGAGGGTGCCGCGGCCGTCGATGACGCGCGGGGTGGCGGTGCGGGTGGCGAGGCGGTGCGGGTCGATGTGGGAGAACTGCGGCCACTCGGTCAGGTGCAGCAGCAGGTCGGCGTCCTGGACGGCGGCGATCGGGTCGTCGACGTAGTCGAGCTCTGGGTGCGTCTTGCGGGCGTTGTCCAGGGCCTGGGGGTCGGTGACGGTGACCATGGCGCCGAGCTCGTGGAGCTTCTGGGCGACGGCGAGGGCGGGTGAGTCGCGGATGTCGTCGGTGTTCGGCTTGAAGGCGGCGCCCCAGACGGTGATGCGCTTGCCGGCGAGGTTGCCGTCGAGCTGTTCGCGGGCGAGGTCGACCATGCGTTCGCGGCGGCGGTTGTTGATGGCGTCGACCTCGCGGAGGATCGTCAGGGCCTGGTCGACGCCGAGTTCGCCGGCGCGGGCCATGAAACCGCGGATGTCCTTGGGCAGGCAGCCGCCGCCGAAGCCGAGGCCGGGCCGCATGCCGCGGCGGCCGATGCGGGCGTCGTGGCCGAGGATGTCGGCGAGCTGGCCGACGTCGGCGCCGGAGGCTTCGCAGATTTCGGCGATGGCGTTGATGAAGGAGATCTTCGTGGCGAGGAAGGCGTTCGCGGATGCCTTGGCGAGCTCGGCGGTGGCCCAGTCGGTGACGATCGTCGGCGTCCCCGCTTCGATGATCTTCTCGAAGCACTGTCGCAGCATCGCCTCGGCCCAGGAGTGCTCGGTCTCGAAGCCGAGGACGAGCCGGTCGGGGCGGAGGGTGTCCTCGATGGCGAACGACTCGCGCAGGAACTCGGGGTTCCAGGCGACCTCGACGCGGTCGCCGGCCGGGGCGTATTCGTGGAGGAGGTCGCGGACGCGGGGTGCGGTGCCGACCGGGACGGTCGACTTCACCGCGATGACGGCCGGGTTCTTGATGCGGGGTGCGAGCTGGCGGACGGCGGAGAAGAGGTGGGTGAGGTCGTAGGCGTTCTCGCCGGGCTGCTGCGGGGTGCCGACGCCGATGAAGTGCAGGTCGGCGAAGGCGGCGGCCTCAGCGTAGGAGGCGGTGAAACGCAGGCGGCCCGTCGCGGTGTGGCGGGCGAGCATGTCGTCGAGGTCGCGTTCGTGGAAGGGGGCTTTGCCGGAGTTGAGGACGTGGACCTTGTCCATGTCGCTGTCCATGCCGAGGACTTCGTGGCCGAGTTCGGCCATGCAGGCCGCGTGGGTGGCGCCGAGGTAGCCGCAGCCGACGACGGTGAGTTTCATGGGCGGGGTTCCTTTGCGAGGTGGGGGCCGCCCGGCGGCCCCCACCTCTTTCCCGCCCGGGAAGGGCGGGGTGCTCAGGCGGGCCGGGCGGCCAGGTAGCGGTCGATGCCGTAGCGGATGAACGGCGGGATCGTGAGGATGTCGAGGTGTTCGGGGGCGAAGAACTGGAGCTTGACGCCCTCTGCGAGGGGCAGCTGCGCCTCGTCGCCGTCCCAGGAGGCGGCGAAGAAGGTGATCAGCTGGCCGGAGCCGTGCTCGTCGCGGATCTCGAACAGCTCGGTGAGGTCGTCGACGACGAGGCCGGCTTCTTCGTCGAGCTCGCGGACGATCGCCTGGCGGGGGTCCTCGCCGGGGTCGCAGCCGCCTCCCAGAACGCTCCAGTGATCCGGCCAGGCGATCTTGCCGGGCAGGTTGTCACGCAGGTGGAGGAGGAGTTCGCCGCGGCGGTTGGCGATGATCGCGACCGCTCCGCGGGCGGTGGCCGGGCTCTCGGCAGTGGTGTCCTGGTGCATCCGGACACCGTAGTGAGGTGAGGGAACGTCATGCGGCAGCCCTCACGCTCTGGTTGCAAAACCAGGCGGCCGCCATGAGGGCCTGCATCCGGGTGCGGTCGAACCGGCCGCCCGGCTTGAGTCCGCCCTCCAGCAGCGGCCGCATCGCGGTCGGCGCGTCCGCGAGGGCGGTGTGGATCTGGGCGTCCGCCCAGGCCGCGAGCTGGCCGTTCAGCCAGGTGGGGACCGGGGAGGCGAAGCCGAGCTTGTCCCGGCTGCCCCAGACCTCCCGAGGCAGGCCCAGGGCCCGCGCGGCGTCGCGGAGGATCCGTTTGCCCTCGGCAGGGTGGTCGATCTTGTGGTCGGCGGGCAGCCGGTAGGACAGTTCGACCAGGTCGCGGGCCAGGTAGGGGGACCGTCGTTCGAGGGCGTAGGCGGAGGCGAGCTTGTCGCTCGTCATCACCAGCGGCCGCCAGGCCGTCGCCAGGTCGGCGAGGGTCAGCGCGCGGGCGAGGTCCCCGCCCGCCTTGTCCATCGCGGTGGCAATGTGGTCGCGGATGCGGCCGTCGGGGTCGGGGCCGCGCAGGACGAGCCGGGTGACCGCGTCAGCGGGGGCGAGTTCTTCGCCGGCGGTGTGCAGGAGCTTGGCGGCCAGCGGCCGGTAGGCGTCCATCCCCGCGGCCAGGACGGCGTCCGGGCCGAACAGGACCATGGAGTGACGGACGTAGCCCATGAGGAACTCGTCCGGGCCGAGCCCGCCGATGGCGACCTTGAGCCCGAGGTCGGCGATCTTCCGGTAGGCCATGTACTCGGAGAAGGTGGACGCGTTGCCCATCGGGTAGTCCAGCGCGGACATCATGTGCGGCAGGACCTTGGTGAAGTCGATCGGGTCCGGCTCGACCACAATGAGCTCGGCGCCGATATCGGCCGCGATCCTCGTGGCGATCACGGACTCGTCGAGACGGTCCTGGCCGGGGTAGCGGACGGTGACACAGACCGGCGGCCGCAGCAGGTAGGCCAGCACCGACGAGTCCAGCCCGCCGGAGAGTAAGAGGGCGAAGTCGCAGCCGGGGGCCCGCAGCGGGACCTGCTCGGCCAGGACGACGGAGAACTTCGCCAGGGCCTCGGCATAGGTGCCCTCGAAGGGCTGCCAGTCGGCCAGGTTCCAGTAGGTGTGCTGGTCGAGCGACCCCGTGGCGATGTCGAAGGTCAGCAAGGTCGCGGGCGCCAGCAGCTGGATGCCCTGGAACGGGGTGTCGACGCCGACCGGCGTCTCGATGGCGAGGACCTCGGGCCGCAGGACCAGCGGCGCCGGGCCGTAGCCGGTCAGGGTGGTGACCTCGGAGGCGAAGGCGAGCCGGCCGCCGTCCAGGCGCCAGTAGAGCGGCTTCTCCCCGAGCCGGTCCCGCGCGAGGAACAGCTTTCCGGCCCGCGGGTCATAGACCGCCAGGGCGAACATGCCGTCCAGTCCGTCCAGGCAGGACCGGCCGAGCTTGGCCCAGGCCCGCAGCACGAAGTGCGCGTCCGTGTCCTGCGGACCGAGCGGGATGCCCCAGGCGGCGGCCTGCTGACGGTAGTTGTAGATCTCGCCGTTGAAGGCCAGCAGCACCCCGGTATCGCGGTCGAGGTAGGGGCCGGGCATGGCCTGCGGGTCGACGATCAGCAGCGTGTTCATGGCCAGCACCGCCCGGCCATCGTGAGAGGCGGCGTGCATGGTGCCGTCCGGGCCGCGGTGAGCCTGCGTGGCACCCATGGCGCCGACCGTGTGCTCGTGCCGGGCAGCGTCGGCTCCGGCCAGTCCTGCGATTCCGCACATATCTGGTTCACCCCCGAGTGTGGTGGTGCCTTGGCGGCGGCCGCCGCCGGGGGCCTTCCTCCCAGCCCGGCGGCGGCCTGGGCTCTCATCACAGCCGCCCGCGAAGATCGCCGGGAGGGCTCGCAGGGGGGCTCACAACTCGCAAACGCGGTTCGCGGCCCACCGGGGAGGAATATCGTCAATGACCCAACACGCGGAACATGTACGACTCTTCGTCCCCAGTCGAGTACGGATCTCGTGCTCCACCAAGTACAGACATACGTACTCAACTACTTGTTCGAGTCGCGCATGCTCCCCTCCGCCGGCCAAGGGAGAGTCGTGGCATCGACCACCCGCCGGACCCGTCCGCCCAACGCGGACCTGGCCCGGCTCATCGAAGCCAGCGGCGCGAGCCACAAGTCTCTGGCTCTGCGCGTCAACCAGCTCGCCCATGCCGCCGGGATAGAGACCGACTATTCACACACGTCCGTGGCGAACTGGTGCAAGCGGGGGATGACGCCGAAATGGCCGGTCCCGAAGCTGTTGGCGCAGGCCATCGGCGAGAGGCTCGGCCGTCCCGTCAACCTCGGTGAGATCGGTATGGGCGAGGCGGAGACAATCGACGCGGATGTGGGGTTGGATTTCCCGCGAGACCCCGCCGACGCCGTCCGCGTCGCCACCACGTTCTGGAGCTCCGTGAACCGCCGCGACTTTCTGGCCGGATCCGGCTTCGCCGCCTCCGCCTTCACCACCCCCGTCACCAGATGGCTCGTCACCCCCGCCGACGAGACCGCCGACCACAAGGGCGGCGGCCAGGTCGGGCGGGCCGACCTCGACGAACTGCGTGAGGCCGCCGACGAAGCGAGGCGGTGGGACTCGAAATACGGCGGCGGGAACTGGAAGGCGAACTCCGTCACCGACTGCCTCGACCACCGCGCGGGCCCGCTGCTGCAGGGCTCCTTCTCCGACGAGATCGGCCGCGAACTCTTCAGCGTGACCGCCGAGTTGTCGCGTCTGGCAGGGTGGACGGCCTTCGACGTCGGCCAGCACGATGCCGCCCAGCGGCACTTCATCCAGGCCCTCCGCCTCGCCCGCGCCGGCGGGGACGTGCAGCTGGGCTGCTATGTGCTGACCACGATGGCGATGCAGACGCTGATGCGCGGGTTCGCGTCCGAGGCGGTGGACATGGCCCAGGGCGCCTTCAACCGCGCGAAGGGCCAGGCCGTTCCCAGGGTGCTGGCGTTCACCAAGCTCATCGAGGCCCGAGCCCATGCCCGCGAGAACGACCCGCGTGCCGCCTCGAAGGCCCTGAAGATGTCCGAGGACCTGCTGGACCAGGCCAAGGACGACAGCGGCGACGAGCCCGCGTGGATCGACTTCTATCACCACGCCCGCCTCTCCGCGGACGCCGCCGAGATCTTCCGCGACCTGAAGAACCCGAAGATGGCCCTCGCATGGAACCAGCAGGCCGCCGCCATGCCGACCGGCGTGTTCACCCGCTCCGTCGGCATGCGGCTCGCCATCGTCGGGACCGCCCACCTCCAGGCCCGCGACCTCGACCACGGCCTCGAGCTCGGCAACCGCAGCGTCGACATCCTCGCCCGCGTCCAGTCCAGCCGGGCCAAGGACTACGTGGCCGAGTTCAACGCCGCCCTCGCCCCCTGGCGGCGCGAGCCGGCCGTCCGGGACTTCGTCCAACGGACCCGCAAGGAACTCGGCGTCGCCGCCTGAGCACGACTTCGACCTGCGGCATAACCCGCAAGGCAGTGCCGGTCGCCGTGGGCGGCCGGCAGCGGAGCCAGGCAGCCCGGGGTAGACCGGGAGCCTGCTCTTCCGGATCTCATACGGAGCGGCAACATAGACCTTGACCTCCGTGCCAGACTCCCGGTTCGTGGCCAGCCCGTGCATCGCGTCGATGTAGGCGGCCCGCTGTTCAGCCGTGGCGTAGCTGGTCACCGGGGCGACAGAACCACTGCCCGTCGTCACGCCCTCCGTAGTACCCGCCACCCGGCGCTCTCTCCCGGCACGTCACCAGTGGCCGTGCTGCCGCCCGCGCCATCTCCGCCCGGGGACCGGGGCCTACCACTGAACGTCCGCAGCCGCGAACATCCTCCGCCGTACACCAGCGGGTACGAGGCCGCGTGCTCAACTCGCCGCGACCGGCTCTCCGGCTGCGCACCTGCTCTGGCTACACAGCGTTACAGGACCAAGATGTGCCAACTAGCGTGCTCCATGTGCCAACTAAAAGGCTCGGTCACAACACAGGCGGGCGATCGAATGCGGCGGATTGCATAAACGTGCAGGGAAACGTATAGTCATGCCGTCCAGGAGGAGGATGTCATGGCGGTACGTGCGGCAGTGGCCGGAGCGAGTGGATACGCGGGCGGTGAGCTGCTGCGTCTGCTGCTGGCGCACCCCGAGGTCGAGATCGGTGCCCTGACCGCGAACTCCAACGCCGGCCAGCGCCTCGGCGCGCTCCAGCCGCATCTGCTGCCGCTGGCCGACCGGGTGCTCCAGGAGACCACGGCGGACGTCCTCGCCGGACACGAGGTCGTCTTTCTCGCGTTGCCGCACGGCCAGTCCGCGGCCGTCGCCGAGCAACTCGGCCCGGATGTACTGGTGGTCGACATGGGGGCCGACTTCCGGCTGAAGGACCCGGGGGACTGGGAGAAGTTCTACGGCTCCGCGCACGCCGGGACCTGGCCGTACGGCCTCCCCGAACTGCCGGGTGCCCGCGCTGCGCTGGAGGGGTCCAAGCGCATCGCGGTGCCCGGTTGCTACCCGACCGCCGTCTCGCTGGCGCTCTTCCCGGCGTACACGGCCGGCCTCGCCGCGACCGAGGCCGTGATCGTCGCCGCGTCCGGCACCTCCGGGGCGGGCAAGGCGCCCAAGCCGCATCTGCTGGGCAGCGAGGTCATGGGGTCCATGTCGCCGTACGGCGTGGGCGGCGGCCACCGGCACACCCCCGAGATGATCCAGAACCTCAGCGCGGCCGCCGGCGAACCGGTCGCCGTCTCGTTCACGCCGACCCTTGCTCCCATGCCGCGCGGCATCCTCGCCACGTGCAGCGCGCAGGCGAAACCCGGCGTCACCGGGGACGCCCTGCGCGCCGCCTACGAGAAGGCCTTCGCCGACGAGCCCTTCGTCCATCTGCTGCCCGAGGGCCGGTGGCCCGCCACGGCGTCCGTCCACGGTTCCAACGCCGTTCAGGTGCAGGTCGCGTACGACGAGGCGGTGGGCCGCATCATCGCGATCAGCGCGATCGACAACCTGACCAAGGGCACCGCGGGCGGTGCCGTCCAGAGCATGAACCTCGCCCTCGGGCTCGACGAGACCACCGGGCTTTCCACGATCGGAGTCGCACCGTGAGTGTCACGGCAGCAAAGGGATTCACGGCGGCGGGCATCGCCGCCGGGATCAAGGAGAACGGCAACCCGGACCTGGCCCTCGTGGTCAACAACGGGCCCCGCCTCGCCGCCGCGGGCGTCTTCACCTCCAACCGCGTCAAGGCCGCGCCGGTGCTGTGGTCCGAGCAGGTGCTGAAGGGCGGGCTGGTCTCCGCCGTCGTGCTCAACTCCGGCGGCGCCAACGCCTGTACGGGGCCGAAGGGCTTCCAGGACACGCACG
The DNA here is from genome assembly GCF_009709555.1 of Streptomyces blattellae. Taxonomy (GTDB): domain Bacteria; phylum Actinomycetota; class Actinomycetes; order Streptomycetales; family Streptomycetaceae; genus Streptomyces; species Streptomyces blattellae. The sequence continues at coordinate 73,647 of NZ_WJBG01000248.1, read as the reverse complement.
CGACCGCCGAGAAGGCCGCCGGCACGCTGGGGCTGAACGCCGCCGAGGTCGCGGTCGCCTCCACCGGCCTCATCGGAGTCCTGCTCCCGATGGACAAGCTGCTGCCCGGCGTCGAGACCGCGGCCGGAGCCCTGAGCGAGCACGGCGGCGAGAAGGCCGCCATCGCCATCAAGACCACCGACACCGTCCACAAGACGTCCGTCGTGACCAAGGACGGCTGGACCGTCGGCGGCATGGCCAAGGGCGCGGGCATGCTCGCCCCCGGCCTGGCCACCATGCTCGTCGTCCTCACCACCGACGCCGACCTCGGCGCCGACGTCCTGGACCGGGCTCTGCGGGCCGCCACGCGTACGACCTTCGACCGCGTCGACTCCGACGGCTGCATGTCCACCAACGACACCGTGCTGCTCCTCGCGTCCGGCGCCTCCGGGACCACCCCCGCGTTCGAGGAGTTCGCCGAGGCGGTACGGACCGTCTGCGACGACCTCGGCCAGCAGCTCATCCGGGACGCCGAGGGCGCCAGCAAGGACATCAAGGTCGAGGTGATCAACGCCGCGACCGAGGACGACGCCGTGGAGGTGGGCCGCTCCATCGCCCGCAACAACCTCCTCAAGTGCGCGCTCCACGGCGAGGACCCCAACTGGGGCCGCGTGCTCTCCGCCATCGGCACCACCGCGGCCGCCTTCGAACCCGACCGGCTGAACGTCGCCATCAACGGTGTCTGGGTGTGCAAGAACGGCGGTGTCGGCGAGGACCGCGACAAGGTCGACATGCGCTACCGCGAGGTGCACATTGTGGCGGACCTCGCGGCAGGCAATGAGTCTGCGACGATCTGGACCAACGACCTCACGGCCGACTATGTCCACGAGAACAGCGCCTACTCCTCTTGACGTGCCCGCTTGGTTGTCGCGGGTCCTCGTCGTCGCCGACGAGGGTTCCTGTTTCACAGGCGGCCGCTCGCCCTCGGACGAGTCCGGGGCAAGTCTTACGCCGCCTCCACAGGCCAACACCGCCCGCCCGGCGGCTGATCCAAGATTCTTCCGAAAGTCGGCTATGACGGTCAATCACTCAGAAGAGCGAAAGTCTTCGACCCGTAAGCACACCGCGCTACCCAAGGCCCAGATCCTCATCGAGGCGCTGCCCTGGCTCGTCCGGCACAACGGCAAGACCGTCGTCATCAAGTTCGGCGGCAACGCCATGGTCGACGAGGAGCTGAAGGCCGCCTTCGCGCAGGACGTCGTGTTCCTGCACCATGCCGGCCTCAGACCGGTCGTCGTGCACGGCGGCGGCCCGCAGATCAGCGCCGCCCTCGACAAGCACGGCATCGTCAGCGAGTTCAAGGCGGGCCTTCGGGTCACCACCGAGGACGCCATGGACGTCGTACGCATGGTGCTGGCCGGGCAGGTGCAGCGGGAGCTGGTCGGGCTGCTCAACCAGCACGGGCCGCTCGCCGTCGGCCTGACCGGCGAGGACGCGCACACCATCACCGCCACCAAGCACCAGCCCCAGATCGACGGCGAGCTGGTCGACATCGGGCGGGTGGGCGAGATCACCGAGATCGACACGGGCGCGATCGAGGCGCTGCTCGCCGACGGCCGCATCCCGGTCGTCTCGTCGATCGCCCGTTCCCAGGATGACGGACATGTCTACAACGTCAATGCCGATACGGCGGCTGCGGCACTCGCTGCCGCGCTGGGCGCCGAAACGCTCATGGTCCTCACCGACGTCGAGGGCCTCTACGAGGACTGGCCGAACAGCGACGAGGTGATCAGCCGCCTCACCGCTTCCCAACTGGAGAAACTGCTGCCGGAGTTGTCCTCCGGCATGGTGCCGAAGATGGAGGGCTGTCTGCACGCCGTGCGAGGCGGCGTCACCACCGCCCGGGTCATCGACGGCCGTGTCCAGCACTCGATCCTGCTGGAGATCTTCACCGACGAGGGCATCGGCACCATGGTCGTGCCCGACGAGCAAGAGGGGGATGCCGTATGACCGCCAATCAGGACCTGACCGCGCGGTGGCAGGGCGCGCTCATGAACAACTACGGCACCCCGCGGCTTCCCCTGGTGCGCGGGGAGGGCGCCAAACTGTGGGACGCCGACGGCAAGGAGTACATCGACTTCGTCGGCGGCATCGCGGTCAACGCGCTCGGCCACGCCCACCCGGCGATCGTCGAGGCCGTGAGCCGGCAGATCGCCTCACTGGGCCATGTGTCGAACCTGTTCGTCGCCGAACCGCCGGTCGCGCTCGCCGAACGGCTGCTCCAGCTCTTCGGGCGGGACGGCAGGGTCTTCTTCTGCAACTCCGGGGCCGAGGCCGTCGAGGGTGCGTTCAAGATCGGGCGGCTGACCGGGCGGACGCACATGGTCGCCACCGACGGCGGTTTCCACGGCCGCACCATGGGCGCCCTCGCGCTCACCGGGCAGCCCGGCAAGCAGGCCCCCTTCCTGCCGCTGCCCGGTGACGTGACCCACGTCCCGTACGGCGACGCGCAGGCGCTGGCCGCCGCGGTCACCGAGGAGACGGCCCTCGTCGTCATCGAGCCGATCCAGGGCGAGAACGGGGTCGTGGTGCCGCCGACGGGCTATCTGAAGGCGGCGCGGGCGATCACGGCCGCCACGGGCAGCCTGCTGGTGCTGGACGAGGTGCAGACCGGCATCGGGCGTACCGGGCACTGGTTCGAGTACATGGCGCACGAGGGCGTCCTGCCGGACGTCGTCACGCTCGCCAAGGGCCTCGGCGGCGGGTTGCCGCTGGGCGCGACCGTGGCCTTCGGGCGGGCGGCCGAACTGCTCCAGCCCGGGCACCACGGCACCACCTTCGGCGGCAACCCCGTCGCCTGCGCGGCCGGACTCGCCGTGCTCGACACCATCGCGAACGACGGGCTGCTGGACAACGTCAAGCGGCAGAGCGAGAGCTTGCGCGAGGGAATCGAGTCACTGGACCACTCGTTGATCTCCCATGTCAGGGGCGCGGGGCTGCTGCTGGGTATCGTGCTCACCGAGCCGCTTGCGCCGCAGGTGCAGCACGCGGCCCAGGTCGCCGGTTTCCTGGTGAACGCGCCCGCCCCCGATGTCGTACGACTGATGCCGCCCCTCAATCTGGGCGACGACGCGGTGGACGCCTTCCTCCGGGCGCTGCCAGGGGTCCTGGACGCGGTGGACGAAGGGGACGGACGATCCGGAGAATGAGACGACGACGATGAGTCATGCGCAGGATCACGAGCAGCACAACGGGCCTGCCGTGCCGCAGACCCGCACCGCACGTCACCGCCGGATCGTGGACATCCTCAACCGGCAGCCCGTGCGGTCGCAGAGCCAGTTGGCGAAGCTGCTCGCCGACGACGGGCTGACCGTCACCCAGGCGACGCTCTCCCGCGACCTGGACGAGCTGAACGCCGTCAAGATCCGCAACACCGACGGCGACCTGATCTACGCGGTGCCGAGTGAGGGGGGTTTCCGGACCCCCCGTGCCCCGCTGGGGGAGTCGGCGAAGGAGGAGCGGATGCGGCGCCTCTCCGCTGAGCTGCTGATCTCCGCGGAGGCGTCGGCAAACCTCGTGGTCCTGCGTACCCCGCCCGGTGCCGCACAGTTCCTCGCCTCGGCGATCGACCAGGCCGAGCTGCACGACATCCTGGGGACCATCGCAGGGGACGACACGTTGCTGCTGATCAGCCGGAATCCGACGGGCGGGCAGGCGCTCGCGGACCATTTGCTGCGGTTGGCGCAGAACGGCCATTGAGGTGGGTGGGGCGGTGTTCCGCCGAGTGCGTGGGGGCCGGTGGCCGGTCGCGCAGGGCGCCGGCGTCACTCGCGGCTGTTGAGGCGGGCGGCCTGGCGCGTCAGGTGGTCGACTTCGGCGAGGCTCGGGGCCCTTTGGGCTGCCTCGGCGTAAAGACGTGCCGCCGTGTCCAGGTCGCCGTCGCGCTCGTGGAGGTAGGCGGCGACCGCGGTGTGGCGGGGCAGTGATTCGTCCAGTTCCGAGAGCGCCGCGAGCCCGGCGCGCGGTCCGTCGGCCTCGCCCACGGCGACCGCGCGGTTGAGCCGGACGACCGGGCTGTCGGTCAGGCGCGTCAGCTCGTCGTACCACTCGACGATCTGTACCCAGTCGGTCTCCTCGGCGCGGGGCGCATCCGCGTGGAGGGCGGCGATGGCGGCCTGGGCCTGGAACTCGCCCAGCCGGTCGCGGGCGAGGGCGGTCTGGAGGATCTCGACACCCTCGGCGATCGACCTGGTGTCCCACCGGCTCCTGTCCTGCTCGGCGAGCGGCACCAGGCTGCCGTCGGGCGTGGTCCGGGCGGGGCGCCGGGCGTGGTGGAGCAGCATGAGGGCGAGCAGCCCCGCCACCTCGGGGTGGTCGATCGCCGCCGCGAGCCGGCGGGTGAGCCGGATGGCCTCGGCGGCGAGGTCGACGTCACCGGAGTAGCCCTCGTTGAAGACCAGGTACAGCACGCGCAGCACGGTGGCGACATCGCCGGGCTGGTCGAACCGCAAGGTGGAGACGGTGCGTTTGGCCCGGCTGATGCGCTGCGCCATGGTCGCCTCGGGCACCAGGTAGGCCTGGGCGATCTGCCGGGTGGTCAGTCCGCCGACGGCGCGCAGCGTGAGCGCGACGGCGGACGACGGCGTCAGCGAGGGGTGGGCGCACAGGAAGTAGAGCTGCAGGGTGTCGTCCACGGCGGGCGCGGGCCCGGGCGGCGGCTCTTCTTCTACGAGGTCCTCCCGCCGGCGGCGGGCGGCGTCCGCGCGGGTCGCGTCGAGGAACTTGCGCCAGGCCACGGTGACCAGCCAGCCCTTCGCGTCCCGCGGGGGGTCGGCCGGCCACACGCGGACCGCCTCGACGAGCGCGTCCTGCACGGCGTCCTCGGCCGCCGCGAAGTCTGCTCCGCGGCGGACGAGGATCCCGAGCACGCTCGGCGTGAGGCTCCTCAGCAGGGCCTCGTTCATCAATGGCACTCGGTGACGGTGGGCGACGGGGCCAGGAACGGGCGCAGCTCCAGCCACTCGTGGATCGGCTTCCCGCCCGCCCCGGGGGCGGCCGACAGCTCCCCGGCCAGCTCGACGGCGCGCTCGTAGCTGTCGACGTCGATCACCATCCAGCCGGCGATCAGGTCCTTCGTCTCGGCGAACGGGCCGTCGGTGACCGGCGGGCGCCCCTCACCGTCGTACCGGACCCACGTCCCCTCCGGGGCGAGCGCCTGACCGTCGACGAATTCGCCGGTCCCCTCCAGCCGGTCCGCGAAGTCCTTCATGTACTGCACGTGCGCCGAGATCTCCTCCGGCGCCCACTGGTCCATGGGCACGTCGTTGACCGCAGCCGGCGCACCGCGGTAGTGCTTGAGCAGCAGGTACTTGGCCATGACGGTTCTCCTCGGTGTCTTGCGACCCATTGTGGTCGCGTTCACTGCAGGGACGGAGCCCACGATGGATTCTCGACATCACCGAGCAACTTTTTTCCACACGGTCCCCCGGACCAACAAATCAGCCCCCATGACGCACGCCCCGTCTGGGGCGGCACCCACTTGGCATGCGCCTTCGCCCTGCGCACACCCGTCAGGCTGCGGGCAGTCGTGTCGCCTGTGCCGAGGCTGATACCGCGGCCAGGCGCATCCGCGCAGCTCGGGCATCTGCGCGGCCAGGGACGAGACTCACTCCGTAGACGACCGGGTACACGCGCCCAGCTGCGTCCACCCGCCAGACGGCCGGGCACGGGGCCTGCCGAGCTGCGGGTGCCGGGGCGGTCTGGGGCGGCCTCCACCTGGCAGACGGGCGGGCCAGGGTCCGCCCAGCTGCGGGCACCGGTGCAGCCGAGGGCGGCGCCCACCCGGGCAGGGGGCCACGCCCTGCGCCCGCCCAGCTGCGGGCAGTCGTGCCGCCTGGGGCGGCACGGGTGGGCGCAGGCGGCATCCCGTCAGCGCCGGGCTGCGCGCCCCCCCCGCCCGAGCCGCCGCGCCGGGCAGCGTACCCACTCGGCCCAGCCGCCGCGCCGGGCAGCGCACCCACCCCGCTCCCAGTCATCGCGGACAGTCACCGCACCCGCCCCGCCGCCGCGACCGGTCAACCCAGTCGTGCCGCCAACCCCCCGGTGCACCGCACCTCGTCGCCTGCCGTCACGAGCAGCGCCTCGACGTCGGGGAGGGACTCCAGCCACCGCAACCCCGCCCGCGAACCCATCGCGAACGCGGCGGTGGCCCAGCAGTCCGCCCACGTCAGGGAAGGCCCGACGACGGTCACCGCCACCAGATCGGTCACGGCGGAGCGCCCGGTGCGTGGATCGACGATGTGGGCGCCGCGCTCGGCCGTCCCGGACGTGGCGACGGCCAGCTCCTCCACCCCGGCAGCCGACACGACCGCCGCAAGCCCGCCCGGCCGCAAGGGATCCGCCACCCCGACCCGCCACGGCCGATGCGGCCCCGGGATGCCGAGCATCTGGACGTCACCCCCGCCGTTCACGCTCACCCCGCTGACCCCGACCGCCGCCAGCGACCGGGCCGCCCGTTCGACGGCCCACCCCTTGACGATCCCGGTCGGATCGAGCCGCCCCTCGTACGACGTGCTGAACCAGCCCTCGCTCGTCCGCTCCGCCTCCGCGGCCAGCTCCAGCACCTCGGCGACCTCCGGATCGCAGTCACCGACGCTCAGCTCACCGCGTGCCAGCCGCGACACCTGGCTGTCCTCCCGGTAGGTGCTGAACACCTCATTGACCCGGTGCAGCCCGGCGACCGCCTCCTCCAGCGCCGCCTTGACCGCACCGGGATCCCCGCCGCGGACGTCGAAGGAGAAGACGGTCCCCATGACCTCCTCCACACGACGTACCGCGGCGGGAGCTGCTGCCGATCCGGCGGGCTCGGTCACCGCCTCAGACACCGGCCTGATCCAGCGCCGACTGCAGGGACTCCTTGTACCCGGCGCTGGTGTAGGTCGCCCCGGACACCGCGTCGATGTCCGCGCTGCCCGCGGCCACCGTCTCCTGGTTGAGCTTGGGCACCGCGTCGTTGGAGACCGTGGTGCTCCGCCCACCACTGGGCGCCTGCACCGCCGCGGCCTGGACGATCTCGCCGTCGCGCATCGTGATCCGGACCTGCACCGGCCCGTACTCCGTCTGCACGACCTCGCCGGTGACGGTCCCGGTCCCGTTGGTGACACCGCCGCCCGCGTCCTGCCCGGCACCGGCACCGGCATCGGCACCGGCATCAGCAGGGGCGCTGGGGCTGGGGGCGGCACCCGCGTCCGCCTCCGCCCCGCTCCCCGCCTCCGCGCCGCCTCCCGCGGGCTCGACCTTGTCGAGCGCCGACTGCAGCGACTGCTTGTACCCGGCGCTGGTGTAGGTCGCCCCGGACACCGCGTCGATGTCCGCGGTGCCGGCCGCCACGGCGGCCTGGTTGAGCTTGGGCACCGCGTTGCTGGTGACCTGCGTGCTCTGGCCGCCGGTCGGCGTCTGCACCGCCTCGGCCTTGGTGATCTTCCCGCCGTCCACCGTGATCTGGACCTGCACGGGCCCGTACTGCGTATCCGCCACGTCCCCGGTGACGGTCTGGGCCTGCGCGGCGCCGCCCCCCGCACCGCCTTCGGCCGAGCCGCCGCCCTGCGCCGCGGCCTTGTCGAGCGCCGACTGCAGCGACTGCTTGTAGCCGGTGCTGGTGTAGGTCGCCCCGGAGACCGCGTCGATGTCGGCGCTCCCGGCGGCCACCGCGGCCTGGTTGAGCTTGGGGATCGCGTTGTCGTTGATCTGGGTGCTCTGGCCGCCGGTCGGGTTCTGTACCGCCTCGGCCTTGGTGATCTTCCCGCCGCTCACGGTCAGCCGGACCTGCACGGGCCCGTACTGCGTGTCGGCCGCATCACCGGTGAACGTTCCGGTGCCGATCGCCTGGGCGCCGCCCTGGGCGGACTCCTGTGCGCCGATCGACTGGCCCGGCGCCACGCCGCCCACCGCCTCGGACCCGGAATCCGAGCCCGGTTTCAGCGACAGCAACAGCACGATCCCGGACACGGTTGCGGCGCCGGCAAGCACGACACGCCGAAGGGGATGGGTCTTCCTCATCGCTCCTGAGCTCCTGATTCCCGAAGATTCCCGAAGGTCCTGAAGACCCCGAAGGTCCTGAAGACCCTGAAGGTCCTGAAGACCCTGAAGGGCCTGAAGATCCTGAAGGTGTTGAAGACCCTGAGGTCCTGAAGTTTCCCGTCGTCACATCTCGAACGACTCGTGATGGATACGGCGGGCGGGCACCCCCGCGCCGCGCAGCGCCTCGTACACGCCCTGCGCGAAGCCGGGGGGCCCGCACATGAACACGTCGTGCTCGTCGATGTCCGGCAGCTTCTGGCGCAACCGATCCGCCGAGATGTCCGGGCGTTCCCCGTCCGGGGAGTTGACGGCGTACATCAGCCGGGCGCCCCGCTCGTCGGCGATGGCGGCCAGCTCGTCCCACAGCGCCAGGTCCTGGGTGCTGTTGGCCCGGTACAGCAGGGTGATGTCACCGGCGGCGCCCGGCAGTGTCTCGAACAGCGCCCGCATCGGTGTGATGCCGACCCCGCCGGCCACCAGCAGCACCTTGCCGCGGCTGCGGCGTTGGGCGGTCATGGCGCCGTACGGGCCCTCGGCCCACACACGCGTGCCGGGCATCAGCTCCCGCAGCCGGGCGCTGTGGTCGCCGATCGCCTTCACGGTGATCCGCAGCATGTCCGGCCGCGGCGCCGCCGACAGCGAGTAGGGGTGCGAGCTGAACCGCATGCCCGGTGCCAGGAACCGCCAGCGGAAGAACTGGCCCGCCTCCGCGCCCATCCGGTGCAGCTTCCGGCCGCTGATCAGCACGGACACGATCCCGGGCGCCTCCTCGATGACCGCCTCGACCCGCAGACGGTGGCGCATGTTCAGCCGGATCGGGGTGAGGATGCGGTACCAGACCACCAGGGCCGTCACCGCACCGTACAGCCCGTACCAGAAGGTCTTCGCGAGGGGCTCCACGGCGAACTCGTTGCCGGTGGTGAGCTGGTGCCAGAAGGACAGGTACACCGCCGCGTACGTCAGCAGGTGGACGTGGTACCAGGTGTCGTACGGAATCCTGCGACGGACCGGGCCGATCGAGATCAGCCCGATGAAGAACAGCAGACCGGTGCCGATGGCGGCCTTGCCCATGTCCGGCAGTACGCTGATGGAGCCGATCGTCTGCTGGACGATGAAGCCCAAACCCTTTCCGGCCTGGAGGGCATAGCCCCACATGATCAGGAAGACATGGGCCAGCGTCAGCGAGAGCGTGTAGCGGCCGCTCATCGCGTGCCAGCGCGTCACCCGGTCGGAGCCCACCCGGCGCTCCAGCGCGGGCACCCGCGCCATCTGCAGCACCACGAGCGCCATGAGATAGCCGGCGAGCAGACCGGTGATCCGGCCCGCGGCGATGACCCTGCCGGTGGTGTCGCTGATGGACGGGGTGTTGGACCACCACAGCCACAGCACACCGGCCGCGCCGGCCCAGACGGCGACCAACAGCAGGGTCGCCGGGGAGCGGCGCGGACGGATGCGGCGCATCGTCTGGCGTCGGGCGGCGCGGCCGCCTGCGAGCGTGGTGGTCACGGTTCCTCCGGGGCGGGCAAGGGGGGTGGTGTGATCCCTTGGCCCTCAGATACGTGCCACGACGCCCGTGCGTTCAGAGCCCTGCGGAGTCCAGTGCGGACTGAAGTGACTGGCGGTAACCGTCACTCGTGTACGTCGCCCCCGAGACCGTGTCGATGTCGGCGCTCTGGGTGGCGAGCGCCTGCTCCTCCAACTGCGGCAGGGCGCTCTGGTTGAGCGCCGTTTCGAACGGATCGGCCTGCGGGTAGACGATGGCGGTGACATCGGTCAGCCTGCCGCCTTCCACCGTGATGCGGACCTGGACGGGGCCCCAGATGGTCTGCGCCGAGTCGCCGGTGATGGTCCTCGTCCCCGTGGACGACCCGCCGCTCCCGCCGGAGTCGGCGGTGGGCCCGCTGCTCGGAGCGCTCGACGGAGCCGGGGCGGGAGCCGCCGATGCCTCGGGCGCCTCGTGCGGCTTCAGAGCAAGCAGCATCACCATCCCGGTCACCGTGGTGGCGCTCGCCAGGACGATGCGTCGCAGAGGGCGGTTCTTCTTCAACGGATGCACGTCAACGCCTCACAGCTCTCGTGGCTCTACAGTTCGAACGACTCGTGGTGGATGCGCCGGTCCGGCACACCGGCGGCGCGCAGCGTCCGGTACACCTCCTGCGCGAAGGCGTGCGGACCGCAGATGTACACGTCGTGGGCGACGAGGTCGGGCACGGACGCCTTCAGGTCCTGCGTGGTGATGTTCGGGCGCTGCCCGTCCGGCCCGTTCAGCGCGTACAGCACCCGCGCCCCGCGCCACCGCGCGATGGCGTCCAGCTCGCCGCCCAGCGCGAGGTCCTGGACCGTGCGGGCCCGGTAGAGCAGGGTGACCTCGCCCGGCAGCGTCTCGAACAGTGCCCGCAGCGGGGTGATGCCGACGCCTGCCGCGATCAGCAGCGACTTGTGCGCGGTGCGCCGGTCGACGGTCAGGGAGCCGTACGGTCCCTCCGCCCACACCCGGGTGCCGGGCCGCAACCGCGGCACGGCCGTGCTGTGGTCGCCCAGCGCCTTGACGGTGATGCGCATCCGGTCCGGGCGCGGCGGCGCCGACAGGGAGTACGGCGTCGACGTCCAGCACAGGCCCTTCGCCAGGAACCGCCAGCGGAAGAACTGCCCGGGCCGCGCGCCCAGTTCGTTCAGGTGCCGGCCCGTCACGACGACCGAGTACACCCCCGGCGCCTCCTTGTGCACGGACTCCACCCGCAGCCGGTGGCGCAGGTTCAGCCACACCGGGGCGAGGACGCGGAACCACAGCACCAGCGCCGCCACGCCTCCGTACAGCGCCCGCCAGACGTCTTCCCTGGGGTGGATCTCGTTGCCCAGCCTCAACTGGTGCCAGAAGGCCAGGTAGATCCCCAGATACGTGAGCAGGTGCACGTAGTACCAGAACTCGTAGCTGAGCTTGCGGCGGGCGGCCCGCGCCGAGGTGATCCCGACGGCGATCAGGATGACGGTGCCGAAGGCGGCGGAGATCATCTCCGGGTAGTCGAAGATGATGGTCCTGGCCTCCTCCAGGAGCGAGACCTGTTCCCGGGCGGCGTACCCGGCGGTGATCAGGACGGCGTGCGCGATCACCAGACAGATCGTGTAGCGGCCCGCCATCGCGTGCCAGCGCGCCACCCGGTCCGAGCCGACCCGCCGCTCCAGCACCGGGACCCGCGCCATCAGGCCGACCAGCACCGCGCAGGAGTACCCGCCCAGCAGCCCCGCGATCCGCCCGGCGCCGGTCAGCCAGCCGTCCGTGCCGGCCACGGTGTCGGTGTTCGTCCACCAGAGGGCGATCACGGCCGCCGCCCCGCCCCACAGCAGGGCCAGCACAGCGCCCGCGGGGGTCAGCCGCGAGGCCGGTTCGGCCCGCTGCTCGTACACGGTGGTCATGGATGCCGTCCTCTCTCAGGTCCGGGGCCCAACTCTGCAAGGGGAAGCTCTCAGCACGCTCTGAACCGGGACCCGCTGAGCGCACTCTCAGAGAAAATTCAGAGCCTCCCCGGACCCCCGGCCCGCTGACGAGGGGTGATCCTTGGAGGGTCACGAATCCTGGAAGGGCCATGACCACCACCAGATCCGGCCGCCCCGCCCTCACCCGCCCCGACGGCACCCCGCTGCGCGTCCTCGTCGTCGATGACGACGACGACCTCGCCGAGGTCCTCTCCGGCGCCCTGCGCTACGAGGGCTGGCAGGTCCGCACGGCCGGCGACGGCGCCTCGGCGGTCGTCGCCGCCCGGGAGTTGCTGCCCGACGCCGTCGTCCTGGACGTGATGCTCCCGGACACCGACGGCTTCGCCGTGCTGCGTTCCCTGCGCACCGTGAAGGAGGACGTCTGTGTGCTCTTCCTGACCGCGCGGGACGCCGTGGAGGACCGCATCGCGGGCATCACGGCGGGCGGCGACGACTATGTCACCAAGCCGTTCAGCCTGGAGGAGGTCGTCGCCCGGGTGCGCGGCCTGCTGCGCCGCGCGGGCATGGCCCGGCAGCTGGACGGGGGGCCGCGCATGACCGTCGGCGACCTGGTCATGGACGAGGAGGCCCGCGAGGTCACCCGCGCCGGCGAGCTGATCGACCTGTCCCCGACCGAGTTCGAGCTGCTGCGCTTCCTCATGCGCAATCCGCGGCGCGTGCTCAGCAAGACGCAGATCCTCGACCGGGTGTGGTCCTACGACTTCGGCGGCCGCGCCCATGTCGTCGAGCTGTACATTTCCTACCTGCGCAAGAAGGTCGACGCCGGCCGCAAGCCGATGATCCACACCGTGCGGGGGGCGGGATACGTGCTGAAACCGGTGGCACGATGAGGCGCATCCTGCCGCACACCCTGCGCGCGCGGTTCATCCTCGGCCTCGTGGTGCTGCTGGCGGTCGGCTGCGCCGCCGTCGGTGTGGCCGCCGTGGTCGGACTGAAAGGCTTCCTCACCAACCGCCTCGACGAGAGGCTGATCGACACCGGTGACCGGTTCGCGGTCAGCCTGGAACTCAAGGGGCTGATGCCCGACGGTTACGACGGCGACGTGTACGGCGACACCCGCCTTCAGACCGCGGGCACGTTCGGCGCCCGGCTGATGGACGGCACGGTGACCCACGCGGCGGTCGCCCGCTCCACCGGCGCTCTGAACGTCCACCTGACCGCCGGCGACAGGAAAAGGCTCGCCGCGGTCCCGGCCGACGACAAGGTCCACAGCCTCGACCTGTCCGCCCTGGACACCTACCGGGTTCTCGCCTCCCGGGGCATGGACGGCGACATCCTGATCACCGGCCTGCCCCTGGAGCCCGTCGAGGCCACCGTCCACCGCCTGGAACTGGTCGCCGGGATCGTGTCCGGTGCGGCCCTCACGGCCGCCGGCGTCGCGGGCGCCCTGTGGGTGCGCTGGTCCCTGCGACCGCTGAGCCGGGTCGCCGCGACCGCCACCCAGGTCAGCGAACTCCCGCTGGCCAGCGGCGAGGTGGCGCTGCCGCCGCGCGCCCCCGAGGCCGACCCGCGCAGCGAGGTGGGCCGGGTCGCCGCCGCCTTCAACCTGATGCTCGGGCATGTCGAGGACGCCCTCACCAAGCGCCACGCGAGCGAGGAGCGGCTGCGCAGCTTCGCCGCCGACGCCAGCCACGAACTGCGCACCCCGGTCGCCTCGGTACGCGGCCACGCCGAACTCGCCCTCCTGCATCCGGGACCGGTTCCGCCCGAGGTCACCCGGGCCCTGGAGCGCATCACCGCCGAGTCCACCCGCATGGGCGCGATGGTCGACGACCTCCTGCTGCTGGCCCGTCTGGACGCGGGCCGCCCGCTGGAGGCATCCCCCGTCGACCTGACCCGCCTGGTCCTGGACGCGGTGGCGGACGCGCGGGCCGCGGGCCCGGACCACATCTGGGGACTGGACCTCCCCGAGGAACCGGTGACGGTGACCGGCGACGAACACCGCCTGCACCAGGTGCTGGCCAACCTGCTGGCCAACGCCCGCTTGCACACACCCTCCGGCACCAAGGTGACGGTGACCCTGGCGGCCACCGGCACGACGGCGACACTCCAGGTCCACGACGACGGCCCCGGCGTCCCCGAGGACCTTCAGCCGAGCGTCTTCGAACGCTTCACCCGCGCGGACCGCCGCACCAAGAGCGCGACCGGCGGCGCGGGCCTCGGCCTGTCGATCGTGGCGGCGGTCGTGGAGGCACACGGGGGCCGCGTGACGGTGCGCAGCCGACCGGGATCGACGACGTTCACGGCCTGGCTCAGTACCTGGTGATCGCCGCGGGCCCGCTCGTCGTCCCGATCGCGATGTGCGGACCGCGGCCGGGGTCCGCCCACTGGAGGATCCGCCGCATCGCGTCCACCGGTACCGACACACAACCGGCCGTCGCTCCGCGCCCGTTGACATGCAGGAAGATTCCGGCCCCGCGGTGGCGGACGGGCTTGCGGTAGTTGAAGTCGACCACGAGCGCGTGGTCGTACTGCGTGGGGTACGAGAGAAGCTGCTCCGACTCGGAGGCCCGGCAGTCGGCCGCCAGCGGCTCGGTCCAGCGGTTGTAGGACCGCGAGTCGTTGTCCTGGCACCACCAGGAGTTCCGGTGCACCGGGCGGTACTCGTACGCCGTCCCGCGCGGCGCCGCCTTGATGCCGAAGGCGTACGGCATGCCGTACAGCCCGGTGGGAGTGGTGTTCGTGCCCTGCCGGCGCGTGGCGCCCTCGGCGAGGCCGTTCGCGCCGAAGCGGGCGGCTGCGGAACCCGCCTTCACCCAGCGGCCGTCGCTCAGGTCCCACCACGTGACCGTGCCGGTCGTGGCGCCGGTCCGGGGTGCGACGGCCGTGATCAGCTGGGTGCCGCCACCGGTGTCCGCCATCCGCGCGGGCAGCGGCTCGGCGCCCTCGGGCGCGGCACCGAGCAGGAGGAAGGACGGGACGGCGAGGGCGGCGACGACACCGGGGCGCATGCCTCAGACCGTAGACGGCGGCAGCGGCAGCCCGGGTAGGCCATCCAGGCTCGTTCCGATGTGCTCCTTCTTCTGGAAGTAGGCGCTGAGCGAGGCGTCGTCCTCGCGCGCGAAGCGCCTGCCGTGCAGGTCGCGGTCCTCGTCGTAGGTCATGAAGGGCACGGCGTATCCGCAGCTGTCCCGCACCAGGTCCGCCGTCACGACGATGATCGCGCGCAGCCCGTGCGGCGTCGGGTCGATGTCCGGGAAGTGGGCGAGGAGTTCCCCGAAGCGGGGGTCGTCGCGGAAGACCGGCTCACCGCGACCGTGTACGCGGACGATGTTCGGCGGCCCCTGGAAGGCGCACCACATGAGGGTGATCCGGCCGTTCTCGCGCAGATGGGCGACGGTCTCCGCGGTGGAGCCGGCGAAGTCGAGGTAGGCGACCGTGTGCTCGTCCAGCACCGCGAAGGAACCCTTCAGGCCCTTGGGTGAGAGGTTGACCGTGCCCTCGCCGGAGAGCGGGGCGGTCGCGGTGAAGAAGAGGGGCTGTTCCTCGATGAAGGTGCGGAGCCGGCCGTCTATGCGCTCATAGGTCTTTCCCATGTCTAACGATCATAGGCGCAGTTAGTTCGCCTGTCTAAGGAATTATGCGGTCCGGTTGTCCGGCCCGTGGCCGCCCCGGCCGGCGCTCACGCGGGGCGGCCACAGCGCCTGTCACGTCACTCGGTGAGCGTGCAGGCAGCCAGGGAGTCCAGTCCCTGGGGCTTCTCGGCGCTGCGGCCGATGGCGGTGGCGATGCGGTTGACGGTGGCGACGCGCTTGTCCTCCAGCGGGCCGAGGATGGCGTTCTGTACGAAGTTGGGGCCGCCCTGGCCCACGGTGTCGACCAGCCGCTGGTTCGCCTCGGCGATCTGGGTGTCGAGCAGGGCCAGATTGCGGTCCACCTCGGCCTGGGCGGAGGCCGGGATCGCCGGAAGCTGCGAGGCGACGTCCGGGCAGCTGATCGTGGAGGCGCCGGTGTTCCCCGCGTCGCCCGCGGCGTCGCCCGCCTCGTCCGCGGCCTCTTCGCCGGCATCCGCCTCTTCGCCGGCACCGGCCTCTTCACCGGCACCGGCCTCCGCACCGGCACCGGCCTCGGCCTCGGCGCCCGTGTCCTCGCCGGTGGTGGCCTCCTCATCCGCAGCCGCGCCGCCGCCGTCCCCGTTGAGGGTGCAGGCGGCGAACGCCTCCAGCCCCTCCGGCTTCGCCGCCGCCCGGCCGATGGCGGTCTCGATGCGGTTGAGGGCGGCGACGCGCTTGTCCTCCAGCGGGCCGAGGATGGCGTTCTGTACGAAGTTGGGGCCGCCCTGGCCCACGGTATCGACCAGTCGCTGGTTGGCTTCGTCGATCTGGGTCTGGAGCTGGGCCAGGTTGCTGTCGACCTCGGCCTGGGCGGAGGCGGGGATCGCGGGCAGCTGGGAGGTGACGTCCGGGCAGCTGATCGTGCCGGGGCCCGCCAGGGTCCGGACGCCGTCGCTGCTCTCGGACGTCTCTCCGGCGAGGGCGGACTGGGCGATGACCGCGCCGGTCAGCACGACCGCGGCGGCGCCGCCGATGAACGCGACGCGGCGCTTGTTGTACTTCGGAAGAGCCCTGGACATGAGGATGCCTCACTCGGGTCGGGAGTCGGTTCGGTGGTTTCCGAACGACTCGGTTGTTGACAAACGCGGCGCCTGCGTCCGGCGAGAGATACGGGCAAGCGATTTCCCGCGTTCAAACCCGTCCGCGATTCGTCTTCCGAGCCACCGAGATTGACGAACCATGCAGACTCCTGCATACTCATGCATGTCAGCGAATGCACTGTGAGGAGAAACCCGTGACCGAGCGCGTCGTACTCGCCTACTCAGGCGGACTGGACACCTCCGTCGCCATCGGCTGGATCGCCGAGGAGACGGGCGCCGAGGTCATCGCCGTTGCGGTCGACGTCGGCCAGGGCGGCGAGGACCTGGACGTCATCCGCAAGCGCGCCCTCGCGTGCGGTGCCGTCGAGGCCGAGGTCGCGGACGCCAAGGACGAGTTCGCCGAGGAGTACTGCCTCCCGGCGATCAAGGCCAACGCCCTCTACATGGACCGCTACCCGCTGGTCTCCGCCCTCTCCCGGCCGACGATCGTCAAGCACCTCGTCGCCGCCGCCCAGAAGCACGGAGCCACCACCGTCGCCCACGGCTGCACCGGCAAGGGCAACGACCAGGTCCGCTTCGAGGCCGGCATCGTCGCCCTCGCGCCCGACCTCAAGTGCATCGCCCCGGTCCGCGACTACGCGATGACCCGCGACAAGGCCATCGCGTTCTGCGAGGAGAAGAACCTCCCGATCGCGACCACCAAGAAGTCCCCGTACTCCATCGACCAGAACGTCTTCGGCCGTGCCGTCGAGACCGGCTTCCTTGAGGACATCTGGAACGCCCCGATCGAGGACATCTACGAGTACACCCAGAACCCGGCCACCCCGCGCGACGCCGACGAGGTGATCATCTCCTTCAAGGCGGGCGTCCCGGTCGCCATCGACGGCAAGCCCGTCACCGTCCTGCAGGCGATCCAGCAGCTCAACGAGCGCGCCGGCGCCCAGGGCATCGGCCGGATCGACATGGTCGAGGACCGCCTCGTCGGCATCAAGTCCCGCGAGGTGTACGAGGCCCCGGGCGCGATCGCCCTGATCACCGCCCACCAGGAGCTGGAGAACGTCACCGTCGAGCGCGAACTCGCCCGCTACAAGCGGCAGGTCGAGCAGCGCTGGGGCGAACTGGTCTACGACGGCCAGTGGTTCTCCCCGCTCAAGCGCGCCCTGGAAGGCTTCATCGACGAGGCCAGCCAGCACGTCAACGGCGACATCCGGATGACGCTGCACGGCGGCCGCGCGGTCGTCACCGGCCGGCGCTCCGAGACCTCGCTGTACGACTTCAACCTCGCCACGTACGACACCGGCGACACCTTCGACCAGGCCGCGGCCAAGGGCTTCATCGACATCTACAGCCTGTCGTCGAAGATCGCGGCCAAGCGCGACCTGGCGTAACCGCCGCAGGACACCTCACCTGAACTAGCCTGACAACCGCCTCCTCACTCACGTCGTGGGGAGGCGGTGGCACATCCAGACCTCCCTAGGAGCAACGCAGTGAGCAGCAACAGCGGTGACGTACGCCTCTGGGGCGGCCGTTTCGCCGACGGTCCCGCCGAGGCCCTGGCGAAGCTGTCCGCGTCCGTCCACTTCGACTGGCGGCTCGCGCCCTACGACATCGCCGGTTCGCGCGCCCACGCGCGCGTGCTGAACAAGGCGGGTCTGCTCACCGAGGAGGAGTTGACGCAGATGCTGGCCGGGCTCGACCAGCTGGAGGCGGACGTGGCGGACGGTTCGTTCGTCGGCACGATCGCCGACGAGGACGTCCACACGGCCCTGGAGCGCGGCCTGCTGGAGCGCCTCGGCCCCGACCTCGGCGGCAAGCTGCGCGCGGGCCGGTCGAGGAACGACCAGGTCGCGACCCTCTTCCGCATGTACCTGCGCGACCACGCCCGTATCATCGGCGGCCTGATCGCCGACCTCCAGGACGCGCTGATCGGCCTCGCCGAGGCCCACCCGGACGCGGCGATGCCCGGCCGCACCCACCTCCAGCACGCCCAGCCGGTGCTCTTCGCCCACCATGTCCTCGCCCATGTGCAGTCCCTGTCCCGGGACGCGGAGCGCCTGCGCCAGTGGGACGAGCGCACGGCCGTCTCCCCGTACGGCTCGGGTGCCCTGGCGGGCTCGTCGCTGGGCCTGGACCCGGAGGCGGTGGCGAAGGACCTCGGCTTCGAGCACGGGTCGGTCGCCAACTCGATCGACGGCACGGCCTCCCGTGACTTCGTCGCCGAGTTCGCCTTCATCACCGCGATGATCGGCGTCAACCTCTCCCGGATCGCCGAGGAGGTCATCATCTGGAACACGAAGGAGTTCTCCTTCGTGACCCTGCACGACGCGTTCTCCACGGGCTCGTCGATCATGCCGCAGAAGAAGAACCCGGACATCGCGGAGCTGGCGCGCGGCAAGTCCGGCCGCCTGATCGGCAACCTGACGGGCCTGCTGGCGACGCTGAAGGCCCTGCCGCTGGCGTACAACCGCGACCTCCAGGAGGACAAGGAGCCGGTCTTCGACTCCTGCGACCAGCTGGAGGTCCTGCTCCCCGCCTTCACCGGCATGATGGCCACCCTCACCGTCCACCGCGAGCGCATGGCGGAACTGGCCCCGGCCGGCTTCTCCCTCGCCACCGACATCGCCGAGTGGCTGGTCAAGCAGGGCGTCCCCTTCCGCGTCGCCCACGAGGTCGCCGGCGAGTGCGTCAAGGCCGCCGAGGCCGAGGGCAAGGAACTGAACGACCTGACGGACGAGCAGTTCGCGAAGATCAGCGCCCAGTTGACCCCCGAGGTCCGCTCAGTCTTGAACGTGCCGGGCGCACTGGCCTCGCGCAGCGGTCGGGGAGGCACGGCGCCAAGTGCGGTGGCCGTACAACTGGACGAGGTCAAGGCGAACGTGGCGGCGCAGCACAGGTGGGCAGAAGCGAAGCACCCTTAGGAGCGCGGGAGGCGCCCGCGCTTCACCGCAGGTCATCTCGGGTTACGTTGGTCGCAAGCCGTACCGGAGCCGACCAACGGAGCCCGCGATGCCCTTCGCCCGACTGGCCTCAGCCACGACCGCCACCTGCCACATCGGCCTCGGCCTCGCCGCCGTCGGGCGCCCCGGCTACATCAACCTCGGCCGGGACCGGGACCTCGGAGACAACCGCAGCGTCGACACGCTGCGCGCCCGTACCGACGAACTCCTGGACGCCGCCTACGCCCAAGGCGTCCGCTACTTCGACGCGGCCCGCTCCTACGGCCGTTCCGAGGAGTTCCTCGCCGACTGGCTGAACGCCCACCCCGACGTCGACGACGTGGTCATCGGCAGCAAATGGGGCTACACCTACACGGCGGGCTGGTCCACCGACGCCGAGCAGCACGAGGTGAAGGACCACAGCGCCGCGACATACGAGCGCCAGCGCGCCGAGACCGGCGCCCTGCTCGGTGACCGGCTCGACCTCTACCAGATCCACTCGCTGACCCCGGACAGCCCGGCTCTCACCGACAAGGAACTCCACGCGAGGCTCGCCGAGGCCGCCGCCCAGGGCCTGACCATCGGCTTCTCCACCAGCGGACCCGCCCAGGCCGACACCATCCGTGCCGCCCTCGCCGTGACGGTCGACGGCGAGCCCCTCTTCCGTACCGTCCAGTCCACCTACAACGCGCTGGAGACCTCGGCCGGTCCCGCGCTCGCCGAGGCCCACGACGCCGGACTCACGGTCATCGTCAAGGAAGCCATGGCCAACGGGCGGCTCGCCGATCCCTACGCGCCGGACGCGCTGAAGGCCGTAGCCGAAGAAACGTCTCTGGGATGCGATGCCGTCGCCCTCGCGCTGATCCTGCGGCAGCCGTGGGCCGGTGTCGTCCTGTCCGGTGCCGCGACCGTCGTCCAACTGGCCTCCAACCTGCACGCCGCGGTCGTCGACCTCGACGAGGCCCAGCTGTCCCGGCTGGCGGCGCTGGTGGAGGACCCGCCCGCGTACTGGGAACGGCGCGGGCAGTTGCCCTGGCACTGAGAAGCCACGCGAGGGACAGGGAACCACGAGGGACAAGGGACCACGAAAGACAAGGAACCACGAGGGACAAGGTCCGTGAGACGCACGCGCACCGAATGAGACAAATATGTCTCACATGGAGTATGGTCGTCTCATGGCTGTCGACCGTGACCATGTGCTGCGCAGCGCAGCCGCCCTGCTCACCCGCAAATCCACCGCGACCATGGACGAGGTCGCCAAGGCCGCCGGGATCAGCCGGGCCACGCTGCACCGCCAGTTCGCCGGGCGTGACGCGCTCGTGCGGGCCCTCGAATCGCTGGGCATCGCGGAGTGCGAGGCCGCGCTGGACGGGGCCCGTCTGGACGAGGGCAGCGCAAGCGACGCCGTGAGACGGCTCGTCCGCGAGATCGAACCGGCCGCCGCACTGCTGGCCTTCCTCTACACCGAGAACCAGCTGTTCGAGGGCGGGCAGCAGAACGAGGGCTGGACCCGGATCGACGACCGCGTCGCGGCCCTGTTCCGGCGCGGTCAGGCGGCCGGCGAGTTCCGTATCGACCTCACGCCGGCCTGGCTCACCGAGGCGCTCTACGGCCTGCTGGCCTCCGGCGCCTGGGCGGTGTCCGAAGGCCGCGTGGCCTCCAAGGACTTCAACTTCATGATCGTCGAGCTGTTGCTCGGCGGCGCGGTACGGAGAGAGGAACCATGACCAGCACCCTGCAGTCGGCGAGCCCCACCGAGGCGGTGAAGCGCCCCGGACGCTGGCTGGCGCTGGCCGTCCTCGTGCTCGCCGTGCTGCTGGTGGCCGTCGACGCGACCGTCCTCGGCCTTGCGACCCCCTACATCAGCGAGGACCTGAGTCCCACGGGCACCCAGCTCCTCTGGATCGGTGACGTCTACTCGTTCGTGATCGCCGGTCTGCTCGTCTCCATGGGCAGCCTGGGCGACCGCATCGGCCGGAAGCGGATCCTGCTCGTCGGCGCCACGGCGTTCGGCGCGATATCCGTGCTCAACGCCTACGCGACGACCCCGGAGCTGATGATCGCGGCCCGGGCGCTGCTCGGTGTCGCGGGCGCGACGCTGATGCCGGCCACGCTCGCCCTGATCCGCAACCTCTTCCACGACCCGCGCGAACGCAGCCTCGCGGTCGGCATCTGGGGCGCGACCGCCTCCGCCGGTACGGCCGTCGGGCCGATCACCGGCGGCTTCCTGCTCGAACACTTCTGGTGGGGCTCGGTCTTCCTGATCAACCTGCCCTTGATGGTGGTCCTCGTCCTCGTCGGCATCAGGACGCTGCCGGAGTCACGCAATCCGAACCCGGGCCCGTGGGACCTGCCCAGCGTCGTGCTGTCACTCGTCGGCATGGTCGCGACCGTCTACGCCGTGAAGGAGGCCGCGAGCCATGGCTTCACCTGGCAGACAGCCGCCGCGGGCGTGCTGGGCCCGGCGTCGCTGTACGGCTTTGTGAGACGCCAACTCGTCCTGCCCAAGCCCCTGTTGGACATGAGGCTGTTCGGTAACCGGGGCTTCGGCGGGGCCGTCCTGGCCGACCTGCTGACCGTCTTCGGCCTGTCCGGCCTGGTGTTCTTCCTCTCGCAGTATCTGCAACTCGTCCAGGGCCGAGGCCCGTTGGAGGCGGGGCTGGCCGAACTGCCCGCCGCCATCGGCGCGGTGGCGGCCGGCCTGATCGCCGGTCGCGCGGCCCGGCGCTTCTCCGTACGCGCCGTCGTCTCCGGCGGCCTCGCGGCGGTCGGCCTCGCCCTGGCCGCCCTGACGGTCATCGACCAGTCCACCGGCTACCCCCTGCTCGGCGCCGCCCTGCTCGTCGTGGGCATCGGCGCGGGCTTCTCCTTCACCGTCACCGCGGACGTCATCCTCTCCAGCGTGCCGAAGGAGGAGGCGGGCGCGGCATCGGCGGTGTCCGAGACGGCGTACGAACTGGGTGCGGCCCTCGGCATCGCACTCCTCGGCTCGATCGTGACGGGCGTCTACCGCGGCTTCGCGGGTCCGGCGGAAACTCCGGGCGCGGCACACGAGTCGCTGGGCGGTGCGGTGGAGGCGGCGGCGGGGATGCCGGCGCAGACGTCGGGGGCGATGCTGGACGCGGCGCGGAGCGCCTTCGTGGACGGACTCGCCCTGGCGGCAGGAGCAGGCGCGGCAGTCCTGCTGGCGGCGGCAGCGGCGGCGTGGTTCATGCTGCGAACCCAACGGCTGGACAGCAGGCCTTGAGGTGCGCGGGGCTGGTCGCGCCCACAGGCCCGCGGACGGCTACGCGGCCTTCGCCTTCGTGGCGTACACGTCCACGTACTCCTGCCCCGACAACCGCATGACCTCTGCCATCACGGAGTCGGTCACGGCCCGCAGCACATACCGGTCGCGGTCCATCCCCTCGTACCGCGAGAACTCCATCGCCGCACCGAAACGAACGGTCACGCGGCCGGGCCGCGGAATCCCCGCACCCCCCGGCTGCAACTTGTCCGTGCCGATCATCGCGAACGGCACGACCGGCGCCCCCGTCATCAGCGTCAGCCGCGCGATCCCCGTCCGACCCCGGTACAGCCGACCGTCGGGCGAGCGCGTGCCCTCCGGGTAGATGCCGAAGACCTTTTCTTCCTCCAGGATCCGGCGCCCCGTCATCAGCGCGGCCACACCCCCGCTCGCACCGTCCCGGTCCACGGGGATCATGCCGACGCCGGTGAAGAACCAGGCCATCAGGCGGCCCTTGAAGCCCTTGCCGGTGACGTACTCGTCCTTGCCGATGAAGAAGACCTGACGGTCGCAGACCAGCGGCAGCACGATCGAGTCGATGAACGTGAGGTGGTTGCCGGCCAGGATGACCGGACCGTCGCCGGGGATGTGCTCCGCACCCTCCACCCGGGGGCGGAACATCAGGCGCATGATCGGGCCGAGCACTGCCTTGATGAGCGCGAAGCGGGACAACGGGCCCTCCGGTGTCAACGGGTTCGGTATAAGTCTGTGCAGGTGAGGACGATACTCGCGGCTCGGGGGGTAGTGCACATCGGGATTCGCGGGTTCACCGAGGTATTACGCACTGTTGACCCAGGTTTACCTGCGGTGGCGTCCCGATGCGCGCCGGTAATCCACCCGGAACGATGTGACGGAAGTCGCGCACGATGGGGCGACCGGTCCTCAACCGTGTCAACCGGTCGCCTACCCGGAGCCATGCACTCGATGCCGACGAACCATCAGAAGCCTGACCCCATACGACGTCAGGCGTCACCCCCGTGTTCCGACGCCGGTCTCCTGCTCGTCATGCGCACGCCCCTACGATCGGCCCGCATCAACGGGCCGATCGAGGGAGGGCGCTCATGGGGGCGCAGGAGTCGAACGAGCAGGCGCGCGGGACCGGACGACGGGCGGTGCTCGGCGCGGCGGTGCTGGGCACGGGCGGAGCGGTGCTCGGGCTGCCCGGCACGGCGAGAGCCGGCACACGGCACGGGGGCGGCGGAGTGAAGAGCCTGCCGGTACCGACGATCATCGGCCACCGGGGCGCCAGCGGCTACCGGCCGGAGCACACCTTCGGCTCGTACGAACTGGCCCTCGACATGGGCGCCCACGTCGTCGAGGCCGGCGACCTGGTGCCCACCAGGGACGGGCACATCGTCTGCCGCCACGAGCCGGAGATAGGCGGCACCACCGACGTCGCCGACCACCCCGAGTTCGCGGGCCGCAAGACCACCAAGGTCCTGGACGGCGTCTCCGTAACCGGCTGGTTCACCGAGGACTTCACACTCGCCGAGCTGAAGACGCTGCGCGCGATCGAGCGCATCCCGGACAACCGTCCGCACAACAAGCTCTACGACGGCCGCTGGGAGATCCCCACCTTCGAAGAGGTGCTCCAGTGGCAGGACGAGCAGACCCGCAAGCGCGGCAAGCAGGTCTGGATCTACCCCGAGACCAAGCATCCCACCTACTTCCGCAAGCTGGGCCTCGGCCTGGAGGAGCGGGTCGCCGACATGCTGCGCACGTACGGCAAGGACCGGAAGAACTCGCCGGTCATCCTGCAGTCCTTCGAGCCGAGCAGCATCCAGCGCCTGAACAAGCTCGTCGGCAACCCCCTCGCCGTGCTGCTGTCCGGCCCCACCACCCGTCCCTGGGACTTCGTCGAGGCCGGTGACCCGCGCACGGTCGCCGACCTCGTCAAGCCCGAGGGCCTGAAGTGGATCGCCTCCTACGCGAACGGCATCGGCCCCACCCTCGACCTGATCATTCCGAGGGACGCGAGCGGCAACCTCACCCGGCCGACCACGCTGGTCGAGGACGCCCACGCGGCGGGCCTGATCCTGCACCCGTGGACGCTGCGCAACGAGAACCCCTTCCTGCCGGCGAACTTCCGCAAGGGCACCGGCGCCGACGCGTACGGTGACGTCTTCGGCGCCTACCAGGCCTACTTCGCCACCGGTATCGACGGCGTCTTCACCGACCAGCCGGACACCGGTCTGCTGGCCCGCGAGGACTTCGTCAACGGCTGAGCCTTCCGGCCCCGATCGAAGTGACATCCGGCCGCCCGGGCAACCTGCCGCTCGGGCGGCCGCGTCGTGTCGCATATGACGTACGACCTGGTGACCGCACTTCGGCCGCTGCTCATCGCCGAGGCCTCGGCCGAGGCACATGCCTCCGGAACCGAGCCCGGCGACCTGGAGCAGGCGGTCTGGCTCCGTCTGCTGGAGCGCCTGGACGCGGAGGGCCCGCCGAGCGATCCCCAGCGCTGGCTCCGCCAGGCCGTCCGCTCCGAGGTCCGCCGCACCCGCCGTACGACCCGACACGAACGGCCGTACGACACCGAACCCGCCGACATCGGCGACCACGGCCCGGAACACCTCGCGCTCACCGCCGCCCGGCACCGCGCCCTGCGCGACGCGGTGCGCCGCCTCCCCGGCCGCTGCCCCCGCCTTCTCGAAGCCCTCCTCTCCCCGAATGACCTCACATACCGGGAAATCGCGGGGGAGTTGGGTATCTCACAGGGCAGTCTTGGCCCGGAACGCTCCAGATGTCTGGGATGTCTGCGTCGATTGCTCACGCCGGAGGTTGCGGCCCGCGAAGCACGGGGATAGGAACGAGGAACAACAGGCGACAGGTGAGCGGGAGGCGTGCACACATGGGCATGAGCGTGACCATCTCCGTGGCGGCCGAGCAGGATACCGAGCAGATCTTCCGGCTGCAGTACCTCTGCTTCCAGAGCGAGGCGGCGCTGTACGGCAACTACCGCATCGACCCGCTCGTCCAGACGCTGGACTCGGTGCGCGAGGAGGTCGCCAAGGACTGCGTCTTCGTCGCCCGCCTCGGCGACGAGGTGGTCGGCTCGGTCCGCGGCGCGCTCACCGACGACGGCGCCGCCGCCATCGGCAAGCTCTGCGTCCACCCCCGCCTCCAGGGCCACGGCATCGGCGCGAGGCTCCTGCGCGCCGCCGAATCCGCCCTCGCCGAGCAGCACGGCGCCAAGCGCTTCCGCCTCCACACCGGCCACCGCAGCGAGGGCAACCTGCGTTTGTACCGCAAGGTGGGCTACCAGACGGTGGGCACGTCGAAGGGCGAGGACGGGGTACCGATGATCGTCCTGGAGAAGCCGGCCGGCACATACGCGGCGACGGCCTGAGGTCCGGCCCAGGGCGCGCTCAGCCGGGCCGCTCGCTCGGCGACTTCCGCAGCCAGTACATGGCGGTCATGGGCAACAGCACGGGGATGAAGAGGTACCCCATGCCGTAGTCCGACCACACGGTCGCATCGGGAAACGCTGACGGCTCGACCAAGGTCCACGTGCCGACCGTCAGCACACCCAGCAACTCCGCGGCGCAGCATCCCAGCGCCACCTTGCGGGCCGTTTCCCCACCCCGCACCAGCGAGTACGTGATGAAGCCGTACACGAGACCCGCCACC
The DNA here is from genome assembly GCF_009709555.1 of Streptomyces blattellae. GTDB lineage: Bacteria > Actinomycetota > Actinomycetes > Streptomycetales > Streptomycetaceae > Streptomyces > Streptomyces blattellae. The sequence continues at coordinate 47,648 of NZ_WJBG01000248.1, read as the reverse complement.
GCGGACAGCGAGTAGGCGAGCGGCGCGTGGTCGAACTCCGTGGAGATCTGGACGACCGAGCGCGACACGGCACCGACGACCATCACGCCGTACAGCCAGACCAGCAGCATCCCGGGTCCGCTGATCAGCCGGGTCCGCTTCTCCTCCACGGCTGCCGCCACCTCAGCCTCCCCAGATGTCATAGAGCCGCACCTCAAGAACTGCCAGCACCACGCCACCGGCCGCCACCGTCACGGAGCCCCAGCGCGTCCGCTCCGCCAGCGACATGAACCCCGCCGCCGGAATGCACGCGAGCGTCCCGATCAGGTACGCGACGAAGATCGTCGTCCCCTGCTCCGGCTCCTCGCCCCGCGCCAACTGCACGATCCCGATCACCAGCTGGACGAGGGCCAGCACGGACACCACGGCCATCCCGATGAAGTGCCAGTCCTTGGTCGGCTGATCTCGGTACGCCGCCCACCCGCACCACGCGGCCAGCAGCAACGCGGCGACACCGGTCGTCAGCGTCAGGGCATCAAACATGCGGTGAGCCTAATACGGCCCAAAAGGCCTGGTGCCGCCGCCCCCGGAGCGCCCCGTAGGGTCGAGGGCATGAAGATCCGCGCACAAGCCCTGCTGTTCGACAACGACGGCACCCTCCTCTCCTCCCTCGACTCCGTGGACCGCTGCTGGGCGCGATGGGCCGAGGAGTACGGCATCACGGAGGAGTTCGGCGGGGTCGAGCTGCACGGACGCCCGGCCGTCGAGATAGTCGCGGAGCTGCTGCCTGCCGACGTCGTGCCGGAGGCCGTCGCGCGGATCGAGGAACTGGAGGTGGAGGACGTGCCCGGCGGGGGCGCGCACCTGCTGCCCGGTACGAAGTCGTTCCTCGACTCCCTGCCGGCCGATCGCTGGGCCGTCGTCACCTCGGCCACCCGGCGGCTCGCCGAGGCCAGGCTCGACGCCGTCGGCATCCTGCCCAAGACGCTCATCTCCGCCGACGACATCACACGCGGCAAACCCGACCCCGAGCCCTACCTCCTCGCCGCCCGCGAGCTGGGAGTCGACCCGGCCCACTGCGTCGTCTTCGAGGACGCCCCGGCCGGCCTCCAGGCGGGCCGCGCCGCCGGGATGACCACCGTGGCCCTGACCACGACCCACCAGGCCCACGAACTGGACGCCGACCTGGTGGTCACCGACCTCTCAGCCCTGTCCGCGCTGGTCACCGCCGGAGGAGTGGAGATCTCCGTCCGCCGTGTGGACGGCGGTGCCCGGTAAGGACGGTGGCTCTGATTTCAGGCACTGGGGAGCGCTCGCGCTCGACCCGCAGACCACCCGCTCGATCCTCCGGTTGGTGTGGGCCCCGTGGTGCGGTTCGGTGCTTTCATGCTGCATGCTGGGCAGTTCAGCAGGCCCTGCAGGTTCCCGAAGGTTACGGAGCGGCGCATGACGAGCACCTTCCCCGACATCTCCATCAGCACGGAGCGGTTGGTGCTGCGCCCCTTCGAGGCGCTGGACATCGACTCCCTGGCCGAGATGATGAACGACGAGATGGTCACCGCCTGGACCTCGGTCCCGCACCCCTACACCCAGGCCCACGCACGCACCTGGGTCACCGAACAGGCCCCCGCCGAGCGGGCCGACGGCCGCGGGATCGTCTTCGCGGTCACCGAGTTCCTCACCCAGCGTCTCGTCGGCATCGTGCACCTGCAGAACACCGACTGGCGGGTGCGCGCCAGCGAGATCGCGTATGTCATCGCCCCCTGGGCCCGCGGCGAGGGCTATGCCTCCGAGGCGGCCCTCGCCACCGCCCAGTGGCTGTTCCACGACCAGAAGTTCGAGCGGCTGGAACTGCGCACCGCCGCCGGCAACACCGCCTCCCAGCAGGTCGCCCAGAAGATCGGGTGCATCAGCGAGGGCGTCCTGCGCAACGCATGGATAGCCCGCAGCAGAACCGAGACCGGCGACTGGGCCGACGTACGCACCGATGTGATCGTGTGGAGCCTGCTGCCGGAGGACCTCGCGGGCGTCGGCGACGGCGGATTCACCGCGTTCGCGGACTGGAACTGAACCCGCCGGCGACCACCGCCCTCGCGGGTCTCCCGACGCCACCGGGTACCCTCACGGAGCCCGGGTACGGGCCACACCCTGACGACCTGCGTAAACCCTCTGGAGACTGACGACGATGGCCGACCGGGTCACGGTGATCGGCTGGGACGGTTCGCCCCTGACCGCCGCGGCACGCGCGGCCCTGGGCGCGGCCACGCTGGTGGCAGGCGCCGCGCACCACCTCGCGCTCCCCGAGGTACCGCACACCGCCGAGCGGATGCGCCTAGGCAGCGTCGCCCTCGCCGCCCGCCGCATCGCCGGACACCGCGGCACCGCGGTGGTGCTCGCCGACGGGGACCCCGGCTTCTTCGGTGTCGTACGGACGCTGCGCGCACCCGAGTTCGGCCTGGAGGTCGAGGTCGTACCGGCCGTTTCCTCCGTCGCCGCCGCCTTCGCGCGCGCCGGGATGCCCTGGGACGATGCCCAGGTGGTCGTCGCACACCGACGCACCCTGCGACGCGCGGTGAATGTGTGCCGGGCCCACACCAAGGTCGCCGTCCTCACCTCACCGGGCGCCGGCCCCGCCGAACTCGGCCTGCTCCTGGAAGGCGTTCACCGCACCTTCGTCATCTGCGAGGAACTCGGCACCGAACGCGAGCGGGTCACGATCCTCACCTCCGACAAGGCCGCCGACCACACCTGGCGGGACCCGAACGTCGTCATCGTCATCGGCGGGCCCGTCACCGCCGCCGCCGAGGGCGGAGGCTGGATCGCCGGACGCGAACCGGCCGCCGGGCCGCGCGGCTGGACGCTGCCCTCCGCGGCGTACGGCGGCCTCATGGGCGAAGGCGAGCTGGAACCGCTCCGCGCGGCCCAACTCGCCCGCCTCGGCCCGCGCGTCGGCGACCTCGTATGGGACATCGGCTGCGGCAGCGGCGCCTTCGCCGTCGAGTCCGCCCGGGCCGGCGCCGCGGTCATCGCCGTGGACGGCGCGCTCGAAGCGTGCGTCCGCACCGAGTCCTCCGCCCGGCACCACGGCGTCCAGCTGCAGGTCGTGCACGGCAGCGCCCCGCACGTCCTGGAGAACCTGCCCGAGCCGGACGTCGTCCGGGTCGGCGGCGGGGGAGCGGTCGTGGTCTCCGCGGTCGCCGACCGACGCCCGCAGCGCATCGTCACCCACGCCGCCACCCGCGACGCCGCCGAACTCCTCGGCCGCGACCTCACGGAACACGGCTACCAGGTCGCGTGCGCCCTGCTGCAGTCCGTCGAACTCGACACACGGGCCTGGACGGAGAAGGAACGCAGCGTGGTGTTCCTGCTCAGCGGGGTCCTGCCGGAACGCGCGGGCTGATCCCGATCCCGTCCCCGTGATCCTGTTGTCGTACTGCGCGCGGTAGGCTGGCCGATCGTTGTACCGCACTCGGTCACCCGGCGCTTCGTCGGTCAATGTCCGGAAAGCACACCCGTTTTGGGGTGGCTGTGGTACGGCAGAACCGGAGGACGCGCAACGTGGCGCAGTCCACAGCGGTCTCGTCGCGGATCATGCTGTCGCGACGGGGGAACGGCCGCGACAATGCCAGTTAATGGCTTTGTCGTCATTTGCCGACGGGTCGTTCGTGCCGCTGGGCACGCACGCTCGTTCTTCACTACGGGGGCGGTCGGTGCGCCGTCCCCGGTGAGCAGGTCGTAGAAGCACTAACCGATGGGCGAGGGGTACGCATGACCGACACCGGCCAGGTCCCGGGCGAGGGGCTGCCGGAGAACGCAGGCATGGTGGAGCAGCCGGGCGCCCCCGCGCACGGTGCGTACACCTACCTCTCCGAGACCACCGCCGAGGACGAAGACCTGTTGCTGCTGCCGGGCGCCCAGGGCGCATGGGGCAACGAGGTTCCGCCGCCCGCACCGGAGCCGGTCGTCGAGGCCGTCCACGAACCGGGCCCGCACGAGACCGCCGGCCGCGACAGCGGCAACGTGGACCTGGGCGGCGTCCGCCTGCCCACCCCGACGCCGCCGTCCACCCCGGCGGCGACCGCTCACCGCCGTCCGCTGCACCTCGGCCCGCCGATCCCCGACCAGTCGGCCAGCCCGGTCCGCTCCCTCGCCGACCGCGGCCCCGCGGGCACGCCCGCCGGCCGCCCCGGCCCGTACCCGACCGGTCCCGAGTACCTCGACGTCCCGCAACTCGCCGAGACGGCCCCCCAGAGCGCGTCCCCCTGGGGCGCCCCCGCGCCGGGCACGGTACAGGCCCCGGTGCACACCGAGGCCTCCCCTGCGGAAACGGTTGTCCCGACAGCCGAGCCCGTCGCCGAGCCGATGGGCACAGCCCAGGCCGCCGCAGCCCGGCTCGCCACAGAGGCGGTCGCGGTGGCGGCTCCGGGGACGGCGGAGGCAGAGATGGGTGCGGGTGCATACGGTGTGGAGGGCGCCGAGGATGCCGAGGGCGCGCTCATCGCGGAGGGCGCGGAGGGCGCGGAGTTCGCGCAGGACGGCGAGGCGTCGTACGGCGGAGAGGGAGTGCCGGGTTCCGGTGGGGTGTCGGGGACGGACGGTGCTCCGACTCCCACAGCTCCGGCGGTTCCGGCGGGCGCGGTCGGGCCGGAGGCCGGGCAGGCGCCCGCGGACGCGGCTGGTTCGTTTGGCGAGGTGCCCGGGACTTCGCCTTCCGAAGCGGGGACGACGCCGGAAGGCGCCGCGCTCGTAGCGGAGGGCGGGCAGGCTCCCGGGGCCGGGGCCGGGGCCGGGGCCGGATTCGCGGGCGGTGCCGGAGCCGATAGCGAAGCCGAAGCCGAAGCCGGTTCCGACGCCGGTCCGGTGGCCGAAGGCCTTTCGGCGCCGGACGCAGGGCAGGTGCCTGAGGGTGCCGCGGTGCCGGATGCAGGGCAGGCGCCTGAGGGTGCCGCGGTGCCGGATGCAGGGCAGGCGCCCCCCAGCCCCGTCATCCCGGGCGCAGGGCAGGTGGCCGAGGCTTCAACCGCTCCCGAAGCGGACCCCTTGCCCGGCACGGGCGTTGCCCCGGATGCCGCTCAGGCCCCGCTGACCGTAACCGCCCCGGACGCCGGGCACCCCGCAGAGGTCGCCGCCCCAGCCCCGGACGCCGGTCAGACCCCCGTTGCCGCAGACACCCTGAACGACCCCGACCCCGACCCCGACCCCGAGGCCGTGCCCGTCGCGGAAACAGCCGTCGTACCGGAGCCCGCGCACGCTCCGGACGCGGCCGTACCGGAGCCGCCACACGCCCCCGATCCCGCCGCCCCCATGACCCCGCAGGCCCCCGACCCGGCCGTACCCGAGCCCGTGTCGGATCCCGCCCCGGCCATGTCCGCGCCCGAGCCGCAGACCCCCGAATCCGCCGTGCCCTTCCCGGCGGCACCGGATGCTGCACAGCCTCTCCGGCCCGCCGACGTCGAGAGCCCCGCGCCGGCCCGGCACGAGCACCCGGTCACCGGCGTGCATCACACGCAGGGCCCGCAGCACGCGGCCCCGCACGTGCCCCCCGTCGAGACGCCGGACGCCGTGGCGGCGCAGGCGCAGGGCATGGCCGTAGGCACGCCGACGAATGACGCGGAGGAGGCTCAGCCGCTCGCCGCCGAGGACGTCGCCCCGGCCGAACCCGTCGACGAGCAGGCGCAGTTCGAGGCGCCCGCCGCCCCCGACCACGGGGGCGATGCCACGGTCACCCTCCCGGTCGCCGGTGTGTCCGAGGAGCCCGTGGGCCAGTTCGTCCCGGTGGAGGGCTCGGTGCCGACGACCCCGCACCTCGCGCCGACGCCCCCGGAGGCCCTTCAGCTCCCGGTGGACGACCACCAGGAACCCCAGGTCGTCGTCCCCGCCCCGCGGGACGGAGACGCCGAGCCCGCAGCGGCGGAGCCCGACCCCGAACTCGTACAGCACGCGGAGGATCTGGACACCCGGGCCGCCGACCTCGAAGACGGCACGGCCGTAGTGCCAGGAGCGCCGGAGCCCACCGGCCCGGCCGCGCCCGCCTACGAAGACACCGAGCGCGAGGCCGTCCTGAAGGTCATGCGCGAACGCCGCGACGTCCGCAACGGTTTCCGCAGCGACCCCATCCCGCACGAGGTCCTGCTCCGCGTCCTGGAGGCGGCGCACACCGCTCCCTCCGTGGGCCACTCGCAGCCCTGGGACTTCGTGGTCATCCGCTCCGCCGACACCCGCCGCACGATGCACGAGCTGGCCATGCGTCAGCGCGACGCGTACGCCAAGTCGCTGCCCAAGGGCCGGGCGAAGCAGTTCAAGGAACTGAAGATCGAGGCCATCCTCGACACCCCGGTGAACATCGTCGTCACCGCCGACCCGACCCGCGGCGGCCGGCACACCCTGGGCCGGCACACCCAGCCCCAGATGGCGCCGTACTCCTCCGCGCTCGCGGTCGAGAACCTCTGGCTCGCCGCCCGCGCCGAGGGCCTCGGCGTCGGCTGGGTCAGCTTCTTCGACGAGCGCGAGATGGTCCGCACCCTCGGCCTGCCCGAGCACCTCGAAGTCGTCGCCTACCTCTGCGTGGGCTACGTCGACGAGTTCCCGGAGGAGCCCGAGCTGATGCAGGCGGGCTGGTCCAAGCGGCGCCCGCTGTCCTGGGTCGTGCACGAGGAGACGTACGGCCGCCGCGCCCTGCCCGGCGAGGACCCGCACGACCTGCTCGCCGAGACCGTCGCGCAGATCCGACCGCTCGACGCCAAGGCGCTCGGCGAGGCCTGGGAGCGGCAGAAGCGGATGACGAAACCCGCGGGCGCCCTCGGCATGCTGGAGATCATCTCCGCCCAGCTCTCCGGCCTGTCCCGGCAGTGCCCGCCGCCGATCCCGGAGCCCGCCGCGGTCGCGATCTTCGCGGCCGACCATGGTGTGCACGCGCAAGGAGTCACCCCCTGGCCCCAGGAGGTGACGGCCCAGATGGTCGCCAACTTCCTCGGCGGCGGCGCGGTCTGCAACGCCTTCGCCGGCCAGGTGGGCGCCGAGGTCTGCGTCGTGGACGTGGGTGTGGCGACCGACCTCCCCGCCACACCCGGCCTCCTGCCCCGCAAGGTCCGCGCCGGTACGTCCGACATGACGACCGGCCCCGCGATGACCCGCGAGGAGGCCAAGCAGGCCATCGAGGTCGGCATCGAGACGGCCCGCGACCTGGTGGCGGCCGGCAACAAGGCGCTCCTCACCGGCGAGATGGGCGTCGCGAACACGACGGCGTCGGCGGCCCTGATCTCGGTCTTCAGCGACACGGACCCCGCCGAGGTGACCGGCCGCGGCGCCGGCATCAACGACGAGACCCTGGCCCGCAAGACCGAGGTCGTCCGCCGTGCCATCGAGGTCCACCAGCCGGACCCGGCCGACCCCATCGGCGTCCTCGCCGCCATCGGCGGCTTCGAACACGCCGCGATGGTCGGCCTCTTGCTGGGCGGCGCGTCCCTCCGCACCCCGGTCATCCTCGACGGCGTCAGCGCCGGCGCCGCCGCCCTGGTCGCCCGCGCCATCGCCCCCGAGGTCCTGGCCGCCTGCATCGCCGGCCACCGCAGCGCCGAACCCGGCCACGTGGCGGCCCTCAACAAACTGGGCCTCCGCCCCCTCGTCGACCTCGACCTCCGCCTCGGCGAGGGCACGGGCGCACTCCTGGCCCTGCCGCTGGTCCAGAGCACGGCACGGGCGATGCACGAGGTGGCGACGTTCGACTCGGCGGGCGTAACCGAGAAGTAGCGGTTCCTGAACGGGGAGATCCCGCAGGACGGCGGGAGGGAGGGGCTGCGGGACGACGGGAGGGCCCGCGGTCCAGCACCCTGGGCCCGTTGCCGGCCCGCCCTGAGCCTCCGGGCAGCCGCCCGTGGGCCTCCGGGCAGCCGCCCGTGGGCCTGTGGGCAGTCGTTCCGCAGGGCGGCACGGGTGGGCACGGACCCACGCACCCGCACCCGGCGACGAAGCCCAACCACCGGACACCTGACCCGCCACACCCGCCCGCCCCGTAAAATCCGCACGTCAGGGCCACCGCACCGCCGTAAAGAGGAGCCGCACCCTCATGGCCGAACACCCCGCCTACCCCGTAGGCCTCCGCCTCACCGGCCGCCGGGTCGTCGTCCTCGGTGGCGGCCAGGTCGCCCAGCGCCGTCTCCCCGCCCTCATCGCGGCCGGCGCCGACATCCTCCTCGTATCCCCCGAAGCGACCCCCTCGGTCGAGGCGATGGCGGACGCCGGCGAGATCACCTGGCACAAGCGCCCGTATGCCGACGGCGACCTCGCCGACGCCTGGTACGCCCTCATCGCCACCAGCGACCACGAGGCCAACGAAAGCGCCTCGGCGGAAGCGGAGCGCCACCGCGTCTGGTGCGTCCGCTCCGACGACGCGGATCAGGCGACGGCCTGGACTCCCGCCACCGGCCACAGCGAGGGCGTCACCGTCGCGATCCTCACCACCGACACCAAGTCCCGCGACCCCCGCCACACCGCCGCCGTCCGTGACGCGGTCGTCGAAGGCCTCCGCGACGGCAGCCTCGTCGCCCCCCACCACCGCACCCGCACTCCCGGCGTCGCCCTGGTCGGCGGCGGCCCCGGCGACCCGGACCTGATCACCGTCCGGGGCCGCCGCCTCCTCGCCGAGGCCGACGTGGTCATCACCGATCACCTGGGCCCCCGCGATCTGCTCGCGGAGCTGCCCCCGACGGTCGAGGTGATCGACGCGGCGAAGCTGCCGTACGGCCGGTTCATGGCCCAGGAGGCCATCAACAACGCGCTGATCGAGCACGCCAAGGAAGGCAAGTCGGTCGTACGTCTCAAGGGCGGCGACCCCTTCGTGTACGGACGCGGCATGGAGGAGGTCCAGGCGCTGGCCGAGGCCGGCGTCCCGTGCACGGTCGTGCCCGGCATCTCCAGCTCGATCTCGGTCCCGGGCGCCGCCGGCATCCCGGTCACCCACCGGGGCGTGGCCCACGAGTTCACGGTGGTCAGCGGTCACATCGCGCCCGACGACGAGCGCTCCCTGGTCGACTGGCCGTCCCTCGCCCGGCTGACCGGCACGCTGGTGGTCCTCATGGGCGTCGCCACGATCGGGAAGGTCGCCGAGACGCTCATCGCCCACGGCAAGTCCCCGGACACGCCGGTCGCCCTGATCCAGGAGGGCACGATGGCCGCCCAGCGCCGGGTGGACGCGACCCTCGCGACGGCGGGCGAGACGGTGCTGACCCACGAGGTGAAACCGCCGGCGGTGATCGTCATCGGCGAGGTGGTCAAGGTGGGCCCGCACCCGCCCGCGTAACCCGGGGTAACAGAACCCGTCCCGAGCCGTTGGCACCGCACGTACGACAAGGCAGTATCACCCTGTGGCCGATCTCATCACCGTCGAGGATCCCGACGACCCGCGCCTGCACGACTACACGGGCCTGACCGACGTAGAGCTGCGCCGTAAGCGCGAACCCGCCGAAGGCCTGTTCATCGCCGAGGGCGAGAAGGTCATCCGGCGGGCGAAGGACGCGGGCTACGAGATGCGTTCGATGCTGCTCTCCGCCAAGTGGGTCGACGTCATGCGCGATGTCATCGACGAACTCCCCGCTCCCGTCTACGCGGTCAGCCCGGAACTCGCCGAGCAGGTCACCGGTTACCACGTGCACCGCGGCGCGCTCGCCTCCATGCAGCGCAAGCCGCTGCCCACGGCGACCGAACTCCTGCAGACCGCACGCCGGGTGGCGGTCATGGAGTCCGTCAACGACCACACCAACACCGGCGCGATCTTCCGCTCCGCCGCGGCCCTCGGCATGGACGCCGTGCTGCTCTCCCCGGACTGCGCGGACCCGCTGTACCGCCGCAGCGTGAAGGTCTCGATGGGCGCCGTCTTCTCGGTGCCTTACGCCCGCCTGGACACCTGGCCCAAGGGCCTGGAGTCGGTCCGCGAGGCCGGCTTCACCCTCCTCGCCCTCACCCCGGACGAGAAGGCCAAGACCCTCGACGAGGCCGCGCCGCACCGCATGGACCGGGTGGCCCTGATGCTCGGCGCCGAGGGCGACGGCCTGTCCACCCAGGCCCTGGTCGCCGCCGACGAATGGGTCCGCATCCCCATGTCCCACGACGTGGACTCCCTCAACGTGGGAGCGGCGGCCGCGGTCGCCTTCTACGCCGTGGCCACGGGCCGCCCTCAGCTCTAGGTCCTGATCCAGGTCCTGCTCCAGGGCCTGGATCAGGACCTGGAGCCGCCCGCAACCTGCCGCCCGTCCGACGACGACGGCTCATGCGGTGGTACGGCCACCCGCTCCTGCTGTCGTACGAACGTCCCGGTCACCGCCGAGCCCCCGCGAGGGTCCCTGGCAGCCCTGGGCCGCCGCGATGCCGAGCGCGACCAGCAGGGTCACGACGACGAACACGAACAGCCGCTGCCGCAGCAGCCGCGGATTGGCGGGCCGTCGCCCGGCGCCCGTGGTCCGGGGAACGGGACGACCGCTGCCACCGCCCGCGCCTCGCGGCGCTGGTCTGCTGCCGTTGCCCGAGCGCGTCGAGTTCCGTGCCGCGGGCATGGTCCGCGGACTCCCCTGCCGGGGGGCCGACGTGCCGCCGCCGCGTGAGGCGTTGGCACCGCGGGGAGTGCCGGCGCCCCGCTGCGGAATCCCGTTCCGGGACGACGGCGCCGTGTTCCGCCCGGTGACAGGGCCGCGCGGCCCGGAGGCGGATCCCCGGGGCGCGGGCGGTCCGCTCTGCGTGCCCGGCGGCAGTCCGGGCTGGCCGGGCTGACCCTGAGGGCGCCGCAGGAGGCCGCGCTCGGGGTAGGTCTCGGCGAGCCGCCCGGTGGGCCGGTCCGCGTCCCCGGAGCGGGGCGCGGGTGGACGCGCCTCGGCGAACCCCTGTGCCTCGCGGGCCGCGATCTCCTTCAGCCGCAGCGACAGCTGGAGAGTGCTGGGGCGTTCCTCGGGGTCCTTGGCGAGACAGGCCCGCACGAGGGGGGCGAGCGCGTCGGGAACGCCGCGCAGTTGCGGCTCCTCGTGCACCACCCGGTACAGCATCACTTCGGAACTGCCGTGCCCGAAGGGCGAGTCGCCCATGGAGGCGTACGCCAGCGTCGCGCCGAGGGAGAACACGTCCGTGGCGGGCGTCACCGCGGCGCCACGCACCTGCTCGGGGGCGAGGAAGCCGGGCGAGCCGACGGCCGTGCCGACGTGGGTGAGGGTGGAGGCGCCGGTCGCCCAGGCGATGCCGAAGTCGATGATCCGCGGCCCCTTCGGGGACAGCAGGATGTTGGACGGCTTCAGGTCCCGGTGCACGACCCCGGCCTCGTGCACGGCGACCAGGCCCTCGGACAGGGCGGCCCCGACGGCGGCGACATCGGCGGCAATCAGCGCCCCCTCGCCGGCGACCTTGTCGTGCAGGGAGGGGCCGGGTACGTACTGCGTGGCGAACCAGGGACGTTCGGCGTCGAGATCCGCCGCGACCAGCCGGGCGGTGCAGCCGCCCCGGATCCGCCGGGCCGCCGACACCTCGCGCGCGAACCGCGACCGGAACTCCTGGTCCTCCGCCAGATCCGGTCGGATGACCTTGAGCGCGACCCGCTGCCCCTTCTTGTCAGAGCCCAGGTAGACCACGCCCATCCCACCCGCGCCGAGCCGTCTGTGAAGTCTGAATGAGCCGACGACGCGCGGGTCCTCGCGCCTCAGGCGCATCATCGCCATGTTCATCCCCGCTGCCCGGTCCCTGTGACGTCGCACAGCTTACGTTTCCGCGGCCGCCTGCGCGCAGAGGCCGCGCCCTCTCGGCCCGATGGATTGTCAGTGCCGGGTGGGAGACTTGAAAGGTGGTCAGGGAACGTGCGGGCAGGCGGACTTCGGGAGCGTACAGATGCCAACAACCCGTCACAGAAGGGCGATTGAACCCGTGAAGGGCGATCGCGTGGAGATCGTCGTGGACGCCGGGGACACGACGTGCACAGACGAGGCGGTGGCGAGCAGGGCGGGCCGCCGAGTGGAGACCGCGGTGCGCCGGGGTGCCGTGGAAGTGAGCGAAGTCACCCGGTGGGGGTTCCCCAGGCCCTTTAGGCAAGTGGGGGAGGGGCTGTGGTGCGCACGGCCCGGTTCATGGCCAACCGGGTTCTGGCGCTGGTAGGACAGCCGACACCCCGGGCGGACAGCTCGGAAAAGTCATGACACGGCGGGCACCCCCTCCGGGGAGACCCCGAGGCCCGCGACTCCGTCTCCACCCTGGGGAGTACTCCACCGGGAACCGCTCATCCTCCGGGAGGCCCGGCAATCGGTACGAGGGCATGACGCCCCCAGCCCGCCGCGCCCTTAGATTTGAAGTCAAGCGGCGGGTGCAGCACTCGTCCCCCGAGGTCAGACACCCGCCGCTGCCAACGACAACTGAGTTCGGTCAGGAGAGGGACCATGGCCCAGACGGCACCGCGGACGATGATCCGCACGCAGGGAAGCAGGGCATACAGCGCCGCGTCCCACCCCCGCCGCCAGGGCCGCCGCCACCCCTTGGTGGCAACGGCGATGGCCCTTCCCCTGGCGGTCCTGCTCCTGGTCGTCTTCGACGGCTGGGAGACAGTGACCACACAGGCGTCGTCCGTGGGCGTGATGCTGGGGCGCTGAGCGGCGACCCCAGGCCCGGAAGAGCGGTCCGGGCGGGGACATCCACCCATGAAACCCCGTGGGGACGGGGGTGCGGCGGACGGCACAAATGCCGGCGCAGCTGGGGAGCTGCGCCGGCATTGCTGTGCTGGCCGTTGCGCCTGAGCCGGCGCCGCTCTCGCGGACGTGGTTCCTCGCCGTCGTGGTATCTCAATCGATGGTTGCGGTGCGAGGGGCAACGCGGCTGACTCCGGCTCACGCGTGGCCGGGGCGCACGCCGGGGCGCACACCATCCGGACGTCGATGCGACGCCGTCCGGCGGAGGGCTACCGTCCGGCCAAGCTGCGGGCACGCGTGCCGCCTGGGGCGATGGGGGAGGGTGGGCGCAGGCGGCACCCCGCTGGCGCCGGGCCGCGTGACCCGCCCCCGCCCAGCCCCACGCCGGGCACCCCGTCGGCACAGTCCACGCCCACCCGAGTACCGGCCCCGTCATACCCGAGTACCGGCCCCGCAACACCCCGGCCGCCAAGCCCTCCGTACGCTCGCCACCAGACCTCCCACCCGCACACGCAAAGGGCCTCGTGACCGCCAACCCCCTCCTCCCCGCCCTCACCGCGAAGGCGAGGGCCGCCGCCCACGCCCGTACCCCTGCCTGCCCTTGCGGAGTGGGTGCCGTCACCCTCGCCGACCGCTCCGACGCCACAGTCGTCCGGCACGAGGACACCGTCGCCAAGGCGCACGCCCCCGACGCCACCCCCACCGACCTCACCGCCCGCCTCACCGTCGCCACCCACCTCCCGGACGTCCTGCTGCCCCCACTCACACAGGCTCCGGTCACACTCCACGGCCGTGTCGTGACGTTCTGGCCGTACGGCACCCCCGTAGACCCGGAGAACCCCGACACCGCCCCCTGGGAAGCCGCCGCCACCCTCCTCGCCCGCCTCCACGAGACCCCCGCGCCCGCCGCCCTGCCCCCCATGCGCGGCCCCGCCAAGGCGGCCCACTCCGTCGCCCGCCTCCGCGCCCTCGCCCCGCACCCGGCCGCGCCCCCCGTCCTGCGGGCGTGGACCGTGCTGCCCGCCTGGGCCCGCGCCGAGACCGCCATGCCGGACACCACCACCCTCTGCCACGGCGACTTCCACCTCGGCCAACTCGTCCGCCACCCCGCCCCGGACGGCCCCTGGCGACTCATCGACGTCGACGACCTCGGCACCGGCATACCCGCCTGGGACCTCGCCCGCCCCGCGTCCTGGTACGCCTGCGGCCTGCTCCCAGCCGGGGAATGGACCCGCTTCCTGGCCGCCTACCGCGCGGCCCGCGGCCCCGCCGTCCCCGCCGAGGGCGACCCCTGGCCGGCCCTGGACGTCCCCGCCCGCGCCCTCACCGTCCACACCGCCGCCCGCGCGATCGCCAAGGCGGCAGCCGCGGACCGCCCGCTGGACGAGGTCGAGCAGTCGCTCGTAGACGCCTGCGACCGAATGAGTTCCGCCCCACCGCAGTTGAGCCCACACTCGGCGAAGTAGTGTGCAACCGACCGCAGCCGGACAGAGTCTGTCCTGGCGAAACACGAAGCAGGACCGACCGGCGAGGAGTTGAGCCGACCATGCAGTGTCCGAAGTGCCATGCGCCGATGCACACGTACAACCGCAACGGCGTCCAGATCGAGCAGTGCAGCGGGTGCCGCGGAATCTTTCTCGACTACGGCGAGCTGGAGGCGTTGTCCCGCGTGGAGTCCCAGTGGTCCCAGCCCGCCCCACCGCCCCCGCCGGCCCCACAGGCGTATCCCGCCCCGCAGGCGCCCGCCTGGGGCGCCCCGCACGGCGGCGGCCACCACGGCGGTCACTACGGCCACAAGCGTCACAAGAGCTTCGGCCACATGCTGTTCTCCAGCTGACCGGACCACGATGAAGCCCCCGGCCGTACGAGACGGCCGGGGGCTTCGACGTGTGGACGATACTGGGATTGAACCAGTGACCTCTTCCGTGTCAGGGAAGCGCTCTCCCGCTGAGCTAATCGTCCTCGGGATCACAACCCGGAGGCTGTGGATCTTGCGTGCGCGATACTGGGATTGAACCAGTGACCTCTTCCGTGTCAGGGAAGCGCTCTCCCGCTGAGCTAATCGCGCGGGTCCGGATCGTGCCCACGAGCGGCAGATCCAGTGGACGATACTGGGATTGAACCAGTGACCTCTTCCGTGTCAGGGAAGCGCTCTCCCGCTGAGCTAATCGTCCTTGGAGGTGGAGACGGGATTTGAACCCGTGTAGACGGCTTTGCAGGCCGTTGCCTCGCCTCTCGGCCACTCCACCAGGAGTGTAGGGGGTCCGGGCGGACCCCCTGTTCCTTCGAGCGGACGACGAGGCTCGAACTCGCGACCTCAACCTTGGCAAGGTTGCGCTCTACCAACTGAGCTACGTCCGCTTGTCGTTTCGTTCCGCTCCCGCGGCCCGGCGACGAGTTGAACTCTAGCGGATTCCGGTGCCAGTACAAAAACGCGTTTGTGCAGCGTGCTGCGCTGCACATGCCCGCGGACCTGGCCGGGCAGCCGAAGCGACATGGCCAGGCCACCTGCGGGAGACCCGCCATAGACTCGACTGCGTGCCCGACCTGCTGCCTCTCGCGCGTTTCGGCGACCGCGTCGCCACCGGCCTCCTCGATGTCACCAGCGACCCCGCGGCTCTCGACTCCGCCGGGTTCTGGGCCGTTTGTGCGGACTTCGAGGGCGGGCTGACCTGCGCCCGCTTCGCCGATGTACGGCACGAGCGCGTGCCCGCCCCCGTGCCGAGCCGGTGGCGCGGACCGGCGACCCGTGACTGGACGTCGTCCCTCGATCGCGCCGCGTACATGGCAGGCGTCCGGCGTGTCCGCGAGTACATCGCGGCCGGCGAGGTCTACCAGGCGAACCTCTGCCGTGTGCTCTCCGCCCCCGTTTCGCCCGACGCCGACGTGGACGCGCTCACCGCGCTGCTGGCCCGGGGCAATCCGGCACCGTATGCAGGAACGATCCGGCTGCCCGCCCACGGGGTGGAGATAGCCACGGCCTCGCCGGAACTCTTCCTGCGCCGGTACGGCCGGGTCGTCGAGTCCGGCCCGATCAAGGGCACCGGACGCACCGAGGCGGACCTCCTGGAGAAGGACTACGCAGAGAACGTGATGATCGTGGACCTGGTGCGCAACGACCTCGGGCGTGTCTGCGGCACCGGAACCGTGACCGTGCCCGATCTGTGTGCCGTCGAGATCCATCCCGGCCTGGTGCATCTCGTCTCCATCGTCCGCGGTGAGCTGCGCGCCGGCGCCGGCTGGCCGGAGCTGCTCGCCGCCGCCTTCCCGCCCGGCTCGGTCACCGGGGCGCCCAAGTCGAGTGCGCTGAGGATCATCGACGCGCTGGAAACGGTGCCCAGGGGGCCGTACTGCGGAGGCATCGGCTGGGTCGACGCCGACCGGGGGAGAGGCGAGCTGGCCGTCGGCATCCGTACCTTCTGGATCGACCGGCCGGAGGGCGTCCTGCGCTTCGGCACGGGCGCCGGCATCACCTGGGGTTCCGACCCGGAGGGGGAGTGGCGGGAGACCGAACTGAAGGCGTCCCGGCTGCTCGCGGTAGCGTCGGGAACGTACGAGGACAGTGGAGCGGGAGTCTGACGCGCCGGCCCCGGCTGACCAGACACGTGCGCATGCTTGCGAGGTAGAACCAGTGAAGCTTTGGCTCGACGGCGGTCTGCAGGACATCGAGGCCGCCCGTGTCTCCGTCTTCGACCACGGCCTGACCGTGGGCGACGGCATCTTCGAGACGGTGAAGGCGGCCGACGGCAAGCCCTTCGCGCTCACCCGCCACCTCGACCGGCTGACCCGCTCCGCCCGCGGCCTGGGCCTGCCCGACCCGGACCACGACGAGGTACGACGTGCCTGCGCCGCCGTCCTCGACGCGAATCCGATGCCGCTCGGCCGGCTGCGCATCACCTGTACCGGCGGTCACGGACCGCTCGGCTCCGACCGCGGCGAACACGGACCGACCCTGGTGGTCGCCCTCGGTGAGACCACCCGGCGCCCCGACTCCACGGCGGTCGTCACCGTGCCGTGGACCCGCAACGAGCGCGGCGCGCTCACCGGCCTGAAGACGACCTCGTACGCCGAGAACGTCGTCGCGCTCGCCCGCGCACGCCAACAGGGCGCCTCCGAAGCGCTGTTCGGCAACACGGTCGGGCAACTCTGCGAAGGCACCGGGTCGAACGTCTTCGTCGTCCTGGACGGCGAGATCCACACCCCGCCGCTCGCCTCCGGCTGCCTCGCGGGCATCACGCGCGCGCTGACGATCGAGTGGACCGGGGCGAAGGAGACCGACCTGCCGCTGGACGTCGTGGAACGGGCCGACGAGGTCTTCCTGACGTCCACCCTGCGGGACGTCCAAGCCGTGCACCGGGTCGACGACCGGCTGTTCGCGGGCGTGCCCGGTCCGGTGACGGCCAAGGCGATGCGGATCTTCGACGAGCGGTCCCGGGCCGACGTCGATCCCCTCGGAAAATGAGCTGACCTGGTCGGCCCCGGCGGGTAGAACACCCTTGATGACCACGACCCTGCGGCCGACCGAGCCGCTTCAGTACCACGCGGACGGGACGCGCTCACGCCGCTACCAGGTGTGCGTGAACAGCCGTCCCGTGGGCGGGCTGCGCCTTGGCACCTCTCCCTCCTTCGGTGACACGGTGGCCCGCATCCTGGATCTGCGTATCGAGGAGCCGGACCGGCGGCGCGGCCGGGCGACGGTGGCCGCACTCGCCGCGGAGGAGGTGGCGCGCGGCTGGGGCTGCAAGCAGATCGAGACGGGCGTCCCCGCCGACGCCGGAGCGGCGCTTCGGCTCTTCCAGGCGCTCGGCTACGTCCTGCGCAACCGCGGCATGCGGAAGCAACTCGGCGACCCGCCGCCCGAACTGCCCGCCGACAGCCGGGCGCGGTCCATGACGGAGGCCGAGTTCGAATCGTGGCACGAGCACGAGGCCGAGCGGTACGCGCGCATGTGGACCGAGCGGGGTATGCCCGAGGCCGAGGCGTACGCCAAGTCGCGGCGCGATCACGAGAAGCTCCTGCCACAGGGCCTGACCACCGAGAACATGCTGTTCAGCGTGCTGGAGCACGAAGGTGTGGGCGTGGGCACCCTGTGGATCGCCCTTCAGGACGGCAAGGCGTTCGTCTTCGACGTCGAGGCCGTGGCGGCCCACCGCGGACACGGACACGGCCGTACGCTGATGCTGCTCGCGGAGAGCCAGGCGATCGCCGCCGGGCGGCGTGCCGTCGAACTCAACGTGCACGCGGGCAACATCCCGGCCGAGCGCTTGTACGAGTCACTCGGCTACGAGACGACGCTGTACGCCCTGTACAAGCCATTGTTGTAAGCCCCTGTGGTCAGCCCGTGGCTCAGGCCCCCTCGGCGAGCAGCCGGTCCGCGGTCTCCTCGATGCGCTCGCGCAGCCCTTCCTGACTCCTGCTCCCGTCCAGCCGCTCACCGCCGATGACATACGTCGGCGTGCCGGTCACGCCGATCGCCTTGCCCTCGGCCTGGTCGGCGTCGACGATCAGGATGTGCCGGCCGTCGATCAGGGCGGTATCCAACTCCTCCGCGTCGAGACCGAGTTCACGCGCGATCTCGACCAGGAAGGGTTCTCCCTCGCGGTCCAGCTCCTCGACCCGGGCCAGGACCGCTTCGACGTACGGCCAGCCCTGCCCCTGCTCCAACGCCTCCTCGGCGGCCTGCGCGGCGGCGAAGGCGTGCTTGTGCTTCTCCAGCGGGAAGTGGCGCAACCGCAGCTCCAGCCGGTCGCCGTAGCGGGCTCGCAGGGCGCGGAGATCGTCCAGTGCGCCACGGCAGTCCGGGCACTGCAGCTCGCACCACACGTCGAGAACGGGTGTGGCGGCGGGGGAGGGGGAGTCGCTCATGGTCACAGTCTCCCAGCCCCGGCGCGGACGACCCAATCGGCTCCCGTACGCCGCGGGGCCGTGCGGCATCGGCCGGCACTTTTGGAGGAGGCGACCCGGAGATGTCCCCGATGTCCGCCCGGACCATGGCACGCCGGGGGTCGGACGGTGCAGGATGGAAGGTACGAAGTGCCCGACCGAGCCCTGCCTGGAGGCCGGATGATTGCCGAGACCGTCTGTTCCGCCGTCGCCGCGGCAGGCCTGGGCATCGCGGCGGTCACGGCGTACCGCAAGCGTTTCCTCGCGGCCACCCGCATCGCGGCCTACTCCCTCGTGCCGCTCGGCCTGGTGATGACCGGGGTCGTCGACTGGGTCGCCGACACCGCGTTCAGTCCGACGGCCTGGGCGGGCTTCGGCGTGCTCGGTGCGTCCTGGGTGCTGTTCGCGGGGACGCGCGCGGTGGAGCGCCGCCGCGGCGGCACTCGCAAGGAGCGCAAGGCCGCCGCCCGGTCCGCACAGAGTGACGCCTTGGCGCCGGCGGCCTCGGCGCCCTCCCTGGGCCCGGCGTCCCGCTCGACGACCCGCCCCGCGACCGCACCCCGTGCCGACAAGGCGGACGACTTCAGTGACATCGAGGCCATCCTGAAGAAGCACGGCATATGACGGCGGCCTGCCGGACTGAAACGACACAGTCGACCGGCGCGCAGCCAGAAACGATCACGGTCTGAACCGGCCGTCACGGAATCCGGCGAACTCCCGTACATTCCGGGCGTGCTGATCGCGCCGGGGCCATCACCTGCGCCATCATCGCCGCGAGATGCTGGACACGACACAGAGCGAGGCCGCGCCGCCGCAGGACGAGCCGCGCGGATGCCTCTTCGCCCTTTCCCAGCCACCGCTGATGATCTTCCTTGCGGTGATCGGGTGTCTACTGCTCACGGCCGCGTTGCACGACCTGCTGTTGCTGTGAGCCGTACCCGTGGTCCCCGGCGCCACCCGCCGGGGCCACGTCGCATCGCTGTCCGCCCGCATGGCTGCCCGCTCGCAGCGCTGTCCGTCCGGTGCGCTGAATCCGTGGGGGCGACACACCCCGCCGGAACGTGCACGGAGGCCGACCACCGTTTCCGTCGGGCATCGGCTCGCTGGGCGCATCACGCGCCGCCTGGGCATCCGCTGGAGGTCGATCGCTGATTCGGGCAGCCGGAGCGTGCTCCCCCGCTCTCAGCCCGCAGCCTCTTTCCGCCGTGCCCGATACGCGGCGACATGAAGACGGTTGCCGCAGGTGCGGCTGTCGCAGTAGCGCCGGGAGCGGTTGCGGGAGAGGTCGACGAAGGCGTGCCGGCAGTCGGGCGCCTCGCACCGCCGTAGCCGCTCCTGCTCCCCCGCCACCACGAAGAAGGCCAGCGCCATCCCGCAGTCGGCCGCCAGGTGATCGGCGACGGAGGCGCCGGGGGCGAAGTAGTGCACGTGCCAGTCGTAGCCGTCGTGGTCGGTGAGCCGGGGCGTCGTGCCCGCGGCGGCGACCAGGTCATTGATCATCCCGGCCGCGGCCCGCGCATCCGGTGCCGCGAAGATCCCCGCGAACCGGCTGCGGATCTTCCGCACTGCGGAGAGATCGAACTCCGAGAGCACCCCGATGTCACTGATTTCGTGCTTTCGTACGAAACCCTCGAGAGCGGCGACATCCGGCAGCCCGTCCGGCGTCGCATCGTCCTCCGCCGCGGTGTTCACCAGATCCACCACGGTGTCCAGCGAGCACCGGGTGTCGTGGGTGATCAGCACGTTTCGCTCCCTGGCCTGGGGGTCGGGCAGACGCCCGCCGATGCAGGCCGATGGTAATGGCTGACCGACCCCCGCCGAAGCGGAGTGACGGCCCCGGGACCCCGTACAACGCATACAGCGGCACCGCCCGGACGCGCCGGGCGGTGCCGCTGTATGCGATATGCGGTTGTCTTGGCCCGAGCCGTCACCCCGAGTCGACGGCGCCGGGCGGCTTGGCGGGAGCCTCGCCCTAGCTTTCCGCCAGGATGTGCGAGAGCTCCTGATCGAGATCGAAGTGCCGATGCTCGGTACCGGGTGGCACAGCCGCATCCGTGCGCTTCAGAAAGGACTCCAGGGCCCTTGCCGGGGCCTCCAGCAGGGCCTCGCCCTCCGGAGAGCTCAGGGCGATGCAGACGACCCCCTGGCCGTGACTGCGCGACGGCCAGACGCGGACGTCGCCGGTGCCCGTGGGCCGGTGGAGGCCCTCCGCGAGAAGGTCGCGGGCGAACACCCATTCGACGGTCTCCTCGGCACCGGTGTGGAAGGTGGCGTGCACGGCGTAGGGGTCGGCCGTGTCATACCGCAGGCCTGCGGGGACAGGCAGGGAGGACTCGCTCGACACAACGAGGCGCAGGTGCAGCTCGCAGCTGACCGTGGTGTTCATAAGCGCCAGGGCCTTTCGCTCAGTGTGCGCTCGGGGATTCGCACGTCGGCGAAATCGACATGCCACCTACGGTGCCGTTGTAAACCCCTCTGAGTGTTTTGCGTGCCTTTACGTAACTCTTCCGGCCGAGAACCTGTTCGTGAGGTACCTCCATTCCGGTGACGGGTATCTCTCCGGTAGGGTTTGGCCGTATGAGCACGGGGAGTGACGAGCCAGGCGAAGTCGCCATGGCCGCGGACGAGACCAGGGCGGGCGGAGCGAAGAGCGGGCAGTCGCTCGGCTCAAGGGCACCGGAGTTCATCAGGAAGCACCGGCTGCTGCTCCTGAGCTGGCAGTTCTTGATCTTCGCCATCGGCCTCGCGGTCGTGGTCGTGGGCATCATCCTGCTGCCCCTGCCCGGACCGGGCTGGGTGATCATCTTCGGCGGCATGGCGATCTGGGCGACCGAGTTCGTCTGGGCTCAGCTGGTGCTCCGCTGGACCAAACGCAAGGTCACCGAGGCGACACAACGCGCGCTCGACCCGAAGGTGCGGCGTCGCAACATCATCCTGACGGCGATCACTCTCGTGATCATCGGGGTGATCCTCGGTATCTACCTGGTGAGGTTCGGCATCACGATGCCCTGGAACATCGAAAACCAGTGATCGCCGCACGGGGTGCGGTGGCCGCTCGTCGCAGGTCACAGGCACCCCCTGACATGGGGTAATGTTCTTCCTGCGCCCGGGCGATTAGCTCAGTGGGAGAGCGCTTCGTTCACACCGAAGAGGTCACTGGTTCGAACCCAGTATCGCCCACCGGGACCGGCGGCCCGTCTGCGAGAGAGCAGGCGGGCCGCCGTCGTATGCGCGCATCCGGGCGGCTGCGGCGCGCGTGACGAGCTTGCCCGGCGGGCCGCTTCCGACTCCGCCCGCTGAGCGGTGTTCGGTTGCCCGCCGCATCCGTGCGACAGGCCACTTCCGTTCGGCCGACCGACCGCACGCCCCTCACCTGCGCCGTCGCCCAGCCCGCCGCGTCAACTCCCGTCCGAACGCCGCCTGTTCGCCACTCACGGCTGCGAGAAATTCCTGTGCGAATCATTGACGCACCCTCAACCCCTTCGTACCTTGTGCCAGCAAGCGCTTACTTGAAACGATTCATGCGAAGCGGCGACGACGCCGCGGGGAGGGGCCCGATTTGGGAACCGGCACGAATTTTGAGAGGCGTACGATCCTGAAGGCGGCCGGCGCGACGGCGGCCACGCTTGGGCTGGCCACCACGACAGCGTGCGGTGGCGACGGAGGTACCTCCTCCGATGGCACGGTGACGATCCGTTATGCATGGTGGGGCGCCGAGGACCGCGCCCAGCGCATCAACGAAACCATCGCGCTCTTCGAGAAGAAGTATCCGAAAATCAAGGTCAAAACGGACTTCCAGCCGTACACGGACTTCTGGAAGAAGTTCAACACCCAGGCCTCCGGCGGAAATCCGCCGGACGTCTTCCAGAATGCGATTGCATTCCTGCGGAAATACGACTCCAAGAACGTGCTGCTCGACCTCAAGGAGCAGGTCGACGCGGGCAACCTCTCCATGGACGGCTTCCGGGCCGGCCTGGACACGTTCGGCGAGATCGACGGAAAGCTCCTGGGAGTTCCGGTCGGCTCCAACTCCATGGCCCTCGTCATCGACAAGCCCGTCTACACCAGGGCCGGCGTGACGCCGGAACAGGGCTGGACGTGGGACGACTTCGACGCGGCGATGAAGAGGATCCGCGACAGGACGGGACGTGCCGGTGACACCGGCCCGTACAACGTCATGTACCTCTACGACCTCTACCTGCGCCAGAACGGCAAGGCGTTCTTCACCGAGGACGGACTCGGTTTCACCGAGGCCGATCTGACGGACTGGTGGACGAAGGCCAAGAGGGCCGTCGAGGACGGCCTGTACGCCGACGTCAAGAAGATCGGCCAGATCAGACCCAAGTCGGCGGTCACCGGCGAACTCTCCGGCGGTGAGTTCACCTGGGACAACTTCACCATCCGCTACACCTCCGAGGGCACGAGCGAGTACGGCCTGGCGCCCATCCCGACCACGGACGGCAAGAGGACCGGTCAGTACCTCGGCTCCCTGATGCTGAGTGCCTCCAGGCGCACCGAGCACCCCAAGGAAGTCGCCCAGTTCATCGACTTCATGGTGCACGACCCCGAGGTCGCCAAGATCATGGGCTACGACCGTGGGGTGCCCGCGACGCAGGCCCAGTACGACGCGTTCAAGCCGACCGACGAGGTCAACAAGGCGATCGCCGCCTACGAGGAGTCGCTCGTCGAGGCGGGCGTCCTGGAGCCGATCACCCCGCACCCGAACGGCGCCGACATCTGCGAGGCCGCGTTCCTGCGCATCGGCGAGGAGGTCGGCCTGGGCAGCCGCTCCGTGGACGACGCCGTCAAGCAGTTCTTCAACGAGTCGGAGACGGCTCTCGTCGCCTGATGGGAACCCCAGTGACACACGCCCCTGCGATGGAGGGCCTGTCCAAGGACTCCGAGCCGCGGCACGGTCCGGTGAAGCCCGTGCGCCCCGCCGCCCTCAAGCGGCGGCGGCGCCAGGAGAACCTGGCCGGCTATCTCTTCATGTCCCCCTGGATCGCCGGGTTCCTGCTGCTCACCGCGGGCCCGATGATCGCCTCGCTCTACTTCGCGTTCACCGACTACAACCTGTTCGACTCACCCCAGTGGATCGGCTTCGACAACTTCTCCGAGATGTTCGGCGACCCCCGCTGGCGCCACTCGGTGCAGGTGACGATGTGGTACGTCGCCGTAGGCACGCCGCTCAAGCTGCTCGCCGCCCTCGGTGTGGCGCTGCTGCTCGCGCAGAACCGGCGCGGACAGGCCTTCTACCGGGCCGCCTTCTACGCGCCGTCGCTGATCGGGGCGAGCGTCTCCATCGCGATCGTGTGGCGGGCGATCTTCTCGGACGACGCGATCGTCGACCGTACGCAGCAGTTCTTCGGCATCGAGGTCGGCGGCTGGACCGGTGACCCGGAGCTGATCATCTACAGCCTGGTGGCGCTCACGGTCTGGCAGTTCGGCGCCCCCATGGTCATCTTCCTGGCCGGTCTCAAGCAGGTCCCGCGGGAGCTGTACGAGGCGGCCGAGGTCGACGGCGCGGGCAAGCTGCGGCGGTTCTGGAACATCACGCTGCCGATGATTTCCCCGGTCCTCTTCTTCAACGTCCTGCTGGAGACGATCCACTCCTTCCAGATCTTCAGCTCCGCGTACATCGTCGGCGGCGGCGCCGGAGGCAACGCCTGCGGTCCGGCGGACGGTTCGATGGTTTACACCTGTTACCTCTACGTCCAGGGCTTCGAGAACAGCCGGATGGGCCTGGCCTCCGCCATGGCCTGGATGCTGCTCGTCGCGGTCGCTCTGGTGACGGCGGTGCTGTTCTGGTCCCAGAAGCACTGGGTGCACTACGAGGAGGGCGCCTGATGAGCGCACAGGCCACCGACATCACGCCGGCCCGCTCCACGAGGGCGGGGGCGCTGCGCCGCAAGCTGCCGGGCTCCGTCGCCTGGCACGTGGGCTCCCTCCTGATCCTCGCGGTGATCCTCTATCCGGTGATCTGGGTCATCGGCGCCTCGTTCAAGAGGAGCGAGGACATCATCGGCAGTCTGGATCTCTTCCCGACCGATCCGATCACCGAGAACTACACCAGTCTCTCCGACGGCATCGCGGACATCTCGATCACGACGTTTTTCACCAATTCGCTGTTCCTCGCGGTCGGTTCGGTGATCGGCATCCTGCTGTCCTGCTCGCTGACGGCGTACGCCTTCGCGAGGATCCGCTTCGCGGGCCGCAATCTGCTGTTCACGCTGATGATCGGCACCCTCCTGTTGCCGTACCACGTGCTGCTGATCCCGCAGTACGTGCTGTTCCGCAACCTGGACATGATCAACACCTACACCCCGCTGCTGCTGGGGAAGTACCTGGCCACGGAGGCGTTCTTCGTCTTCCTGATGGTGCAGTTCATGCGCAACCTGCCCAAGGAGCTGGACGAGGCGGCCCGTCTCGACGGCTGCGGGCACCTGCGCATCTACTGGTCGATCGTGCTTCCGCTGTGCCGCCCCGCCCTGATCACCAGCGCGATCTTCACCTTCATCAACTCCTGGAACGACTTCATGGGGCCGCTGATCTATCTGAACGAGCCCGACAGGTACACGGTCTCGCTCGGCCTGAAGATGTTCGTGGACCAGGAGGGCGTGGCCAACTACGGCGGCATGATCGCGATGACGCTCATCGCCCTGCTGCCGGTGCTCGCCTTCTTCCTGGCCTTCCAGCGCTATCTGATCGACGGTATGGCGACGTCCGGACTGAAGGGCTGAGGCGCTCACGATGGCCCAGGTACGCGTGAAGCCGCGCAAGGAGTCGGTGTTCGCGGAGCGGTTCGCCGTCTTCGCCGAGTGTCTCCTCACCGGTGTATGGATCACGGTCGCCTCACTCGGCGTGGTCACCTACCCCGCCGCCTTCGCCGCCGGTGCCCGGCATCTGCGGCGCCACACCGCACACGAGGGCGGCGGCTGGCGGGAGTTCGTCGCCGACTTCCGGGCGGCGGTGCGGCGCGGGTGGGCCGTCGGACTCGCCGGGTGGCTCGCGGCGGCCGCGGTCTGGGTGGACGTCCAGGCCGTGCGCGCCGGAATTCCCGGGGGGCCGCTGGTGGGGGCCGTCGGGGTGGTCGCGCTGATCGGGCTCGCGGTCGCGGGGCTGCGTGCGGCGGCGGTCTGGACGCCGGGTGCCCGCTGGCGTGAGCTGCTCGCCGAGGCCGGACGCCGGACCGTCCTCGACCCGGCCGGATCCTTCCTGCTCATCGCCGGACTGGCGTTGGTCGCCCTGTCCGCCTGGTTCATCGCGCCGCTGGCGGTCCCCGTGCTGGGGGCCGTCGCGGCGGCGGCCATCGCCGTGGAGGAGCGGTACCGGCACCGCTGACGGACGGTGCCCTCGCACCAGGTCGGCGCCCCTGGGCGTCGTACCTCTCTCTGTCATGCCCCTGACCACCCTGCACTCGCACGGAAAGGAAAGGTGGAAAAGCCCATGTCTCCCATCCCTCGCAGGTCCCTCCTCAAAGCTGCCGCCGTCGCCGGAGCCGCCGCCCAGTTCAGCTGGGCGCTCGGTACGAACGCGGCGGCGGCCCCCAGAGCCGAGGCCGCCGACGCGGACCCGGTGACCCTGGACTGGCTGGAGGACGGCGGCCTCGGCGCCGCACCCGGCTCCACGGTCGGCGTTCCCTGGCCGAAGGGCGCGTACCAGGCGGACCAGACCTTCGCGCTGACGGACGCCGACGGCAAGGCCGTGCCCATGCAGTCCTGGCCGATCGCCTACTGGCCGGACGGCTCCCTCAAGTGGTCCGCGCACGCGGTGAGTTCGGGCAACGGCAAGCTCACCCTCACCGCCGGTGAAGGTGCCGCCCCCGAGCACAAGGTCACCGTCGACAGGAGCGGCGGCACCATCGACATATCGACCGGAGTCATCACCGCGAAGATCGGCAAGTCCGGCGCCACCCTGGTCAAGTCGGTCACCCGGGGATCGACGGAGATCGCGCGCAACGGCCGGCTCGTGCTGCTCCGCCAGCCGGAGATCGAGGACGGCGACCAGGGCACGGTGAAGTACGAGCGGTTCGAGGGCGCGATCGGCGAGGTCACCGTCGAGCAGGACGGCCCGGTCCGCGCGGTCGTCCGCATCGACGGCAAGCACCGCAAGGGCCGCCGCAGTTGGCTGCCGTTCTCCATCCGCCTGTACTTCTACGCCGGGGCCGACTCCTTCCGCATGGTGCACACCATCACCTACGACGGCACCCAGGAACCCGGCAAGGCAAGCGGCGACTTCATCCGCGGCATCGGCGTGCGCTTCTCCGTGCCGATGCGGGACGAGTCGTACGACCGCCACATCCGCATCGGCGGCGAGGGCACCGGGCTGCTGCGCGAGGCCGTCAAGGGCATCACCGGGCTGCGCCGGGATCCGGGCGCGGCCGTGCAGGCGGCGCAGTTCGCGGGGGAGAAGCTGCCCGACCCCTCGACCTGGGACCAGCGGGTGACGACCCGGCTGCAGTACATCCCCGAGTGGGGCGACTACACGCTCTCCCAGCTCTCCGCCGACGGTTTCACGCTGCGCAAGCGGACGAAGAAGGGCTACGGCTGGATCGGCGCGGGCGGTGGCAGGCGCGCGTCCGGCTTCGGGTACGTCGGTGGCGTCAGCGGCGGACTCTCCTTCGGGCTGCGGGACTTCTGGGAGAAGTTCCCGGCCCAGCTCGACATCCGCGACGCCCACACCGACGAGGCCGAGGTCACCATGTGGCTCTGGTCGCCCGAGGCGCAGCCGATGGACCTGCGCTTCTACCACGACGGCATGGGCCAGGACACCTACGCCGAGCAGCTGGAAGCCCTCAACATCACGTATGAGGACTACGAGCCCGAGTTCGGCACCCCGTACGGCATCGCCCGCACCTCCGAACTCCTCTTCTGGGCCAACGACTCGACGCCGGCACCCGACGCCATGGCCCGACAGGTCGAGGCCGTACGGGTGTTGCCGCAGCTCGCCGCGGAGCCCAAGCAGCTCATCAAGGCCCAGGTCTTCGGGCCGGGGCTGTTTTCCGAGCCGGACCGTTCGACGCCGGCCAAGGCCAAGATCGAGGACCACCTCGACTTCCTCTTCACCTACTACAAGGACCAGGTGGAGATGCGCCGCTGGTACGGCTTCTGGGACTACGGCGACATCATGCACTCGTACGACAGGGTCAGGCACCAGTGGCGGTACGACGTCGGCGGCTACGCCTGGGACAACTCCGAGCTGTCGCCCGACCTGTGGCTCTGGTACGCCTACCTCCGCTCCGGCCGCGCGGACATCTTCCGCTTCGCCGAGGCGATGACCCGGCACACCGGCGAGGTCGACGTCTACCACCTGGGCGAATGGGCGGGCCTCGGCACCCGGCACGGCGTGCAGCACTACGCCGACAGCGCCAAGCAGCAGCGCATCGCCAACACCACGTACCGGCGCTACTACTACTTCCTCACCGCCGACGAGCGGGTCGGCGACCTCATGCACGCCAATGTCGACTCCGACGAGACGTTCCTCGTCCTCGACCCCATCCGCAAGATCCGCACCGAGCCGTACACCCCCGACCGGAACGCGCTGTCGATCGGGTTCGGCACGGACTGGAGCGGGCTCGTGTCGGCGTGGCTGACCGAGTGGGAGCGCAAGGGCCCCAAGTGGGAGAAGGCACGCGCGCGCGTGCTGTCCACGATGGAGACGATCGCCGCGCAGCCCAACGGGTTCGTCCAGGGCAGTGGGCTGTACGACCTCGACACCGGCAGGTTCGCCATCCCGTCGGAAGCCAGGGTCAGCGTCTCCCACCTCGCCGCCGTCTTCGGCCTCAACGAGCTGTGCGCCGAACTCATCGACCTGGTCGACATGCCGGAGTTCAACGAGACGTACTTCGAGTACTGCCGCTACTTCAACGCCACGAAGGCCGAGCAGGCGGCGCGCTATGGCTCCAACTTCGGTTCCCTGCTGCTCTTCCAGGGCCACTCGCGCCTCGACGCCTACGCCGCCGTGCAGACGGGGGACGAAAAGCTGGCCACGCGCGCGTGGGAGAAGTTCTACAACTCCGACGGCTACTTCGAGTCGGACCCCTGGAAGACGGAGGAGTTGAGCGGGCCGGTCACGCTGGTGGCGGGAAGCGAGGCGAGTTGGGTGTCGACGAACGACACCGCGCTGTACGGGCTTGCCGCGATCGAGAACCTCGCGCTGCTCGGGGACCGGATGCCGTGACGGTCTGTGGGGAACTGCGGGTCAGCGGTGGCTGGTCGCGCGGTTCCCCACGCTCCTGTGGGGTGCGTGTCGCATCCAGGATCAGATGTGCCGTCCACGCACCCGTGAGCAGGGCAGACTCGGAGTATGGACTGGTTTCGCTACCGCTTCCGCAGTGTGTGGCTCCTGCGCGCGCCGCCCGACAGGGTGTACGCCGTGCTGGAGCGGGCCGAGGACTACCCCGACTGGTGGCCGCAGGTCCGGCAGGTCGACGCGATCGACGACGCCCGCGGCGTCGTCAGGGTGCGCTCCGTGTTGCCGTACGAGCTGACGTTCACCGCGCGTGAGGTGGTGCGCGACCGTGCGGCCGGGGTGCTGGAGATCGAGATGTCCGGTGACCTGGACGGCTGGGCGCGCTGGACGGTCCAGGCGCACGGTGCGGGCACGCTCGCGCGCTACGAACAGGTCGTCGATCTGCGTAGGCCGCTGCTCAGGCGTCTCGCGGTGCTGGGGCGGCCCGTCTTCCGCGCCAACCACCGGCTGATGATGCGGGCCGGACGGCGGGGGCTGGCCGCTTACTTGGAAGCAGTTTGATGGGAGCCCGCCGGGACCTGTATTGTTCTCTCCGTTCCCGGGCGATTAGCTCAGTGGGAGAGCGCTTCGTTCACACCGAAGAGGTCACTGGTTCGAACCCAGTATCGCCCACCGGGAAAGGCCGGTCCGCCGCAGCGGACCGGCTTTTTTGTGTGCTCGTGGTCCGTTCACGCGGCCGCCGGCAGATCCGGACGCAGGGGCCACGCAGGGTCCACCGCCTCCTCGGTGCCGCTGCGGGCGAACCACGCCTGCAGGCCGCGCGCCTGTGCCGCGTGCCACACGGCCTGCAGGGTGTGCAGTTCGGCGGCGGAGAGACGCTCCAGCCGGGCGGCGAAACGGCGCCCCACCGCCCGTACGACATCGAGCGCGGCCGCGGCGTCCGCCGCGGCGTCGTGCGCGCCGTCCAGGACGACGCCGTAGTGCGCGCACAGGTCGGTGAGCGTGCGGCGGCCCTTGCGGTAGCGGTCGAGATGCTTGTCGAGGACGCGTGGGTCGAGCACCAGCAACGGCGACGTCTCGAACCAGTGGTCCAGGGACGAGGCCCGATGGCGCCGCAACTCGCGGTCCAGGATGGTCAGATCGAAAGGTGCGTTCATCACCACGAGCGGACGGCCCGCGGCCGCCTGCTCGGCCAGTTCACTGGCTATCTCATGCATCACCGGCGCAGGCCAGCGGCCGTTGCGCTGCAGATGCTCCTCCGTCAGGCCGTGCACCGCCGTCGCCTCTTCGGGCACCGGCACACCCGGGTTGACCAGCCATCGGCTCACCCGCGGCCGGGTGCCGGGGGCGTCCTGGACGACGACGGCGGCCGACACGATCCGGTCGGTCTCGACGTCCACGCCCGTGGTCTCCGTGTCGAACGCGGCCAAAGGACCCTCGTACCAGCACGTCATACCTACACAACTCCTCGTTCACCCACGGCAGCTGACGTTCCGTCTTCTGCCTGTTTGGTGATACCCGGGCTGTTTGCGGCGTACGCGGGCCGGACACAACAGGAGTGCGGGTCTTTGCAGTTCAGCGGGCTCGTTCGCGGGGATTCACTTGCTGGGAAGGCTGTTGGCCATGGCGATAGCGCAGCCCGAACGGGGCGGGCTGCTGCCCGCTCGGACGGGCCCCCATCGCGGTTCACTCGCCACCACCGCCTGCATGGAGACACTGCAGGTGGGCTATCTCCATGCCGTCGCGGCCGCGGCGGGCTGCTCGCTGTCCCAGCCCTTTCCGGACAACGGCATCGACTGGCACGTCAGCCACAGCGCCGCCGGGCACACCGTCGACGACGAGGTGACCATCAAGGTGCAGCTCAAGGCGACGTACCAGATCCCGCCGAGCCCCCCTGGGCGCTTCTTCTCCTTCACACTCGACAACGACCACCTGGCGAAGCTCGCCCGCACCCCGGTGTCCGTGCACAAGATCCTGGTCGTGATGCTCGTCCCGCGGTCCCAGGACGACTGGCTGCGCGCCAGCCACGACCGGCTCGACCTCAGGCACTGCTGCTACTGGGTCAACCTGGCCGGCCACGCCATCACCGGTCGGCGCCGGAGCACCGTGCGGATTCCGACCTCACGCATCTTCGACGACCGGGCGCTGTGCGAGATCATGACGCGCGTCGGGACGGGAGGCAGGCCATGACACACCGTCCGCTTCAGGAGCCGGTACGGCCAGGGCGGCCGCATCCCGTGGACGCCCAGTGGAACCGGCCGCCCGAGCCCGGTGAGGTCGACCCCGCCGTGCTCGGCGCCCTGCTGCGCCGCCATGGCTGGCAGCGCCGCGGCGGAGCCGCCGGCCGGTACGGCCGCTGGACCCCACCGGGTCCCGGCGGCTCCGGCACGAGCCTGCTCGTGCCGGAGAACCGTGCCTTCCCCGACAGCGACGACCTGCTCGGCGAGGCCCTCGTCGCGCTGTCCCGCAGCGGCTCGCCCTCCGCGCGCGAGGTCCTGGTCGGCCTCACCGTGCCCAGCGACGAGATCCGCTGGTGGCGCGATGTACCGACCGGACCGGCCGGCGCCGCGCCATGGACGGTCGAGGAACAACTGCGCACCGCCGCCCGCCAGATGCTCCTGGCGGGCGCTCTCGCCACACGCGCGCGTGCCGGCTACCACGGCGCCCGGCACCGCCGCCCCGCCGCCGCGTCCCTGGACGACGTCCTCGTCGGCGCCGCCCCCGGTGGCCGTCAGCTGACCGCGTTCGTGCCCGTCGACACCGGCCGCACCCTCGCCGTGCGCCTGCACCAGGCCCTGTACGCCGCCCGCGAGGCCGTCGACTACAAACGGGCCACCGGCGGCATGGACGCCTTCGACGGAGCCATCGAGGCAGGCGTCAGCCGTGAACTGACCGAGGCCCTCGTCGCCCTGGTCCGCGGCACCGAGGGCGCCCGCATCGCCGTCGAGTGGGCGCCCGGCGCCGGGGTCCCCGACGGCTGCGCCGCACGCGCCGAGGCCGTCGAGTTCTCGCCCGGCGACCTGCCGGCGCTGCGTGAGGCCGGGGCCCGCTATCTGCGCGAGGAACCGTCCATGCCGGTGCGGGTCACCGGGACGGTGACCCGGATGCGCCGGTCGGGGCCGCGCGGCGAGGGCGCCGTACGGCTGCGGGTGATCGCGGGCGCCGAGGTCCCGCACCTCCGGCTGACCCTGGACGAGGAGGGGTACCGCATCGCCGGGCACGCCCATCTCGTCGGGCTGCCGGTGCGCGTGCACGGCCGCCTGGAGAGCCGAGGCGGCTTCCGGCGGCTCACCGGCGCCTTCGGCGTCGTACCGGTGCGGGTGGACGACGCCGAGCGGGACCGGCTGATCAAGTCGCTCCAGGAGCACCCTGAAGACGGGGCCTTCTTCGAGGAGGCCCGCGGAGGCGACGATCACGAGGCCGGCCTGGACGTCGATTTCGGGGACTGATTTCGCGGTGGGACGCCCCGGGTCGGTACGATCCGGTATTGCGCGCGCTCCAGGTACGGCGCCCGCACCCGCCTTCAGTCAGGAGAGACCGGTGTCAGACGTCCGTGTGATCATCCAACGCGATTCCGAGCGGGAAGAGCGCACGGTGACGACGGGCACTACGGCCGCCGAGCTCTTCGCCGGTGAGCGCTCGATCATCGCCGCGCGCGTGGGCGGCGCGCTCAGGGACCTGTCGTATGTGCTCTCCGACGGGGAAGCGGTCGAGGGCGTCGAGATCTCCTCCGAGGACGGCCTGAACATCCTGCGCCACTCCACCGCGCATGTCATGGCCCAGGCCGTGCAGGAGCTGTTCCCCGAGGCCAAGCTGGGCATCGGCCCGCCGGTCAAGGACGGCTTCTACTACGACTTCGACGTCGAGAAG
The DNA here is from genome assembly GCF_009709555.1 of Streptomyces blattellae. Taxonomy (GTDB): domain Bacteria; phylum Actinomycetota; class Actinomycetes; order Streptomycetales; family Streptomycetaceae; genus Streptomyces; species Streptomyces blattellae. The sequence goes on along the minus strand of NZ_WJBG01000248.1, from coordinate 15,078 downwards.
CCGTTCACGCCCGAGGATCTCAAGGCCATCGAGAAGAAGATGCAGGAGATCCAGAAGCGCGGCCAGCGTTTCTCGCGCCGGGTCGTCACCGACGACGCGGCCCGTACCGAGCTGGCGTCGGAGCCGTACAAGCTGGAGCTGATCGGCCTCAAGGGCTCGGCCTCCGCGGACGACGGCGCGGACGTCGAGGTCGGCGCGGGCGAGCTGACGATCTACGACAACCTGGACGCCAAGACCGGCGACCTGTGCTGGAAGGATCTCTGCCGGGGCCCGCACCTGCCGACCACCCGGAACATCCCGGCGTTCAAGCTGATGCGCAACGCGGCCGCCTACTGGCGCGGCAGCGAGAAGAACCCGATGCTCCAGCGCATCTACGGCACCGCCTGGCCCACCAAGGACGAGCTGAAGGCGCACCTCGACTTCCTCGCCGAGGCGGAGAAGCGTGACCACCGCAAGCTCGGCAACGAGCTGGACCTGTTCTCGATCCCCGAGCAGATCGGCTCCGGCCTCGCCGTCTTCCACCCCAAGGGCGGCATCGTCCGCCGAGTCATGGAGGACTACTCGCGCCGCCGCCACGAGGAAGAGGGCTACGAGTTCGTCTACACCCCGCACGCGACCAAGGGGAAGCTCTTCGAGACGTCGGGCCACCTCGACTGGTACGCCGAGGGCATGTACCCGCCCATGCAGCTCGACGAGGGCGTGGACTACTACCTCAAGCCCATGAACTGCCCCATGCACAACCTGATCTTTGACGCGCGCGGCCGCTCCTACCGTGAACTGCCTTTGAGGTTGTTCGAATTCGGCACGGTGTACCGGTACGAGAAGTCCGGAGTCGTGCACGGCCTCACCCGTGCCCGTGGCTTCACCCAGGACGACGCGCACATCTACTGCACGCGGGAGCAGATGTCGGAGGAGCTCGACAAGACGCTCACCTTTGTCCTCGGCCTGCTGCGCGACTACGGCCTGACCGACTTCTACCTGGAGCTGTCCACCAAGGACGAGACCAAGTTCGTCGGCTCGGACGAGGCGTGGCAGGAGGCCACCGAGACCCTCCGCCAGGTCGCCGAGAAGCAGGGCCTGCCGCTGGTCCCGGACCCGGGCGGCGCCGCCTTCTACGGGCCGAAGATCTCCGTGCAGACGAAGGACGCCATCGGCCGCACCTGGCAGATGTCGACCATCCAGCTCGACTTCAACCTGCCCGAGCGCTTCGACCTGGAGTACACCGGCCCGGACGGCTCCAAGCAGCGTCCGGTCATGATCCACCGCGCGTTGTTCGGCTCGATCGAGCGATTCTTCGCGGTGTTGCTGGAGCACTACGCGGGCGCGTTCCCGGCGTGGCTGGCGCCAGTGCAGGCGGTGGGCATCCCGGTGGGGGACGCGCATGTGGAGTACCTGCAGAAGTTCGCTGCTGAGGCGAAGAAGCAGGGCCTGCGAGTTGAGGTCGACGCCTCGTCGGACCGCATGCAGAAGAAGATCAGGACGGCGCAGAAGCAGAAGGTGCCGTTCATGATCATCGTCGGCGACGACGACATGAACGCCGACACAGTTTCGTTCCGCTACCGCGACGGTTCTCAGGAAAACGGCATCCCGCGTGACGAGGCGCTGGCGAAGCTCGTTGATGTGGTGGAGCGCCGGACCCAGGTGTAATTCCCCGCCAACGCGGGGTCAGGCCCCCGGGGTGTTCCCCGGGGGCCTCTCGTCGTCCTCCCGCGAGAACGCCTGAAGCAGCCACGAGGAGATGCATCCGCGTAGGTCCGCGTCGTCGCGTCCGGCGCCGCAGGCTCCTGCTGGTGGACGGCCGGGGAACCGGCGAACCCGAGCAGCGCCGTCGACAGTCCGGCGTAGACGACCACGCGCGCGTGCAGCGCGAGCCGCGGTCGGCCGGGCCGGCGCTGCACACGCTCGTACGCCTTACACGGTCGTACGCCTTGACGAAGCGCGGCGGCCGCAGCAGCGGCAGTGTCCGGACCACGGTGTCCAGCCAGTGTGTCCGTACGAAACGCAGCCGCTGCCCGCTCAGCCGCCGACGCACCCCGTAGGCGACGGCGAACACCGCCCAGGCGGCCGGCGTCGCGGTGAGGCGGAGCGTCCGCCATCGTCCGGCATGGCACGTCCGGTATGTCAGGGGCGAGGACGCGGATCGCGTACGAGGTGAGACAGACCGGCGACGCGATCGCGAGTGGTACCTCGGTGCGCCGCTCCCAGCGAGTGTGCGGACGGTCGGCATCCACGGATCAGCTTCGTCCGACGAATCGCTGGTCGTGCAACCCCGCCGACACGCCGCGAACGGGCGAAGCCATATGCTTCCTTGCATGACGAGTGAGCCGGAGCAGCAGTTGGGAGTGGGGACGCAGGACGCCTTCCAGCGTCTGTGGACGCCCCACCGGATGGCCTACATCCAGGGCGAGGGCAAGCCGACCGGCCCGGGTGCCGAGGACGGCTGCCCTTTCTGCTCCATCCCGGCCAAGTCCGACGAGGACGGTCTGATCGTCAGGCGCGGCGAGCAGGTCTACGGCGTGCTCAACCTGTACCCGTACAACGGCGGGCACCTGATGGTCGTGCCCTACCGCCATGTCGCCGACTACACGGACCTCACCGAGCCGGAGACCGTCGAGCTGGCCGCGCTGACCAAGCAGGCGATGACGGCGCTGCGGACCGCCTCCGGCGCGCACGGCTTCAACATCGGCATGAACCAGGGTTCCGTGGCCGGCGCGGGTATCGCCGCCCATCTGCACCAGCACATCGTCCCGCGCTGGGGCGGCGACACGAACTTCATGCCGGTCGTCGGCCACACGCGCGTGCTGCCCCAGCTCCTCGCGGACACCCGCAAGATGCTGGCGGAGGCCTGGCCCGCGGCTTGAGCCCGGTTGCCGGCCCTCGGCCTCCGGCCGCCGCTAAGCGTCGTAGACGTCTGCCTTCCTGGGCGTCGGATCCTGTACGGCCGTGCTGAGGAACGCCGACCTGTTGCCGAACTTGTCCGTGTCCACGCCGTTCTCCTTCAGCACCTTGATCGCCGCCGAGTGCACCACCCGCAGCACCGGTGTGGCGGCGCGTAGCGCGTCGTCGGCCATGAAGCGGTGGCGCCAGGGCTGATCCGCCCACGCGTGCCGCAGGCCGAAGGGCTCGGGCAGGGCGATGGTGCCGCCGAGCCAGTTCAGCAGGGGCGGGTACCAGGAGATCGGGGCCCGCACCGCCAGCCGTACCACCTCGTCGCTGTTGACCAGGGGGAGCTTCACCTTGCGGGTCTCCCAGGGCTTGAGCGACTTGGCGACCTCCTTGGTCGGCGCCTCGGGCTTTTGATGGAAGAGCCCGTTCACCGGGCCGAGGGCATGGCCGGTGACCTCGATGCGCAGCGTCTGGTGCAGCACCGTCACCGTGATCAGCATGGTGATGACCAGCTGTCCGTCCCAGAGCACCCACTGGACGCCCAGGTAGTGCCGGTCACCGCTGCCGAACTGCTGCTTGTTGCAGATGTCCTGTATCGCGTGCGACTTGATCTGGAACGCTTCCACATCGGTGCCTTCGGGCCGGGACACCGCCTTGGCGTTCTCCGCGATCGGCGTCACGATCCAGTGGCGTACGGAAGCCTTCGGGAAGCCGCCCGTGTTCAGCGTGTTCCGCTCCAGCATGCGCAGCTGGTCGTGGATGGACCGGACGACGTCCCAGCTGCGGAACGGGTGGATCTCCCGGTCCGCGTCGGCCGGGACCAGATCCTCCGCGAGCTGCCAGGAGCCCCAGCGTGTGCCCATGCCGAGTATGCCCTTGGGCCCGGCGTAGAACACGGAGTTGGACTGCTGCTCGGCGCTGAGCTTGGCCAGGGACTGGCGCAGCTGCTCGGCCGCGGTCTCGCCGGGGCTGCTCGGCACCGCTTCCGGCACCTTCGCGCCCACGCTGCTGCCGGCCAGCAGGCTGTCCCACCGCCCCCGCAGGTCCTTCGCCGTGCGCTCGCAGATCTGCTTGGCCCAGAACCAGCCGACCACCGGCATGACGACACAGGCCCGCGCATACCAGAGCCAGAAGCCGGAGAACGGCGTGCGGATGAGGAAGATCACAGCGAGGGCGCCCGCCGCGACGAGCAGCACGGTCGCGAACGTGCCGGCCTGTTTGTCGTCCCGCCTGGCGATGATGGTCCGGAGCGTGAAGATCAGCAGCCAGACGAAGAGCCCGGGCAGGAACAGCACGCCGCACAGCACCATGACGAGGCTCAGCAGCCGGTCGCGGTCCTTGCGGATGTTGTTCGCGGCCAGGCAGTGCTCGACGACGACCTGCGGTTCGCTGCCGAAGGACTGGATGAGGGGCTTGCGGCCGGGGCCCAGCATGCGGTCCACCACGGCCCGGGAGAAGGCCTCACCCAGGTTGGGCCGGAAGATCTTCGCCCACTTGCGGCCTTCATTGACGGTGGTCTGGTGCCAGTCGTTGTCGGCCTTCTTGATGTCCGCGACCAGATTGTCCCGGTAGGCCGCCGAGGCCAGCGCGAACGTCGCCGTCTGGTCCCCGTCGCCCGTGCGCGGCACCTGCGGCCCGAAGATGTCCGCGTAACCGCTGTCAACGGTCATTCCCGCCCCCCGATCGCCGCCACTCTTGCTTCTGCGGCCTTCCCGACTTCCTTGCCCTGCACACCTGTTGATCAGGTCTTCAGAGTATCCGCAGGCACCGACATCTGTCGGCGGAGGGCCGAAGGCACCCTTTTTCAGGCTTGTTGGCCTCCGGCGCGCTCCGGCCGTTCAGGCTCATTTGTGTCGCGTTCACGGGGACCAGGGTTGCGCCCGGCGCCAACTACGAGGCGTCGCGCGCCTCTTCACGGACCCTTTCGGCGATCTGCGGCGGCATCGGCTCGTGCCGCGCGTACGAACGGTTGAAGCGTGCTGTGCCGTGCGACAGGGACCGCAGGTCGACGGCGTACCGGCCGATCTCGATCTCCGGCACCTCGGCCCGTACGAGGGTCCGCGCGCCGGTCGTCTGCTCGGTGCCCAGCACCCGGCCGCGCCGCCCCGACAGGTCGCTCATCACGGCCCCCACGTAGTCGTCGCCGACCAGGACGGTCACCTCGGCCACCGGCTCCAGCAGATGGATCCTCGCGTCGGCCGAGGCCTCCCGCAGCGCCAGCGCGCCCGCGGTCTGGAACGCGGCGTCGGAGGAGTCCACGGAGTGCGCCTTGCCGTCGAGGAGCGTCACCCGGATGTCGATGAGCGGGTATCCGGCCGCAACTCCCTTGGCGGCCTGGGCCCTCACGCCCTTCTCGACCGACGGGATGAACTGCCGCGGGACCGCACCGCCGACCACCTTGTCCACGAACTCGATGCCCGAGCCACCGGGCAGCGGCTCCACCTCGATCTCGCAGATCGCGTACTGACCGTGCCCGCCGGACTGCTTCACATGCCGGCCGCGCCCGGCGGATTTGTCGGCGAACGTCTCCCGTAGGGAGACCTTGTGCGGGATCACGTCGACCTGGACGCCGTACCGGCTGCGCAGCCGCTCCAGCGCGACATCCGCGTGCGCCTCGCCCAGGCACCACAGCACGACCTGGTGGGTGTCCTGGTTCTGTTCGAGCCGCATCGTCGGGTCCTCGGCGACCAGCCGGGAAAGGCCCTGGGAGAGCTTGTCCTCGTCGGCCTTGCTGTGTGCCTGGATGGCCAGCGGCAGCAGCGGGTCCGGCATCTGCCAGGGCTCCATCAGGAGCGGGTCGTCCTTGGCCGAGAGCGTGTCGCCGGTCTCCGCGCGGCTCAGCTTCGCCACGGAGGCCAGGTCCCCGGCGATGCAGTGGGTCAGCGTGCGCTGCTGCTTGCCGAACGGCGCGGACAGGGCGCCGATCCTCTCGTCGACGTCGTGGTCCTCGTGGCCACGGTCGGCGAGTCCGTGTCCGGAGACATGCACGGTCTCGTCGGGATGCAGGGTGCCGGAGAAGACGCGCACCAGGGAGACCCGGCCGACGTACGGGTCGGACGCCGTCTTCACCACCTCCGCGACCAGCGGTCCGTCCGGATCGCAGAGTTTCACCTCACGCGGCTTGCCGTCGACCGTGGTGATCCGGGGCGCCTCGCGCTCCAGGGGGGTCGGGAAGCCGCCGGTGACCAGTTCCAGCAGCTCGACCGTGCCGAGGCCCTGCCGGCCGCCGTCGGCCGCGGGGGCGGCGGCCAGGACGGGGAAGAAGACCCCGCGCGCGACGGCCCGCTCCAGGTCCTCGATCAGCGTTTTGACGTCGATGCTCTCGCCGCCGAGATACCGGTCCATGAGGGTCTCGTCCTCGCTCTCCGAGATGATCCCCTCGATCAGCCGGTTGCGGGCCTCCTCGATCAGCGGCAGCCGCTCCGGATCCGGGTCCGACTCCTTGCGCTCGCCGGTCGAGTAGTCGAACAGCTTCTGCGACAGCAGCCCGATCAGCCCGGTCACGGGCGCGTGCCCGTCGGGCCCCTCGGGACCGTGCAGCGGCAGATACAGCGGCAGTACGGCGTCGGGGTCGTCCCCGCCGAACGCCTCCGCGCAGATCCGCGTCATCTCCTCGTAGTCGGCGCGCGCGGCCTCCAGGTGCGTGACGACGATCGCGCGGGGCATGCCGACGGCCGCGCACTCCTCCCACACCATGCGGGTCGAGCCGTCCACCCCGTCCGACGCCGAGACGACGAAAAGGGCCGCGTCCGCCGCTCGCAGACCGGCCCTCAGCTCTCCGACGAAGTCGGCGTATCCGGGGGTGTCGAGGATGTTGACCTTGATGCCGTCCCATTCGACGGGCACCAGGGAGAGCTGCACCGAACGCTGCTGCCGGTGCTCGATCTCGTCGTAGTCGGAAACGGTGCCGCCGTCCTCCACCCGGCCCGCCCGGTTCACTGCTCCCGCCGTGAGTGCGAGGGCTTCCACCAATGTGGTCTTGCCCGATCCGCTGTGGCCGACCAGCACCACATTCCGTACGGACGCGGGGTGGTCGGCCGCTGTTGCCCTGCCGGCGGCTCCGGGGTGTGCGTTCGCCTTGTCGCCCATGGCCTTGCCTCCCGTGCACGGTGAGGTCACTGTGGCGCGGACACGCGGCTCCGCGTGCGGTGGCGGCTCCGGCGACGCCCGCGGTCCTTCGAGCTTTCCACTCTCGTCACGGTGCGTCCATACGGCGGACCTGATCCGGCCGCCCGCCGTCCGTGCGGACCGCCGGGCCGCTCCCACGGCTGTGGCAGCCCGGGCGTCGCCGACACGCGCGCGTGGCTACGATGGGCCAGCCGGTGGCCAGCAGGGGCGCCCGGCGACACCGAGACCCTCGGGAAGGCCATGCTGAACAAGTACGCGCGTGCATTCTTCACGCGTGTCCTCACACCGTTCGCCGCGTTTCTCATCCGCCGCGGGGTCAGCCCCGACACGGTGACCCTCCTCGGCACCGCCGGAGTGGTCGCGGGTGCGCTGGTCTTCTACCCCATGGGCGAGTTCTTCTGGGGCACGGTCGTGATCACGCTGTTCGTGTTCTCCGACCTCGTCGACGGCAACATGGCCCGCCAGCTCGGCCGCTCCAGCCGCTGGGGCGCCTTCCTGGACTCCACCCTCGACCGGGTCGCCGACGGCGCGATCTTCGGCGGCTTCATCCTCTGGTACGCGGGTGGCGGCGACGACCTCGTCCTGTGCGCCGTCGCGATCTTCTGCCTGGCCAGCGGCCAGGTGGTGTCGTACACCAAGGCCCGCGGCGAGTCGATCGGCCTGCCGGTCGCGGTCAACGGGCTGGTCGAGCGTGCCGAGCGGCTGGTGATCTCCCTCGTCGCCGCCGGTCTCGCGGGCCTGCACGACTTCGGCGTGCCCGGTATCCAGTACCTGCTGCCGATCGCCCTGTGGGTGGTCGCCGTCGGCAGCCTCGTCACGCTGGTCCAGCGCGTCGTCACGGTCCGCCGGGAGTCGGCCGAGGCGGACGAGGCGGCCGCGCGGGAGAATGCCTCCCAAGGGAGTGAGGCGGCGAAGTGAGCGCCCAGGAGCGGCTGACGGACGCGCTGTACGGGATCGGCTGGGGCACGGTCAAGAAACTTCCCGAGCCGGTCGCCGTACGCCTGGGGAACACGATCGCCGACGCCGCCTGGAAGCGGCGCGGCAAGGCCGTACGGCGGCTGGAGAGCAACTACGCGCGCGTGGTGCCCGACGCGAGCCCACAGCGCCTCGCCGAGCTCTCGCGCGCGGGCATGCGCTCGTACCTGCGCTACTGGATGGAGTCCTTCCGGCTGCCGGCGTGGAGCCCCGAGCGCATAAGGACCGGCTTCGACCCCAAGGACGTCCACCACCTGACGGACGGCCTCGCCGCCGGCCGCGGCGTCATCCTGGCCCTGCCCCACCTGGGCAACTGGGACCTGGCCGGCGCCTGGGTCACCACCAAGCTCGAAACGCCCTTCACCACGGTCGCCGAGCGCCTGAAGCCGGAGACGCTGTACGACCGGTTCGTCGCCTACCGCGAGGGCCTCGGCATGGAGGTCCTGCCGCACAACGGCGGCTCCGCCTTCGGCACGCTGGCCCGGCGGCTGCGCGGCGGCGGCCTGGTCTGCCTGGTCGCCGACCGTGACCTGTCCGCCTCCGGCGTCGAGGTCGAGTTCTTCGGTGACACGGCCCGGATGCCCGCCGGACCCGCCCTGCTCGCCCAGCAGACAGGCGCGCGCCTGCTGCCGGTGACACTGTGGTACGACGACTCGCCCGTCATGCAGGGCCGCGTACACCCTCCGATCGAGGTACCCGAGGCAGGTACGAAGGCCGAGAAGACGTCTGTCATGACACAGGCGTTGGCCGATGCCTTCGCCGGCGGGATCGCCGACCATCCGGAGGACTGGCACATGTTGCAGCGGCTGTGGCTCGCCGACCTGGACCCCCGACCGTCCGACGGGGAGCGGCCGTGAGGATCGGCATCGTCTGCCCGTACTCCTGGGACGTGCCGGGCGGCGTCCAGTTCCACATCCGCGATCTCGCCGAATACTTCATCCGCCTCGGCCACGAGGTGTCCGTCCTCGCGCCCGCCGACGACGACACCCCGCTCCCGCCGTACGTCGTCTCGGCCGGCCGCGCGGTCCCGGTGCCGTACAACGGCTCGGTGGCCCGGCTGAACTTCGGCTTCATCTCGGCCGCGCGGGTACGGCGCTGGCTGCACGACGGCGCCTTCGACGTGGTCCACATCCACGAGCCGTCCTCGCCCTCGCTCGGCCTGCTCACCTGCTGGGCGGCGCAGGGCCCGATCGTCGCCACCTTCCACACGTCCAACCCGCGCTCCCGGGCGATGGTCGCCGCGTACGCCATCCTCCAGGCGGCACTGGAGAAGATCAGCGCGCGGATCGCCGTGAGCGAGTACGCCCGCCGCACCCTCGTGGAACACCTCGGCGGCGACGCGGTGGTGATCCCGAACGGCGTGGACGTCGACTTCTTCGCCAAGGCCGAGCCCAGGCCCGAGTGGCAGCACGACACCATCGGCTTCATAGGGCGCATCGACGAGCCCCGCAAGGGCCTGCCCGTGCTGATCAAGGCGCTGCCGAAGATCCTCGCCGCCCGTCCGCAGACCCGGCTGCTGGTCGCGGGGCGCGGCGACGAGGAGGAGGCCGTGGAGAAGCTGCCCCAGGAAATGCGTTCCCGGGTCGAGTTCCTCGGCATGGTCAGCGACGAGGACAAGGCCCGTCTGCTGCGCAGCGTCGACCTGTACGTCGCTCCCAACACCGGCGGCGAGAGCTTCGGGATCATCCTGGTCGAGGCCATGTCGGCGGGAGCCCCGGTGCTCGCCTCGGATCTGGACGCCTTCGCGCAGGTACTCCACCAGGGCGCCGCGGGCGAGCTGTTCGCCAACGAGGACGCGGACGCCCTCGCCGAGGCCGCCGTACGCCTCCTTGAGGACCCCGGGCGCCGGGCCGAGCTGCGGGCGCGCGGCAGCGCCCACGTCCGGAGGTTCGACTGGTCGACGGTCGGCGCGGACATCCTGTCGGTCTACGAGACGGTGACGGACGGGACGACGGCGGTGGCGGCCGACGAGCGGACGCCGGGGCTGCGGGCGCGGCTGGGGCTGGCGCGGGACTGACCTCGCGCGCGTGGTCCTTCCGGTCGGGCACGCCTGGGCACAGCCGATCCGCGGCTCCCCGCTACCCTTGCCGCCTGTGACCGCAACCCTCATCTGGATCCTCGTCGCCCTCGTGGTGATCGGCCTCTACCTGAGCTGGACCGCGGGCCGGCTCGACCGGCTGCACGCCCGGATCGACGCGACCCGCGCCGCGCTCGACGCCCAGCTGCTGCGCCGCGCCTCGGTGGCCCAGGAACTGGCGACCTCCGGCGTGCTCGATCCGGCCGCCTCGATCGTCCTGTACGAAGCCGCGCACGCCGCGCGGCAGGCCGAGGAGGAGCAACGGGAGGTGTCCGAGAGCGAGTTGAGCCAGGCTCTCAGGGCCGTGTTCGCCGAGGCGCAGCAGGTGGAGGCGGTACGGGACGCGCCCGGGGGAGAGGCGGCCACGCACGAACTCACCGAGGCGGTACGCCGGGTGCCGATGGCCCGCCGTTTCCACAACGACGCCGTGGGAGCGGCCCGGAGGCTGCGGGCGCACCGCAAGGTGCGCTGGTTCCGGCTGGCCGGTCACGCGCCGTTCCCGATGGCCTTCGAGATGGACGACGAACCCCCGGCGGCCCTGGTGGAGCGGGCCGCGTAGCCGCTCCCGCCCGGAAAACGATCCACCGGCTCCTCATTGGCCCTTGCTGTGGCCTGGTCCCCTCGCGTTTCCTCGGTGTTCGCAGAAACCCTTTTTCACCGAGTGAGGTCACCTGTGTCCAGCACGCTTCCCAACTCCGCCCAGACCCCTGAGACCGGCACCGCACGCGTGAAGCGCGGCATGGCCGAGCAGCTCAAGGGCGGCGTGATCATGGACGTCGTCACGCCGGAGCAGGCGAAGATCGCTGAGGACGCCGGCGCGGTGGCCGTCATGGCGCTGGAGCGGGTCCCGGCCGACATCCGCAAGGACGGCGGCGTGGCCCGTATGTCCGACCCGGACATGATCGAGGGCATCATCGAGGCCGTCTCCATCCCGGTCATGGCCAAGTCCCGCATCGGCCACTTCGTCGAGGCCCAGGTCCTGCAGTCCCTCGGCGTGGACTACATCGACGAGTCCGAGGTCCTCACCCCGGCCGACGAGGTCAACCACTCCGACAAGTGGGCCTTCACCACTCCCTTCGTCTGCGGCGCCACCAACCTCGGCGAGGCCCTGCGCCGCATCGCCGAGGGCGCGGCCATGATCCGCTCCAAGGGCGAGGCCGGCACCGGAAACGTCGTCGAGGCCGTCCGTCACCTGCGCCAGATCAAGAACGAGATCGCCCGCCTGCGGGGCTACGACAACCACGAGCTGTACGCCGCCGCCAAGGAGCTGCGCGCCCCGTACGAGCTGGTCAAGGAGGTCGCCGAGCTGGGCAAGCTGCCGGTCGTGCTGTTCTCCGCCGGCGGTGTCGCCACCCCGGCCGACGCCGCGCTGATGCGCCAGCTCGGCGCCGAGGGCGTCTTCGTCGGCTCCGGCATCTTCAAGTCCGGCGACCCGGCCAAGCGCGCCGCCGCCATCGTGAAGGCGACCACCTTCTACGACGACCCCAAGATCATCGCGGACGCCTCCCGCAACCTCGGCGAGGCCATGGTCGGCATCAACTGCGACACCCTCCCCGAGGCCGAGCGCTACGCGAACCGGGGCTGGTGATGACCTCTCCCGTGGTCGGAGTGCTCGCGCTCCAGGGTGACGTACGGGAGCACCTCGTCGCCCTGGCCGCGGCCGACGCCGTGGCCAGGCCGGTACGGCGCCCCGAAGAACTCGCCGGGATCGACGGCCTGGTCATCCCCGGCGGCGAGTCCACCACCATCTCCAAGCTCGCCGTGCTCTTCGGCGTGATGGACCTCCTCCGCGCGCGCGTGCGAGACGGCATGCCCGTCTACGGCACCTGTGCGGGCATGATCATGCTCGCCGACAAGATCCTCGACCCGCGCTCGGGCCAGGAGACGATCGGCGGCATCGACATGATCGTGCGCCGCAACGCCTTCGGACGTCAGAACGAGTCGTTCGAAGCCGCGCTCGACGTGAAGGGCATCGCGGGCGAACCTGTGGAGGGCGTCTTCATCCGCGCCCCCTGGGTGGAGTCCGTCGGCGCCGGGGCAGAGGTGCTCGCCGAGCACGACGGCCATATCGTCGCGGTCCGCCAGGGCAACGCGCTGGCCACGTCGTTCCACCCGGAACTGACCGGCGACCACCGCGTGCACAGCCTGTTCGTCGACATGGTGCGCGCCGACCGGGCAGCGGAGTCCTTGTAGGATCTGGGGGTCCCCCCGAAGCCTCAAGGTCCGGGGGAGTTCGTTCGGAGATGGGTTACGCGAAGGAGACAGGCAGATGTCCGGCCACTCTAAATGGGCCACGACGAAGCACAAGAAGGCCGTGATCGACGCCAAGCGCGGCAAGCTCTTCGCGAAGCTGATCAAGAACATCGAGGTCGCGGCCCGTACCGGTGGCGCCGACCCCGACGGCAACCCGACGCTGTACGACGCCATCCAGAAGGCGAAGAAGTCGTCGGTCCCGAACAAGAACATCGACTCCGCGGTCAAGCGCGGCGCCGGCCTGGAGGCCGGTGGCGCCGACTACGAGACGATCATGTACGAGGGCTACGGCCCGAACGGTGTCGCGGTGCTCATCGAGTGCCTCACCGACAACCGCAACCGCGCAGCCTCCGAGGTCCGCGTCGCCATGACCCGCAACGGCGGCAACATGGCCGACCCGGGCTCCGTGTCGTACCTCTTCAACCGCAAGGGCGTCGTGATCGTCCCCAGGGGCGAGCTGACCGAGGACGACGTCCTGGGTGCCGTCCTGGACGCGGGCGCCGAGGACGTCAACGACCTCGGCGACTCCTTCGAGGTGCTCAGCGAGGCCACCGACCTGGTCGCGGTCCGCACCGCCCTCCAGGTCGCCGGCATCGACTACGACTCCGCGGAGGCCAACTTCGTCCCGACCATGCAGGTCGAGCTGGACGAGGACGGCGCCAAGAAGATCTTCAAACTGATCGACGCCCTGGAGGACAGCGACGACGTCCAGAACGTCTTCGCCAACTTCGACGTCAGCGACGAGGTCATGGAGAAGGTCGACGCGTAACGCCGCCGCGGACTGAGCGGTTTCGGCGGGCCGGTGGGACACGTCCCACCGGCCCGCCGTCGTGTGTGCCCAGCATGGGCGATTGCTTGGGGGTGGAAGTCCCCTGGGGGAAGAGGTGGTGCTAACCCCGAGCCGGAGGCAAGGGCGTCATCGTGAGGTGGGGTCTGGAGGAAGCCCGAGGCGAGACCTGGGTACCGAGGAACGCGAATCGCGTATGAGGCGTACTGGTCGGGTGAGCCTGCACGAGAAGGCGATGCCCGTCACTGCCAAGAGGGCCAGTGCGTAAACGCGGCGGGGATCCAGGGACAGTGATCGTTCTTACCTGGGGAGATCTGTCCGGGTGTCGGTTGTGCTGAAGTTGTCGCCGCGCCGACGGTCCGTGCCGGGAGGCGCGGGCTGACCGGGCAGAAGTCAGCAGAGGTCGTAGTACCAGCCGGGATGGCTGCCGGTGCGTGGCGGGCTGGGAAGGGCCGAACATCGAGTGGAACGGGTGATGTGGTGGTTGCTCGTGCTGGTCACGTGGACCGCAGTAAGTCCGCTTCGGCGGTGCCGACCGGGAAGGGACCGGTGCATTCCGGAAGTGTCCTGGCGGAGCGTAGTGGCCGGTCGGCGCACTCCACGGAGGGCGTTCACCGGGAGCGGGAGTCTTCGCTGTGGGAGTTGATGCTCTCGAAGGAGAACCTGCTCGCGGCGCTCAACCGCGTTGAAGTCAACCGGGGTGCTCCCGGGGTGGACGGCATGACCACGGCTGAGCTGAGGCCGTGGATCGCGGTGCACTGGCCCGAAGTGAGGGCCGAACTCGACGCGGGCATCTACCGGCCGGCGCCGGTCCGTCAGGTGATCATCCCCAAGCCTGGCGGCGGTGAGCGGATGCTGGGGGTGCCGCGGGTGCTGGACCGCTTGATCCAGCAGGCCATCGCGCAAGTGCTCGTGCCCATCTTCGACCCGCAGTTTTCGGGGTCGTCCTTCGGGTTCCGTCCCGGCCGGTCCGCCCATCAGGCGGTCCGTGTCGCGCGGCGGGCCATCGAGGACGGACACCGCTGGGTCGTGGACCTTGATCTGGACCGGTTCTTCGACCGGGTTCAGCATGACGTCCTGATGGCGCGGGTGGCGCGCAAGGTCGATGACCGCAGGGTCTTGAAGCTGATCCGCAGGTATCTGGACGCCGGGATCATGGTGGGCGGCATCAGGATGCCGAGCGCGGAGGGGACCCCCCAGGGTTCCCCGCTGTCGCCGGTCTTGTCGAACATCATGCTCGACGACCTGGACCGGGAGTTGTTCAAGCGCGGTCACCGGTTCGTGCGTTACGCAGACGACGTTCGTGTCTTCGTGCGGAGCAAGCGAGCCGCTTGCCGGGTGCTCGCCTCGGTCACGGCCGTGGTCGAGCAGCGGTTGAAACTGAAGGTCAACCGGGACAAGTCGAAGGTGGTCCCAGCTTCTGTCATGACGATGCTGGGGTTCGGCTTCTATTTTGCCCGGCGTGGGAAGGTTGGGATCCGCGTCGATCCGAAGGCGGTCGTCCGTCTGAAGATGCGGCTGCGGGAGCTGACCTCGCGCCGGTGGAGCATCGCGATGAACGAACGTATCGCGAAGATCAACCGCTTCATCGTTGGCTGGATGGGCTACTTCCGGCTCGCGGACGGTGCGCATCTGTTCCGCGAGCTGGACAAGTGGCTGCACCGCAGGATGCGGCAGATCCGTTGGAAGGAATGGAAGATCCCCCGGGCCCGCCGGGCCATGCTGCGCAAGCTCGGGTTCAACGAGCAGTTCTCCCGTGAGTGGGGGAACAGCAGCAAGGGCTACTGGCGGATCGCGGGCTCCCCCGTCCTCGCGCGGGCACTGCCCAACTCCTACTGGGACGACCTCGGCCTGAAGACGCTCAAGCCGACCTGGCAACGGTTGAGATCAGCTTGGTGAACCGCCGGATGCGTGACCCGCATGTCCGGTGGTGTGGGAGGAGGGCCGGGCGACCCGGCCCTCCTACCCGATT
>NZ_WJBG01000247.1 GCF_009709555.1 Streptomyces blattellae | reverse complement strand
CTGACGGCAGGTCAGCCGCACACGGGGCGGGCGCCGCGTCCCCTGCGGCCGGCCGACGCGCGGGTGACCGGAACGCGTCGAGCAGGGTCGCTTACACCACGAGGCGGGACACGACCTCAGCGTGAGCACGGCGAGCGCGGCGAGCACGGCGAGCGCAGCAAGATGAGCGCATACCCGCTACCCGGCGTGCGCGTGTCCCACGGGGGACACGGAGCGGAAGGCTTCCGCGTCGCTCGGCGAGAGTTGCCTGTCGGTCGCGCCCCAGGGGCTTGCGGCAATGGAGAGTAGTTCGTATGCTAACTATCTCCGCACTTACTCGTCCACGTGGAGGCCACGTGTCTGACGGTCGTTCGCTGTCCGGGCTGAAGGTGGTTGAGCTCGGACACCGCGCAGCAGGTCCCGTCCGCGGTCGGGTGTTCGCCGACCACGGCGCGGACGTGATCAAGGTCGAACCCCCGAGCGGCGACGCGATGCGGCGCTGGGGCCGGCTCTACGACGGCGTGGGACTGCACTGGTCCTATGTCGCCAGAGGCAAGAGTTCCGTCGTCATCGACCTGTCCACGCCGGAGGGCCAGGAGCAGCTCAAGGGACTTCTCGCTGACGCGGACGTCGTCATCGAGAACTTCCGTCCGAGGAAGTCGCCGCATGGGCGAAGTCCCTCGATTCGGAAAAGGCACTGTCGCTGCTGGACGAAGCCGGGGTTCCGGCGAGCCGGATCTACAACGCGGCCGATATCCAGAACGACGAACATCATCGCGCCCGCGACATGATCCTGCGCGTCGCCGACCCGTCCCTCGACGGCGAACAGGTGCCCATGCCGGGCATCGTTCCCAAACTCTCGAGTACGCCGGGCGTAGTGGAGCGCGGCGCACCGAAACTCGGTGAGCACAACCGCCTGCTCGACTGAGCACAACCATTTCCAGTTGTCCTGGTCGCACACCCCTTTGCGACCAGGAACCCGAAGAACACATCAGTGCAACGCAACGGAGCGTGAGTAATGACCACAGAAGTCACCCATCCCTTCCTGGACCACGGGCTCCGGTACGACGTCCCGGAGAACGAGGCGGGCCTCACGGGCATGGACCACGTCGGACTGGGAGTCCGCGACCCGCTGGAAGGCGGGAAGTTCGTCGAGCAGGTCCTCGGCGGCATCGAGGTCTACCGGGCGGGCTACAGCGACAAGGACATCGAGCTGGGGCGTCTGAAGCACATCTTCTACCACGTCGGTACGACGCTGGTGGAGGTCGCCGAGCAGAAGACCGAGGACGGGTACCCCGTCGCCGCCACGGAGAACACCCAGCCGCACTGGGCGTTCGGCACGTCCGCCACGGGCCTGTTCAAGTTCGTCGACCGCCTCAAGGACCACGGCATCCCGTTCAACGGCCCGCGCAGCCACCTCGGCATGTCGGCGGTCTCGGTCTACTTCCGCGACCCGGACGGCAACAACCTTGAGGCCGTGACCTGGGAGGAGGTCCCCGAGGACCAGGTCACGCCCATGGGCGGCCCCTTCGGGTTCCCGGACTGGACGGCACTCGCCTGCAACTGGACTCCGCGCGACTAGGAGTCGTACTCGTCCGATCCGGTTGTCTCGGTTCGTGAGGTCGCGCCGGGCGACGGGCTGCAGCTCGGGAAGCCACTCGACCGCGCCGACAAGGCGCGGGTGCTGGAGTCTTTCGTCGCCACTGGGGCCAAGCGCATCGAGGCAACCGTCATGGCGCAGTGATCCGGGATGGAACGGCCGGCGCTGCACGTCTGAGTCGCTGGACCCGGAGGTCCGGATCGCCGAGTTCGTGCCTTCACGCATTCGTGCATGAAGTCTCCGGCCGCTGAGGGGCCATCCGGTCATGCGGGCGGCGCGTCAGCTCGAAACCGTGCTCGGGCACCCCGGCGAGAGCCAACCGCTGGGGACAGGAGGCAGGCTGCGGACGGGGCACCGATGCCTGTGAGTTGACGGAGCCCCCGTCGCTCGGCCCACCGACGGTGGCCGCTCATGGCCGGAGTCGGCCCGCTCGCGCTTCCCCCGCGTGGCGGGCCGATTCCTCCCGGTCGGCGTGAGCGAGTGGCCAACCTCTCCGCCATACCCGGCGCCTCCGTCATGCCCGGCGCCTCCGTCATGCCCGACGTCACGCGAGCCCCGACTCCCGCGGCGGCGGCCCTGAACCGGCGATCGGGGCATTGAGCTGTCGATTCAACAGACGTGGCGGAAGGGCCTGACCAGCCATTTCACGCTACTCACTACAGCAACTCAACCGAGGGATCAGGGGGTTGGCAGCGCGCCCACGGGACTCGCGCGCTGCCTTCCGGCTCCCGTTCCCCACAGAGAGAAGGTCACGGAATGCAGAACCAGAACCTTTCCACGAGCAGCGCCGCAGCGGGCGTCCGCCCCGGGCCCAACCCCTCCCTGACCGCGGACGACATCATGCGCGCGGCCGAGGATCTGGTGCCCCTGCTCCGCGAACGAGCCGCCGAGACCGACGAGTCGCGACGCATCTCGGACGACATCCACCGGCGGATGCAGGACGCCGGCCTCCTCCATATCCTCAGGCCCAAGAAATACGAGGGCCTGGAGCTCACCGATCATGAGCACGCGATGGTGACCCTGACGCTCGCCCGCGGCTGTGGCTCCACCGCCTGGGTCTTCTCCATCCTGAGCGCCAGCAGCGTCGTCGGCTTCGCCTTCCCGGAGGAGGCGCAGGACGAGATGTGGGGAGAGGACCCGTACGCGACGATCGCCGGAAACATCAACCTGAACCCGAAGGCCAAGGCGGAGCGGGTGCCGGGCGGCTACCGGCTGACCGGCCAGTGGGGGTTCTGCAGCGGTTCGGACTTCTCCCAGTGGCTGATGTGCAATGCGCCCGCGGGGGAGAACGGCGAAGGGCACATGTTCCTCGTCGACCAGAAGGAAGGCGTGACGATCGACGACTGGTTCCCGACAGGTCTGCGGGGGACCGGCAGCCGGTCGATGGCCTTCGAAGACGTGTTCGTCCCCGATCGCCGGGTCCTGCCGATGCGCGACATCGGCCGGATGACTGAGGAGCGGCGCTCCCTGCACCCCACGTTCGACTCGCTGTGGTCGTCCTGGCCCGCGGCGGGCCGGTTCCCGTTCTCGGCCGTCGCTGTCGGCGCCGCGCTGGGCGCCGCCGACCACTTCGCCGAGACGGCCGCGTCGGCCACCCGCGTCGCCAGCGCCGTGGGCGGCGTCACCAAGCTCGCCGACCAGGAGTACGTCGCGACCGAGTTCGCGGAGGCCGCCGGCGAGCTGGAGATGGCGCGCATGCTGGTCGACCAGCGCAGCCTGGAGGCTTCCCGGCGGAACACCGCACACCAGACCACGACCCCCGCCGAGCTGATACGTGACACGCGCGACAACGCGCTCGTCACCCGCATCGCGCTGCGCAACGTCCAGCGGATCGCTGCCCTCGTCGGTGCCAAGGGAGGCAACCCCAAGCACCCGGTCTCCATCGCCAAGCGCGACGTGGAGATGGCCTCGAACCATGTCAACCTCAGCTGGCGCCGCGCGGCCGTCGACTACATGGCCACCGTGGGGCAGGGCTGAACGGCCCCGCCGCGCACGTTTCTTACGATCAGAAATCAAAGGTAGGGACATGAATGCGTATTCCCCCCACAGCGACGACCTGAGCGCACACGGCGTGGCCGTGGCCGAGCCGATTCCCGTACTGCCCGCGGATGCCTTCAAGATGGCGTTCCGCCTCTACCCGGG
>NZ_WJBG01000246.1 GCF_009709555.1 Streptomyces blattellae | reverse complement strand
CAGGGACCCAATAGGGTTGTCCTGTAAGGAATCGAGGGAAGAAGCAAGTGGCACGTCCAAGTCCGTACTCGCCGGAGTTCCGTGAAGAAGCGGTCCAACTGGCTTTGAAATCCAGCAAGCCGGTCGCTCATGTCGCCCGGGAACTCAACGTGAATCCCGAGACGCTCCGCACCTGGGTGCGCCAGCATGAGCGCGAGCACGGACAGCAGGCTGGGCCGCTGCCGGTGGACGAGCGTGCCGAATTGAAGGAGCTGCGACGCCGGAACCGAGAGCTTGAGCAGGAGAACGCCTTCCTGAAAAAAGCCGCAGCGTACTTCGCGAAGGATCCCCGGTAGCGAGCAAGTACGAGTTCATCGATTCGATGCGGCTCGACAACGCGGAGTGCGCGTACTCCGTCGAGTTCATGTGCAGAAAACTCGGCGTGTCCAAGTCCGGCTACTACGACTGGAGAAACCGGCCCGATTCCGCGACCGCCCAGCGGCGCGAGGAACTGCGGCTGCTCATCAAGAAGGCGTTCGACATGTCCGACGGCACCTATGGCTATCGGCGCGTCCACGCGCAGCTGCTGCGCTGGGGCGTCGCCGCCGGCCCGGAGCTGGTCCGCCAGCTGATGCGCGAGCTGGGCCTGGTGCCCTGCCAGCCGCGGCCGAAGCAGTGGTCTCTCACCCAGGCGGCACCCGGTCCGGTGCCGGACCTCGTGGGCCGCGACTTCACCGCCGAGGCACCCGGTGAAAAACTCGTCGGTGACATCACTTACATTCCCACCGGCGAGGGCTGGCTGTATCTGGCAACCGTTATCGACTGCTGCACCAAAGAGGTCATCGGCTATGCCATGGACGACCACTACCAGACGCCATTGATATCCCGGGCCATCCGTAAGGCGGCACGGAACAGGAAGCTCTCGAAGGGTGCCATATTTCACTCCGACCGGGGCAGCAACTACATGTCCGCCGAGTACGCAAAGGTTCTCGAGGGGTTGAGACTTCGCCGGTCGGCCGGGCGTACCGGGATCTGTTTCGACAACGCCATGGCGGAGTCGTTCTTCGGGGCCCTGAAGAACGAACGAGTGTCGCGGGTAACGTACTTGACTCGCGAGGCCGCCCGGCATGACATCACCCGGTACATCGAATTCTGGTACAATCGCAAGCGCCTTCACTCAGCCGTCGGCTATCGCCCTCCGCGAGAAGTCCACGCCGAACATGTGAAGTTGCGAATCGTCGCCTGAAGTAAACAGTCGCATCCCTGTCCGTGGAACGCGAGGCCCCTCAGTCAACCGCTCCAGGATGGGCGTCTTGTCACCCTGACCCTTGGCGGGTGCGATCGTCACCCGGGGGAGCGCACACCGGATCAACTCCCGACGTTCGTCTTGCGGTGAAGCCTCCCAGACCTCCCGGAGGGTTTCCGGGTCACTCAACAGGGCCGACAGGTCCGAATCCCTTGCCAACTCCTCCTGTTCCGCCTCCAGTTCGGTTCGGATCTTGGCCTGTTGTTCGCTCAGCGTCTCGTACCGCTCCTCCGACAGCTTCCCCCGGACGTAGTGGTCGTGGTCCAGCTTCTCCATGCGGGCCTTCACCTGGTCCAGCTCCGCCACGATCTCCTTACGGCGGGTGTCCTTTTCGGGGTCCTTGATGGACACCCAGCGGCGTGCGATGGCGTCCAGGGCAGCGTCCCCCGGCTCCAGGGCCGACACGTGGGACCACCACATGGCCGTCACGGCCTCATCCACCCGGCACGCGCGGGTGATGACGCCCAGGCATCCGGCCTTGCCCTCCCTGGACCACTTACGGCAGTGATACCGGCCGCCAAGGGCCACCTGTCCGCCGCCCTCCATCGGGCCACGGCATCGGCCGCACCGGAGTGTGTCCGTCAGGAGGTATTCCGGGGCCCGCTTGCCCCCGCCTCCGGGCCGGGTACGGGCCGCCAACTTGGCTTGAATACGGGCGCGTTCGCCCTTGGTGATGACGCCCTGGCCGACACTGACTGTGCGCCCCTTCTCATCCAGGTACGCCCGTCCCGTGTGCCTCCATCGGCCGGTGGGGTTGCCGTGTTCGTCCATGATGCGCTCACGGTCGGGGAGCAACCCAGCCCACAGTGGGGAATGGGCCAGCTTGGCCACGGTCGTGGCCGACCACAGCTTGCCGTTCCGGGTTCGGATGCCCTCCGCGTTCAGCCGGTGGGCAACCGTACGTGCTGAATCGCCGTTCAGTAGTGGGACCGCGATCTTTTCCCGCGCGATGGGGTACTCGTCGGCCCGCCGCCGGAGACGGCCCTTTTTGTTGGGGTCACGCTCCAGGCCGTACGGGACGACGCCCCCTTGCCACTCCCCCAGGGCCTTATGGGCGTCCTTGCCCTCCTGGGTGCGCCACGCGATGTCTTGGGCCTCTTCACGGGCCCGCTCCGCCAGAACGGCAAAGATGATGCGCTGGCCGGGGACGCTGGAGTCCAGGCCCTCCTTCACCACCCGGAGCCGGGCCCGCCGCTTGTCCAGCTCATCCAGCGCACTGCCCACGGTCCCCATGCCGCGCCGGTCGAACCGGTCCAGCTTGCGGACATACAGCGTCTTGGAATGGCCCTCCATGACGGCCGCCATGGCCGCCTCCAGCTCATCCCGCCGTACGTACGACTTGGATGCGCTCCGTTGCTCCCACCACACGGCCCGGACCTTGCGGTCCTCCCGGTGGGCCGCCTCCACCATGTCCCAGGCGTGTTTGGTCAGGGTTGCCAGGTCTTCCTTGGGCTTGGACCGCCGGACGTAGATGTCCGCCAGGTCCTCCGGCTGGCACCCGGTGATGTCGTCCAGGAACTGGGTCAGGTCTATGCCTGCCACCTTGGCCGTGCCCGGGTTCTCCCGCGTCGTCGGCCGTTCAATCGTCGCAATGCTCACTGTGGGCCCTCCACCCAGGGCCCACACCTCTAGGGGCCGCTGAGTCGGTTCACTGGGGAACGTGACAGTTGCAAGTCACACGACGTGGCGTGGGGGACGAAGACGTTCAGCAGGCCGTCGCGGCCGGCGGCCGTCTCCCGCAGGAAGGTCTCGCAGTCGTGGGTGAGATCGACGACCCGCTCCGTGGAACCGGAGGTCACGTTCAGCACGCGGGTGGTGAAGGCATCTGACATGCATCCCATCCTCGCGCACACCACCCGCCGCGCACGTCATCAGAACTCTCGGGGCCGTTCGATCTGCGGGTACGGCGGCCCGTCGACGTCCGTGCCGTGCGTGCGGGCGACGCGGGGCGGCTGCTCGTGGAGACTTCGGACGGCGTGTGGTCGAGCCGGGCGCTGATCAACGCGACGGGAACCTGGGACCGGCCGTTCTCGGCGCGCTATCCCGGTCAGGAGACCTTCCGGGGCCGGCAGTCGCACACGGCGCAGTACGCGGGGCCGGAGGAGTTCGCCGGGCTGCGGGTCGCCGTGGTCGGCGGGGGTGCGTCCGGTACGCAGCATCTTCTGGAGATCGCCCCGTACGCGGCGGCCACGACCTGGGCCACCCGGCGGCCCCCGGTCTTCCGCGAGGGGCCCTTCGACGAGAACGCCGGCCGTGCTGCGGTCGCCCTGGTGGAGGAACGGGTGCGGCAGGGGCTGCCGCCGCGGAGCGTGGTGTCCGTCACGGGGCTGCTGTTGAACGACGCGATTCGGCAAGGGCTCGCGGACGGGGTCCTGGACCGGCAGCCGATGTTCGACCGGGTCACCCCGGAGGGGGTGGCGTGGAACGACGGGCGGCACGTGTCCGCCGACGTCGTCCTGTGGGCGACCGGGTTCCGGGCCGCCATCGACCATCTGAGGCCGCTGAGGCTGCGCGAGCCGGGCGGTGGGATCCGGCTCGACGGGACCCGCGCGGTCGCCGATTCGCGGATCCATCTGGTCGGCTACGGTCCGTCGGCGAGCACCATCGGCGCCAACCGGGCGGGCCGTGCGGCCGTGCGGGACATCAGGCGACTGCCCGCCGAGGAGCCGGTCGCCGCGTGATGCCCCTGCCGGTCATGTCGTGGCCTGCGGGGCCTTCTGGAGGGCGTTGAACTCCGCCACGTTGCGCTGGTGCTCGGCGTAGTCGGCCGTGAAGCGGGTGTCGCCCCGCTTGACCGTGACGAAGTACAGCCAGTCGCCCGGCGTCGGAGTGGCCGCCGCGCGCAGCGCCTCCTCGCCGGGGCTGTCGATGGGTGTGGGCGGCAGTCCCATGCGCTGGTACGAGTTGTAGGGGCTCTCGATCCGCAGGTCGTCGAGGGTGGTCTTCACGGTGGAGCGGTTGAGCGCGTAGTTGATGGTGGAGTCCATCTGGAGCGGCATACCGCGTTCGAGCCGGTTGAAGATGACCCGGGCCACCTTGCCCATGTCCGCCTTGGTGGCGGCCTCGGCCTGCACGATGCTCGCGATGGTCACCGCCTGATAGACGTTCATCGCGTTGCGCTGCGCACCGGCGGCGATCGGGACGCCGTTGAACCTCTGATTGGCGGTGTCGACCATCGTCGACAGCAGCGCCTCCGGCGTGGCCTTCTCGTCGATCGGGTACGTCGCCGGGAAGAGATAGCCCTCCGGGTTGCCCTCGGCGTCGACCGGCAGCCTCAGGTTGGCCTTGGCCAGAGACTTCTTGGTGGTGCCGGGCGGTCGCTCAAGGGCCTTGTCGACGGCGTCGTAGACCTGGCCCGCACGCCAGCCCTCCGGGATCACCAGGGACGCCGGCTCGGCCTCTTCCTCGCCGCCCAGAGTGAGCAGCGGCACCGCCACGGCGGTGCCGGCCAGGACGGCGCCGGCCGCGATGAGGGCGATACGGCCCCGACGCGTCAGTCGCATGGTGCTCCGTGGCGGAGTGTCGAAGTACATGCGGAGACCGTAACCCGCATATCGTCACAAACTCGGCATATCTTCACCTTGTCGGCTCCAGTTGGGCGTCTCTGCGGACCAGAGCCGCATACCGGCCCTCGCGGCCCAACAGCTCCTCATGGGTGCCGCGTTCGACCGCGCGCCCGGCGTCCAGGACCACGATCTGGTCGGCACCCCGAATGGTGGACAGGCGGTGCGCGATGGTGAGCGTGGTGCGGTTGGCCGACAGTGCGTCGATCGCTTCCTGGACGGCGTGCTCGGTGCGGGTGTCCAGGGCGCTGGTCGCCTCGTCGAGGATGAGCACGGGTGGGTCGCGCAGGATCGTGCGCGCGATGGCCAGGCGCTGCTTCTCGCCGCCGGAGAAGCGGTGACCGCGTTCGCCGACGACCGTGTCGTACCCGTCGGGCAGCGCGGCGATGTGGTCGTGGATCTGGGCCGCCCTGGCCGCCGCGTGCAGCTCCTCGTCGGTGGCCTCCGGCTTCGCGAAGCGCAGGTTCTCGGCGATGGAGGCGTGGAAGAGGTACGTCTCCTGGGAGACGACGCCGACCGCGCGGGCGAGGGTGTCGAAGTCGAGGTCGCGGACGTCGATGCCGTCGAGGGTGACGCGACCGCCCGTGACGTCGTACAGCCGCGGCACCAGACAGCCGAGCGTGGACTTGCCCGCGCCGGTCGGGCCGACGATCGCGAGAGAGCCGCCGGCGGGGACGGTGACGTCGATGCCGTCCAGGATCGGCCCGCTCTTGTCGTCGTAGCGGAACTCGACGTCCTCGAAGCGGACCTCGCCCTTGACGCGGTCCAAGTGGACGGGGTGCTCGCGCTCGGTGATGTCTATGGGCAGGTCGAGATATTCGAAGATGCGCTGGAACAGGGCGAGAGAGGCCTGGATCTGGACGCCGGTGCCGAGCAGGCTCACGGCCGGGCGGAACAGGCCCTGCTGGAGGGAGACGAAGGCGACGATGGTGCCGATCGAGACCGCGGGGCCGCCCAGCTGGAGGGCCATGCCCGCGGCCCAGTAGATGACGGCGGGCATCGCGGCCATGACGATCGTGATGACGGCCATCCGCCAGCGCCCGGCCATGTTCGACCGCACTTCGAGGTCGACCAGTTCCTCGGACTCCTCCCCGAACGACTTCGTCAGCGAGTCGGAGCGGCCCATCGTGCGGCCGAGCAGGATGCCGCTGACCGAAAGCGACTCGGTGACCGTGGCGGCCATCGCGGCCATCTGTTTCTGGCGCTGGGTGGTGATCTTCCGGCGTTCGTCGCCGACGCGGCGGCTGATCCACACGAACGCCGGCAGCAGGAGCAGCGAGACGACGGTCAGTCGCCAGTCCAGCGCGATCATCGCGATGATCGTGGCGACCACGCTGGTGAAGTTGGCGACCAGTGAGGTGGCGGTGGAGGTGACGGTGGCCTGCATGCCGCCGATGTCGTTGGCGATGCGGGACTGGACCTCGCCGGTGCGGGTACGGGTGAAGAAGGCGAGCGACATGCGTTGCAGCCGGTCGTAGACGGCGGTGCGCAGGTCGTGCATGACGCGCTGGCCGACCGTCGTGGAGATCAGGGTCTGCAGGACGCCGAAGACGCTGGTGAGGACGGCGCTCAGGATCATGCCGAGCGCGAGGAGGCTGAGCAGCCCGGTGCGGCCCTGCGGGATCGCGGTGTCGAGGATGGCCTTCAGGAAGAAGGGGGCGGCTACGGAGACGAGGGACGAGGCGCCGACCAGGAGGCCGACGATGGCGAGACGTCCGCGGTACGGACGGAAGAGTGCCAGGATGCGCCGCACCTGCCGGGGCTGCTCCTCGGCGTCGGCGTCGGCGGGCGGGGTCCACGCGGGTTCGCGCTCGGGTTTCATGGGCTCCTGCGGTGGTGAGTGGACGATGATTGACGGAGCATAGCTCATTGTTACCTATACTCACAATGAACGGCATCCTGATATTGTTCCCGCATGACCACCCCCGATCCCGACGGTCCGCTGGCCGAGCAGCTGCTGCGGTTCACCCGGCGTGTGCACCGGATCCAGAAGCGGCACATCGAGCAGTCCGGCCTGGGCATAACCCCGGCGCAGTCCCGGCTGCTGCGCACCCTCGCGCATTACGAGGCGCCGCCACGTATGGCCGACCTCGCCGAGCGGCTGGAGGTGGTCCCGCGGGCCGTCACCTCGCTGGTCGACGGGCTGGAGGCGAGCGGAAAGGTGCGGCGAGTGCCCGACCCCAGCAATCGGCGGGTGATCCGCATCGAGTTGACCGACGACGGGCACAAGGCGCTGGGCGAGCTTCGGGGGGCGCGCAGAGCGGCGGCCGACGAGATCCTGGCGCCCTTGACGCACGTGGAGCGTGCCGTGCTCGGGTCATTGCTGGACACGTTGGTGGACAAGGCGCGGCAGGGTTGAGAATGCCGCGGCCACCACCCCTGGAAAGGGACGGTGGCCGCATGAGGGTGTGGTGCGTCAACTGGCCTCGGGTGCGGGCTCCTTGGCCGGCCGGGTGAGTACGGCGGCGGGGGCGGGGGCATCAGTTCGCGGCGCCTCGTCGGCAGGGGTGGACTCGTCGGTTTCGCCGCCCTTGGCCGTGGGTTCGACCTCTCCGCCCAGCACCTTCCTCGCCCGTTCCATGTCCAGCGCACCCTCCCACCGGGACACGGCGAACACGGCGACGCAGTTGCCGAGCAGGTTCGTGACGACGCGCATCGAGTCCATGATGCGGTCCACGCCGAGCAGAAGGGCGACGGCCCCGGCGGGGATGGCACCCAGCGAGGAAGCGGTCGCGGACAGGGCGAGGAAGGCGGAACCGGGGATGCCCGCCATGCCCTTGCTGGTGAGCATCAGCACCAGGATCACGGTGATCTGCTGGCTCAGACTGAGGTCCACGCCCACGGCCTGCGCGATGAACAGCGTGCCGATGGACAGGTAGAGCGAGGCGCCGTCGAGGTTGAAGGAGTAGCCGGTGGGCAGCACCAGCCCGACGGCGTCGTCGCGGGCGCCGGCCTTGCGCAGCTTCTGCATCACCCGCGGCATGACGGACTCCGTGGAGGCGGTGCCGAGCGCGAGGAGCATCTCCTCACGGATGTAGCGCAGGAACTTCCACAGGCTCAGCCCGGTGACCATCCGCAGGGCGACGGCGAGCAGCGTTATGAAGAACGCCGCGGCCGCATAGCACAGGACGATCAGCTTGGCGTAGGTCTCGATGACACCGAGCCCGTACTGGCCGATCAGGACGGCCATGGCACCGAACACCGCGATCGGGGCGAGGCGCATGATGAAGCCGACGACCGCGAAGATGATCTCTTGGGCCTGCTCGATGGCGGGCAGGACCTGCGGCACCTTGGTGTGGCCGAGGTGGAGCAGCGCGGCGCCCACCAGACAGGCCAGGATGAGCACCTGGAGAAGCTCGTTCTCGGCGAAGGCTCCGATGAAACTGGTCGGGATCGCGTCGATGATGAACTCAGTGGTCGAGGGCAGCTCCCCGCCGCCGGTCTTCGCGTCGACCGCCGAGGTGTCGAGCGTGGACGGGTCGACGTTCATCCCCGAACCCGGCTGCACGACGTTGGCGGCGAGAAGTCCGATGAGCAGGGCGAGCGTGCTCGCGATCTCGAACCAGATCAGGGCCTTCAGCCCGATCCGGCCGAACGCCTTCAGGTCACCGGCCTTGGCAATGCCGACGACGACCACGCAGAACACCAGCGGCGAGATGATCGTCTTGATGAGCCGGGTGAAACCGTCGCCGAGCGGCTGCAGATCCGCGGCGAAGTCGGGCCACAGTCTGCCGACGACGATGCCCAGCACGAGCGCGCAGGCGACCTGCGCGAAGAGAGAGGTACGCAGTATGCGTGCGACGCGTCGCGGCAGGGACGGGACGGACGGCGGCACGGGCAACTCCTAGAGGGGACGGCGGTACAGCAGAAGCCCCGTAGGACTTCTGCCATACGGAAAGCGGTTTCCGTGCCGATCACTCTCCGGGCGCCGTTGATCCTTCCGGAAACCTTTGTGTATCGGTCATGTAAATCCGCCCCTGGTGGCATGTGACATACCACAGACCTCAACAGCTGCGTCGGTCCTCGGTCAGCACCCCCTGAACAGTCGTCAGCGCCCGGTCGTAGCACCCGCCCGTCCCCTGCAGCCGGTACCGCTCGCTCGTCGTGCCGACCGCGTGCCGCTGGTCGCGCGGCACGTTGGTCGTGTACGTGGCGTCGCCCGCATAGGTGTCGTCGAGCCGCGACCACGCGAGGCGCCGGCCACCCTGGAAGGCGACGACCGAGGCGCGGTCGCCGAGCGACAGCACCGTCCGCAACCGGTCGCCCGCGCCGATCGTGGTCGTGCCGTCCATCGTGTACGTCCGCTCTGTGCGCGTCGTCCGGGCCGGACCGCGTCCATCGACGGTGACCGACTCGTCGTCCGTCCAGCGGGCGTCGAGACCGTCGACCGTCTCGCCCTCCGTCCAGCGGTGCACGGAGGTGTTCGCCAGGGATCGGCTGACGGTGGTCGTCACCCGGCCGTGCGAGGTGTCGACGTATCCGGCGACGGTGAGCCGATGTCCGCCTTCGGTGTCCACTCGGTGTTGCGAACCGGGCGTATACGTCGAGGAGTTGGTGAGTTCGGCCGTGCGGTGGGCGGTGAGCTTCCCGCTGACGTGTGCACTCTTCGCGTCCTGCCAGACGAGGACGTTCACGGGAGTGCTCCAGCCGGTCTGCCCTTCGGGGACGCCGACCACGGAGACCTCGACTCGGTGCGGACGGCCGTCGTTGAGGAGGCCGGCGAACGGTGTCAGGTCGTATTCGATCGGCTTGATGTCGAAGGCGCGCGGGCCCGGAACGACGTACCAGAGGAAGGGGTTCGACCAGCCACCGGTCCACACGGTCGGGAACGGCGCGGCGATTCCGGCCAGTTGGCCGTCGACCGTCACCTGTACCTCCCGGTAGGGGCCGCCATCGGCCTGGCACGAGTACGGCGCCGAGTCGGGCACGGTCAGATACCAGTACTCCTCGCAGCCGCCGCCGGAGCCGGTGGCGTACACCTCGGCGACGATGCGTTCGCTGTTGCGCGGGGCGGTGAGGGTGGAGTCGGCGGCGAGGGTGAGGATCTGGTCGGGGGCTGTTGCCGGTGTGCTGGTCTTTTCGGCCGCGTAGAACGTCAGCGTGACCTTGACGTCGATGATCCCGGTGTACGTGCCGTCCACGACGTTCTCGATGAGCATCTCGACGTCCTGGGCGCTGCGGAAGGTGTCGCTGTAGCGCGTGACGTCCTTCTCGACGGACCACTCGATGCCGTCGGGCGACGGCTGCGGTGTCGACGTACGGAAGATCTCGACACCGCCGAGACGCACATACCCGAGCCGGTCGAACTGCCGTCCCTTGACCGTGCCGTCCATGCGCAGGACCACCTTGCTCCAGCGGTCGCCGCAGCCGTCCGGCGGTGTGTAGGCGCCGGTGTACGGCGTGAAGTCCCGGAACTGCGCCTCGGCGAGGGTGACTTGGCAGGACGTGCCGGAGGGCTTGGGGACGGGCGGGACGGCGGTTAGGGGGTCGTGCCAGTCGGTGGTGCTGAACTCGGGCGGGACGTCGGCTGATTGAGCGGGGGCCGCCGTGAGGAAGGTGCTCGCGAGGAGGGTCGCTCCGGCGAGCATGGACATGATGATCCGTCTCTTCATGGCCGGTGTTCTACGGGGAGTCGGGCGCCCTTGGCAATGAGGTGCAGAGACAGATCCGGCGAGGGCTCCGGCGCCCTCGCAGCCGGATCTGTTCGCCGGCCCGGAAAACCGTTTGCCTCTGGACACGTTGCGACGCGAACCTGTCACGGCTTGTCGCCGCCCTCCCGCCCCTGTCCGCCGCCCCTGTCCTCCACCTCCGTCCTCACCTCCGTCCTCCACCTCTTCCGACCTGTCACGAGCCACTGGGACGTCATGCAGATTCAAGGCCTTCCGTATCCCGACCCCGGTGTGCCGGACGCACGCTCGGGCCCCCGTTTCCTGCGGTGGCTCTTCCGGAATCAGCTGGGTGGGCAGTTGAAGTCGCTGGCCTGGGGCCTGCTGCACTTCGTGTCCGTCTCCGCGCTGCCGTTCTGTGTCGGCCTCGCCATCCAGGCAGTCGTCGACCGCTCAGGCAGCCGGCTGGCCCTCGCGGGCGGCCTGCTGGCACTGGCCGGTGCCGGTATCGCGCTCGGCGACACCTTCCTGCACCGCACGGCGGTCACCAACTGGATCACCGCCGCCGCCCGCGTTCAGCAACTGCTCGCCCGCAAGGCAGCGGTGCTGGGCTCGGCGCTGACCCGGCGCGTCGCGGCAGGTGAGGTCGTGGCCGTCTCCACGGGTGACGTCGAGAAGATCGGCTGGTTCGTGGAGGCCGTGTCCCGGTTCACCGCGGCCGCGGTCACCGTCGTACTGGTCTGCGTCGCCCTGGTCGTGTACCAGCCCGCACTGGGGGTGGTCGTCGCCGCGGGTCTGCCCGTCCTGGCGATCGCCGTGCTGCCGCTGCTCCCCCGCGCGACCCGGCGGGCGGACATCCAGCGTGAGAAGGCGGGGCGTGCCACCGAACTGGCCTCGGACACCGTGGCCGGACTGCGCGTCCTGCGCGGCATCGGCGGCGAGGAACTGTTCCTCGACCGCTACCGCAGCGCCTCCCAGGAAGTGCGCCGCGCGGCCGTGCGCAGCGCCCGGATGTGGTCCCTGATCTCCGCGATCCAGGTGCTGCTGCCGGGGCTGCTGCTGATCACGGTGGTCTGGTACGGCGTGCATCTCGCCCGCCAGGGCCGGATCACCGTCGGCGAACTGGTCACCGTCTACAGCTCGGTCATG
Source organism: Streptomyces blattellae (assembly GCF_009709555.1). Taxonomy (GTDB): domain Bacteria; phylum Actinomycetota; class Actinomycetes; order Streptomycetales; family Streptomycetaceae; genus Streptomyces; species Streptomyces blattellae. The sequence goes on along the minus strand of NZ_WJBG01000246.1, from coordinate 86,060 downwards.
GTCCTGACCTACCCCCTGCGGCACTTCGAGGAGATCGCGATGGCGTACTCCTTCTCGCGTCCGTCGGCCCGGCGTGCCGCGCGTGTGCTGTCGCTGGAGCGTGCCACGGACACGGGCGGATCGCGTGCCGCCGAGGTGCCGTCCGGGGATCTGTACGACCCGGCGACCGGTCTGCTGGCTCCCGCCGGCCGGTTCACCGCGGTGGTGTGCGGCGACCCCGACGCGGCCGGGCGGCTGGCGGAACGGCTGGGCGGGCACCCCGCGGAGGAGAGTACGTCGGTCCTGCTGGGCGGTGTGCCGCTGGACGAACTCCCGCTCGGCTCCGCACGGACGGCCGTCCTCGTCCAGGACAAGGATCCGGTGCTGCTGTCGGGTTCGCTGCGCGAACTGCTCGACGTGCCCGCGTCCGGTGATGTGGCTGCCGAGCGGGCACTGGCGGCGGCGCAGTGCGAGGACGTCCTGACCGCGCTCGTCCAGGGTTCGCTCGATGCGGAGGACCCGCTGGACGCCCGGATCACCGAGCGCGGGCGTTCCCTGTCCGGCGGCCAGCGGCAGCGGCTGGCGCTGGCCCGGTCACTGCTGACGGACCCCGAAGTGCTCGTCCTGGACGAACCGACGTCAGCCGTCGACTCGCACACCGAGGCACGGATCGCAACCGGCGTGCGGGAGTTGCGGCAGGGGCGCACGACCGTCGTGTTCACCTCCTCGCCGCTGCTTCTGGACCGCGCGGAGCGGGTCGTGCTGGTGCATGAGGGCGAGGTCGCGGCGGTGGGCGTGCACCGCGACCTCCTGGTGAAGGAGCCCCGGTACCGGGCCGTCGTCACCCGCGAGACCGACGACGAGGCGGCCCTGAACGACGTAGACGTATGGGAAGAACTGGAAGAGATCGAGGAGACAGCATGATCGGCGTGGCGCCACCGGCCTACGACCCGGCGGCACCGACGACGGCGAACACCCTGCCCGTCGGCGCCACCGCGACCGTCCGCGCCTATGTGGCCGAACTCTTCCGCCGGCACCGCCGTGCCTTCCTGCTCCTCATCGGCGTCAACACGGTCGCCGTGATCGCCTCGATGGCGGGCCCGTATCTGCTGGGCGGGCTCGTGGAGCGGGTGTCGGAGGAGGCGCGCGAGCTTCATCTGGAGCTCACCGTCTCGCTGTTCATGGTCGCGCTCGTCGTCCAGGCCGTGTTCGTACGACAGGTTCGGCTGCGGGGCGCGATGCTCGGGGAGCGGATGCTGGCCGATCTGCGCGAGGACTTCCTCGTGCGGTCGGTCGGGCTGCCGCCGGGCGTCCTGGAACGTGCGGGGACCGGCGACCTGCTGTCCCGGATCACGACGGACATCGACCGGCTGGCCAACGCGATGCGTGAGGCCGTACCGCAGCTGGCGATCGGCGTCGTGTGGGCGGCGCTGCTGCTCGGCGGACTCGTCGTCACGGCCCCGCCGCTCGCCGCCGCGGTCCTGCTCGCCGTGCCGCTGCTGGTGGTCGGCTGCCGCTGGTACTTCAAGCGGGCGCCCTCCGCCTACCGGTCGGAGGCCGCCGGGTACGCGTCCGTGGCCGCCGCGCTCGCCGAGACCGTGGACGCCGGGCGCACCGTCGAAGCCCACCGCCTCGGTGACCGCCGTATCGAGCTGTCGGACCGGAGGATCAAGGAGTGGACGGCCTGGGAGCGCTACACACTGTGGCTGCGCTCGGTGCTGTTCCCGGTCATCGGCGTCACCCATGTGATGGTGCTCAGCTCCGTCCTGATGGTGGGCGGCGTGTTCGTACTGCGGGGCTGGCTCGACGTCGGCCAGCTGACGACGGGTGCGCTGATCGCGCAGATGCTGGTCGACCCGGTGGGGCTGATCCTGCGCTGGTACGACGAGCTGCAGGTGGCCGAGGTGTCGCTGGCCCGGCTGGTCGGGGTCCGGGAGATCGAACCGGACGCCGGTGACGCAGAGGTGTCACCCGACGGGCGCGACGTGCGGGCGGACCGGGTCCACTTCGGCTACCTCGAAGGCGTGGACGTCCTGCGGAAGGTCTCCCTCGACGTCGCCCCCGGCACCCGGCTGGCTCTGGTCGGCCCGTCGGGCGCGGGCAAGTCCACCTTGGGCAGGCTGCTCGCCGGCATCTACGCGCCCCGGGACGGCCACATCACCCTCGGCGGCGCCGAACTGTCCCGGATGCCCGCCGAGGCGGTCCGCTCCCATGTGGCACTGGTCAACCAGGAGCACCACGTGTTCGTCGGCTCCCTGCGGGACAACCTCCTGCTCGCCAGGACGGACGCCGAAGACGCCGAGCTGTGGGCAGCGCTGGGCGCGGTCGACGCGGACGGCTGGGCGCGAGGGCTCGACGACGGCCTGGACACCGAGGTGGGCTCGGGCGGAGCGGCGCTCACGCCGGCCCAGGCCCAGCAGATCGCGCTGGCCCGCCTGGTGCTGGCCGACCCGCACACACTCGTCCTCGACGAGGCCACCTCCCTGCTCGACCCACGTGCGGCACGCCATCTGGAACGGTCCCTGGGCCGGGTCCTCGACGGCCGCACCGTCGTCGCCATCGCCCACCGGCTGCACACCGCCCACGACGCCGACGTCATCGCCGTCGTCGAGAACGGCCGGATCAGCGAGCTGGGCAGCCATGACGAACTGGTCGCGGCGGAGGGGGCGTACGCGGCACTGTGGCGGTCATGGCACGGGTGAGCCACCAGGTCCACTCGGTTCAGTACCCGTAACCGCCGGTGCCGTCGTCATCCGGCGACGGGACGGCATCGGTGACGGCTCTGCCCTCGGCGTCGAGCACGTACCAGACCCCGTCGATGCCCTGGCCCTTCAGATCACCCTCGTTGCGGTCCGGGGCGTAGTAGTACAGCGGATGCCCGGCGTACGTCGCCTGCGCCTCGCCGTCGCCCTTCGTGGTGCCGATGAGACCGGCGTCGGCGCCGGCGCCCGCCTCCGGCTTGCCTTCCATGGGCGGCCACAGCTCCAGGCAAGCCGCGTCGCACTCCATCGAGTTGGTGTTCTCGCCGTCCTCGGTGAAGAGGTACAGCGTGCGCCCGCCGCCGTCGACGAGGATGTCACCCAACGGCGAGTCGCTCGTCCTGACGGTGGAGGCGTCCCTGGCCGCGGACGCGCCGCCGCCGTCCCCGCCGCCTCCCCCTCCGCAGCCGGCCAGCGCCAGTGCCGCCGCCAGCGCGAACCCGGCGACGGTGATCCTGCTTCGCCTCATGATCTCTCCGTCCCTTCTGACGGTGGTTGTACGGGCGAGGGGCGCGGGGGGATTGCGGACGCCCGAGTCGGCATGGGGCGCAATCCCTTCGGCGCGCACATGCGTAGATAGAGGGTGTGGAGCTGTTCCCGCGTGCCGACCGGGTCGACGACGCCTCACTCGTCGCCGGCTTCGCGCTCGGTGACGAGCAGGCGGCGGTCGCCTTCGTCCGCCGCTTCCAGGACGCGGTGTACGGCCTCGCACTGTCGGTGACCCGTGATCCCGGCCTGGCCGAGGACGTGAGCCAGGAGGTGTTCGTACGGGCCTGGCGCGCGGCCGGCGACTACGACGCCCGGCGTGCGTCGGCCCTCACCTGGCTGCTCACCATCACGCGCAACGCCGCCATCGACGCGGTCCGGGCCCGCCGCTCCACCCCCGTCCTGGCCGACACCCTGGAGCGGCTGCTCGCCGTGACTCTCCGGGACGACGCCGAGGCCGACGGCACGGCACGGCCTGCGCTGGCCGCGCTGGAGGGCGAGCGCGCCGTACGGCGCCTGCGCTCCCTGCCGGTCGAGCAGGCCCGCGCGGTGGCACTCGCCGTGCTCGGCGGCTGTACGGCCGCCGAAGTGGCCCGGCACGAGGACATCCCGCTCGGCACCGCCAAGACCCGCATCCGCACCGGTCTGAGGAGGCTGCGCGACTCGCTGAAGGAGGGAAGCCCCGATGGCACCACACCCTGACGAGGACGAGCTCATCGCTCTGGCCCTCGGCACGCTCCCCGGCGAGCAGGCGCAGCTCCTGCGCCACCTCACCACCTGCCCGACCTGCCGTGCGGCGTACGACGACGTCTCGGCGGCCGTCGACTCCGTGCTGCCCGCGGCGCCCGCGGTCGCGGCCCCGTCCGGGTTCGACGCCCAAGTCCTCGACCGTCTGGACCTGCGCCCCCGGACCGCCGCCCGCCGCTCCTATCGAGTGCCGTTGCTGGTCGCCGCTGCCGCCGCTGCCGGTCTCTGCCTGGGCGCGGCGGGCACGACGCTGCTCGACCGCGACCCGGGGCCTGCCCAGGTGGCCGCGAGCGACCGCGGAGCCCTGCTGGTCACCGGTGCCGGGAGCGCGGTCGGCACTGTGGAGCCGAGCCGCCTCGGTGCCGAGCGCGTGGTCGTCATGCAGATCACGGACGGCCCTCCCGGCACCCACTACACATGCCGATTCCTCCTCACCGACGGCTCCACCCGCGACGCCGGCGAGTGGTGGATGCCGTCCTCCGGCCGGGCCACCTGGATCGCGTACGGGGACGCGGCGGCCGTCGATCGGGTCGAACTCGTCACCGACGACGACCGCGTCTGGTCGTCGGCTGATCTGGACGACTGAGCCCTGGCTGTCCCCTCCCGGGTGCTCGGCGGGGGTGGATGCCGGGGTGTTCGGCCGAGGGGGATACCGGGGGGCTCGACGGAGGCGGATCCCGGGATGCTCGGCCGAGCGGATCCCAGGGTGCTCGGCCGAGGCCCAGTGACGTACGGGCCGATCAGGAGGGTCGGGCGGGGTGGCGTGCAGACCGATCCGGCGGCGGGCCGGGCTGCGTGGCGTCCAAGCCGATTCCGGCAGCCCGGACGGCGTCGCGCCCAAGCCTGGCCCTGCCGAACCTGCCCTCTCTCACCTGTGCCGTTGCGCGGGCCCGAAAGGGGGTGGAAGGCTGGATATCGGTACCGGCTCGCGGAGTGCGTCCGGGAACCGCTCGGTTCCGATCGAGTGCGGCCGCGCCCCGTGCCCCGGCCGCCCGCCACCGACCGCGGTCGGAACGGGCCCGTCCCCATCACCTGGAGGTACCCGTGAACAGCGTCGACGGATGGGGAGACGACGTCTACCAGCCCGACGGATCCGAGGTCCAGGACGACGCGGGGTTGCTGGACGCGGAGGACACCCTGGTCGACGACGGTGTCGACGACCCCCTCGACCGGGGCTGGTCCCCTCCGGAGAGACCGTGGGCGGTGGAGCGCTCCGACGTGACGGCCGCCGAGCGCCGGCGCGGCGAGACGCTGGACCAACGGCTCGCCGAGGAGTTGCCGGATCTCACCGCGCCCGACGGGGACGGTATCGGCGACAGCCAAGGAACCGATGGGGAACTCTGGGACAACGAGGTCGGCGCTGTCCGCTCCGGCCGTCTCGTCGCCCCCGACGAAGGGGCGCACGAGGACGAGGAGAGCGCCATGGTCGCCACGGACGTCGGCATCGACGGCGCCGCGGCCTCGGCCGAGGAGGCCGCGATGCACATCGTCGACGAGGAGACCCTCTCCGGCTGACCTGTCGTCCCCCGCGCCGACGATCCCGGCGCCGTACAAGGAGCCGCCATGCAGCAGGACCAGCACCCCGACTACCACCCGGTCGTCTTCCGTGACCGCGCCGCCGGCTACGCCTTCCTGACCCGGTCCACCGCCACGAGCGAGCAGAGCATCGAGTGGGACGACGGCGAGACCTACCCGGTCGTGGACGTGGAGATCTCCTCCGAGAGCCACCCCTTCTACACCGGCAAGGCACGGACCGTGGACACCGAGGGCCGCGTCGCCCGGTTCGAGAAGCGGTACGGCAGCACCGGGCAGAGCGGCTGACAGCACGGGGCGGGTGGGCTGGGCCGCCGGCAACCCGGTGCCCCAGCCTGGTGCCGATGGGCTCAGATGACGTTGAGCGCCGCCGCGCAGCCCACGCCCCCGAGCAGCATGAAGGCCGGCATCAGCACCCTCAGCTCGACCCAGCTGCCCGCACGGAACCGCATGGCCTTCGGCGGGCCGATGGGGTACCAGCGCTTGCGGCCCACCGGTATCGGCCAGAGTATCGGGCAGCCGGAGACCGTCAGTGCGTCCCCGATGTCGTGCACCAGCGCCCCCAGCAGGATCGGCAGGCCCAGCCACAGGTACTCCTGGCCGGGCTCCGTGAACAGCCAGCCGGCGCCGTTGCCCGGCTCGTCCAGGACGCCCGCGAGGATCCACGCGCTGGTAGCCGCCAGCAGCCACACCAGGACATCGGCGCTGGATCCCCGCGTCGCCCGCCACAGCAGGCCCTCGATGGCCAGGACTATGTGCGCGAACAGAATTCCCAGCACCGCCCAGCGCCCCCCGGTGATCGCCAGGACCGAGGCACCCGCGCCGATCAGGACCGCCCACAGCCAGGTGTGCGTGAGCGTTCGGTGCCCGCCGGAGCGGCGCGGGTCGCCCTGCTTCTTCGTCGCCTTGTAGACGGCGTACGACAGCTTGTCGACGATCTCGCACAGCCCGCGCGAGAGCGGTCCGAAGGCCCGCGAGATGGTGGCCGACTTGTGATCGAGGTCCGGGGCGAGCGCGGCACCGGCACAGATCAGGGCGCCCACCAGAAGCACCGGCCACGGCATCGTGTGCCCAGTCGCGGCCGCGGCCGCTCCGACGCCGAGCCAGGCCGCGGCTCCCGACAGTGAGTGCGCTGGTCCCATCATCGCCGTTACCCGCCCCATTCCTCGTATACCGCTGTCCAGTTGACCGGGCGCGCTGACGCTCCGTCGGCGAGACAGCGTAGCGTTCGCGATCTTCTGGCCTGCATCCGATTCCCCCATCGGGCAGGAGGGCGGGCAAGATGGGTGCGTGACCCTCATCGATCAGCTGCCGCAGACCGCCGACCCCGACGCTCTCTACGAGGCCTTCGAGTCGTGGGCCCAGGAGCGCGGCCTCACCCTCTACCCCCACCAGGAGGAGGCGCTGATCGAGGTGGTCTCCGGTGCGAACGTGATCGTGTCGACGCCCACCGGCTCCGGCAAGAGCATGATCGCGGCGGGTGCGCACTTCGCGGCACTCGCCCGTGACGAGGTCACTTTCTACACCGCCCCGATCAAGGCGCTCGTCTCGGAGAAGTTCTTCGAGCTGTGCAAGCTCTTCGGCACCGAGAACGTCGGCATGCTCACCGGCGACGCGTCCGTCAATGCCGACGCCCCCGTGATCTGCTGCACCGCCGAGGTGCTCGCGTCGATCGCCCTGCGCGACGGCAAGCAGGCCGACGTCGGCCAGGTCGTGATGGACGAGTTCCACTTCTACGCGGAGGGCGACCGGGGCTGGGCCTGGCAGATCCCGATCCTCGAACTGCCGCAGGCGCAGTTCGTCCTGATGTCGGCCACGCTCGGCGACGTCTCGATGTTCGAGAAGGACCTCACCCGGCGCACCGGCCGCCCGACCGCCGTGGTCCGCTCGGCGACCCGCCCCGTCCCCCTCTCCTACGAGTACCGCCTCACCCCGCTCACGGAGACACTGACCGAACTGCTGGACACCAAGCAGGCGCCGGTCTACATCGTGCACTTCACCCAGGCCCAGGCCGTGGAGCGGGCGCAGGCGCTGATGAGCATCAACATGTGCTCGCGCGAGGAGAAGGACCAGATCGCCGAACTGATCGGAAACTTCCGCTTCACCACCAAGTTCGGCCGCAACCTCTCCCGCTACGTCCGGCACGGCATCGGTGTCCATCACGCCGGCATGCTGCCCAAGTACCGGCGCCTGGTGGAGAAGCTCGCCCAGGCCGGTCTGCTGAAGGTCATCTGCGGCACGGACACGCTCGGCGTGGGCGTCAACGTCCCCATCCGCACGGTGCTGTTCACGGCGCTCACCAAGTACGACGGCAACCGCGTGCGCACGCTGCGCGCCCGTGAGTTCCACCAGATCGCGGGGCGGGCCGGGCGCGCGGGCTTCGACACGGCGGGTTTCGTCGTGGCGCAGGCACCCGAGCACGTCATCGAGAACGAGAAGGCGCTGTCCAAAGCGGGTGACGACCCGAAGAAGCGCCGCAAGGTGGTCCGCAAGAAGGCGCCCGAGGGTTTCGTCGGGTGGACGGAGAACACCTTCGAGAAGCTCATCGCCTCCGATCCGGAGCCGCTGGCCTCGCGTTTCCGTGTGACACACACGATGCTGCTGTCGGTGATCGCTCGCCCCGGCAATGCCTTCGAGGCGATGCGGCACCTCCTGGAGGACAACCACGAGCCGCGCAAGCAGCAGCTCAGGCACATCCGGCGGGCGATCGCCATCTACCGTTCGCTGCTGGACGGCGGCATCGTCGAGAAGCTCGACGAGCCTGATGCCTCGGGCCGCATCGTGCGCCTCACCGTCGATCTCCAGCAGGACTTTGCGCTCAACCAGCCGCTGTCCACGTTCGCCCTGGCCGCGTTCGAGCTGCTGGACCCCGAATCGCCGTCGTACGCCCTGGACATGGTGTCGGTCGTCGAGTCGACTCTGGACGACCCGCGGCAGATCCTCGCCGCCCAGCAGAACAAGGCGCGCGGCGAGGCCGTGGCCGCGATGAAGGCGGACGGCGTCGAGTACGAGGAGCGGATGGAGCGGCTCCAGGACATCTCGTACCCGAAGCCCCTGGAAGAGCTGCTCTTCCACGCCTACAACACCTACCGCAAGAGCCACCCCTGGGTGGGCGACCACCCGCTGTCGCCGAAGTCCGTCATCCGCGACATGTACGAACGGGCCCTGTCCTTCACGGAATTGGTCTCCTTCTACGAGCTGGCCCGCACCGAGGGCATCGTCCTGCGCTACCTCGCCGGCGCCTACAAGGCGCTCGACCACAACATCCCCGACGACCTCAAGTCCGAGGACCTTCAGGACCTGATCGAGTGGCTCGGCGAAATGGTGCGCCAGGTCGACTCCAGCCTGCTGGACGAGTGGGAGCAACTCGCCAACCCGGAGGAGATGACCGCCGAGGAGGCCCAGGAGAAGGCCGACGAGGTCAAGCCGGTGACGGCGAACGCGCGCGCCTTCCGGGTCCTGGTCCGCAACGCCCTGTTCCGCCGCGTCGAGCTGGCCGCCCTCGACCAGGTCGAGGAGCTGGGCGAGATGGACGCCGAGTCCGGCTGGGACGCGGACGCCTGGGGCGAGGCGATGGACAAGTACTGGGACGAGTACGACGACCTCGGCACCGGTCCCGACGCCCGCGGCCCCAAACTGCTGGTCATCGAGGAGGAGCCGCGGAACGGCCTGTGGCGTGTGCGCCAGATCTTCGACGACCCGAATGACGATCACGACTGGGGCATCAGCGCGGAGATCGATCTTGCCGCCTCCGACGCGGAAGGGCGTGCGGTGGTCCGCGTCACCGACGTCGGCCAGCTGTGAGCACAGGAGAATTTCACCCATGACGAATCCGGCCGAGAGACTCGTCGACCTGCTCGACCTTGAGCAGATCGAGGTCAACATCTTCCGGGGCCGCAGCCCGCAGGAGTCCCTGCAACGGGTCTTCGGTGGCCAGGTCGCGGGCCAGGCACTGGTCGCCGCCGGGCGCACCACGGACGGCGAACGCCCGGTGCACTCGCTGCACGCGTACTTCCTGCGCCCGGGCCGACCGGGCGTGCCGATCGTGTACCAGGTCGAGCGGGTCCGGGACGGCCGGTCGTTCACCACCCGCCGGGTCACCGCGGTGCAGCAGGGCCGCACGATCTTCAATCTCACCGCCTCCTTTCACATGCCTGAGGAAGGTCCCTTCGAACACCAGCTGCCACCGGCTCGCAAGGTCCCGGACCCGGAGTCCCTGCCGACGGTGTCGCAGGAGATCCGGGAGCATCTGGGCGCGCTGCCGGAGCAGTTGGAGCGCATGGCCCGGCGCCAGCCCTTCGACATCCGCTATGTGGACCGGCTGCGCTGGACCGCCGAGGAGGTCAAGGACGCCGAGCCGCGCAGCGCCGTGTGGATGCGCGCGGTGGGGCCGCTGGGCGACGATCCGCTCGTGCACACCTGCGCGCTGACCTACGCCAGCGACATGACCCTCCTGGACGCCGTCCGGATCCCGGTCGAACCCCTGTGGGGCCCACGGAGCTTCGACATGGCATCGCTGGACCACGCCATGTGGTTCCATCGGCCGTTCCGCGCGGACGAGTGGTTCCTGTACGACCAGGAGTCGCCGATCGCGGCGGGCGGACGGGGCCTTGCCCGCGGGCGCATCTACGACATGGAGGGACGGCTGCTCGTCTCCGTCGTCCAGGAGGGGCTGTTCCGGGCGCTGTAGGTCACTCTCCTCTGCGGCGCAGCCAGCCCACCAGCCCTGCTCGTGATCGCCTGGGCTCCTGGGTACGGGCGGGAGTGCGGTGCGGGGTGGCAGGGGGTTCCGGCTGCTTCGCCGTCGGTCGTGGTGCGGGGCGGTGCCTGCGTGCCTCGTCCAGCGCCTGGGTCAGGTCCGCCCGGAGCCAGCTGATTTCGTCGGCGTCGTCCGCCGTCATGATCCGCTCGGCGAGGTGCGCCGCGGGCGAGCCGGGGGCGCCGTGAGCGGGCGGGGCGGGCCGGAACCTGTTCAGATGGGCCCGCTCATAAGGGTCTGTGACGATCTCCGCGATCTGTACCGGGTCGAGCAGGGCGGCCACGGCACCGGCGTGCTGCCAGGGGTCGTCGGCCTGCCGCAGGAGGAAGCCCAGGTGACGACCGCGCCAGTTGCGGGGCCGTAGGTCCAGGCCGGCGTCCAGCTGGTCGCGAAGTCCTTCGGGTGTTCGGCCGTTCAACAGCCGGGTGTTCTTCTCGTCGGTCGCGAACTGACGTAGTTCTTCGGCCAGATAGAGCCAGACAATCGCTCGGTAGCGGTTGATGTAGAACGAGACCGGGGCCATCAGGCCGAGCCGTGCGAGGCGGGTGAACCTGCCTGCGGTCACCTCCATGATGCGGGCGCCTTCCGTAGCCCCTACCGCCTTGACAGCGCTGGACAGCCCTTCCGGGAAACCCTCTTCGGCGCGCAGCCGCTCGATCTCCTCCTGGGCCACGCGACGGCCACCGCCTCCTTCGTCGGGCACGGTCCGGATGCGCCCGAGGTGCACGGCGAGGTCGAACTCGCGCCGCTTCAACCCGAGTTCGCGTGCGGCGCGGCTCGGCGCCCAGGAAAGTCGGTGCGGTTTGGTGATGGTGTCGCCGGACATGTCTCCCCCGTGGAGTCAGCGGCTCACGCCGAGTGCGATCGCCGTGAAAAAACCGTAGCCGGTCCGGCGGATCTCGTGGCGAGCCTGTGGATAACTCCGCAGAAGATGGGAAACACGCAGGTCAAGCGTCTGGAGCTGGAGAGCGCTCGGGCTGGCGTGTATCCACGCCGAGGTGCTCACCGACACGATTGACGAGCAGGGTCATCTCGTAGGCGATCTGACCGATGTCCGCCTCCGCGCCGCTGAGGACGCACAGACAGCTGCCGCTGCCGGCAGCCGTGACGAACAGGACCGCGTCGTCGAACTCCACCATGGTCTGGCGCACTCTGCCCGCGCCGAAGTGGCGTCCGGAGCCCTTGGCCAGACTGTGCAGCCCGGACGAGACAGCGGCGAGATGTTCCGCATCCTCCCGTCGTAAGCCCGTACTCGCTCCCGTGACCAGCCCGTCGTTGGACAGGACCAATGCGTGCCGCACCTGTTCGACGCGCTCGGTCAGATCGTCCAGCAGCCAGTCAAGTCCCTGCTTCTGCGCCATGGTCCGGTCTCCCCGTAAGGTGTCTCCCCCTGGCTGGAGGATCTGCCGGCCACCCTTCCGGACGACGGGGCATCGGGGCAAGGAGGACGGGGGCGTGGCACAGAAGATGACCGATGACGAATGGCGGGCGTTCGTCTCGTGCGCCACCCACACCGACAGGCTGTCGACCGTCCGGGCAGCCGGGAGCCCGCATGTGACGCCGATCTGCCCCGTGACGGGCGTGCCGCGCTGTGCGTGGACGACGACCGGCCGCCGTTCGACTGTGTGGTGCAGACCGGTCGCGCTCACCTTTCGGAGAATCTCGCGGAGCTGCGGTCCGGGTCACGACCGACAAAGTCCTGGCGCAGAAGGGCATCGCGGACTGAGCCGTACTCCCGCCTCAGCTCACGGAGTTGAGCAGCCGGGCGGTGTGCATGCGCCCGGCGTACTCGACGAGTCGGATCAGTACCTCCTTGCCCGAGTCGCGGTCGCGGGCGTCGCAGAGCACCACGGGTGTTCCCCGGTCCAGGTCGAGGGCGCGCGAGACGTCATGTGCGCCGTACGTCCGTGCGCCGGCGAAGCAGTTCACGGCGACCACGAACGGGATGTGCCGGTGCTCGAAGTAGTCGACGGCGGGGAAGCAGTCCTCCAGGCGCCGGGTGTCCGCGAGGACGACGGCGCCCAGGGCTCCTTGCGACAACTCGTCCCACAGGAACCAGAAACGGTCCTGGCCCGGTGTACCGAAGAGGTAGAGGGACAGGCCCGACCTGATGGTGATGCGCCCGAAGTCCATGGCGACGGTCGTGGTGACCTTCTGGTCCACGCCGTCGGTGTCGTCCACCGACTGGCCGACCTCGCTGAGCAGTTCCTCGGTGCGCAGGGGTTTGATCTCGCTGACCGCGCCCACCAGGGTGGTCTTGCCCACGCCGAATCCGCCGGCGACCAGTATCTTCAGCGCCAGAGGGGCGGACTCGCCGCCCTGGGCGTCGGAGTGCTCGGAGACCATCGATCACTTCTCTCGGGAGTGCCGGCAACGGTCGACGTGTGAAGGCAGCATCATGACAACTGCGGCTTTCTCTTGAGGGATTGGACCGCTATTGGCTGATTTCCGAACGTTCATCTACAGCGCCCGCAATCCCTCGATCACCTCGCGCAGAATCCGTTCGTCGGGAAGCTGCGCCGGCGGCACCGGGCGGCTGACGGTGACGCAGCCGAGTTCCAGCAGGTCCCCCAGGAGCACACGCACCACGCCCACGGGCAGATCGGCGCCCGCGGCGAGTTCCGCGACCGACTGGGTCTCGTTTCGGCACAGATCGACAAGCGCGCGGTGTTCGGGCCCGAGTGCCGTGTCGTCGAATCCGGATGCGCCCGCGTCCAGGGTGACGAGTGCGATGAGGTCGAACCGCACTCCGGTGGGGCCGGGTTTGGTGCGTCCGCCCGTCATCGCGTACGGGCGGACGAGGGGTCCGGCCTCGTTGTCGTACCACTGGCTGCCCTGCTCCCGCGGGGCGCCCGTCAGGTGATCGTTCATGTGCGCGGACCGCCCTCTCGGTTCATCCGGCGGCGGGCGGCCGGGCGGCGACGCGCGGTGCCGCGTAGAGGTGCTCGCCGACGCGCTTGACCAGCCGCGCCATCTCGTAGGCCACCAGCCCGATGTCGGCGGTGACGGCGGTCAGGACGGCGAGGCAGGAGCCGTCGCCCGCCGCGGCCACGAACAGGAAGCCGTCGTCCATCTCCACCATGGTCTGGCGTACGCCGCCCGCGCCGAAGTGCCGGCCGGTGCCCTTGGCCAGGCTGTGGAAGCCGGAGGCGACCGCGGCGAGGTGTTCGGCGTCCTCACGGCGGAGGTCGGTGGACGCGCCGACGGCCAGTCCGTCGTTGGACAGCACCACGGCGTGCCTGACCTCGCTCACGCGCAGGACCAAGTCATCCAGCAGCCAGTCGAGTTCGCCCGGGTGCTGGGCGGCTCTCGTGCTCGGGTCCTGGATCATGCAGGGTCTCCTTCGCTGCTGTCTCTGCCCGCCGGGGTCTTGGGAGCGGCAGCGCGTCCCGGCTGCCTGCCGCCGCCGCGCGCCCAGCCGTCGCGGTATGCCGCCATGCGGTCCCGCACGAGTTCGGGTGTGCGCTCGTCGTCGTCCCGCGGGGTAGCCGGTGGGGCCGGATCCTCTGGGCGCCCGTCGCGCAGTTGGGGGGCGAGGTTCGCCTGCCGTACGCGGCGGGGAAGGTCGTCGGAGGCTTCGGAGTCGTCCGACGGGCGGTGCAGTCGCAAGGTGGTGACTCCGGGGGGTGGTGTGTCTGCCGCGGTGTCCACAGCGGCGGCTACGGGGGCCACCAGCGCGGGGCGGTCCGCGGGCCCGGTCACGGACTCCTGATGGCGGGCGGGACCGGGCACGCGCGCGTACTCGCCTTCCGCGGGCCGTTCCTTCTCCGCGGTCTTGCCAGGGGAACGATCCTCCGCGCCGCTGTGCAGCAGGGCGGTGGGCAGCAGCACGACCGCGGTGGTACCGCCGTAGGGGGAGGTCCGCAGGTGCACCTTGACGCCGTGCCGGGCCGCGAGCCTGCTGACCACGAAGAGGCCGAGCCGGTCGCTGTCGAACAGGTCGAGGGCCTCGGACTGTTCGATACGGCGGTTGGCCTCGGCGAGGGTCTCCTTGCCCATGCCCAGGCCCCGGTCCTCGACTTCGATGACGTAGCCGTTGCCGACGGGTTCGCCGGTGATCCGCACGCGCGTGTGCGGGGGCGAGAACTGGGCGGCGTTCTCGACGATCTCCGCGAGGAGGTGGGTGAGGTCGGCCACGGCCGCCCCGATGACGGCGGCGTCGGGGAGTTGTCGTACCTCCACGCGCGCGTAGTCCTCGACTTCGGAGACCGCCGCGCGGACCACGTTCGTCAGGGAGACCGGCATGCGCCACGCCCGGCCGGGTGCCGACCCGGAGAGGATGATCAAGCTTTCGGCGTGGCGCCGCATACGGGTGGTGAGGTGGTCGAGCCGGAACAGGTCGCTGAGTTCGTTGGGGTCCTCGGAGCGGCGTTCCATGCTGTCGAGGAGGCTGAGCTGACGGTGGACGAGGATCTGGCTGCGGCGGGCCAGGTTGACGAAGACACCGGAGATGCCGCTGGCCAGCTCCGCGCGCTCCACGGCGGCCCGCAGCGCGGCGCGGTGCACGGTGGCGAGCGCCTCGGCGACCTGACCGGCCTCGTCCTCCGCGGGCGGACCGGGCGGCGCCTCGACGTGGACGTCGATCTCCTCGCCCGCGCGCAGCTTCCGCATGGCTTCGGGCAGCTTGCGCCGGGCGATCTCCAGGGCGCTGTTGCGCAGAGTCACCAGCTCGACCACGAGAGCCCGGCCGATGCGTACGGAGATGACGAGCGACGCTGCGACGGCAACGAGGCCGAGCAGGACCGCGGCACCGGCCGGGGTGAGCAGACCTCGGGTGAACGGGTCGGCCCGGTCGGCGACGCCCCGTCCGGCGTTCGCTTCGATCGTGCGCATCGCGTCCTGCACGCGCGCGTGCGCCCGATCCCAGGTGGCTTCCGGTGCCGCGTCGATCGCCCGTGCGCCCGAGCCGGTCGCGAGGATCTTGTCCTCGGCGGCGCCCAGGGCGGCGTAGGCGCTGCCGTCGGCGAGTTCCCGCCAAGCGGTGCGTTCGGGACCGCGCAGGTCCGCGACGGCGGACTCGGTGAGGGTGCGGCGGGTGTCGACGGCTCCGGTGAACCGCCGCATCCGCTCTCCGTCGAGGCGACCGGCGAGGCGTGCGCCTGCCAGCACGACGTTCTCTTGGGCCAGCGCCTCGCCCGCGCGGGAGAATTCGAGCAGTACGCGCGCGTCCGAGCCGAGTTCGGCGTCCTGGATGCCGGTGAGCGCGCCGCCCACGGTGAAGGCCGCCGCGATGGTCCTGGTGTACTGCCGGTACGTCTCGTCCCAGCCCGCGCGCCGGTCAAGCACCGCGGTGCGCAGCGGGCGTAGTTCCTCGGCGGCCATGACGAACGCTTCCAGACGTGCGGCCACTCCGGCGGGGAGTGCCTCGCTGTCGGCGACGGTGTTGTCCTCGCCGAGCCGGAGTTCCTTCACGGCCCGGTCCGTGCGCTCGGCGAGCCGCCCGATGTCACCGCTCTGTCCGGCGGATGGATCGGTGGCGTGACGCACGGCGGCCTCGCGCTCCGCCTGGAGCGCGGCGACGGCGTCCGCGACGGGGGCACGGATCGCGGAGTCCACCCGCTGCAACTGCCGCAGCCGGGAGACGTCCTGGGCGGTGCTCACGGTGGCGTAGGCCCACAGGGCGAGCAGCGAGACAACCGACACCATCAGCAGGCAGACGATCTTGGCGCGTACGGTGCGCGGACGTATCCGCCATCGCCTTCCGCGCGCGGGTGCGTCGGCCACCACCGTGTCCACGGGGTCGTCCCGCCCTTCGTCCGCGGGCGGTCCGGCGTGGGCGCGGCGCCCGCGCACGGGCGGCGGCGCGGCGCCGGCTTCAGGGGCTTTTCGGGGTGTACGCATGGCCTCCTCGCTCGGAAGTCGTTCGGGGCGTCCCTGCCGGACCTCTCCGGGGCGGATCCGCCGCTAGGCGCTCCGCTGGACGTCCGGTGCGTCGGCTGCGGGTCCCGGTCCGTCGGCCACGGGCCCGTCGTGGCTGGTCGCGCCCGCGCGGCGGTAGCCGCACATCGGCACACCCCCGCGCTCCTTTGGGCGTGCGCCGATACGCCCCGGACTTCGACATTTCGACGGACCCGCTCAGCGGGCGACGCTCTCGACCGGACGCTGGGCCGAGGCGGATGCCTCGCGCTCGCCCGTCGTGGGAGACAGGGCGACGAAGGCCGAGGTCAGGAACAGGTAGGACCCGAGGCCGACGGCGAGGGGGAAGATGAACTGCATCGCCGTGGCGCCGGGCAGGACCTCGCCGGACGGCGTGACGTGCACGCTCACCGCGAACATCCCGGTGTAGTGCATGCTGCTCACCGCCGCCCCCATGATGAGCGAGGCGATCGTGACGGCGACCGGGGACTTGATGTTGAGGGCCGCCCACAGGGCCGCCGTGGCGGCGACGACGGCGATCAGCACGGAGAGTCCGACGAGCACCGGGTCGTAGCCGACGTCTCCGTGCAGGCGCAACGCCGCCATTCCCAGGTAGTGCATGCTTGCCACGCCGAGGCCGGTGGTGAGTCCGCCGATCAGCAGCGCACGGCCGCGGTCACGGCTGTAGCCGACGGCGAAGACGCCGGTACAGACGACCGCCATGGCGACGAGGAGGCTCAGGATGGTGAGCGGCACGTCGTAGTGGATGTCGGTGCCGCTGACGCTGAAGCCGAGCATGGCCACGAAGTGCATGGTCCAGATGCCGGTTCCGATGGCCGAGGCGGCGGTGATGAGCCAGTTGCGGCGCGACCGGCCGGTGGCACCGAGCGCTCGGACGGTGCAGCGCAGTCCGAGCGCGGCGCCTATACAGGCCATGACGTACGACAGTGCGGGTGTCAGCCAGCCCAGGGCGGCGTGGTCCAGGTGTCCCATGGCCCAGGGACGCTAGGGGGCAGGGGCACACCAAGGGGGCGCGTTTCGAAAGGTGCTGGAATATGACGCAGAGAGGTGGCTGAACGATCGCGTCGCGCTCGAACGTGTGCGCCGCGACGTCCTCCCTGTCAGTGAGGGATCATGCGGATCATGAGCGACGACCACACACATGTCCAGGAGTTCTTCAGCGCCCGCGCGGCGGACTGGGACAGCCGTTTTCCGGACGACGGCCCGGCCTACGCGGCCGCGGTCACCGAACTCGCCCTGCCCGGGGGAGCCCGGGTACTCGACGCGGGCTGTGGCACGGGCCGGGCCCTGACGCCGCTGCGCGCGGCCGTGGGGCCCTCCGGAGTGGTCCTGGGAGCCGATCTGACCCCGGCCATGCTGGAGGCCGCCGTACGGGCCGGACGGGACCGGGACGGGCAATTGCTGCTCACCGACGTCGCCGCGCTGCCGCTGCGCTCGCAGTCGCTCGACGCCGTGTTCGCGGCGGGGCTCATCGCCCATCTCCCCCAACCGGACCAGAACCTGAGGGAGTTGGCGCGCGTGGTACGCAAGGGCGGCACCCTGGCCCTCTTCCACCCGATCGGCCGGGCGGCACTCGCGGCACGCCAGGGACGGCAGCTCACCCCGGACGACCTGCGCGCGGAATCCAACCTGCGGCCTCTGTTGGCGCGTTCGGGGTGGCGTATGACGTCGTACGTCGACGAGGACGCCCGGTTCCTGGCACTGGCGGTGCGCGAAGGCTGAGCCTCATGCTCGCCCGGCGACCGCCGCCGCGAGAGCGCCGGGGCGGTCGGCGATGACGTTGCGGCCGGCGCCGGGCACTGTCACCACACGAGCGCTCGCGGCATCCATGCCTTCCCGTTCATCGCCCAGCTCGCCCCGAAGGCACTCGCGACGGAATCCGGCACGCGCGGGCCACCTCCCGCACCGAACTGCCTGGCCGCGGGAGACGATCGGCTCACTCGTCGGCCGTGGCTGACGGATCCGTGGGGCGCACGGGGCAGCCGCGCAGTCCGGGCACCGGGCGGGTGCCCAGCTCGTCGAGGCGGTAGCCGTTCGGATAGCCCTTGATCTCCCAGTTCTGGCGCGCGTGGTGCGGTGCCCTCCGTGGTGGCAGGAGACGGACGAGCCGTCCGCGCGTCCGTACGGCACGGCGCACCAGGGTGCGGGTGGCGGCGTTCGGCGGAGAGTAGTGGAAGGCCCGCAGCAGCGGGTCGTCCAGCAGGGCGAGGGTCGCTGTGCGCAGGAGGGGGCGCAGTGGGCGTGGGTACCAGGAGGCCATCAGGGCGAGGGTGGCGTCCGATACGCGTCGCGCGTCCGCGTCCCAGCCGAAGTGGGCCTCCTCGTACGCGTCGAGGCAGGCCTCGAACTCCTCGTAGGACTCGGGTATGTCCTGGATACCCATGTGCCGGCCCAGCGTGCGGTGGTGGACCGCGGAGGCGACCCTCTCGTGGTGTGACAGCCTGCGCCATCCGTAGGAGTCGATCCACCGCTTGGGCATGACGACGAACGTGCACAGGACGTAGCGCATGTCGTCGTTGCTGATGTCGTAGCTGCGGTGCATCTGGTTGATACGGCGTATCGCCGTGCGGCCTTCTCCGCTGCCGAAGCCGTGCTCGACGACGGCGTCCAGCAGCAGGGTGGTGTCGTCGTAGCGTTTCTGCGTGCGGTCCGTGAGCTCGGCCGTCGCGGCCAGGAGCCTGCCGATGCCGGGCACGGCGTACGTACGGTAGAGGGCCAGTTCCAGGGATCGGGTGAAGTCCCAGGGGAACTCGTACGCCGCCGAGAGACGGTAGATCTCGGACGCGTCCTCGTACGGGTCCATCCGCCGGATTCGTTCGAGTCGCTCGAAACGCTTCACCGCGTCGTCCCTCTTCTGCCGCCGGGGCTTCAACTCTACGTTGAGGAGCAGGAGCTGAAGGATCAGCCGTGGCAACCACGCAGGGGGAAGGTGGTCAGCATGTTCGGGAGGGTCCGCAAGTCCGGTGCCAGATTCCTCAACGCCTTGCGTGCGGAGCGGGACACCGGCCGGGACAGGCGCACGCACAATCTGTTCGAGGCCGCCGCTGCCTATGTGTCGGCGTGCGCCGAGGACGACCAGGAACAGATCGACGAGGCAGCCGGCTGGGTGTCGCCGGAGGCGCTGTCGTTCGGGGTGAGCGAACTGGCCTGCCGGGCCGTCATCGCGCTCGCGCGGGAACGCGACGAGTCGCCGCAGACCGTGGCCCGGGCGCTCCTCGGGCTGCCGACCGCCTGACGCCGGGGAGCAGCCGTGGTCGATTCGCCCCGTCGAGCCGGAAAACTGCAGCTCCGGGTGGGCCTGGGAGTCGTGACAACGGCCTTCCAGTCGCACTAGGGTGCGCCGTTGTACGGACCGATGGGGAGGCTGGGATGGCCGGGACGGACGAGGACGCCGTCGCCGCCGAGGACGACGCGCTCTATGTGCTCACGGCGGTGCTGCTGACGCCGGCGAAGTTCCCGAGCGTGCTGGGCGACGACTACCCGGAAGCCTGCGCGGCACTCGGACTCGCGCCGCTGGCCGACGGGTACGGCCTGGTGCTCGGCCAGGACGGCGACGGCGCCCGCTGGACGGTCGCCATCGACGACGTGTCGCTGGTCGCCGTGGCCATCGCGTCCTGGGACTGCGGCATGGAGTACGACCTGTCGCCCGACGAGCGGACGGTCGTGGCCGCGCTGCCCGGCTGGCCTCTGGAGGTCGCCGTCGCGGCGCCCGGTGTGCCCGCACCGCACGATCCCGGTCCCGATGTCGCGGACCGCCCCCCATTGGCGCCCCCGGACACCAGCGTCTGGGGCTCGGCCCAGCGCCGCCTGGGCGCGGACGAGATTGCGCGGCAGTGGGCGATGTGGCGCGAGCAGATCGACGACGCGGACTTCCAGAGCCCCAACGGCTCGTCCGCGACGGACCCGGACCAGGCCGAGTCGGCGGACACGGGCCAGGCCGAGCAGGACGAGACGCCCCACAAGCAGGACGAGACCGAGGAAGCGGCCAAGCCCGGCCATGGCGGCATCCGGCGCGTCCTCGCAGAGGCCCGCGCCTACGTCGACACGCCGCCGCCACTCGGCCGTGTACGGTCTTCCTTCGCACCGGGCGACGCGCGGACCCTGCGCGCCGACGGCCCGGGCTGGTCCCTCGTGGCCAGGACCGACGACATCGCCTTCGTGCTGCTCGACGATGAGCCCGGCGAGGTCATGCCGGTGGGCCGGGGACCTGAGCTGCCGGGTCTGCTCAAGGCCCTCGACAAGATGGCCGTACGCCCCATCTGAGCGGGTCACGACCGCGGGACTCCGCCTCGCGAGTCCCGCGAGCCGCCCGCGGACCGTACCGTCGGCAGGCCCGCGGGCGGCGATGTGGTCGGCTTCTGTACTGCGGCCGACCGGGATGCGCCGATACGGTATTCCCTCAGCGGCCGAGCTCCTTGCGGGTGACGCGGCGCAACCTGCGCCGCTGCGAGGGGTCCAGCGTGAGGTACGCGGCTGCCGGGACTCCCAGGATTATCAGGAGCGCCGCCCACCAGGGCAGCCAGATCAGCAGGACTATCCCGGCTGCCACACCTCCTGCGGCGATCTTCGCGTTCTTCGACATGTGTCGCCTCCTTCGCGGCCACTGCCGCTCTCTGTCCTGAAAACGGGTCCGCGCCTCCCACAGTTCCGGACCACGACCCTGAGACACCCCTGAGACCCGAACCCCGAGGCACCCCTGAGATCGCACAGCCACATGTGTCTCCGCACTGAGTGGATACCCAGCCGGAGCGTGGAGTGACCCGGTTCACTGTCCGGTCATACCGAGCGAGCCGCCTCGGTGCTGTACCCTCGGCGACCCGACACTGGTAGTCAAATTTGAGGAATAAGTCATCGCTGTGCAGACACCTCCCGTCGCCACACCGTCCGAGTTCGCCGCGACGCCGTCCGAGATCAACGAACTGGCCCGCTGCCATGCGGTATTCGTACCCGGCGATCCGGCCCGCACCGGCCGCGTCGCATTCTGGTGTCCCGACGGCGAAGTCCCAGCGGTCGTCGCGTCCGGTTCCGTCGAGGACCTGACCGTCGTTCTGCCCGGCGGGGACGGAGTCGAGCTGGTGACCGTGCCCGCTGTGCTGCTACCGGTGCATGCCGCCCTGCCGGTACTCACGCGCGCGCGTGTCGCTGCGCACGCCCACCGGGCGGCCGTGTTCTGGGGCGCTGCCGCAGTGCACGCCCTGCACCTCGTGGCCCGTGGGCTTGTGCTGCCCGGCCTCTCCGAGAGCGACCACGACGCCTGGCGGGTCGGTCCCCTGCGCGCGGAGGACGTCGATCGCCTGCGCGCGCTCGCCGCCGCCATGCCGCCCGAGTCGCATGCCGTGCCGATTGCGGGCAAGGGTCCGCTGCGGCTGCCCGGCCCGGACGGACTGCTGCGGTCCTTCCTCGACGCGGTCGCCGACACGCTGCCCCGCTCCCCCGCCGCGCCGCTGGTGACCGGCGGGCCCGCGTACGCCTGCCGGGAGCCTCAGCATCTGCCCGATCAGCGTCCGTGGGCCGCCGATCTGGCCGCGGGTCATGACGCGGGCGTGCGGCTCTCGCTGCGGATCGAGGCGCGCGGTCTGGCCGCCGCGGCGCAGGACGACGCGGCTGTCTCGTTCCGGGCCGTGCCGCAGGTGCACAGCGTCAGCGATCCCGCGCTCGTCGCGGACGCCGTTCGCGTGTGGTCGGGAACGGGCGCCTTCGGATCGCGCGCTCCGATGGACGCTCTCCTGGCACTTCGCCGCGCCGCGCGCGCGTGGCCTCCGCTGGCGCCGTTGCTCTCGGTGGCCGTGCCGGACGCGGTCGAGCTGGCCGACGAGGAGATCACCGACCTGCTCGGCGAAGGCAGCCGTGCCCTCGCCGGCGCCGGAGTCGACGTGCACTGGCCCCGCGAGCTGGCCCGCAAACTGACTGCCCACGCGGTGGTCGGCCCGCCCGACGACGAGTCGGCGCCGGGCGCCGCCTCCTCGGACACCCCCTCGTTCCTGACCGCGGACGCCCTGCTCGCCTTCGACTGGCGATTCGCGCTGGACGACCAGCGCCTCTCCCGAGAGGAGGTGGATCAGCTCGCCGAGGCGCACCGCCCCATCGTGCGGCTGCGTGACCGATGGGTCCTGATCGACCCCCGGGAAGTACATCGCGCCCGCGCGATGCAGGACCGCAAGATCACACCCGTCCACGCCCTGAGCGCCGCTCTGACGGGTTGCGCGGAGGTCGACGGTCAGCGGGTCGACGTGCACCCGACCGGGTGGCTGGCCGCCCTGCGGGAGCGACTCGCGGACCCCGAGGCGCAGGAGCCGGTCGAGCAGCCTGCCGCGCTGGCGGCCACGCTCCGCGACTACCAGCGGCGTGGCCTCAACTGGCTGGCGCAGATGACATCCCTGGGCCTGGGCTGTTGTCTGGCCGACGACATGGGGCTCGGCAAGACGATCACGTTGATCGCTCTGCATCTGCACCGGCAGACCGACGAGTCGGCGGCCGGGCCCACCCTGGTGGTCTGTCCAACCTCCCTGATGGGCAACTGGCAGCGCGAGATCGAGAGGTTCGCACCGGGCACACCCGTGCGCCGCTTCCACGGACCGCGCCGCGATCTGGGGGCCCTGGACGACGGGGAGTTCGTGCTCACCACGTACGGCACGATGCGCCTGGACGCGGGCCGGCTCGCCGATGTGCCGTGGGGCATGGTCGTGGCCGACGAGGCCCAGCACGTGAAGAACCCGTACGCGACGACCGCCCGGGAGCTGCGCTCGATCGGCGCACGCGC
Organism: Streptomyces blattellae; assembly: GCF_009709555.1. Classification (GTDB taxonomy): domain Bacteria; phylum Actinomycetota; class Actinomycetes; order Streptomycetales; family Streptomycetaceae; genus Streptomyces; species Streptomyces blattellae. Next base: position 63,160 of record NZ_WJBG01000246.1, on the reverse strand, counting down.
GCGCGTGGCGCTCACCGGCACCCCCGTGGAGAACAACCTGTCGGAGCTGTGGGCGATCCTGGACTGGACGACCCCGGGTCTGCTGGGCCGGCTCGGCGCCTTCCGCACCCGCTACGCCCAGGCCGTCGAGGGCGGTCAGGACCCGGCCGCCGCGGAGCGCCTGGCCCGGCTCGTACGGCCGTTCCTGCTGCGCCGGCGCAAGTCGGACCCGGGGATCGCACCCGAGCTGCCGCCCAAGACCGAGACGGATCGGGCCGTGTCGCTCGCCAAGGAGCAGATGGGTCTGTACGAGGCCGTGGTGCGCGAGACACTGGCGGAGATCTCCGGTGCCGACAGCATGGAGCGGCGCGGGTTGATCATGAAGTTGCTGACGGGCCTGAAGCAGATCTGCAACCATCCGGCGCAGTTCCTCAGGGAAGAGCGGCCCAGGATCACCGGACGCTCCGGGAAGCTGGAGCTCCTGGACGAACTGCTCGACACGATCCTTTCCGAGGGGGCCAGCGTCCTGGTCTTCACCCAGTACGTCCAGATGGCGCGGCTCATCGAGCGGCACTTGGCGGCCCGTGGCATGTCCTCGCAGTTCCTGCACGGCGGCACCCCCGTCGCGGAACGGGAGGCGATGGTGAGGCGATTCCAGGACGGGGAAGTGCCTGTGTTCCTGTTGTCATTGAAGGCTGCGGGCACCGGGCTGAACCTCACCCGCGCCGAGCACGTCGTGCACTACGACCGCTGGTGGAACCCCGCGGTGGAGGCGCAGGCCACCGATCGCGCGTACCGGATCGGCCAGGACAGGCCGGTGCAGGTGCACCGGCTGATCGCCGAAGGGACCATCGAGGACCGCATCGCCGACATGCTGAGCCGCAAGCGGGAACTGGCCGAGGCGGTACTCGGCTCCGGCGAGGCGGCACTGACCGAACTGACGGACGCGGAGCTGGCCGATCTGGTGGAACTGCGAGGGGGCACGCGATGAACGCGTACGACCGTGACACGGAGCGCACGTTCGCGGCGCTGCCTCCCGCGAGCGGGAGGAGCTTCGCTCAGACCTGGTGGGGCCAGGCCTGGCTGCAGGCACTCGAGGACGCGGCGCTGGACTCGCAGCAGGTGAAGACGGGCCGCAGGCTCGCGCGCGCGGGAGCCTGCGGCGCGGTGTCGGTGCGGCCGGGGCGCATCACCGCCGTCGTCCAGGACCGCGATCACTCAAGGCACCGTGCCGATGTCCTGCTGGCGGAGCTGACCGACGATCAGTGGGACCATTTCGCGGACATGGCCGTCGAACGAGCCGGGCATGTCGCTGCGCTGCTGGACCACGAAATGCCGCCGCATCTGGTCGAGGACGCGGCAGCCGCGGGGATCGAGTTGCTGCCGGGCCTGGGCGATCTGGAGCCCATGTGCGACTGCGGTGCCTGGGACCACTGCGGACACACGGCCGCGCTCTGCTATCAGGTGGCACGCCTGCTGGACGAGGATCCCTTCGTCCTGCTGCTGATGCGGGGACGGGGCGAACAGGCCGTGGTGGACGCCCTGCAGTCCCGCAGCACCGCTCCCACCGAGAGGCTTTCCGAGCCGGAGGGAGTGGATGCGGCGGAGGCCTACGGGTCCGCGGGCGTCCTGCCGCCGCTGCCCGCGTCGCCCGAACTGCCTGACGAGCCCGGCGTTCCTCCTTCACTGGATACCGAGGCCCCGCCCGTACCCGGCATCGATCCGGCCGCGCTGGAGTACCTGGCCGCGCGGACTGCCGCGCAGGCGCACTTCCTGCTCGCCGAGGCTCTGCGGGCCACACCGGAATCGGACGCGCCGGAGACGGAATCGACCGTTGCGCAGGACGCCGTACGCCTGTCAGCGGGCACCCCCGGACCGCATGTCCTGGACCGGCTCGCGGACGGGTCGGGGCGCAGCAGGGAATCGTTGGAACTGGCCGTCCGTGCCTGGAGCCTGGGAGGCACGGCCGCGCTGTCCGTGCTGGAGGAGGAGTGGACCGTCGCCGGGGAAACGCTCGCACGCGCGCGTGCCGCTCTGGAGTCGGCCTGGGAGGAGGACGAGAGGCCGCCTCTGCGCGCTCGCGCCAACCGGTGGACGGTCGTCGGCGCACCCGCTCAGCTGCGCCTTGGCCGGGACGGACGCTGGTGGCCGTACCGGAAAGAGCGAGGCCGCTGGGTGCCCGCAGGGAGGGCGGTCCGGGATCCGGCGACGGCGCTTGCGTCGGCAGAGATCCATTCGTCTGAAGGGGCCGTCTAGGACGGTGGGTTGGCGTGGCACGAAGCACTTCGGCCAGGCTGCTCACCGTCGCCGACCAGCCTTCGGAGGCATACGCGGCGGTCTTCACGGCGCCTCCGTGGGATGCCCGGGAGCCCGAGACGACCAGGGTGGAGTTCCGGGAGCGAGTGGGGACGGATGCGCGCCCCCCGGATTCCGCGTCGTGTTGGCGCTGCGCGACGCCCGGTGCCCGGTGCCCGGTGCCCGGTGCCCGGTGCCCGGTGCCCGGTGCCCGGCTGAAGCCTGCCCGACGGCCTCGGCGCGGACCGGGTGAACCAACTACTCGTGGACGCCCTGGAGATCGACGGACGGGGAGTGCGGGCACGCGCGCGTGGTACCGGTCTGGCATGGCGGTTCCTGTCGGCGCTCGCCGCCACAGCATCCGGCGGCCAGGCGTGGTTGCTGACCTGGAGTCAGGCACACGACACGCCGGCGGACGCGAACGGGCTGGACACCGAGGGCATTGTGCGGGCCGGGGACGGGAGTTTCTGGCTGGCCGACGAGTACGGGCCCTCTCTGGTGCGTGTCTCCGCGCGCGGGGAGGTGCTGGCGCGCTATGTGCCCGAAGGGTTGAACCTCATGGGTGCGGACTACCCGGTCGTGCAGTCGTTGCCGTCCGTCCTGCTGCGTCGGAAGACCAACCGGGGCTTTGAGGGATTGGCTCAACTGCCCGGCGGTGACCTGGTGATAGCCGTGCAGAGCCCCCTGTCCCTGCCCGACGGAGACGTGGGGGACGCCTCGCTCACCACCCGGCTGCTGCGCTTCTCGCCGAAGAAGAAAGCGGTCACCGCCGAGTACGCGTACCGCTTCGACCCCGTGAACGTGGTGGACCCGGGCGAGGACGACACCTCCGAGCTGAAGATCTCGTCGGTGGTCGCCGTGGGCCGGGACCGGCTGCTGGTCGAGGAGCGCACGGACAAAACCGCGCGGCTGCAACTCGTGCACGTGGGACGCAAGGCGAACATCCTCGGCGGCCCCTGGGACGACGACACGACCTCCCCGTCGCTTGAGCAACTCGACGACCCGGCGGCCTCCGGTGTGCCTGTCCTGGCCAAGCGCCTCGTCGTCGACCTGGGCACGGTCGACGGCGTGCCCGGGAAGATCGAGGGCGTCGCGCGCGTGGATCGCGACACCCTCGCCCTCATCAACGACAACGACTTCGGCATGACGGACGGCACCGACGCGTTCGACGCGAACGGCCGGCTCGTGGACAGCGGCGTCGAGACGACCGTGACGTACGTGCGGCTGCCGCGCGGGATCTGATCCCGGGCCGTGAGAGTGCGGCACGCGCGCGTGCCGCACTGAACCACATCCCCCCGAGTCAGGCCGCCCCAGAGCGACGTCTACGGCAGGTCGACCCCGAGCGACGGCAGCAGCGACTCGATGTCGCTCGGCAGACCGCTCGGCAGACCGCTCGGGAACTGCGAGGGCAGCGAAGGCACCTCGCTGGGCAGTCTGCTGGGCAGCTCGGTCGGGAGGCTCAGGGACGGCCGCGGAGTGCCGCTCGTACTGCTCTCGGCGGGCGCCTTCTCGCCCGGCGCATCGTTGCCTCCCGAAGCGACCAGCACCACGGCGACGACAGCGGCGACGCCCACGAGTGCGGCGATCAGGATGAAGAGCGGATTGCGGCGCCGGCCGGGGCCGTCGTCCGACGACTGCTCCGGCGGCGGCCAGTCACCGTACGAGGGCGGTGCGAAGCCGCCGCCTGGAGGCGGCGTGCCACCCGGTGGTCCAGGCGGTTGAGGTGGTACCGGCGGCATGGCCATACCGTCAAGCGTCGCCTCGGACCGGCGCGGGAGGCGACCCCCGCACGGCGGTTGATACGGACTCATGGCATGGATCGCATGATTCCGGAGCATTCCGCGCGGAGGTCGCCTCACCACTGGATTTCGGTATCGTCCGGCAGCCGGTTTTCACCGGCACGCGCGCGTGCTCAGCCGCGCGCCCCCAGCAGATGGTCCATGGCCAGCTGGTCAAGCCGTTCGAAGGCCATCCCGCGCACGGCGGCGGCCTCCACGTCGAACTCCTCGAAGGCCGAGCGGTCGGCGAGCAGCGCCTGCAGACCGTCCCCCGCGGTGGGCTGCGCCAGCTCGTCCAGACGCGCGGCGCGCAGGGCCTCCTGGACCTCCGGGTCGGCACGGAAGGCGGCGGAACGCTCCTTCAGGACGAGGTAGTTGCGCATGCAGCCCGCGGCCGACGCCCACACGCCGTCCAGGTCCTCGGTCCGCGGCGGCTTGAAGTCGAAGTGGCGGGGTCCGGCGTAACCGGCGCTCTCCAGGAGGTCGACCAGCCAGAACGCGGAACGCAGATCGCCGGCGCCGAAGCGCAGGTCCTGGTCGTACTTGATGCCGGACTGACCGTTGAGGTCGATGTGGAAGAGCTTGTCCGCCCACAGGGCCTGCGCGATGCCGTGCGGGAAGTTCAGCCCGGCCATCTGCTCATGGCCGACCTCGGGGTTGACGCCGTACAGCTCGGGGCGCTCCAGGCGCTCGATGAACGCCAGTGCGTGGCCGACGGTGGGCAGCAGGATGTCGCCGCGCGGCTCGTTCGGCTTGGGCTCGATCGCGAACTTCAGGTCGTAGCCCTGGGAGGTGACGTACTCGCCGAGGAGGTCGAAGGCCTCCTTCATACGGTCGAGAGCCACGCGTACGTCCTTGGCGGCGCCGGACTCGGCACCCTCCCGGCCCCCCCACGCGACGTAGGTCTTGGCCCCGAGCTCGACCGCCAGGTCGATGTTGCGGATCGTCTTGCGCAGGGCGTAGCGCCGCACGTCACGGTCGTTCGCCGTGAAGGCTCCGTCCTTGAAGACCGGGTGGGTGAAGAGGTTGGTCGTGGCCATCGGCACGGTCATGCCGGTCGTGTCGAGCGCCTGGCGGAAGCGCTTGATGTGGGACTCGCGCTCGGTGTCCGAGGACCCGAAGGGGATCAGGTCGTCGTCGTGGAAGGTCACTCCGTATGCACCGAGCTCGGCCAGGCGCTGCACCGTCTCGACCGGGTCGAGGGCACGCCGTGTGGCGTCGCCGAACGGGTCCCTTCCCTGCCAGCCGACGGTCCACAGGCCGAAGGTGAACCTGTCCTCGGGGGTGGGCTGGTAGTTCATGCCGCGGCTCCCTTGCTCGCTTGCGACTGTCGCGCACGACTATTTCGTCATGGCGCTTTACAAATTAGTATGCGGAGGCATCTCTGGGAAGAGACAAGGTGTCTTTCGTCAGGCGTGAGCCAGACATGAGCCGCAGGAAAAGGGAGAACCCGATGTCAGCAGCCGAGGGTCCGCTCGTCGTCGGTGTGGACACGTCCACGCAGTCCACCAAGGCGCTGGTCGTCGACGTGTCCACCGGCGAGGTCGTCGCGAGCGGCCAGGCACCGCACACCGTGTCCGCCGGGGCCGGCCGGGAGAGCGATCCACGCCAATGGTGGGACGCCCTGTGCGAGGCCCTGCGCCAGTGCGGTGACGCCGCGCACGAGGCCGCGTCGGTGTCTATCGGCGGCCAGCAGCACGGGCTCGTCACACTGGACGGCCAGGGCGAGCCCGTGCGTCCTGCCCTGCTGTGGAACGACGTACGTTCGGCGCCGCAGGCACGCCGGCTGACCGAGGAACTGGGCGGCGCGAAGTTCTGGGCCGAGCGCACCGGGCTCGTCCCCGCGCCGTCCTTCACGGTCACGAAGTGGGCCTGGCTGGCCGAGCACGAGCCGGACGCGGTCCGCGCCACCAAGGCCGTACGCCTGCCCCACGACTACCTCACCGAACGCCTCACCGGACAGGGCACGACCGACCGCGGTGACGCGTCCGGGACGGGCTGGTGGGCATCCGGGACCGAGGCGTACGACGAGGAGATCCTGGCGCACGTCGGGCTTGACCCCGCGCTGCTGCCCCGTGTGGTGCGGCCCGGCGAGGTCGCGGGCACCGTGCGCGACAGCCATGACCTGCCGTTCTCCAAGGGCACCCTGGTCGCCCCGGGCACCGGCGACAACGCGGCCGCCGCGCTGGGCCTCGGGCTGCGTCCCGGCACCCCGGTGCTGAGCCTGGGCACGTCGGGCACGGTGTACGCGGTGTCGAAGCGGCGCCCCACCGACCCGACCGGAACCGTGGCCGGCTTCGCCGACGCACACGGCGACTGGCTGCCGCTGGCCTGCACCCTGAACTGCACGCTCGCCGTCGACCGCGTCGCCTCCCTGCTGGGCCTGGACCGCGAGGCCGTGGAGCCCGCCACCGACGTCACCCTGCTGCCCTACCTGGACGGCGAACGCACCCCCGCCCTCCCCCACGCCTCCGGCCTGCTGCACGGCCTGCGGCACGACACGACCGCAGGCCAGCTCCTCCAGGCCGCCTACGACGGCGCCGTCCACGCGCTGCTGGGCGCGCTCGACCTGGTCCTCGACGAGGACGCCGACCGCTCCGCCCCGCTGCTGCTGATCGGCGGCGGCGCCCGGGGCACGGCATGGCAGCAGACCGTACGACGGCTGTCGGGGCGCCCCGTGCAGGTGCCCGAGGCCAGGGAACTGGTCGCGCTCGGCGCCGCCGCGCAGGCGGCCGGCCTGCTGACCGGCGAGGATCCCGCCGCGGTGGCCCGGCGCTGGCGTACCGCCGAGGGACCGGTGCTGGACGCGGTGGAGCGGGACGAGGCAACCCTGGCCAGGATCTCCGGGGTACTCTCCGACGCGGCCCCGCTGCTCGACCGGAGCGCGGGGAACCACTGAGGACGACGGAGGCATGACCGCACCGCTGCACGAGGCCCGGCCGACAGGAAGGGGGCGCGCACTGCCCGACACACAACAGGGCATGCGCCGCCGCAACCTCGCCCGGGTGATGCACACCGTAAGCGCCGAGGGGCCGCTCTCCCGTGCCGCCGTCGCCTCGCGCATCGGGCTGACCCGTGCCGCCGTGTCGACCCTCGTCGACGAGCTGATCCGCTCGGGACTGCTGGAGGAGCTGGGCCCCGAGCGTCCCGGCCGGGTGGGACGGCCCGGCTCGGCACTCGCCGTCAGCGGACACGGTCCGGCGGGTATCGGCGCGGAGGTCGGCGTGGACCATCTCGCGGTGTGCGCGATCGATCTGCGCGGAGAGGTGCGGGCCCGGGCCGTGCGGTACGGCACGAACCGTGGGCGCTCCCCCCGCCCCGTGATCGAGGAACTCACCGAGCTGGTGGGCCGGATCGTCACCGAGGCCGAGCACGAGGGCCTGTGGCCGGCCGGGCTCGCCGTGGCCGTGCCGGGCCTGGTGGCACGCGACGCGCGAACGGTCGTACGCGCCCCGAACCTCGACTGGCACGACACGGACCTCGGCGCGCTGCTGCCCGCAGGCCTCCCGTTGACCGTCGACAACGAGGCCAACTTCGGCGCGCTCGCCGAACTCCGGCTCGGCGAGGGCACCCCGCGGGACTTCCTGCATGTGTCCGCCGAGATCGGCATCGGCGCGGCGGTCGTGGTGGACGGGCAACTGCTGCGCGGGACGCGGGGTTTCGCGGGCGAGCTGGGACATGTGCCGGTCCGTCCGGACGGACCGGCGTGTCGGTGCGGGGGCCACGGTTGCCTGGAGCAGTACGCCGGGGAGGAGGCGGTGCTGCGAGCGGCCGGCCTGGAGCCGGGCGAGGACCGCGTCGGGCTGCTCGCGGGGCACGCCTCGGACGGCGACACGGCTGTACGACGTGCCCTGCGCGACGCGGGTGAAGCGCTCGGCATCGCGCTGACCGGGGCCGTCAATCTGCTCGACCCCGAGGTTGTGGTGCTGGGCGGCGCGCTGGCCGGGCTCGCGCCATGGCTGCTGCCCTCCCTGGAGGCCGAGTTGGCACGCCGTACGGCGGGGCCCGCATGTCCAGTGGCCATATCGCGGCTGGGTCCCGAGGGGCCGTTGCTGGGTGCCGCGCACTCGGTCGTACGGGCGGTGCTGGACGATCCGGCGGCTGTGGCCGGACGGGGCTGATCGGCAAACACCCCAAGGCCGTGGCCGAACACGGCTGATCGGCAAACACCCCAAAGCCGTGGCCGAGCGCGCCTGCTCGGCAGCCCACCCGACGGCTGCGGCCGAACACGTCTCATCGGCAAGCGCCCCGACGGCTGCGGCCCACCGCCCCTGATCGACGGACGCCTCTGCGCCGGCGGCCGAACTCGACTGACCTCAGCCGGACTTCACCCGTCCGGGTGAGCGAGTTTTCCACAATCCCGCACCCGTCCACGGATACACGGCGCCTGCTTCTGCCCACCCCGCATGCGACGTACCTTGATTCACGTGAGGCGCGGCCGTCGAGTCAGAGGGCGGTGGGCGCGGCGAGGTGAAAGGGGGGATCCACATGTCTTGGGAAACGGCTGCATCCGGGGTTCAGGAGCGAATAAGCGTGCCCTGGCATGTCCGCCCGGCACCCCCTCCCCACCGACCTTCCGCAGAACGGAGCTGTACCGCGATGAGCGACCCCAGGATGATGAGCGACCTCCGGGTCTGGATCCGGCAGCTCGACCGGACCCGCCGTACGGCCCTGTTCCGGGCGCAGGACAGTGACATCGAGACCGAAGACATCGAGACCGAACTGCCCCTCGACCCGATGCACGGCACCGTGGGCGTGGCTCCCGCCAACCTGGAGGTGCGTTCGACCCTGGTGCCCGACGCACATGGCGGCAACATGGACACACTCGGCAACGGCCACGCCCGGCAGGGCGAGGGCGAGGGCGAGACACGCGGAGTCGTCGTCGAGTGCGCGATGAACACTGTGGTGATCGTCGAAGTGCTCAAGGGACTCGCCACACCCTGGCCGCGCATCGAGTCGGACACCCACATCATCTCGACGGGATCGGCACGCCCGCTGGAGGACGCGTTCCGGAGATCCCAACTCGACCTGGTGCAGTGGCTGGTGCGCGACCAAGGATTCAGTGAGCTGGACGCGTACCAATTCGCAACCCAGTGCGTCGAGGCGCCGTTGGCCAAGGCGGCACTGAGCAAGACCTTCTGACCACCGAAAGGCACCGCCCCCATGGAACGGGCAAGACCGCTTCCCACGAGACGCCGACTGCTGAAGGGCGCCGCCCTGGCCGCCGTACCGTACGCGCTGCTCCCCGACGCGCCGGCCGGAGCGCGGGTCCAGCGGGTCCAGGTTGTCGACCACCCGTCGGCCGAGTGGCACCCGGCGAACACCTCCAACTACACGGCGGCAGAACCCGCTACGGAGCGACTGGTCGACCGCGTGATCATCCACGTCACGCAGGCGACCTTCACCACCACCCTGTCCATTTTCCAGAACCCGAAGAAGGAAGTGTCCGCGCACTACGTCGTCCGCTCGGCCGACGGGCATGTGGCGCAGTGCGTCCGAGAGTCCGACATCGCCTGGCACGCAGGGAACTGGGAGTACAACACGAGCAGCATCGGCATCGAGCACGAAGGCTGGGTGGACCGGCCCGGCTACTTCACCGACGTGATGTACGAGGAGTCGGCCGCAGTCACCGCGGCGATCTGCACCAGACACGGCATCCCGAGGGACCGCGCGCACATCATCGGGCACCACGAGGTGCCGGGCACGGACCACACCGATCCCGGACCGAACTGGGACTGGGCTCGCTATCTGAGACTGGTCGATCGGGCCTGACCTGGAGACCGGTCGATCGGGCCTGACCTGGAGACCGGTCGGCCGAGCCCTGCCCTGAAACCAGCCACCCAGGCCCTGCCCAGAAACTGACCATCCGGGCCCTGCCCTGAGACTGGCCGCCGGGGCCTACCTGAAACCGCCATCCGAAGCCTGACCTGAGACCGGTCGACCGCACGACCGGGGACGGGTCGAATGAGCCTGACGGGTAACCACGCCCCTCGTTCGGGCCGCCCCGGTCGAAGTGGTTGTCCGCGCGCGCACCCGGAGTGACGATGTCCCCAGCCGCATCGCCGTCCGGGGAGGCCGAGTTGACCGATCCATGGGTGGCCCTGGAACCGGGGGCCGACCCTGCCGAGCGTGTGCGGATGCTGCGTCGCGCGTATGAGACGTTCACCGAGGCGGGCACGGTGCCGCGGCCCGTGCGTGCGGTGGTGGCCGACTCATGGCGGCGTTCCGTGCGGGCGGGGGTCGGCCCCGACGGCACGGCGAGGGTGGAGCTAGCGGACGGTGACCTCGGTGCCTATCGCGCCGAGCATCCGCTGGCCCGGGTGATGCCGCTGTTCCGGGAGCTCATGGGCACGTTCGCGACCGACGGCGAGCATCTGCTCGCGGTGTGCGACGCTCACGGCAGGCTGCTGTGGGTCGAGGGCCATCCGACGACCCGTCGACGGGCCGACCGGATGAACTTCGTGCCCGGCGCGCGCTGGGCGGAGACCGCGGTCGGCACGAACGCGCCCGGCACGGCTGTCGCCGTCGACCGTCCGGTGCAGGTCTTCGCCGCCGAGCACTTCATCCGGCGGGTGCAGCCCTGGACCTGCGCGGCAGCTCCGGTGCACGATCCGCGCACCGGGCGAGTGCTGGGCGCCGTGGACATCACCGGCGGCGATGGGCTGGCGCATCCGCACAGCCTGGGCTTCGTCCAGGCGGTCGCCCGGGCCGCCGAGTCCCAGCTGGCCCTGCTCGCCGAGGGGCAGCCGACCGCCGACACGCCCGAGCTGACCGCGCTGGGCCGGGACGAGGCACTGCTCGTCTCGGGAGGCCGCCGGCTCCGGCTCAGCCGTCGGCACAGCGAGATCCTGGTGCTGCTGGCCCGCCACCCGGAAGGGCTGACCGGCGACGAGCTGCTCTGCGCGCTGTACGAGGACGAGTCGGTGACACCGGTGACCCTGCGCGCCGAACTGGCCCGGCTGCGCAGAATTCTCGGCCCTGGGCTGCTGGCCTCACGGCCCTACCGGCTGACCTCGTCGGTCGAGTCCGATGCCGCCGCCGTCGAGCGACGCCTGGAGACCGGTGCGGTCACGGCGGCGGTGACGGCGTACACCGGCCCGCTGCTGCCCGCCTCGCAGGCACCGGCGGTGGTGCGGCTGAGGCACCGCCTGGCCGCCGGCCTGCGGACGGCGCTGATCGCCCGCGGCGACCCCGACCTGCTGGCCGGCTGGGCGCACGCGCCGTGGGGCGAGGACGACGTCGACGTCTGGCGCGCACTGGCCGCCGTGCGCCCGACCGCCGCAGTCCGCGCGCGGTTGGCCACGCTGGAGTCGGAGCTGTCGGCGCCGACCGGCTGGCCACGCGCCGACCGGACGCGCTGGGTGACCCGCTGACCGACCGTCACTCGTGGCCTGCTCACATCAGCACGTCCAAGGAGGGTAGGAGCGGCGTCGTCCACGCAACCTACTCGCAACGTCCCCGTCCCTAGCCTCGCGCCGAGAGCTGCCCAACGGCGGGCAGCGCAGCTCCGGGAGGCAGAGCACCATGACCCGTTACGCGGCGCCCGGCACACAGGGCGCGATCGTCTCCTACCAGGCGCGCTACGACCACTTCATCGGCGGCGAATGGGTGCCGCCGATCCGCGGGCAGTACTTCGAGAACCCGTCGCCGGTGAACGGGCAGCCGTTCACGGAGGTCGCGCGCGGCACCGCGGAGGACGTGGAGCGGGCACTCGACGCGGCGCACGCGGTCGCCCCGACCTGGGGCCGCACCTCGACGACCGAGCGGTCCGACATCCTGCTCAAGATCGCCGACCGGATGGCCGCGCACCTGGAGCCGCTGGCGGTCGCCGAGAGCTGGGAGAACGGCAAACCGGTCCGGGAGACCCTCGCCGCGGACATCCCGCTGGCCATCGACCACTTCCGCTACTTCGCGGGCGCGATCCGCTCCCGGGAGGGCTCGCTGGGCGAGCTCGACGACGACACGGTGGCGTACCACTTCCACGAACCGCTGGGCGTCGTCGCACAGATCATCCCGTGGAACTTCCCTCTCCTGATGGCGACTTGGAAGCTCGCGCCCGCCCTCGCTGCGGGCAACGCGGTCGTCATCAAGCCCGCCGAGCAGACTCCGGCGTCCATCCACTACTGGATGAGCCTGATCGCGGACCTGCTGCCGCCGGGTGTGGTGAACATCGTCAACGGCTTCGGCGCGGAGGCGGGCAAGCCGCTCGCGTCGAGCCCGCGGGTGGCGAAGGTGGCGTTCACGGGTGAGACGACGACGGGGCGGCTGATCATGCAGTACGCCTCCGAGAACATCAAGCCGGTCACGCTGGAACTCGGCGGCAAGTCGCCGAACATCTTCTTCGACGATGTATGGGCGCACGACGACGACTTCCGCGACAAGGCACTCGAAGGTTTCACGATGTTCGCGCTCAACCAGGGCGAGGTGTGCACCTGCCCGTCCCGGGCGCTCGTCCAGCGCGGTCACTACGCCGAGTTCCTGGAGGCGGCCGTCGCCCGTACCGAGCAGATCACGGCGGGCCATCCCCTCGACACCGACACGATGATCGGCGCGCAGGCCTCCAACGACCAGTTGGAGAAGATCCTCTCCTACCTGGACATCGGCCGCCAAGAGGGCGCGAGGATCCTCACGGGCGGCGAACGCGTCGAGCACGACGGCGAGTTGAAAGGTGGCTACTACGTCCAGCCGACCATCTTCGAGGGCGGCAACCGCATGCGGATCTTCCAGGAGGAGATCTTCGGACCGGTCGTGTCCGTGACGTCCTTCGACGACTTCGACGACGCGATCAAGATCGCCAACGACACCCTGTACGGCCTCGGCGCCGGGGTGTGGACCCGCGACATCAACACCGCCTACCGGGCCGGCCGCGCGATCCAGGCGGGCCGCGTCTGGACGAACTGCTACCACGCCTACCCGGCACACGCGGCGTTCGGTGGGTACAAGCAGTCCGGGATCGGCCGTGAGACGCACAAGATGATGCTGGAGCACTACCAGCAGACGAAGAACCTGCTGGTGTCGTACGCGCCGCAGAAGCTGGGCTTCTACTAGGCGTAGAAAAAGGGCGCCTGACCTGGGCATATGTCCGTCAGGCGCCCGCGCCCGGGCGGTTCTGGGGCGCGAGACGAAATTCGGCCTTACTCCCGACAGCAGGTTCAGGGCGGCGGCCAGGCCGAGGAAGGCGAGGAAGTGCGAGCCCTTTCGTTCGTATCGGACGGTGGGGCGGCGGTAGCCGACGAGCCAAGCGATCGACCGCTCGATCTTCCAGCGGTGCCGACCTAGGCGTTCGCCGGACTCGATGCCGGGCCGCGCGATGCGCGCGACGAGACCGCGCTCGCGCAGCCGGGCCAGGTGTTCAGCGGAGAAGTACGCCTTGTCCACGCGGAGTTCGACGGGTCGGCTCCGCCGTGGTCCCCGGCGGGACCGGACGGCGGTATGCCGCGGGTGAGCGGCTTGAGCGGCTTGAGCGCGAGGCTGTCGTGCATGTTCGCGCCGGACACGGCGACGGCGAGTCAAGATGCCCTGGGCATCGGACAGCACGCGCAGCTTGCTGCCCTTCCTGCCGCGATAAACCGGGTTCGGCCCGGTCCGCGATCCCCCCTTTGGGCGCGAACGGAGGCCGCGTCGACGATCGCCGAGGTCCAGGCCACCTCACCTTGGGCCCCGAGTCCGTCCAGCACCGCGCGGCGCGGCCGACGCCACAGGCCGGCCTCGGTCCTTACCGTGAAGGCGGCGATGCGCGGTGGCGGGCGACGTGCCGAACGCCGGCGGCAGATGCCGCCAGGCACAGCCGCTGGTCAGCGCGTACATCACTGCCGTGAACACGGCCCGCTCGTCACACGGAGCGGTCCCACCACCTTGCGGACGAGCACCGAACGACGGCAGCAACGGGGCGGCCAGCGCCCAGAGTTCACCAGGAACCAGACGTTTCGATAGATCAGCACCCACAACCGGCTCATGCCGCAGGAACATCAAGTCACGTGAGACACCCTCTAAGCCTTGATTGGCGCGGCCAACCTGGCGGCCTGCTCGATCTTCGCGCAGTAGGCTGCACGGGCTTCCTCGTCGATCGGCTGCTCGTGTTCGACGCGCAGCCCGGTCCGGCCGTCGAGGCCCTCGCGCAGGATATCGGCGTGCCCGGCATGCCGGATGGACTCGCCGAGGACATGGACGACGATGGCGAACAGGTTCGTGTCGGCATAAGGCTCCGGCCACCACGGCACATGGCCGGGGGCGTCGAGGGGAAGCTCGTTGATCGTCGCGTCCGAGTGTTCCCACGTGCGCCGGTAGAACTCGACGATCTGGTCGCAGGTCTCGTCCTCGGTCGCCCACAGATCGCTGCCGTTGGAGTCCTGCCACCGGGGCAGCGGTTCCGGGGAGGGGCGGTCGAAGACCTCGCCGAAGTACCTGGCCTCGACGGTGGCCACGTGTTTGACCAGGCCGAGGAGGTTGGTCCCGGTCACTGTCAAAGGTCGGCGGGCGTCGTATTCGGACAAGCCGTCGAGTTTCCAGAGCAGCGCCTTGCGGTCCCGCCGCAGTCTCCCGTGCAGGTTGCCCTTCGCGAATTCGTCGATCATGCGGCCCGAGCCTGCCATGGGCTGCTCGTGGTCTCAAGATCCCGTACATGGTCCGCAACGACTGGCAGAGCCGAGGCCCGGCCAAGGCCGCCGCCCTGACACCTGTTACAAGAAGCTCGCGAAACCTGCCACGTGAGACAATCGCTGAGACCGTGTCCTATGTGGTGAGGCGGACGAGTCGCTTGTAGCAGCACAGAGCGGCGGCAAGTCTGAGGAAAGCCAGGTAGTTGCGGGGATTGCGTTCGCGGCGAGCGCTGAGCCGGCGGTAGCCGGACAGCCAGGACAGCAGGACAGCAGGACAGCAGGACAGCAGGACATGGTGCGCTCGATGACCCGGCGGCGCCGCTCTAGTCGTTCGCTTGACTCGATCAGGGTCGTGTCTCGTTTGGTGACCCGCCACCATGGGCTTCAGCCCTTCACTGTCATGGGTGTTGCCGGCTGAGATGCCGACGAGAAGGGGTAGCCCAGCCCCGTTCACGTCCGACAGGGTGTGCGTCTTGGAGCCCGGCTTGCCCCGGTCCACGGGACTCGGACCTGTGTGTCCGCCCCTCTTTTTCAGCCCGACGTGGGCGGTGCCGAGCACGACGCGGGTGACGTCGATGAGGCCGGCGTCGTCGAGGCGGTGCAGCACGGCTTCGTGGAGGCGCGTCCCCAGACACCGGCTCTCGACCAGATCAGGAACCGGCGGTGGACGGTCGACTTCGATATCCCGAAGCAGGGCGGCAGTTGGCGCCAGGCGCATCTGCTGACCAGGACATAGATGATGGCCGCGAGGAGCGGCTCGTCAGGCGTGTCCTGCGTTCCGCCGCTCTGTGGCCGCACCTTCGTCCGGGCCCGGAGGCCAGCGGCCCTCTTGCAGGACCGCGAAGAACATAACGGGGGACGGGGTTGCCTGGGCCGGGTCGCCGACCGGGCGCTGGCCCCGGTTGACGCCCGGTCGGCGGCGGGTTGGGCGGGTCACATCTCGAAGACGATGCGTGCCTTGATCCGCCCGTCCAGGACTTCGGCGATGGACTCGTTGACAGTCTCCAGCGGCCGGGTCTCGTAGATCACCTTGGTGCGTCCGGCGGCGTGCAGTTTGAAGACCTCGTCCAGGTCCTGGCGGGTGCCGACGATGGAGCCGATGACGGAGGTGCCGTTCACCACGGTGTCGAAGATCGGCACGCTGATGGTTCCGCCCGCGGGCAGGGCGACCATGACCAGCTTGCCGCCGCGCCGCAGCCCGCCGTAGACGGAGGCGAACGCCTGCTCGTTGACGGCCAGCGCGAGCGCCGCGTGCGCGCCGCCGTGCTGCTTGAGCACCTCGGCCGGATCCTCCTTGCGGGCGTCGATGAGGATGTCGGCGCCGAGCTCCCGGGCGAGGTCGAGCTTGTCGTCGGTGACGTCGATCGCGGCTACCGTGGCCCCGGCGATCTTCGCGTACTGCACGGCCAGGTGCCCGAGACCGCCGATGCCGGAGATCGCCACCAGCTGGGCCGGAGCGACGCCCGCGACCTTCAGCGCCTTGTACGTGGTGACACCGGCGCAGGTCAGCGGAGCGGCGTCACGCGGGTCGATGGTCTCGGGGACCGGAGCGGCGAAGTCGGCCGGAGCAAGCATCTTCTCGGCGTAGCCGCCGTCCACGCTGTAGCCGGTGTTCTGCTGCTTCTCGCACAGCGTCTCCCAGCCCGACAGGCAGTGCTCGCACCGCCCGCAGGCCCAGCCCAGCCAGGGCACCGCCACCCGCTGCCCGACCGCCAGGTGCGTCACCCGTTCGCCGAGCGCCTCGACGATGCCGACACCCTCGTGACCGGGGACGAACGGCGGGGTGGGCTTGACCGGCCAGTCACCGTGCGCCGCGTGGATGTCGGTGTGGCACAGCCCGGACGCCTCCAAGCGGATGCGTACCTGACCGGGGCCGGGCTCCGGGTCCGGCCGCTCCTCGATCACCAGCGGCTCGCCGAAGGACCGGACGACTGCTGCCTTCATTTGATGCTCCTCGGGTCTGTCTCGTCGGTGCGGTTCAAGGGTCGGCCGGTCCGCGTTGCGGCGGCAGGTACCGGATGTCCTCACGATGGGGCCACCCGGCCCCAAAGCCAGGCGGCACCCAGCCCCTCAGTCGTGAGGCACGACGGCGACCGGGGCGGCGGTGTGGTGCAGCACGGCGTGGGCCACCGGTCCGATGCGCATACCGAGCGCCGGACGGTGCGTGCGGCGGCCGACCACGACGAGTCCGGCCGACGCGGCTGCGCGCAGTACGACTCCGGACGGGCGCGCGAGTTCGACGGTGTGGGCGACCGGGACCTGCGGGTACTTTTCGCGCCACGGCGTGAGAGTGTCGGCCAGTGCCTTCTTCGCCTGCCCGGTGATGCCGCCTTCCTGGCTGGCCAGCTGCCCCACTACCGGGCCGTGTCCGTACAGCGGCGGCAGGTTCGGCGCGTGCACAGCGCGCAGTGCGGTCCCGCGGGCGGCGGCCGAGGCGAAGGCGAATTCCAGCAGGGGCGCGGCCGGGTCGCCCAGGTCGTCGAGCCCGACCACGACCTCTCCACCGTCGTGCCCGGCGGACGAGGAGGTGTTCGCCCGCACCATGACCACCGGGCTGTTCGCCCGTGCGAGCACCTGCTGCCCGACGGAGCCGAGCAGGAACCCGGCAATGGCGCCGTGACCGCTGGAGCCGAGCACCAGCATCTGCGCCTTCTCCGCCTGCCCCAGCAGTACCTCGGCTGCGGTGTCGGATATCTGCTCTGTGCTGACCACCAGCTCCGGATACCTGCCGCGCAGTTCTTCCTCGGCCTCCCGCAGAACGCGCAGAGCCCAGTGCTTCTGCGTGTCCAGGTCCTGAGCGGCGGGTACGTCGTGCGGCTGCCAGATCGAGGCATGCACCAGATGCAGGGGCACGGCACGGCGCAGCGCCTCGCGCGCGGCCCAGTCGGCGGCGGCCAGGCTTTCGGGAGATCCGTCGAGGCCGACAGTTATGGGGCGAATCATGGAAAGACACCTCCGGTATACGAGACCAGCGGGCCGCGGACGATGGCGCCGGCCCTGGTCCCGAGCGTCCCGACCACGCGGCCGCGGTTCCAGGGGCCGATGGTCCCGACTCGCACGGCATGGTCCTCATAGTTGAGGCCCGTCCGGCCTCCCCCTTGGCGTTCGGCACCAGCCGACGCGGGGCAGACGGTCGAAACCGGTACGCGTCGGAATGCGGAAACGTCGGAGCGGAAAGGGCCGTTCGGGCCCGGAAACGCGCATGATCTGCGACAGGGAAGGACCGGTCCCGCCATCTGACGGTCCGATTCCCGCGACTGGCGATATACGACGGCCACCGCATCGCCGGGACCGCCGAACGCGATCCCGCCGCCCTGGACCGGGCCGGCCTCAGCGTGGACGTCGTCATTGAGTCCACCGGACGCTTCCACAACCGCGAGGACGCCGGGCTGCACCTGAAGGGCGGGGCCCGCAAGGTGCTGCTGTCCGTGCCGGGCAAGGGAGTTGACGCCACCGTCGTCATGGGCGCAAACAAGGACACGGTACGACCCGGACACGGCTGCACCAACGACCAGGTCGTCCTCGACGGCCCTCACAAGGACCTGCGCCGTGGCCGCACCGCCGCCGTGAACATCATCCCGACCAGCACCGGAACGGCCCGGGACCTAGACCTGGACCTAGACCTGGACCTGGACCTGGACCTGGACCTGGACCTGGACCTGCGCCTGCGCCTGCGCCTGCGCCTGCGCCTGCCGGAGTTTGGCGGTCGACGAACAGTCCAGCCCGGCCCAATGGTTCGTCCTCAACACCGAGGCCCACGTCGAGGTCGACATCACCGCCCTGGACGCCGTCGACGAACTCCGCCGCGAACTCACCGACCGCGGCCTCGTCTTCGCCCTCGCCCGCGTCAAGCAGGACCTGCTGGACGACCTGACGGCGTACGGCCTCGCGGACACGGTCGGCACCGAGCGGATCTTCCCCACTCTGCCGACGGCCGTGGCCGCGTACCGGGAGTGGCACCGCGACCAGTAGGCCACCGAGCGATCCGAACTCCGCCACACGTTTCTTGTGGGGCGACTGCGAACGCCATCGTTGTCGGACGCCTCCGACAACGGAAACGGACAGGGCCGACGGGAGGTCGTCCCCGCACCATCCGGCCCTGGCCCGGGTGGGACCCATGGGGCCGCTGTGCCTGAATCGGTGGGGCCGTTCGGCCCCTCCTCGCTCAGCGCCGCCGAAACGCGGTCCGGTGCCTGCTACACAGAAGACGGTCGCCCTTTGGGTTGCGGCAACTGTCCCACCTCACCCACCTGCCTGGGAGTCTTCATGCTGTCCGCAGAATCCGCCGCCGTCATCCGCGCCACGCTGCCTGCCGTGGCCGGCGCGCTCGACGAGATCACCACGCGCTTCTACGGCGCGATGTTCCGCGACCGGCCGGAACTCCTCGACGGGATGTTCAACCGCGGCAACCAGGCCAGCGGAGCCCAGCGCCGCGCGCTGGCCGGCTCGATCGCCGGATTCGCGACAGCGCTGCTCGACGATCCGGACACCCGCCCGGACGCGTTGCTGGACCGGATCGCGCACAAACACGCCGCCGTCGGCGTCACCGACGACCAGTACACGATCGTCCACAAGTACCTGTTCGGCGCGATAGCCGACGTCCTCGGCGACGCGGTCACCCCAGAGGTCGCCGCCGCCTGGGACGAGGTGTACTGGCTGATGGCCGGCGCCCTGATCGGCCGTGAGGCCCGCCTGTACCAGGACGCGGGCGTTGAGCCCGGCAAGGTGTGGCGGCAGTGGACGGTCGTCGAGCGCCGCACCGAGACACCGGACGTGGTGTCCTTCGTGCTCCGCCCGGCCGACGGCGAACCGGCCCCGTCGGCGCGGGCCGGCCAATACGTGAGCGTACGGGTTCTCATGGCCGACGGGGTACACCAGTTGCGCCAGTACAGCCTGTCGTCCGACCCGGGCGGGGAACTGCGGCGGATCACCGTCAAGCGGGTCGCCGGCACGGCCGACGCGCCGGACGGCGAGGTCTCCAACCTTCTGCACGAACAGGTCCACGACGGCGACGAACTGACACTGTCCGCCCCGTTCGGAGACGTCTTCCTCGACGGCCCGGCCGACGCCGGCACTCCCGTCGTCCTGATCTCTGCAGGCATCGGCGGCACCCCCATGACCAGCATCCTGGCCCATCTCACCGCCCTCGGCGCGGCCCGCCCGGTGCTGGTCCTGCACGCCGACCGCTCCCCCGCCGAGCACGCCCTGCGCACCGAGACGAGCGAGCTGGTTCGGCAACTGCCCAACGCCCGCACGGTCTTCTGGTACGAGCGCCCCGGCCCGGAGGAACCCGACGCTCACGAGGGCCTGATGGACCTCTACGGCATCAGAATCCCCGAGAACGCCACGGTGTTCCTGTGCGGCCCGCTGCCGTTCATGCGCGAGGCCCGCGCCCAGCTGCTGCGCGCCGGCGTTCCGTCACAGCGCATCCGCTACGAGGTCTTCGGCCCCGACCTGTGGCTGCCCGACACCACCGCCTGAACCGTGCCGATCCCTTTCGTCCTGAGGAGGAACGAGTAATGACGAACGACAGCACGCAGGACGCAGCGCCCACAGTGCGGCTGCGGACAGACGGCCCGGTGGACGAGCAGACCCTGGAGTACGCGCGTACGAAGATCGACGCTGTTGTGGGCCGACCGGGACTGCCCGACGTCTCCGGCGAGGTGCGGATCGCACGAGCGGCCGCTCACCACGCGGACCGCCCCTGGTCGGCGACAGCCGAACTGCACGTCGGCAACCGGCAGGTCGTCGTCCTCGCTGAGGAGGCCACGGGCACGGAGCTCGTCGACCAGCTCCAGGACCGGCTGCGCCGACAGACCGACAAGGCCGCCCACGTGTGGGACCACGGCCACCGGACGGCGGCCCCGCCGTGGCGCGGCGGCCAGCAGTCCGCGTGAATCCACGGTGAGCACGGCCCGGTCGGTGACGGTTCACCGACCGGGCCGTCGTCCCGACTGTGCCACCAGGCGGATTCGCGGGCCCTCCGGCTCAGGCTGGTGACCGGCGGCCCACTGACAACAGCCAGCTTCGCAGGAAACGGTGGGGTGCGAGGTCCCCGACCACGGGGACCGTCCCCGACCCACAGGCGAGGGTCCCCGACCCACAGGCGAGCGCGAGGAGTTGCCTGACGGCGGAGGCGTATCCGGTGGGCAGCGGCATCGCGGCACTCGCAGCGGCCACGTCCTGATCCGCGACGATGGATTCGGCCATCGCCGCGCTGCGTGCGGCACGCCTGCTCACTCGGCGAGGCTCCGTGCCACACCTCGTCGTCACCGCGCTCCTCGGTACGATTCTCTTCGTCCAAGCTGGGACCGGCGGCGACCACGACCGGGACGAGGAGTCTTTCACGCTTCTACGGGAGGCGCTCGCGGACAGCGTCTCCCTCCCCGGACACCACGCGATGGTGCGCTACAACCTCGCGCGAAACCTGGGCATGAAGGCCGGCCCGTACATGACGGAGGCTATGGCGCTCACGCAGGAGGCGCTCGCCGATGCCGTGGGCGTAGACACTCCCTTGGCCATCATCTCCGCGACGTGGCTGGCCGAGTGGGAGGGCGCCCACGGCAACTGGGCGGCGGCGGCCTCCTGTTTACCGCGCCGCGTGGGCCCAGACCCGCGAGGTCACGATGGACGCGGCGCTCATCCTGGAACAGGGCCTGGCGGTGCTGGCCAGTAACGCGCTCACGGACGACGAAGCGCAATGGCTCGACCGCCTCGCCGCGGCAGGCCACGTCGACCTCGCCGACCGGTACAGCGAGTCGGCGACGGCATCGCGCCGGCAGGACCGCTGGACCTGGCCCCGCTCGGTCAAGGTCTCCGCGGTGGCGCCCCGCTACCCGTCATGTCGATCGCGACCGACGTGCGACGCATGCGACAACGCCTCGGCGCCACCATCGGGGCCATCCAGAGTATCGACGGGTTCTCCGAATTCCGCCGCGCCGCCGAGGGATCCGACATCATCAGCGGCGCGCAAGAGGCTCCGCCGGTCTACGTCACCGCCACGGGCATACGGGGGGCTCGCCCTCGTCATCGGCGCCGACCACTCGGTCGCGTCGACAGTCCTGCGGGAGCCGACCGAGGCGGTCGTACGAGCGCAGGTGCGCCATCAAGCGCAGGTGCTGCGTCCGCATTGCGGTCACACGGGGTCAGCCGACGAGCGCGTGTGTGTCGCACGGAGGGAGTCCAGCAGCCTCGGCGATGCCTGGAGTGCCGTGCGCTGCATCAGGTCCAGGACACCGCGCACGCCCGCCATCTCCGAGCCCCCGCCGGCCCGGCCGGGGCCACCGTGGCGCAGTGCGGGAAGCGGCGATCCGTGCCCGGTGGTCTGCGTCATGTTCGCCGAGTCCATCAGGTGCAGCCGCCCGTGCCAAGGGGCCGACTCCCGGACGAACAGGGATGTCCAGGCGAGGTCGTCGCCGACCGCGGAGGCGACCAGGCTGCCCCGGCCGCGTGCCACCAGGTCGAGGGCATGGGCCGTGTCGCGGTACGCCAGCACGGTCGCGGCCGGTCCGAACGGCTCGACCTCGTGCGGCGCGGCGGCATCCGGATCCGCGGAGACGAGCAGGGTGTCCAGGAAGGCGCCGCGTTCCGCGTCGGCGTCGACCACGCGCACCTTGTCGGGGTCGCCGTGCACGAGGCGGCCCGACTCTGCGATCCTGCGCACCGCCTGCCGTACGTCGTCGCGCTGGTCGAGGCTGACGACGGCCCCCATGCGGACGCCCTCCGAGGCGGGGTTGCCGATGGTCACCCCCGCCAACTCGGCCGAGATCGCGTCGAGGGCGGCGGCCTCGTGTGCGCGCGGGACGAGGATGCGGCGGATGGCGGTGCACTTCTGGCCCGCCTTGACGGTCATCTCGCTCACGACCTCGCGTACGAACGCCTCGAACAGCGGGGACCCCGGCTGGACATCCGGCGCGAGGACGATGGCGTTGACGGAGTCCGCCTCCGCGTTGAACCGTACCGAGCGGGCCACCAGGTTCGGGTGCGTGCGCAGGCTCGCGGCGGTGACGGCCGAGCCGGTGAAGGAGAGCACGTCCTGTTCCCGGAGCAGGTCGAGCGCCGAGCGCACCGAGCCGACGACCATCTGGAGAGTGCCGGGCGGCAGGATCCCGGCCTCGGTGACGATCCGGACGAGGTGTTCGGTGAGATACGCGGTGGGCGTGGCCGGTTTCACCACGCTGGGCAGTCCGGCGAGGACGGCCTGGGCGAGCTTCTCCAGCGGGGCCCAGACGGGGAAGTTGAAGGCGTTCACCTGGAGCATCAGGCCCGGAGCGGGCGCGACCAGGTGGACGCCGAGAAAGTCCTCGCCGCGCGCGAGACGCTCGGCTGTGCCCTCCACCAGGTGCGGCACGTCCGGGAGTTCGGCCCGGGCGCGGGCGGCGTAGTCGCGAAGGACGCGGATGCCGCCGTCGATGTCGTACCTGGCGTCGTTCAGGGTGGCTCCGGCGCGCGTGGACAGGGCGTAGAGCTCCTCTCGGCGGGCGCGTACGGCGGCGGCGGTCGCGTCCAGGAGGTCGGCTCGCCGGTGGAAGGTGAGGGCGCGCAGGGCGGGGCCGACGACGCGCCGACCGTGGTCGAACGCCCCCGCGACGTCGAGCCCTTCGGAGGAGACGTGGCAGACCGTCTCGCCGGTGACCGCGTCGCGTACGGCGACCGCCGACGCGTGCGTGGCCGTAGGGGTGACCCAGGTGTCCTGCAGATAGCTCTGGAGCATGGGATACGGCTGCATGGGATACGGCTGCTTTCGTCAAAGGCGGGCAGGGAAGGCCGGGGCGGTCAGTCCACCGGGTGGTGGCCCCAGATGTCGGCGGTGTAGGTGCGGCTGACCCAGGTGCTCTCGTCGACCTGCACGCCGCCCGCGCCGATCTCGATGCCGAAGCCGGCCGGTGAGGTCATGTAGAAGGAGAACATCCCGTCGTTGGCGTGCTTGCCGAGCGTCGCCATGAGCTTGACGTCATGCTGGCGCGTGCGGTCCAGGGCGCGGCCCACCTCCTCCGGGCTGGTCACCTCGCACAGGATGTGGTGGGTGCCCTCGTTCTTGTACGAGCGGATGAAGGCGATGCTGTGGTGGCGGGGGTTGCAGCCGAGGAAGTAGAAGGTGCCCCACGGGTAGTCCGCGGTGTCGCTGAGCCGGAATCCCAGCACCTCGCAGTAGAAGTCGACCGCCTCCTGCACGCGGGGCGTCTTCATCACCACGTGCCCCAGGCCCTGCTCGCCGGTCACGAAGTCGACGCCCAGCGGTGAGACGAACTGGCTCGGGGCGAGGCGGCGGCCGCAGAACAGTTCGGTGCGGATGCCGAGCGGGCCGGTGAAGTGGACCATGCGGGTCACCTGGCGGTCGCGGCACTCCTCGTCCGTGCCCGCGGTGACGTCGACGCCGGCCTCCTTCAGGCGCACGGTCATCTCGTCGATCGCCGCGGGGTCGCGGACCTCCCAGCCGATGACCGTCACGCCGCCGGTCTCCGCCTCGGTCAGCCACATGCGGAACGGGTGCTGGTCCATGCGCAGGCGGTAACGCGCGAAGTCGCCGCCCGCGGCACAGCCGCCATCGGCTGCCGTTCCCGGCTCGACGCTCTCGACGCTGAGGCCTATCACTGTGCGGGCGTATTCCGCCCATGCGTCCGGGTCGGGCGCACCGATGCCCACGTACCCAAGGCTCTGGATCGTCATGGCGAGAACAATATTTGTTAGACCCTTGACGGTCAAGGGTCATACGAATACGTTGACGCCATCGAGCCGAGGAGGTCCCCGATGCCGGGAGAGGTGCCCGAGAAGGCCCGCCTGCAGCCCGTCGACGAGAGCGCGCTGCACGAGAAGACGCTGGCGTCGCTGGCGCCGTACCGCGATCAGGACGGCCGGATCTACACGATCTGGGCGACCCTGGCCCACCACGAGGACGCGCTGCGCCGCTTCCTCGTCTTCGGCAACCACGTGCTGGGGAAGAACACCCTGCCGCTGGCGTCCCGCGAGCTGATGATCCTGCGGATCGCCGCTCGGGCACAGGCCGCGTACGAGTGGGACCAGCACGTCCGGATCGCCCGCCGGGCCGGACTCACCGACGACACGATCCTCGCCGCCGCGGCAGGCGACTGGGACGGCCTCGACGAGCTCGACCGCGTACTGCTCGCCGCCACCGACTCGCTCCTGGACCGCCAGGGCGTCGACGACGAGCTGTGGGACCGGCTGACGTCCCACCTCGGCACCGAGCAGGTCATCGACGTGCTCTACACGGTCGGCCAGTACCTCACCATCGCCACCGTCATCAACACCCTCGGGGTCCAGGTCGAGGGCGGTCTCGCGCTCGACCTGCCCCGGCCCGTCGACCAGAAGAAGG
This sequence comes from Streptomyces blattellae, assembly GCF_009709555.1. Taxonomy (GTDB): domain Bacteria; phylum Actinomycetota; class Actinomycetes; order Streptomycetales; family Streptomycetaceae; genus Streptomyces; species Streptomyces blattellae. The sequence goes on along the minus strand of NZ_WJBG01000246.1, from coordinate 38,177 downwards.
ATGAAGCCGCATGAAGCTCGCCAACCTCGCCGGCCGCCCCGTCGTCGTGCGCGACGACCGTGCCCTGGACGTCGCGGACGCCGGCAAGGGAGCGATCGAGCCGCGCCTGGAGGTGCTGTCCGACCTCTCCCTCCACGACGAGCTGCGCACCCTCGCCGAGCGGGCCGCGGACGCGGACTGGAAGCCGTTCGAGCCGCGTGACCTGGGCCGGGTCGCCAAGCCGTACAAGGCGATCGGCGTGGCCCTGAACTACCGTGCGCACGCCGAGGAGTCCAACCTGCCCGTTCCGGACGAGCCGTCGGTGTTCGCCAAGTTCGCCTCGTCCGTGGTCGGCCCGTACGACGCGGTCGTGGTGGAGCCGCAGTACGACAAGGTCGACTTCGAGGCCGAGCTCGTGGTGGTGATGGGGAAGACCGGCAAGAACATCTCCGAGGCCGACGCCTGGTCCTACGTCGCGGGTGTCACCGCGGGTCAGGACATCAGCGACCGCAAGGAGCAGTGGCGCAAGCCGATCAACCAGTTCACGCTGCCGAAGTCGTACGACACCTTCAGCCCGGTCGGCCCGTACCTGGTGACGGTCGACGAGTTCGAGGACCCGGACGACATCGAGGTGGCCGGCTGGGTCGACGACCTGGAGGTGCAGCGGGGCCGGACCTCGGACCTCATCTTCAGCGTGCCCGAGCTGATCGCCTGGCTGTCGAAGCGGGTGACGTTCGAGCCCGGCGACATGATCTTCACGGGCACTCCGGCGGGCTGCGGTGTCCGCCGCACGCCCCGGCTGTACCTGACCGAGGGTAAGGTCCTGCGGACCGAGGTCACGGGCGTCGGGACCATGGTCAACCCGATCGTCGCCGGCTGACAGCGGTGCGGTCGGAGCAGAAAGGGCGGGAGATCGTGACGGACACCGTGCGCGAGACGGGGACCGCCGGCGCGAGCCGGACCCGGGAGTTCTCGGAGCTGCTGCGCCACCAGCATCGCGAGCTGGGGACGACCGAGCCCCGGGACCTCGACGCGATCGAGATGGTCACCGACCTCACCCGCCTCGAAGCCCGGCTGACCAAGGACTTCGAGAAGCACGTCCACCGGCCGCTCGGCCTGACCTGGGCGGGCTTCAGGATCCTGAACGCCCTGTGGGTCTACGGCCCGATCGGCCAGCAGGACATCGGCCGGGTCTCGGGCTCCACCCGTGCCAGCATCTCCAGCGCGCTGGCGACCCTGGAGAGCCGGGGGCTGGTCACTCGCGAGCGGGACGAGACCGACCGTCGCCAGCTGGTCGTCGAGCTCACCGACGAGGGCACCCAGACGCTGCGCAAGGCCATCGCGGCCCAGACGAAGCGCGAGCGGGCCTGGACGGCGGTCCTGCGCGACGACCAGCTGAGTGAGCTGGTTCACCTGCTGCGAACCCTGGTCAATCAGGACACTCCGGCCGCAGACTGACCGCCCATACGCCACCACTCATAGCGAACCGCCCGCGGACGCAGTCCGCTTCGGGTCACGACAACCGCAAAGTCGTCAGGACTCTTACTGTCATACCCCTAACGTCTTGATTTCCTCAGTTGTGCTTCTCAGCAGTGCTTCTCAGCAGTGCTTCTCAAGGGAGAGAACCATGGTCCGTCGAGTCGTCACCGGTGTCAGCGCCAGCGGCAAGCCCGTGATCGTCAGCGACGGAGAGCCGCCCGTCACCCGCCAGTACACCCACACCCCGGGCTTCGCCCGCTCCCTGGTGTGGAACACGGCGGCTCCCGCGACCCCGTCGGCCGACCCGACGCAGACCCTGAAGTCCTACGTCCCGGCCCCCGGCGAGACGATCGCCCTGACCGTCACCTTCCCGCCGGGCAGCGTCTACGCCGACCCGGGCTGGGACCCCGTTGCCGCCGGCGCCGAGCAACTGGAGAACACGCCCGGTCTGGCGGAACTCTTCGAGCCCGACAACCCGGGCATGCACACCACGCCCACCGTGGACTACGGCGTCGTCCTGAGCGGAGAGATCGTCCTCGACCTCGACGGCGGCGAGACCGCGATCCTCGGTCCCGGTGATCTGGTCGTGCAGAACGGCACCCGGCACGCCTGGCGCAACAACGGCGCCGAGCCCGCCACCTTGTTCTTCGTCCTCATCGGCGCGGCGGGCACGGCATGAGCACCCCGACCACGGCGGCCCCCGGCGCACCCGTCGTCGACTTCGACCTCGCCCAACTGCGCCGGGACCCCTACCCCGCCTACGCCGAACTGCGCCGCACCGCGCCGCTGGCCTGGGTGCCGTCCGTCGGACGGCACCTGCTGACCCGGTACGGCGACATCGTCCACGCCGAGAAGCTGCCCGAGGTGTTCAGCTCCCGCGAGCAGGGCTCGCTGCTGCTGCGGACCGTCGGCCCGAACCTGCTGCGCGAGGACGGCGCGGAGCACCGGCTGCTGCGCGCCGGCGCCGAGCCGCCCACCCGGCCCCGCCAGGTGCGCGACCTGTGGGCGGACGCCTTCGAGAAGAACGCCCACGACCTGCTGGAGCGCATCGCCGGGCGCGGCGAGGCCGATCTGGTCGCCGACTTCGCCGAACCGCTGGCGGCGGCGAACCTGGCCCTGGTCCTCGGTCTGCGCAACGCCACGGCCGACGACATCGCCGAGTGGTCGCGGGCGATGATGGCGGCCAACGGCAACTACGCCGACGACCCCGACGTCTGGCTGCGTGCCGAGCGGGCCACCGACGCCATCGAGGAGGCGGTCGCGGAGATCGCCGGGGCGGTCCGGCGCGAGCCCGACGGCTCGGTGATCTCCTCGATGGTCCACGCGGACATGGCGCTCTCCGCGATCCAGAACAACGTCAAGGTCGTCATCGGCGGAGGCGTCAACGAGCCCCGTGACGTCTTCGGCGTGGGCGCGCAGGCGCTGCTGAACCGCCCCGACGTACGGGACCGCGTCCTCGCAGATCCCTCGCTGTGGAAGCGGGTCTTCGAGGAAACCGCCCGCTGGGTCTCCCCGATCGGCATGTATCCGCGCCAGCTGGTCCAGGACCACGAGATCGCCGGTGTCGCCCTGCCCGCCGGGAGCCGGGTCGCCCTGGTGATCGCCTCGGGGAACCGGGACGAGTCGGTCTTCGAGCGGGCCGACGAGTTCGACATCGACCGGCCCCACCGCCCGCACCTCGCCTTCGGCGGCGGACCCCACTTCTGCATGGGCGCGTGGGTCGCGCGCCACGAGGTCAGCGGACTCGCCTGGCCCCTCGTCTTCAGCCGCCTCAAAGGCCTCCGCCTCGACGACGGTACGGAGGACCACATGGAGGGCTGGGTGTTCCGCGGGCTCACCTCGCTGCACGTCACCTGGCAAGCCGCCTGAGCCGGCAGGCACCTGAGCCGTCCCCACCAGGAGTACTTCATGCCCATCGTCATCTTCCAGTTGCCCGACGGCACCGAGCGCAAGGTCACCGCCGAGTCCGGTACGGCGCTCATGCAGGCGGCCGTCTCGAACGGCGTCGACGGCATCGTCGCCGAGTGCGGAGGCAACGCCTCCTGCGCCACCTGCCACGTCTACGTCGACGAGCAGCACACCGCACTGGTGGGGCCGCCGAACGGCGTGGAGGAGGAGATGCTGGACTTCACCGCCGCCGAGCGCCGTGCCACCAGCCGGCTCAGCTGCCAGGTCCGGCTGTCCGACGCCCTGGACGGACTGGTCGTCCACGTGCCCGAGGAGCAGGTATGACGTCCGCCGCGGGCGTGGTCGTCGTCGGCGGCGGGCAGGCCGGATACAGCGTCGTCTCGGCCCTGCGCGGCGCCGGGTACGACGGACCGGTCACCGTCTTCGCCGATGAGCGCCATCTGCCGTACCAGCGACCGCCGCTGTCCAAGCAGGCCCACACCGAACCCGACGGCACACGCGTCGAGTTGGTGCCCGAGTCCTTCTACCGGGAGCGCGCCATCGGACTCCGGCTGGGCGAGCGCGTGACCGCCCTCGACACCGCCGCCCGCACGGTGGTCACCGGCACGGGCACCCGTGTCCCGTACGACCACCTGGTCCTGGCGACCGGCGCGCGCAACCGCCGGCTGCCCGTGCCCGGCGCCGGGCTGGACGGCGTACACGCGCTGCGCTCGCTCGACGACGCCCTGGCGATCGGCCGGGCGCTGACGACGGCCCGGGACGTGGTCGTGGTGGGCGGAGGATTCATCGGCCTCGAACTCGCCCAGGTCGCCGTGGCCGGCGGAGCACGCGTGACGGTGCTCGAACTGGCCGGCCGGCTGCTGAGCCGGGCCGTCTCCCCCCAACTGCAGGAGCACCTGCGACAGCGGCACGAACACAGCGGCGTCCGGATCCTCACCGGCACGGGCGTACGGGCCGTCGAGGGCGCCGGACGGGTCGAGAGGGTCGTCACGGACCGTGGCGTGCTCCCAGCGGACCTCGTCGTCTACGGCATCGGCGCCGCGCCGCGCGACGAGCTGGCCCGTGACGCCGGTCTGGCCGTGGACGACGGCGTGATCGTCGACGAGCACCTCCGCTCGGTCACCGACCCGCGGATCTCCGCCGTCGGCGACTGTGCCCGCCATCCCCACCCGCACGCGGCCGGGCTGGTGCGGCTGGAGTCCGTGCAGAACGCCACCGACCAGGGGGCGTTGGTGGGCCGCCGTATCGCGGGGTCAGCGGCCCCGTACCGGAGCCTGCCGTGGTTCTGGAGCGACCAGGGCGCCGTCAAACTGCAGATCGCCGGGCTGCGTACGGACACCGACGAGGTGCGCGTGGTGCCGGGCGACTCCCCCGACCGGCTGGCGGCGTACGCCTTCCGCGGCGACCGGCTGGTCGCCGCGGAGACGCTGAACTGGCCCGCCGAGCACCTGGCCGCCCGCCGGCTGCTGGAGCGGCAGGTGCCGGTCTCGGCCGGCGACCTCACGGGGTCGACGCTCGGCGCCCTCGCGCGGGCCAGACGTGGAGCGGGGGTACGGGCATGAACACCTGGTTCGGTGCCCACCTGGTGGGGAGCGCGGCCGAGGCCGGATCCAGGACCGCCCTGGTCTTCGAGGGCCGAAGCTGGTCCTACGGCGCACTCGACATCGCCGTACGGCGCACCGTCGCCCGCCTCGACACGTTCGGTGTGCGCCGGGGCGACCGGGTGGTGATGCAGGGGGCGGCGCGGCCGGAGGCCTTGATCACGCTGTTCGCGGTCGCCCGGATGGGCGCGGTGCTGGTGCCGCTCCACCCGCAGGTGACCGGTGGCGAACTCGCCGTCGTGTGCGAGGAGACCGCCCCCGTGGCCGTGGTCGCCGACGAGGGCTTCCCGGCGAGTACCGGCCTCCGGCTGACCTGGGCGGACCTGTACCCCGGCGACGAGGGGCCCGAGGCGCCCACCTGTGATCCGCCGGCCGGTTGCGACGTCGCCGTCATCGCGTTCACCTCCGGCACGTCGGGCCGCCCCAAGGGCGTCGCGCTGACCCACGGCAATCTCCACTGGAGCATGGTCAACGGGCTGGCGCGGCTGCCCCTCGGCGAGCAGGACACCGCGCTCGTCGCCACCCCGTTGGCCCATGTCGCCGTACTGGGCGGGCTCCCGCAGTACACGTGGGCGCGGCGCGGGACCGTGATCCTGGCTCCGCGCTTCGACCCCGGCCTGTTCCTCGACCTGGTCCGCGACCACCGGGTCACCTGCGCCTTCGCCGTACCGGCCATGTCGGCCCTGCTGGCCCGTCACCCCCGCTTCGGCGGCGGCGACCTGGACACCCTGCGGTGGGTGCTGTCCGGCGGATCACCGGCTCAGAGCGCCACCCGCGAGATGTTCCGGGCCCGCGGGATCGGTGTGGTCAACTCCTACGGCTTGACGGAGACGAGTGCGGGGGTGACGTACTCCGCGCCCGACGACGCCGCGACCTCCACCGGCCTCCCCGTCCCGCACGTGGAGCTGACCGTGGTGGACGCGACCGGGTCACCCGCACCCACCGGAGCGCCCGGTGAGATCTGGGTGCGCGGTCCGTCGGTCGCGGCCGAGTACTGGACCGCGGCCGGGCCGGTCCCCGTGACCGACGCCGAGGGCTGGTTCCACTCCGGTGACCGGGGCCGCCTCGACGCCGAGGGCCGCGTGGAGGTCGTCGGCCGGGTCAAGGACACCATCATCACCGGGGGCGAGAACGTCGACCCCGCCGAGGTCGAGAACGCCCTGGCCGACCTGCCGGGAGTCGTCGAGGTCGCGGTGTCCGGGACGCCGGATCCGGTCTGGGGCGAGCTCGTGACCGCCTTCCTGGTCAGTGACGCCGGTGAACCGTCCCTGGACGACGTCCGCGCCCACCTCGACGGCCGGCTGGCCCGGCACAAATGGCCCCGTCGCCTCCGCGTCGTACCGGCGCTGCCGCGCGGAGCCACCGGGAAGCTGCAACGGCAGCGCCTCACCACCCTGCTCGGCGACTGACACCTGTCGGGCGCCCTCCCCTCACGCACCCCGACCGCCCTCCACACCCATTCCCGCTCACCGAGATGGGGGCCGGCTCCACCGGCGACATCTCCACCACCCCTCCCCGAGGAGAAGCCATGAGTGCGACCATGCGAGCCGCGCGGATGCACCACGTCGGCGAACCGATGAAGCTTGAGGAACTCCCTGTCCCCGAGCCGGGTCGCGGCGACGTCCGCGTGGCCGTCCACGCCGTCAACATCGTCCCCAATCTCGCCAACATCCTGAGCATGTGGACCACTTGGTTCCCGCACAGCCCCCTGCCGACCCTTCCGGCGATCTTCGGACTCGACCCGGCCGGAGTGGTCGAGGCGGTCGGCGAAGGGGTCCACGGATTCGAGGTCGGCGACCGGGTGTACGTCAACCCGGGCCGCAGCTGCGGCTCGTGCCGCTCCTGCCGCGACAACGACTCGATCAACTGCGCCAGTTACGCCTTCGCCGGGTACTTCGGCTTCTCCCCCACCGCGATCGACCTGCTCGACCGCTACCAGGGCGGCCTCGCCGAGTACATGCTGGCCCCGGCGTACTCGCTGGTGAAGCTCCCCGAGAACCTGTCCTTCGACACCGCCGCCCGCTTCGGCTACCTCGGCACCATGTACTCCGCCCTCCGCAAGGCCGGTGCCGCACCGGGCAAGTCGGTCCTGATCAACGGCATCAGCGGCACCCTCGGCATCGGCGCGGCGCTCCTCGCCCCCGCCTTCGGCCTCACCCACGTCTACGGCACCGGCCGCGACCAGAGCCTGCTCGACCAGGTCGGCAAGCTCGGCGGCGGCCGACTGCACCTGCACTCCCTCAACGACGGCCCGCTCGACGAGTGGATCCGCGAGGAGACCAACGGCTACGGCGTCGACATCTACATCGACGCCCTCGGCCCCGGTGCGCCGCACGAGACCTTCCTGGCCGGTATGCGGGCGATGGCGCGCGGCGGCATCGCGGTGAACATCGGCGCCGTCGCCGGTGACCTGCCCATCGACATCCACCGGATGATGGACCAGCAGCTGCGGCTGATCGGATCGGCCTGGTTCACCTCCGGCGAGGGCCAGGCGATGGCCGACCTGGTGGAAGCCGGTGTGATCGACCTCAGCCCGCTGGAGCACCAGGTGTTCCCGCTGGAACAGATCAACGAGGCCATCGGCGGAATCGCCCAGCGCAACGGCGGTTTCAGCAACTTCGTCATCAACCCCAGGGCCGCCTTCTGAGCCTTCTGGCGATTCCCTCTGACCAGGGGCCGTCGGTCCACTCCCCTATGCCGGCGGCCCCGCCTTTGTCATCCCTTGATTCTTGGAGAACTGATGCACGCGCAGCACGCCCCCCGCCCGGCCGACCCGTTGGACCTCGTGGAACTGGACAGCCTGCTGACCCCTGACGAGCGCGCCGTCCGTGACACCGTCCGCACCTTCTGCGACCGGCGCGTCGAACCGCACATCGCCGAGTGGTTCGAGAACGGCGCGATCGACGACATCCGCGGGCTCACCAAGGAACTCGGGGAGCTCGGCCTGCTGGGCATGCACCTGGAGGGCTACGGCTGCGCGGGCATGAGCGCCGTCGACTACGGCCTGGCCTGCCTGGAACTGGAAGCGACCGACTCCGGTCTGCGCTCGCTGGTCTCGGTACAGGGCTCGCTGGCCATGTTCGCCCTCCACGCGTTCGGTTCGGAGGAACACAAGGAGGAGTGGCTGCCCCGTCTCGCGGCGGGCACCGCCATCGGCTGCTTCGGACTCACCGAGCCCGACTCCGGCTCCGACCCGGGCGGCATGCGCACCACCGCCCGCCGCGACGGCGACGACTGGATCCTCGACGGACGCAAGATGTGGATCACCAACGGATCGGTCGCCGACGTCGCGGTGGTCTGGGCCCGCACCGAGGACGGGATCCGCGGCTTCGTCGTCCCCGCCGGCACCCCCGGCTTCTCGGCCCCCGCCATCAAGCACAAGATGTCGCTGCGGGCCTCCGTCACCAGCGAACTCGTCCTGGACTCCGTACGACTGCCCGCGGCGGCCGTACTCCCCGAGGTACGCGGGCTGCGCGGACCACTGTCCTGTCTCAACGAGGCCCGGTACGGCATCGCCTGGGGCGCCATGGGAGCAGCCCGCTCCGCCTTCCGCACGGCCCTGGCCTACGCGGGCGACCGCGTCCAGTTCGGCCGCCCGATCAGCTCCTTCCAGCTGACGCAGGCCAAGCTGACCGACATGGCCCTGGAGGTGGCCAAGGGCACGCTGCTCGCCTTCCACCTCGGCCGGATCAAGGACGACCGCGGCCTGCGCCCCGAGCAGGTCAGCTACGGCAAGCTCAACAACACCCGCGCCGCGCTGGAGATCTGCCGCACCGCACGCACCGTGATGGGCGCCAACGGCATCTCCCTGGAGTATCCGGTCATCCGGCACGCCAACAACCTGGAGTCGGTCCTCACCTACGAGGGCACCGTGGAGATGCACACCCTCATGATCGGCCAGGCTCTGACCGGGCAGGCAGCCTTCCGATGAGCACGGCGGCGGAAAGCGTCGGCAGGACGGTTGCCGGGCGCCCTTCGGCACCAGCACACGGCCCTGACCTGGCAGAGGCGAAGGCAGACATACACCGGGTCGGTGTCGTCGGCTGCGGCCTGATGGGCTCGGGCATCGCCGAGGTCTGCGCCCGGGCCGGCCTGGACGTGGTGATCCACGAGATGAACGCGGACGCGGCCGAGGCGGGCCTGTCCCGGGTCACCGCCTCGCTCGACCGCGCTGTCCGGCGCGGAAAGCTCTCGGCCGCCGATCGTGAGGCCGCGCTCGACCGAGTGCGGGTCACCACCGATCTCGTGGCCCTGTCCGACCGGGACCTGGTGGTGGAGGCGGCGACAGAGGACGAAGACGTCAAGGTCGGGTTGTTCGCCGAACTCGACCGGATCGTCGGGCGGGAGGACGCGCTGCTCGCGTCGAACACCTCCTCGCTGCCCATCATGAAACTGGGCATGGCCACCACCCGGCCGCACCAGGTGATCGGGGTGCACTTCTTCAATCCGGTCCCGGTGCTGGAACTCGTGGAGATCGTGCCGTCGCTCCTGACGGCGCCTCAGACCCAGTCCAGGGCCGAGGACTTCGCCACGCACGTCCTGGGCAAGAAGGTGATCCGCGCCCAGGACCGGGCCGGCTTCGTGGTGAACGCCCTGCTGGTCCCCTATCTGCTGTCCGCGGTCCGGATGCTGGAGTCCGGCCTCGCCTCCGCGGAGGACATCGACACCGGCATGGTCCTGGGCTGTGCCCATCCCATGGGCCCGCTGAGCCTTGCCGATCTGATCGGCCTGGACACCCTCACCGCCATCGCCGAGGCCATGTACGCGGACTTCAAGGACCCGCTGCACGCCCCGCCGCCGCTCTTGCTGCGCATGGTGGAGGCCGGGCTCCTCGGCCGGAAGTCGGGGCGCGGCTTCCACGACTACTCGGGTTCTCGGCAAGGCGACTGATCCGACGGCGTGGTAATCGCGGCCTGCGCCCGAGCAGCTGAACACGCACGACGAAGGCCCCCGGGGCGGACACCATCCGGGGGCCTTCTGCTCAGTGTCGGATCGGATCAGACGGGCTCGACGACCGGCGGCTTCTCGACGGCCCCCTCAGCGCCCGGCTCCCCGCCGCGCAGCACGACCTCCTTCACGAACACCGCCGCCACCAGCGAGACCACGGCCACCCCGGTCGCGAGGAGGAAGGCCGAGTGGATTCCGGACGAGACCGCGTACTGGTAGGCCTCCCGAACCGCCTCCGGCAGCTTCGCCAGGCTCGCCGCGTCCAGTTGCGCCGTCTGCTCGGTGGCCTGGGATCCCAGTTCCCCGGCCCGCTCGGCCATGACGTCCGCGACCCGGCTGTTGAACAGAGCACCCATGATCGCGACGCCGAAGGAGGAGCCGAGCGTACGCAGCAGGGTGGTCACCGAGGACGCGACGCCCATGTCCTTCATCTCGACGCTGTTCTGCGCGACCAGCATGGTGACCTGCATCAGGAAGCCGAGGCCCAGACCGACGACCGCCATGAAGACGCCGGACGTGACCCGCGAGGTGCCCGTGTCCATCGTGGACAGCAGGTACAGGCCGACGATCATCAGGGCACTGCCGGCGAGCGGGAACACCTTGTACTTGCCGGTGTTCGTGGTGATCCGCCCCGCCAGCACCGAGGTGACCAGCATCGCGCCGAGCATCGGCAGCAGCAGCAACCCGGAGTTGGTCGCGGAGGCCCCCTGCACCGACTGCTGGTACAGCGGCAGGTACAGCGTGGCACCGAACATCACGAAGCCCGTGATGAAGCCCATGACCGACATCAGCGTGAAGTTCCGGCTGCGGAAGATGTGCAGCGGCACCACCGGCTCAGCGGCCTTGGTCTGCCAGTACACGAACCCGATGAGCGCGGCGACACCGCCGATGGTGAGCCCGATGATCTGCCCGGACGCCCAGTCGTACTCCACGCCGCCCCAGGTGGTGACCAGGACGATGGAGGTGATGCCGAGGGTCAGCAGGATGACACCGAGGTAGTCGATACCGGACTTGGCCCTCTTCTTCGGCAGATGCAGCACCGCAGCGATCAGACCCAGCGCGACGACACCGAGCGGCAGGTTGATGTAGAACGTCCAGCGCCAGCCCCAGTTGTCGGTGATGGTGCCACCGACCAGCGGTCCGCCGACCATCGCGACCGCCATGACACCGGCGATCATGCCCTGGTACCTTCCGCGCTCCCGCGGCGGGATCAGGTCACCGATGATCGCCATGACACCGACCATCAGACCACCGGCACCGAGACCCTGCACGGCCCGGAAACCGATCAGCTGGGCCATGTCCTGCGCCATGCCGCTGAGTGCGGAGCCGATCAGGAAGAGCACGATCGAGGACATGAAGGTGGTCTTGCGGCCGTACATGTCACCGAGCTTGCCCCAGACCGGGGTGGCCGCCGCGGTGGCCAGCGTGTACGCCGTCACCACCCACGACAGGTGCTCGGTGCCGCCGAGTTCGCCCACGATCGTCGGCATCGCGGTACCGATGATCATGTTGTCGAGCATCGCGAGCATCATCGCGATCATGAGCGCGAACATCACGAGCGTGGTGTTCCTGGGTTGCTCCTCAGCCTCTGCGTCAGCTGAGTCGACCGCGTCGACTGCCTGTGTGTCCGCCATCGTTCCCACTCCCTAGGACTGCGTCCCTGATCTGCCTGTTGTGCTGCGTGTTGTTATGCGGAATCGCTCAAACCCGGGCACTTACTTGTCGCCCGGCAAGTTGACTACACTCGGAAAGGTAGACCGGGAACTAGCCGGGCGTCAAGTAAGTTATCTAGTCGGACGGCAAGTAAGTTTCCAGAGGGCATGAGGAGCGCGAGAATGGGCGGCACGATGGAAGGCACCAAGCAGCGGCGCCGCGGGGACACCCGCCAGCGCATCCAGGACGTGGCGCTCAAACTCTTCGCCGAGCAGGGCTACGAGAAGACCTCGCTGCGCGAGATCGCAGAGCGCCTCGACGTCACCAAGGCGGCGCTCTACTACCACTTCAAGACGAAGGAAGAGATCCTTGTCAGCCTCTTCGAGGACCTGACGCAGCCGATCGAGGACCTGATCGAGTGGGGCAGGCGGCAGCCGCCCACCCTGGAGACGAAGCAGGAGATCGTCCGCCGCTACAGCGAGGCCCTCGCCGAGGCGCTCCCGCTCTTCCGCTTCATGCAGGAGAACCAGGCGACATTGAAGGAACTGCGCACCGGCGAGAGGTTCCGCAACCGCATGCTGGGCCTCCGCGACATCCTCATCGACCCGCACGCCCCGCTGGTCGACCAGGTCCGCTGCGTCAGCGCGGTCTTCACGATGCACGCCGGCATGATCGCCCTCGACGACCTTCCGGGTACCGACGAGGAGAAGCGCAAGGCGGTCCTGGAGGTCGCGACCGCCCTGATCACCGAGGCACACCAGGCCACGCACGCCGCGGCTGCGCAGGCGCGGTGATCTGAAAGCATCGGCGCCGCACCGTCCCCGAGGCCGAGTTCAGTGGCCCGCGCCACCGTGGCGCCGCCTGCCTCGCGGCAGCGTCAGGATTCTCCCGGCAGGTCGGGGAAGAGGGCGCGGGCGCGATGCAGGTCGGGTGCGACGAAGACTCCGTCGGCGGTGACCAGGTCAGTGGCAGGGTCCTCCTGGGTGGTGACCGACCCGGTCACGAAAATCTTGCGGTCATCCGTGCCCGTGACTCGGCCGAGGACCCTCAGCGGTGTTTCCAGCGGGACGGGCCGGCGGTAGCGCAGCTGAAGGGAGACGGTCAGGCCGGGCATTCCCGCGGCTACGCAGGCGCGGCCCATGGCCTCGTCCAGGAGCATGGCGCTCATGCCGCCGTGACCGTACCCGGGCGGGCCCTCGTGGGCGATGCCCAGCGTGCAGTGGCCGATCAGGCCGTCCGACGTGGGCGTCATGTGCAGGGGTGGGGCCAGCGGGCTGCCGGCCCCGGTGACCGGGCTGTACATCCGTGGCCCCGCCGGGAACTCGTCCACCTCGGGAATCTCCGCACGGGCCCGCCGTCGCCCCGTCAGCTGACCGGTGAGGTGACGGACACCGTCTGCCACACGGTGGAGGGTGTCCGGGGAGGCAGCGGTTCGAACTGTGGCGTCCACCAGGGCGCGCAGTTCGTGTCCGAGGCCGGCGATGGCCGCCTTCTGGTGCGCCAGGTCCTCGGCTGTCCCTCGTGCGGGCGGGTCGGTGCGGGAGGTGTGCATCGGGTTTCTGAGTTCGGCGGGAGGGCGGGGCGAGGTCCGGGTGAGGTCAGTCATCGGCCCGGACGAAGACGGGCTTGAGGTGCCTCTCCGGCAGCGCGGCCGGCAGGTCCTCCCAGTCGATGACATGGGAGACGACCTTCTCGGGGGCGACCTTGCCCGAGGCCGCGAGTTCGAGGGCGTCGGGGATGTGCGCGCGTACGCTGTCGCGGGCGATGCGCAGGGTGACGCCGGTGAGGTACATGTCGAGCAGGGGCAGTTCGCCGGGGCGGAAGTGGTTGCCCGCCGATTCGCAGATCCCTTCCGGGGTCAGGCACTTGACGGCCAGGGCGAGCTGGTCGACGCGGCCGGTGGCTTCAACGGCGATGTCGTAGCTCTGCGGCATCGGCTCCAGCACCTCGGCCGTGGCGGCGCCGTATCCCCTGGCCAGCGCACGGTGTTCGGGCTCCGGATCGACGTAGAGCACCTCGGAGGCGCCGAGGGCGCGGGCGATGTCGCAGACGTACAGGCCGATGCTGCCGCGGGCGACGACCAGCACCCGCGCTCCGGGGCGGGCCTTGAGGTGGGGGGCGACCAGGCGCCAGGCCAGGGACCAGTTGTCGCTGGCGGAGGCCATGGCGACCGGGTCGAGGCCGGTGGGCAGGGGTACGAGCATGGCGTCGGCGTAGGGCACGCGGACCAGGTCGGAGAAGAGTCCGCCCCAGCTGCCGCCGATGGGGGCGCCGTACATCGCCATGTAGGGCACGGCGGAGCAGTGGGCGGTCAGCCCGGACCGGCAGCGGTCGCAGCTGCCGCAGCTGATGGACCAGGGCACGACGACAAGGTCGCCGGGGGCCACGGCGGTGACGGCGTCGCCGGTCTCGACGACCCGGGCGACGCACTCGTGGCCGAGGGCGAAGGGCGGGTCGATGAAGCCATGGCCGGCGAGGATGGAGGAGTCGACGTCACAGGGGGTGGCGGCGACCGGAGCGACGATCGCCTCCCCGTCCGACTGGAGTTTGAGGTCGGGCGCCTCACGCCACTCGACGGTGCGCTTGGCGACGTAGGTCAGTTCACGCATCGGTGCGCTGCCCCTTCGCCAGAGCCACCAGGTCGGCGTACCGGATGACCGCCCCGCCGGCGCCCCAGGTGCCGTCGGGCTGCTCGTGCACCAGCACCCACACCCGCAGGGCGTCGTCCGAGGCCAGTCCGGCAGCGGCCAGCACGGTCTTCGTCGCCTCCTCGACCAGACCGGCCTTGCGGCGCTCGGAGAGGGCACCCTGCGGGACGGTGACCTCCACCAGGAAGCGCGGTGCGTCGTCCTCGGCAGTGGTCTGGGCGCCCTGCTCCAGTTCGACCAGGTAGCTCCAGGCCTGGGCGCGGAAGAAGGCGGTGTCGGGGGCGCCCTCCCAGCGCAGCAGTACCGCGGCGAGGTCCCGCTGGACGCTGCTGCGGCCTTGTTCGGTCAGGGCGCCGGCCGGGGCCGTGAGCCGGATCATCGGCATGGACATCCCTCTCTCTGCGTTTCGTGCGACGGCATGCGTCTATGACGGTCGTTATGGACGACGACCACGCTAGACTATGACGATCGTTATAGCCAGTGGGGTCAGAAGGGATCACGTACGTGACCAAGCCCAGCCCGTCAGCACGCGAGCGGATCGTGGCCGGTGCGGCCGACATGATCAGCCGACGCGGCCTCAACGCGACGAGCATCCGCGAGATGGCCAAGCACGCCGGGGCGCCGCTCGGGTCGACGTACCACTACTTCCCCGAGGGCAAGCAGCAACTGGCCACCGAGGCCGTGCGTTTCACGGGCGAGTGGACCGCGCGCTGCCTGCGCAAGGAACTGGCGGCGGGTCCGGTCGCCGGTCTGCGGGCCTTCCTCACCCTGTGGCGCAAGATCGTCGTCGACAGCGACTTCCGGGCCGGCTGCCCCGTGCTCGCCGTCGCCATCGAGGAACCCGCCGGCGACGAGACGCCGGCCGCCCTCGCGGCCGCCGCCGACGTCTTCACCACATGGGAGAGCCTGCTCGCCGACTCGTTGCGCGAGCACGGCGCCGAGCCCGATCAGGCGGCCCAGCTCGCGACGCTCATCGTCGCGGCCGTCGAGGGAACCGTGGCCATGTGCCGCGCCAAGCGCAGCACCCAGCCCCTCGACCACACCGCGGAACAGTTGCAGGCGCTCGTCCTCGCCACGATGAAGGCCTGAGCCGGGCCACACTCGACGTCCCGGACTTCAGACGCCCACCGCGGCGCGGACCGCCGCGACTCTCTCTGCTCGGTGAAACCCCCAACGCCCCGTCTGCCCCGCGACGCCTGGCACGCACTCCCCCAGAGGGGCCCCAGCTGCGTTGCCGAAACGCCCGAACAGCTCCGCCATGAGGGCGCACCGGCGCCTTGCGATCGCACGCTCCCCCGTCGCCGCGCCATCGCCACCGCGGCCCGCCCTCCGGGCGGACGACGGGACGTTCGAAACACGCCCTGGTCGATCACCCGGAAGTTGACCCACCACGCCCGCGCCGGTTTTCTCCACTCCACAGGCCACCGCAAGCGCGGCCGGCACAGGCTCAATGGCCTCGGCCCGGACCTCCGGCCGCCGAGCGGCATCCATGACCCCTGGGTCGATCACCATCAGGTCGTGCCCCACCTCGGGCACCGCCACCGCGTCTCGGTCAGCTGCTCGCCCGTACGCGACAGTCTCGATTGCCCTGAGGCTCTGCCGCTGCCCGGGAGCAGGCACCGAGGCCGGCGAATGCCTGCGGAACCGCGTCGGGCACCGGGGAGCGCCTGGGCCTCCGGCCGGAGACGGCGCGTGGCTTGTGTCGTGCCACCGCATGCCAAGGCGCCGTCGCCGGCCGTCCGTTCACCCCTGCCGGGGTATCCACACACGCATCGCGCCGTCGCTGCGGTTCGCCCAGGCGTAGTAGGGCACGGCGGTCAACCCGACGGGCCGGTCGGCGAGTCGGGTGTGCGCGGCGTCGGTGGGATACGGCCACCAATCGGTCTCGTCCGGCGAGAGACGTCGACCGGAGGCGACGATGGTGGCGACGCCGCCGAGCAGATCGGGGCGTTCGCGCACAACGGGAGCCGTAGCGGGGTCGAGTACGACACCGTCGAGACCACCGGCGTTGTCGGCTTCCTCCAGGCAGTACACCAGCGGACCGCGCTCCAGCGCCACGCACCCGCGCACGGCGTCGGCATAGGGGTGCGGGTGGGTCAGGCGCACCGGCAGGTCGAGTTCGAGCCGGACGGTGTCGCCCGGCCGGAAGGCCTGGGTGAGGCGCAGCCAGCCGCGCTCCGGCTGTTCCCGCACGGGCGTTCCGTTCACGAAGAGACGGAACTGCCCGCACCACGCGGGAACCCGGAGGGAAAGGGTGCGCTCCTTTGCGGGAGCGTCGTCGACGGTCACGGTCACCGTGCCGTGCCACGGGTACTCGGTGCTCACGCGTACCGCGAGGCCGCTGCCCGCGTACTCGCCGGTGGCGTACTGGTGCAGTTGCAGACCGCCGTCGTCGGCGCTGGCGAAGTAGTGCGGAAGGCCGGCCAGCAGGCGCATCGCGTTGGGCGGGCAGCAGGCGCAGCGGACCAAGGCGTCCGCTGCGAGGTCTGGTCGCCGGGCCGCTCGTGTGTGTGCGCACGCCGCTGCAGCGGATTGACGTACAGCCAGGTACGCCCGTCCAGGCCCACACCACTGAGGAAGCCGTTGTACAGCGTGCGTTCGATGAGGTCCGAGTGGCGGGCCTCGCCGGTGAGCAGCGCCATCCGCCAGCTGAAGTGAACCGAGGCGATGGCAGCGCAGGTCTCGGTGTACGCGCGGTCGCAGGGCAGCTCGTACGCGTCCCCGAAGGACTCCCAGTCGTGCCGGGAGCCCATCCCTCCGGTGAGGTACGTCTTCCGGGCCTTCCTCGACGAGCCGTTCACCACCGGCACCCAGGAGGGCGAGACCTCCCTCAAGGACGTCGACTTCGACGGTTCCCCGCTCACCCGCCGCGCCGCCTGGGGGCGCTGCCTCAAGGCCAACTTCGACTTCGCGCGGTCGCGGCTGTCGTACATCTACAACCAGATGTTCTTCACCTACGAGGGCGCCTGGGAGGCCCACGAGGGCCTGCGGGTGATCGGCTCGACGTTCTACGAGGGCAAGAAGCGCAGCCACGCGATCCTGGGTGAGGCCCTCGGGACGGTGCCGTTCCTCGGCGAGGAGGTCCTGGTGGGCCCCGACGGCGAGGACCTCGACCTGTACCACTCGCTCTTCTACCACGACCAGACCGCCCGCTTCACCGACGACTACGTGCAGATCGTGGGCAAGGGTCTGGCGAAGAGCAAGCTCGACGCGGACGGCGAGATCGTGCGGCGACTGCCCTACGGCAAGCACTACACCGGCATCACCGCGGCGGGCCTCACCCGCGAGAACACCTACGTCGGCAACTACGGCGAGGAGGCCTCCCAGTACCTCGGCGAGTACTTCTTCAAGACCTGGGGCCACGAGGGCGACGAGGAGCTGAACGACGAGATCCTCAAGCTCACGCTGCGCAACCTGCACGCCCGCGCCCACACCCGCTACCCCGCGGCGGACGACAGCGGCATCAACCGTCTGATGCGCACCGAGGGCGTCATCGACGAGCGCAACGTCTACTCCCCCGGCATCCCGGGCTACTGCATCCGCATCAACCGGGGCCAGTCGCTCTTCCTCGCCGCCGTCGAGGCGCACATGGCCGCGCACGCCGACCGTTACGCAGGCAGCGGCTGGGACATGTACTGGGAGTACGCCCGCCAGGCCGTCGGCATCTCCCAGCAGCAGCTCGCCGACCGCCAGTACTTCAACCAGTTCAACGCCGTCACCCAGTGGCTCAAGGTCGATCTGCGGCTCGCCGAGACCTGGGCGTATCTCACCGGCGGACGCGCGACGTACGACCGCTTCGGCACCGTCAAGGCGAAGCGGGTCCTGCCGCAGACCGACTTCCGCTCCTACAGCGCCGCGGAGATCGCCGAACTGGGCGTGGACCCGGCCGACTACGAGCGGTTCGCCTGGGTCGACGTCGACAACATGTTCGTGTCGATGCGCGACGGCGACACCCGTATCTTCGGCTCGCTCTACGTCCAGAACCGGGGCGTCGCGGGCAGCGGGCGGCTGCACGTCATGGCCCCGGCCCATGAGCACACCGTGCAACTGCGCACCAATGGCCGGTTCCAGTTCCGCGACTACTGGGCCCGCACCGGCAACATCGACGCCGACTTCATGGAGGACATCAACACCGGCGACGACTGGGCACCGCAGGCACCGGCCGGGAAAATCTGCCCGATCGCCTACCAGCCGGGCGTCGGCACGATCAGCCGCGAGAACTTCGAGCCCGACCACCCCTACTCCGGGTACGTCGACTTCCTCACCGCCCGCTACGGCCGGTACCTCTTCGGGATCAACACCACGTGCGAGGTCCACGAACTCGTGGCCCGCCGCGTCCGCCGACTCCGGGTGAAGCGCGCGGATGGTCTTCGCCGGCTGTCTCCGCGTCACCGGACCGCGGCTCGCGGCCCTCTCGGCGGCTCGGCCGTGGACGCGTCATGCGGTGCGGCCAGGGGCGGGGCACATGGGGCGCGATCACCGTCCGAGTGCCTCACACCGTGTTCCGCCGGCACGAGGACCGCCCGGCCCTGGACCCGGGTCACCGACACCGCGCCGGCCGCGGCGGCGAGTTGCGCGGCCTGGCGACAGCACGGACCGGGCTTCGGTCCGCACCACCGTTCCGGCACGGACGCCCGGCCCGCTGGCGTTGATCACGAGTCCGCAGCGGCACCCGCCTGCGGCCTGAGCGCGTCGGAGAGGAGGTCGAGCAGACGGTCGATCTGCTGCCGGGGAGAGTCGGCCGCCATGGCGAAGAACACACCGATGAGCATCGTCGTGACATCCTCCGCGTCGACATCCGCACGGAGCGTGCCTTCCGCGACACCCTGCTCCAGGATGTCGGCGATCGTGGCAGTGACCCGTTCCCGCGAGGGAGGCGGGATGCGCCTGGCGGCGAACCCGGCCCGCAGCGTTTCCATCATCCCGCGCTTGGTGGCGACGAAGGTGGCGTAGCGACCCATCCAGGCCCGGAGCGCGACGTCGGCGGGGTACCGTTCGAGCAGGGCGGGGACGCTCGCCGTGACGCTGTCGAGTTCGGCGGAGTAGACGGCGTCGATGAGGCTTTCGCGGGTGGGGAAGTGGCGATACAGCGTCCCGATCCCGACCCCGGCCTGCCGGGCGATGGCCTCCAGCGCGACCGGGCCCTCGGCTGCCGCGAAGGCGGCCTGCGCGGCGGTGAGGAGCTTCTCGCGGTTGCGACGCGCATCACGGCGGCCCGGCCGGCCGGCGGCATCCGGCGAGTCGGCCGGTGTGCGGGCCGGTGACGCTTCGGGCGGTCTCAAAACGGAGGCACCTCCGGTAGTGCTACGGTGGACGTAACGGAGGATCCTCCGTTTTTATCATTCTCTCACGAGAGCAGGTAGCCATGACGTCCGCAGGCACCCCCACCTCCGACGCCACTCCCGCCGGGGCCCCGCGCCCCGGCGGCGCTGGTTCGCTGGCCGGCCGAACCGTCTCGCGCGTCGGGTACGGCTCGATGCAGCTGGCCCGCCTGCAGAGCGACCGCAGTGCCGCCGTCGCCCTGGTACGCCAGGCGATCGACCTCGGCGTCGACCACGTGGACACCGCCCAGTTCTACGGCAGCGGCTTCGTCAACGAGGTGATCCGCGAGGCGATACGTCCCCAGGACGACGTCCTGATCGTGAGCAAGCTCGGCGCCACCTCCGACCCCGACGGACCGGTCCCGGTGCGTCTGGCGCAACGGCCCGAGGAGCTGCGGGCCGAGATCGAGGCCGAGCTCACCACCCTCCAGCTGGAGCAGATCCCGGTGGTGAACCTCCGCCGCGTCGATGGCGCGCACATGGGACCCCCCGTCCCGGACGACCAGGTGGTCGACCTCGACGACCAGCTCGCGGAAATGATCGCGTTGCGCAATGAGGGCAAGATCGGTGCGATCGGGCTGAGCAGCGTGACCTTGGACGTACTGCGCCGCGCCCTGCCGGCCGGCATCGTCTGCGTGCAGAACCCCTACAGCCTCGCCTCACGCGAAGACGAGGACATGCTTGAGTTCTGCGCGCAGGAGCAGATCCCCTGGGTGCCCTACTTCCCCCTCGGCGGCGCGTTCCCGGGTCGCCCGAAGGTGACGGACGAGCCTGCCGTGCTCGCCGCCGCCGAGAAGCTGGGATGTTCCCCGGTGCAGATCGGCCTGGCCTGGCTGCTGCACCACGCCCCGAATGTGCTGCTCATCCCGGGCACCACCAACGCCGGTCACCTTGAGGCGAACCTGGCGGCGGGCGCGGTCACGCTCGACAAGGAGACGCTCGCCGAACTCGACGCGGTCCCCACCCGCTCGCCCGCTGCCCCGCAGCACTGACGCAGCTTGAGGGTGGAGTTGCGGACGACCGTCACCTCGGCCGGTGACGGCCGGTCCGTCCGCCCCACCGAGCCCGGCTGAAGCAGACGGCTGTCCACTACGGGAGACGTAGGGGGCAGCCGTCCGGCTGTCGGGCCGAGCCCACGCGCACCCACACCTTCACCGGCCTGCATCCACCAGACCCCGAGCGCGTCCGCGCGAGCCCACGCGCCTCCAGCAACTGCGCCGCGCCCCAGCAGAATTGGCGAGGGCTCCGGTCACCGACTCACGAGCCTGCGCCTATCCCGCACTTGCAAACCGGACAGTCGTCCGCTACGTTTGCCAGGAGTAACGGACTACTGTCCGCTTAGCTCGGAGCAGGGCGGGCGGACGGTGGCGTCACGACCGGTGCCGATGGCCCGGTCGGTCCGTGAGAGAAGCCTGTCGGCTTCCACCCCCGCAACAGGCGGGGGCTCCAACGGTCGCCCGCTGGGGTTCCTGCTTCATCGACGACTGCCCCGTCCGGGAGGACTCCCGTTGAGGTCGATCACGACGAGTTCACGCCCGTACCACGCCCATGTGTGCTCTTCCAGCGCCTTGTTGTACACGAGGCGGACGCAGCCGAACGTACTTGACCTGTTGCGTCACACCTCACGTTCTGTCAGCTCCCGTGTGAGTGGCGCGGGTCGGCCGGGATGCGGTGGACGCCGGTCCGCCGGCGGCGAACCGGCTCTGCCTGCCCTGCTCCGCAGGAGCTTCGTTTCCTCCCGGCCTGAAGGCCGGGTTTCCACGAAGGAAGACCTGATGAGCGGACACTCCCCGCAGGCCACAGCGATCGCAACCCCGGACGCGCAGGCCGACTATGTGCTCGGAAGCTCCGACCAGGAGCATCAGCGACTCATGCTGCAGGCGCGGATCCTGCGGCCCTCGACGGAGCAGTTTCTGCGCCTGGGAGGTCTCGGGCCAGGCATGTCCGTTCTCGACCTCGGCTCGGGGATGGGTGATGTCTCGATGCTGGCCGCCGAGATCGTGGGACCGCGCGGCCGGGTCCTGGGCATCGACCGCGACCCGGTGACCACGGAGAAGGCCCGGGTCAGGGCGCGGGACGAGGGCTTCGGCAAGAGCCTTGAGTTCCAGGTCGCCGACCTCGACGACTTCGAGGCCACGGAACGCTTCGACGCCGTGGTGGGCCGCTTCGTCCTGCTGTACCAGAACGATCCGGCCGCCACGCTCCGACGGTTCGCCCGCTTCCTGCGGCCCGGCGGCGTACTCGTCTTCCACGAGATCGACTTCACGGTGCAGAACCCCAGTTGGCCGCCGGCCTCCCTGTGGGACGACAGCTACCGGCTGCTCACCGAGGTGTTTCTGGCCAACGGCACTCCGCCGGACTTCGGGCGACGGCTGAACCGCACCTTCCTCGATGCCGGACTGCCCGGCCCGACGCTCGAATGCCACGCCTCCGTCGCGTCGGGCGGGGACTCGCCGATCGTCCCGTGGCTGGCGTACACGCTGCGCAGCCTCGAACCCGCCCTGGAGAAGATGGGCCTGTCCCTGCCCGAGGGCCTCGTGGCCGACGACACCCTGACCGACCGGCTGGAGAAGGCAGTGCGGGAACAGGGCAGCCAGATCCTGGGATCCTTGCAGTACGGCGCCTGGGTCCGAGTGCCGTAAGGCGCAGTCGGCCATGGCGTGGGCCGGACATGCGCGGGTGGCCACGAGTTCTCCCGGGCGAACCAAGTGAACCGGGTGAACCGGGTGGACCTGGTGGACCGGGTGGACCTGGCGAACCGGACGGCTGCAGCGGCATGGGGGCGGAGCGAGTCTCCCGGCGGAGGCTCGCTCAGCCATGTGCGGCTCGTCGACAGCCGGCTGCGGTCGGCCGTGGACCACAGCAGCGGCAAGGCCCACCACCACGCCGGCCTCACGGACCGGCCGACGTCGGCGGATGCGGGCTCCGCACCTCGGTGCCCGAGCCCCGATGGACGGGCGGCCGCACCGGTACTCGATCGCCGAACGGCCGCGCGGAGCCCGCCGGGTGAAGCGGAGGACGGTCAGGACGCCCCGTCGAGCAGACGTTTGGGGTGCATGCCGTCGACCATCCCGAGGAAGGGCGGATGGATGCTGTAGCCGAGCATCCGGCGGAGGTCCTCCGACACCGCTCGGACCGTGTCCGGGGTGGTGGACAGGGTGAACGCCTCCTGCGGCCGGAGCCACGGCTCGCAGTACTGGGCCGTGACGGCAAGACGGGCACGGTCGGACGCGTTGGCGCCTCCCCCGTGCCACAGGGTGCCGACGAAGAAGACGCACGAACCGGGCGGCATGACGGCCTTCACCCGGGCGTCGCCGTCGGCCGGCCGGCGGTCGCCCCAGCGCTGACTGCCCGGCAGCACCACGGTGGCGCCGTTGTCCTCGGTGAAGGCGTCGATGGCCCACACCGTGGCCGCGCTCAGCGGCGGCCGGGGTCGGGGCACGGGGTACATGCCGTCGTCGGGGTGCAGCAGCTGGGCGCTCTCGCCGGGTTGGATGTTGATGACCTGGAGTTGGGAGAGCAGGTAGTTGGGCATGAGCAGCCGGTCCAGGAGGGCCAGCACTCTCGGGTGGTCGACCAGCCGGTCACAGGCTCGGGTCTTGTTGAGGACGCTGTAGACGCGTTGGGTCCGCTCGCCCTCGAAGGTGTTGCGGCCGGTCCGGTCCAGCAGAGGGGTGACGGCCGACCGGATCTCCTCGCACTCGGACTCGGTGAGCAGGTCCTCCAGGATGACGTATCCGTCGCGCTCCACGGCGGCGAAGTCGGCGTCGACCACCTCGTCCGGGACCGTGGCTCCACTGCTTTCTGTGGCCTTGTGCCGTCGGGCCAGGTCGGTGTGAAGGCCGTCGAGCGAGTCGATGTTGTCCACACGGCTGTGGCCGGGGTCCTGTACGTCGGGCAGGTGAGACACGCGTTGTGCTCCTTTGTGCTCCTTGATGGGGACGTTGCTGAGACAAGAGCCATGAGGCCGGGTACGGACTCCCGCGCCTGACAGCTGTCACGACGACAGCTCGTCCAGGCGTCCGAGTTCCTTCTCGGTGAGCCGGAACGTCTGCGCGCCGGCGCTCTCCTCGGCCTGCTTCGCCTTGGAGGCGCCTGGGATCGCCACCACGGTGTCGCCGTAGAAGTTGATCAGCCAGTTCAACGCCACCTGAGCGCGGGAGACCCCGTACGCGTCGCCGATCCTGCCCAGCTCACGCACCAGGTTCCGACTGCGCTCCAGGTCCCGGGCGCGGCCGAACATGGCCTTGCGCAACAAGGGCGCCCGGCGCAGGGCGGCGGGATCGTCGTGGAAGCGTCCGGTGAGGATGCCGGCCTGCAACGGCGAGTACGCGATCAGCGTGACACCCAGCTTGCGGGCGCTGTCCAGCACGCCGTTGCGCTCGACGGTGCGGTTCAGCAGGCTGATCTGCACCTGGTTGGCAGCCAGTTCGACACCCTCTGCGCGCAGGGCAGCGGCTGCCCGGGACATCTGGCGGGCGCTGAAGTTGCTCACGCCGATCGACCGGATCTTGCCGGCCCGCAGCAGCTTGGCCATCTCGCGCATCTCGCTCTCGACGGGCGAGAGACTCCAGGGCTGATGGATCTGGTAGAGATCGATGGGGTAGCCCTGCAACGCGTCGGCACGGCCGTCGATGGTGCGCGACATGTTCGAGGCCCGGCGACCGAAGGGCAGCCACTTGGTCGCGATCACCGCCTCGCCGGGCCGCACACCTGCCGCCCGCAGACCGGTGGTCAGCGCCCGCTCGGATTCTCCACGACCGTACCCCTCCGCCGTGTCGAACCAGTTGACTCCGCCCGACAAGGCGGCCTGGACCACGGCGCCCGACTCCCGCGTGGAATAGACCCGAGAGGTCATCCCGCTCACGGTCATTTGCGCGCATCCGAGGCCGATGGGGGTTATCTCGATGTCGGTCGTGCCGAGCCTGCGCCTCTCGACCATCCCACCTCCAAGGTTCGGCCTTCTTCAGCTCGGTGAACACCCGCACGTGTCCGTGCCGTTGGGGCAGCGCCGTCCACGGCGCCGGTGAACCCTGTCGCGGTGATCCGGCCGGCCGCCGTGGTCAGGCACGGACCGATGAGCTGGTGCTGCGGGTGCGCAGAAGCACGCCGACAGCCACTTTCACGCCGTAACGGCCAAGCAAACCGGACAGCTGTCCACTATCGATAAACGCTAGCGGACGGCCGTCCGGGTGGCAAGCGCGATCAACCTTCCCACGCCGGAGCACTCCCTTCGGGAGCGGTCACCCCGAACTCGCGCCCAGGGTCGCCTGACACCCTTCATCCTTGCCAACCGGACAACCGTCCGGTACGTTCTCCCCCAGTAGCGGACTGCTGTCCGCTTAGCTGGCCGAGCGCCCGCGACCGCGGCGACCAGTGCCGCTGCGGCGCACACCGCGAACCAAATTACGGGTCCCGCCCACGCGACCTTCCAAGACAACGGAGTTCAACAATGAATCTGCCCCGCCGAACCGTGCTGACCGGCGCGGCCGCCGCCGCGGCCGCGGCCACCCTGGCTTCGTCACCCGCGACCGCGGCGCCCTGGGGAAGCCGACCCACCGGCTCAACACCCACGGCGAGCGCCCGCATCCTGCTCCGCAACGGCCATGTGATCGACACCGAGCCCCAGCCGGTAGCCCAGGCCGGCACCGATGTCCTGATCGAGAGAGGGCGGATCACGGCCGTCGGGCGCAACCTCAGCGCCGACGGCGCCACCGTCATCGACGCCACCGACCGGATCGTGCTGCCGGGGTTCGTCGACACCCACCGCCACGTATGGCTGTCGGCGCTGCGCAGCGCGACCGTGGGCCTGGACCTCAACTCGTACCTCGGCGTCCTGGGGCAGTACGGCCCGCGGTTCCGCCCGCAGGACATGTACAACGCGACCCTGGCCGGCGCGCTGGAGAGCCTGAACGCCGGAATCACGACTCAGCTGGACTACTCGCACGGGCTCTACACGCCCGAGGAAGCCGACGCGGCGATCGACGCCCTGCAGGCGGCGGGACTTCGCGCGGTGTTCACCTACGGCGCGGTCGACGCAAACCCCGACCTCGCCGATGTCCGCCGGGTCCGCACCACGCGCCTGTCCGACGACAAGGCGCTCGTCACCATGGCGTACGGCCCGCTCGGCCCGTCCTTCACGCCGATAGAGACGGTTGTCGAGGAATGGCGTGTGGCAGACGACCTGAACCTGCCGCTGTCCTTCCACGTCAGCGCCGGCCCCGTCACGCCGACGCCGATCTCCGCCCTGCGCGAGCGCGGCCTGCTGCGCCCGAACACGCTCTACGTGCACGGAAACTCGCTCGATGACAACGAGCTCAAGCTGATCGGCGACTCCGGCGGCAAGGCCGCCGTGACGCCGGCCTCCGAGGCACAGATGCGCGTCGGCGCACCGGTCGCGAGCCGCTACCGGCGCCTCGGCGTCACCACCGGCCTCGGCGTCGACGCGGTGTCCTCGGTCCCCGGCGACATGTTCTCCCTGATGCGGGCAGCGCTGCTCGCCAGCCAGATCACCGACGACTCACCGCTGACCGCCAAGGACGTCCTGCGGATGGCCACGCTCGACGGCGCCACCGCGCTGGGGCTCGCCGATCGGATCGGTTCCCTGCGCCCCGGCAAGCAGGCCGACGTCGTCCTGCTGCGCCTGGAGGACCTCGACATGCTCACCGCCGAACGCGACCCGATCGCAGCCGTGGTCCAGGCCGCCAATCCCCAGAACGTGGACACCGTCATCGTCGCGGGACGGCTGATGAAGGCCGCGGGCCGACTGGTCCACGCCGACCTCCGCCGCACCGCCCAGGCGCTGCGCTCCACCGCTGCCGCGATCAGCGGCAGCTGACCGGCTCCCGGCCCCGGCCGCAGGGACCTTGATCACCGGCGCATGACGCGCTGCCGTTCATCCGACCCTCGGCCGGGGCCCGCCTCCCGGCACCGGTCGCCGGGAGCCAGGTCATGACCTCCGCCTACGACCTCGGCCCCGCCCACCCCGAGGCCTGCTGAGCCGACGAGCAGGCCGACCTCGACGTTCTGCGCGACCACGCCCTCGTGACCGACACCGGTCGCCCGCATGACCTCCACCGGAGCCGACCCCCGCTCACGGCGACATGACCCGCCCTGGAGCCGCTCCCCATCCACGCGCTGCGCGACCACGCCCTCGCAGCCGACACCGGTCGCCCACATGACCTCCACCGGAGCCGACCCCCGCTCACGGCGACGGACCCGCACCGGAGCCGCTCCCCATCCATGCTCGCGCGACCACACCCTCGCAGCCGACACCGGTCGCCCACATGACCAACCACCGGAGCCGACCCCCGCTCACGGCGACGGACCCGCACCGGAGCCGGGTCATGTCGCCCGCACCGGAGGTGCTTCGCATCCGTCACGCGCATGGTGCCCGCACCTACCGGCCGGCGACTGGCCGGGCGACGGCGGGTGCTCAGATCTCCGGTGTGTCCCAGATGCCGGCGAAGTCGAGTCCCAGGCCCGAGTCGGCGGTGATCGTCTGCTCGGCCCAGATGGTCTTGCCGTTGCGGTGGTACCGGCTCCCCCACCGTTTGGCGAGTTGGGCCACCAGGAAGAGGCCGCGCCCTCCCTCGTCGCCGGCCCGCGCCCGGATCAGCCGTGGCTGGGTGTTGCTGGAGTCCGAGACCTCGCACACCAGGGTCTTGTCGTCATGGAAGAGGCGCAGTCCCACGGTGCCGTCCGCGTAGCGCATCGCGTTGGTGACCAGTTCACTCACGATCAGTTCGGTGGTGAAGCCGAGGTCGTCCAGCCCCCAGTCGGCGAGCTGGCGGGCGACGACTTTGCGGGCGTCGGCCACCCGGGAGGGGTCGGGGGGAAACTGCCAGTCCGCGGTGTCGGCGGCCGGAAGCACGTGGGTACGGGCCAGGAGAAGCGCCATGTCGTCGCGGGGTGGCCCTTCGGACGCCGCGGACACGACGTCGTGGGCGATGTCCTCAAGGCCTCGTGCGCTGCTGCAGAGGGACGAAAGCGAGTCCAGGAGGTCCTGAGTCCGCTCGTCGAGATGGTCCGAGGCTCGTTCCACGAGGCCGTCGGTGTAGAGGGCGAGGGTGCTGCCGGGCTCGATGCGGACCGTGGTGACCTCGAACGGCATGCCGCCCACGCCCAGCGGGGGACCCGGGCTGACCTCGATCAGCCGGGCGGTGCCGTCGGGCGGGATCACGGCGGGGGGCGGATGCCCGGCGTTGGCCAGTGCGCACGTGCCGGCGATGGGGTCGTAGAGCGCGTACAAGCAGGTGGCGCCGATCGAGTCCCGGTCCTCGGGAGCGGATTCGTCGGCGAGTTGCTGCACGAGGTCGTCCAGGTGGATGAGGAGTTCTCCGGGCTCCAGTTCCAGCTCGGCCAGCGTGCGGATGGCGGTCCGCAGACGCCCCATCGTGGCCGCGGCGTGCAGGCCGTGGCCCACGACGTCACCCACGACGAAGGCGACCCGCAACGACGACAGGGCGATGACGTCGAACCAGTCGCCACTGATGTCCGCCCCACCGCCCGCGGGCACGTAGTGGCCGGCCGACTCCGCCGCTGTGGCGCGTGTGGTCGCATGGGGAAGCAGGCGCTGTTGCAGCGCGACCGCCGCCCGGCGCTCCCGTGTGTACCTGCGGGCGTTGTCCACGCTCAGCGCCGCACGCGAGGCGATGTCGAACAGGAGATCGGCGTCCCCCCGCTGGAACACCTCGGGCCGTTCGGTCCGCCACGCCGAGACGAAACCCAGCAGCAGGCCGCGCGCGAACAACGGCGAGATGACCAACGAATGCCCCTTCTCGGGCAGCAGCGCGCGGATCGCTTCCGGGTCTCCGAGCGACTCCTCCATCTCTTGCCGTGAAGTCTTCAGGACGGTGTCGCCGTGCAGCGCCGCCCGCCGCGCCTGTGGCACGTCCGGGGGCGGCGGGATGACACCGCCCACCTGGATGAGCTCGGCGGGCCAGGGACCACCGGCGGAGACCGCCGCCACGCGCCGCATCCGCCACTGCCCGCTCGGGAAGACACCTTTTGCGGGTTCGTCGCCTTCGAGTACGACCTCGCCGATGTCCACCGAAGCCATGTCCGCGAAGGTCGGTACGAGCACGTCCGCGATGTCCTTGGCGGTACGGGCCACGTCCAGGGAGGCACCGATGCGGACCGACGCGTCATGGCGCACCGCGGCGCGCTGCATGGCCCGCCGCTGCTCCGTGTCGTCGGTGACGAGTGCCGCCACGCCGGTCGGACGGCCGGCGGCGTCCTCCAGGCGGACAACGGATGCCGACAGATAGCGCTCCTGAGCGGACGTACCGGTCGGGCGCATCCGCATCTGTCCCCCGACCAGTGGAACTCCGGTCTCCAGTACCTGGCGCAGGTGGGTCTCGGCCGCCTCCGCGTCCTCCGCGCGCACCACGTCACGCAGGCGGCAACCCGCGCGCAGGGTCGGCAACCCGGCCGACCCCACCAGGCTGTTCGCGCGTACGACGCCCAGTTCGGGGTCGAAGAGCACGACCCCCAGCCGGTCCTGGCCGAGCAGGGAGGTCAGGAAGCTCGATCCCTGCTCGGCGACGGTCCCGCCCGGCGTCCCGCCCGGCGCGGGGGGCGACAGCAGAACGGCCTCGGAAGAACCGTCCATGCCGTCCACGCGTACCGTACGGACCACGAGTTCGACGGGCGGTCCGGATCTGCGCCGAAACAGCCGCCGCCCGGCGGCGGAACCGGTCGCTGTCTCCGCTCTCCACTGCGATGGATCGACGAGCAGTTGCGACACAGGCCGGCCACAGGCCTCCCGCGCCGCATGTCCCAGCAGGTGAGCGGCCGTGTCCGACCACAGCCTGACGATCCCCGCATCGTCCAGCAGCACGACGGCGACCTCGTCGAGCGCAGCGCCCTCGCCACCCTCGCCCAGGATTGCCATGAACACCTCACCTACGCAACGGCGCATATATCCACATCGCTTCGGCCTATAATGCCACCTTCTGTCTTCCGTCGTCGGTCAGTCAATGAACCCGGCGCAGTCCGGGTTCGCCGCGGGCCGGGCGAGCCCGTCGGGGTTACACCGACGGGCAGCGCCGCGGAAGGTCTTGGCCGTGGATCCGGAATCGGGAGCGGTTTCGGGCTCAGGTCGATTCACGGATTCGGGCGTTTCACCGGCGGGCCGTACAGCGAACGCATACGTTCGTTCAGATGGGCTGCCGCGCGTTCGCCGTTGTCGACGGAGTTGTTCGTCCCGGAGAGCGCGAGGTATTCGCCGGCGAGCTGGATGACGTCATCCTCGGCCAGGGTGCGGCGGATATTCGCCACCGTGTCGTAGAACCCACGGTATCGCGCGTTCGTCGCGAAGCCCCATCGTACGACATGGACGAACTCCAACTCGGCGGAAAGGCCGGGTATGACCGTCTCCATCTCCTTTATCATTTCGGGAATCAATTCGTCGTCGGGACGTTCGAGTATTCCCTTGCTGTATTCACTGACCCAGTGACCGGAGATCACGGCCCCGCCGGGCGGAACCGAATCGGGCATCGACTGGGAGTCGACGACGGTGATGCCGAGGCCCATGCCTGCGGCGCGGGGCACGGGAATGAGGGTCGGCACATCCGCCGGCAGGCGGCGCAACGCGAAGATCCCCTTCAGCACGCTCTTGTGGCGGACCGACTGGATCAGTTCGCGCTGCTGGTCGGACAGGTCGTGGTAGACCGGCAGCAGGTCCTGTCCGTTCATGGCGAGAACGGCGCCGCGCGTGGTGAGCGTGTGCTCGCCCTCGCTGTCTTTCCATACGGTGCGAACGCCACCGTCGACATGCCGGACGTCCTGGACGGTGGCTCCGGTGCGCACGTCGACGAAGGACGCCAGCCGTTTGGCCAGGAAGTCGATGCCGCGCGGATACTGCATCGGCCCGCCGCCGAGCTTGCTGAGCGAGAGGAACAGGTCGACGACCGACATGTCAGTCGTTTCGCCCAGGTAGAGCGCGCGGAGGAACGGATCCAGCACGTAGTCGAGAATCTCCTGGTTGAGCCTGCGAAGTGCGTATGAGGCAACGGATTCGTTGTCGAGTCGTGCCGCCGCCTGATACGTCTTGTCATTCGCCAGTTGGCGGCGCCAGCGCCGCAGATCCACCGCGAGGCGAGGCATCAGCAATTTGCTGCGGAAGGAGAGCAGATCCGTGCCCACCAGGTCCAGGAGTGCGCCGGGGCCGGATCGGCGGACGAGGAAGCGCATCCGACCGTCACGCGGCATGCCCACGGTGACGGCCAGCGGCTTGAACGGTTTCCCGAGACCGGCGTCCTCCGTCAACTTGACGATATTGGTGAAGGATTCCGGCAGCATCGTAGCCCCGCGGTTGAGCACGTACCCGTCGCGCTCGACGGTGGACATCCGCCCGCCGACCGCCTCCGCCGCTTCGAGAACGGTCACACTCCAGCCCTGCTCGTGAAGGCGGAAGGCCGCCGCGAGGCCGGCGATTCCTCCGCCCACGACCACGATGTCGGAGTCGTGTTCAGGACGCACATCGTCTGTCGTCTCACTGGCAGATCGCTGCGAGGTATTCATGGTGTCGCCTTTCGTCAGACAGCGTCGCCGCGCGACGACAGAACCCGGCTGGGGAGGATGGGCAGGTTGCGGTGGCGTACGCCGGTCGCGTGCCAGACGGCGTTGGCGATCGCCGCGGCCGGCCCGACGTTCCCGAGTTCGCCGATGCCCTTGAACCCGACCGGGTCATCCGGGTCCGGGGCTTCGTCCACCCACGTCGCCTCCACCGACGGGACGTCGGCGTGCGCGGCGATGTGGTAGTTCGCGAAGTCGGCTCCGACGAGGCAGCCCGTGGACTGGTCCACGATCGCCTGTTCGTGCAGGGCCATGGAGATGCCCCAGATCATGCCGCCGATGAGCTGGGACCGAGCCGTCAACGGGTTCACGATCGGGCCCGCGGCGAAGACACCGAGCATGCGCCGCACCCGCACCTCGCCGGTGGTGGTGTCCACCGCGGCCTCGGCGAAGTGCGCTCCATAGGTGTGCCGTTCCTTCGGCGCGCTCTGCATGAGGCCGACGACGGCGGCGGTGGTGTCCGACCTGGCGGTGATGCCCTCGGGCGGGATGATCACGCCGGGGGTGAGCATGTCCCGCAGCTCATCGACCGCGATCTTGATCGCCCAGCCCCAGGAGCGCGTCCCCGTCGAACCGAGGGCGATGACCGCCGGAGGCAGGGAGCTGTCCCCGATGCGGATCCGGACCCGGTCCGGCACGACTTCGAGGGCGTCGGCGGCGATCATCGCGAGCGTGGTCCGCGCGCCGGTGCCGATGTCGGCCGCGCCGATCCGGACGGTGAAGGTCCCGTCCGCCTCCGCGGTCACGGCCGCCGTGGACGGCACGGACATCACGAGGTGGGTCGCCGCCGCGGTGCCCGTGCCGATCAGCCAGCGCCCGTCCCGGCGTATGCCGGGACGGGGGTCGCGGTCGTTCCACCCGAACCGCCGTGCCCCTTCGCGGAAGCAGGCGACCACGTTGCGGCTGCTGAAGGGCAGCCCGGACACCGGTCCCCGTTCGGGCTCGTTGCGGACGCGCAGCTCGATCGGGTCGATGCCGCTCTTCTCCGCGAGTTCGTCGAGTGCGCACTCCAGCGCGAACGCCCCCGGTGTCTCGCCCGGCGAGCGCATGAACGACGGGGTCGGCACGTCGAGCCGGACGATCTCGTTGGAGGTGTGGTGGGCGTCCGCGTCGTACATCACCCGGGCCACGGCGGTGGTCGGCTCGGCGAAGTCGTACGTGGTCGAGGTCATGGCGACCGCCCGGTGGCTCAGTGCCCGCAGCCGCCCCCCGGCGTCCGCGCCGAGCCGGACGCGCTGGACGGTGGCGCTGCGATAGCCCGTGAGCGAGAACATCTGGCGGCGGGTGAGGACCACGCGGACCGGGCGTCGCAGAACGGTCGCGGCCATCACGGCGGCGACCTGGTGCACGCTGATCTGCCCCTTGCCGCCGAAGCCGCCGCCGACGTGCTCGGCGCGTACCCGCACGACGCCCGGGTCGAGCGAGAACAGCTGCGCGAGGAGCTGCGCGATGTAGCCGCTGCCCTGGTTGGCGTCGACGACCTCAAGTATGCCGTCGTGCCATCGGGCCACGGCCGCGTGCGGCTCCATCGGGTTGTGGTGCTCCTGCGGGGTGGTGTACTCCGCGTCCACGACGAAGCTCGACGCCGCGAGTTCGGCGTCCAGGTCTCCCTTCTGGGTCACTCCCGGCCCGCTCACCTGGCTGTCCAGCGGGACGGCGTCCGGACGCTCGCCGGAGAGCCGGATGTCGTGGGGCTCGGTCTCGTAGTGCACCACGAGTGCCTCGGCGGCTTCCCTGGCCTGTTCGGAGGTCTCGGCGACGACCAGCGCCACCGGCCAGCCCGCGCAGGGAACCCGGTCGTCCTGGAACAGCGCGACCAGGGAGTCCGGAGGGGTGCCCAGCAGCGGGATGACGAAGCCGGCGTCGATGGGCAGGGCGTTGCCGTGGTGGAAGACCTCCAGCACGCCCGGCATCTTCAGGACGTCCGCGGTCCGCACCGAACGGATGCGGCCACGAGCGACGGTGGACAGCACCAGCCAGCCGTGCGCCAGATCGGGGAAGGGGACCTCGCCCGCGTAGCGGGCCGCTCCGGTCACCTTTTCCCGGCCCTCCAGACGGACCTTCGCGGTGCCGACGGATGCGGTGACTTCCCTTCCTGCGGTGACAGTCATCGGGTCCCCTCCTGGGCCAGGGTGGCGAGTTCGGACACCACGAGGTTGCGGATCAGCGTCACCTTGTAGGCGTTGTCGGCCAGCGGCCTCGCCGCGGCGAGTTCGGCGTCGGCTGCCGCGGCGAAGGCGTCCGCGTCCGCGGGGCCACCCGCCAGCAGCCGCTCGGCCGCGCGGGCACGCCACGGCCGCGACGCCACCGCTCCGAAGGCCAGGCGCACGTCGTGGACGATGCCGTCCCGGACGTCGAGCGCGGCGGCGATCGAGCCGATCGCGAAGGCGTACGAGGCACGCTCGCGCACCTTGCGGTAGCGGGAGTGCGCGGCGACCGCGACCGGCGGCAGCACGACGCCGGTGATCAGCGCGCCCGGCGGCAGGGCCGTCTCCCGATGCGGGCTGTCGCCGACCGGGAGATAGAAGTCGGCGAGCGGCAACTCGCCCGGTCCTTCGGCCGTCTCGTACTCCACGATCGCGTCGAAGGCGGTCAACGCGACACCCATGTCCGAGGGGTGCGTGGCGACACAATGGGCCGAGGCGCCCAGGATCGCGTGGTTGTGGTGCTCGCCCGTGATGGCGGGGCACCCGCTGCCCGGGACGCGCTTGTTGCATGGCTTGGAAAGGTCCGCGAAGTAGGCGCACCGCGTGCGCTGCAGCAGGTTCCCACCGACCGTGGCCATGTTGCGCAGTTGCCCGGAGGCACCGGCCAACACCGCCTGTGCCAGTGCCGGGTAGCGCCTGCGGACCTCCGGATGAGCCGCCAGATCGCTGTTGGTCACGGTCGCGCCGAGGCGTAGCCCGCCGTCCCCGGTCGGCTCGATCCGGTCGAGGGGCAGCCGCCGGATGTCGATGAGCCGGGCGGGTCGTTCGACGCCGGTCTTCATGAGGTCGACGAGGTTGGTGCCGCCGCCCAGGAAGCGAGCCTCGGGGTCGGCGGACAGCAGTGCGACAGCGCCCCGGACGTCTCCCGCGCGCTGGTACTGGAATTCCTTCACCGTATCGACCCCTCGTCCTGAGCGCTCACGGCGGATGCCTGGTCCGGGGCTTGAGCCGCCCGGGCGACCGCGTCGACGATGGCCACGTACGCGCCGCAGCGGCACAGGTTGCCGCTCATCCGCTCCCGGATCTCCTCCGCCGTCAGTGCGGGCGCTCCCGCCTCCGGCCGGACATCACCGGTCACCGCGCTCGGCCAGCCCTCCGCATGCTCGGCGAGCACTCCGACGGCCGAGCAGATCTGTCCCGGGGTGCAGTAACCGCACTGGTAGCCGTCCAGATCGAGGAACGCCTGCTGCACCGGGTGCAGCCGGTCGTCCTCCGCGAGGCCCTCGACCGTGGTGATCTCACGGTCCTCGGCCGCCATCGCAAGCTGCAGGCAGGACACGACCCGTCGCCCGTCGATCAAGACCGTGCACGCCCCGCACTGGCCCTGGTCGCAACCCTTCTTGGTCCCGGTCAGATCCAGCCGCTCCCGCAACGCGTCGAGCAAGGTCGTGCGATGGTCGACGGGCAAGGTGTGTTTTTCACCGTTGACATTCAAAGTGATGACGCTGGACGTCGTTGTCATGCGCTTCTCTCTCCCTGCGTATGGACAGAAACCGGGAAAACACTACCGGTCGAAAGATCCCGACATGGCGGCTCCACATCGATTGGGGCCCCCACGGCTTTATTCCGTCAGCGCACTCTCCCTCCTCGGCGAGGGCGGCTGCTCTGCCGCCGGACCGTGCAGTGAACGCAAGCGTTCACCAAGGTTGGCTGCCGCATGGTCCAGGGGGCCGCGGATATTGACCACTGTGTCGTAGAACCCGCGGTATCGTGCATTCGTCGCGAAACCCGCGACCCTTGCCATACAGCGCGAAAAACGCCACCGTCGAGATGTCTGAACATCCCGAACGGTGGCGCTGATGTGCACGTCGACGAACACCGCCAAATGTCTCGCCAGGAAATCGTTGCCTCTCGTCTGGCGGTTTGAGCTCGTCTGGCAGTTGGAACGGATTATCCAGACAGGACGTCTTTCCGCCCACGCCACGATGTCACTGGGCGCGGCTGCTCCATGACATGGGAGGGCTGTGCGGGGAAACGCAGATGTGAAGCGGCTCATCGCGTAACTCACCTGTTCGTTCAGGCGTCGTGGGTTCAGCGGATGTCTACGGGCCTTCCCTGCCGTGATCTCGCAGCCCGGCCATTCCTGATGTGTGCCGCCGCCCGGGTGGGGAGGTCCGGATCGGCGGCGAGCGGTAACAGCGCCCGGGGCGTCCCCCGCGCGCTGCTACTCGGATTCCTTCGCCCTCTCGACTCCTCATGCCGGCGACGGAGAGGGGTGCCTCGTGGGGCTCTTCGGTCGTGCGGTTCGCTCAGTCGGTCATCAGCGCCCTCTCCCCCTCAACGAGCGCGGTGCGGAACGCGGTGGCGAGCACGGCCCGGTCCCCGGAGAGACTGAAGAGCCGGGCGTGCTCGGCCAGCGCGCTGACACCACCGGATCCCCAGCCGGGGACGGCGAGATACTCCGTGCCCGCCGCCCGCACGGCCGCGAGGAATCGTTGGTGCACCTTGTCGATGTCGGGATGGGCCACGTCGCCTTCGAGCCCCATGTCCTGGGCGAGATCGAACGCGCCGAACAGCAGGCCGTCCAGGCCCGACTCACGGGCGATGGCCTCGACGTTCTCCATACCGTCGGCGTCCTCGATGACCCCGAAGGCGAAAACGTCGGCGTCGGCACGCCGGCGATCGGCCGGCCAGTCCGGGCTGTGGTGACCGAACGCGCGGGTGGACGCACACGCTCCCCGGGTACCGGTCGGGCCGAACCGTGTCGCTTCGGCGATCGCAGCCGCCTCGGCGACGGTACGGACGTGCGGCGCGATGATCCCGGCGGCGCCCGTGTCCAGTACTCGCTGGATGAAGCTCGCCGAGTGGTCCGGCACACGAACGATCGCGTCGATGCCCGATGCGTCCGCGGCACGGACGACCTCGCCGATGTCCCGGAGGTCCATCGTGCCGTGTTCGGCGTCGAGCCAGACGAAGTCGGCGCCCGCATACCCGGCGATCTCCGCGATGTCCGGGCTCGGCAACTGGAGCCTGATGCCGAATGCCCGGCCGCCTTCCTCCAGCTTGCTCCTGATCCGACGATGGGGCTTGCGCATACCCGACTCCTTCAGCAGGGCGCCGCGTTCAGTTGATCTCGGAGTGGGTCCCGATGCGGTGCCACGTCCGGTTGACGTACACCAGCCCGTCGCTGGAGGCCAACGTGTCGAACGACTCCGGCTGCACGCTGGATTCGAGGGCCTCGGCCACGATCACCGTCGAGCCGCCGACCTCCATACGGTTCTGGACGCGCGCGCGGATCCAGACCGGCGCCTCCGTGAAAACGGGTTCACCCGTCGCCAGCCGTTCCCAGCGGGCCGTATCGGCGAACCTGTCGATACCGCTCGTGGCACCCAACTGTGCCAAATCGATACTGCCGGCATTGAGCAGGTGAATGACGACCGTCTCCGCCTCCCTGAGCGTGGGCGTGCTGGAGGAGAGAGCGGACAGCGAGAACATGATCAGGGGCGGCTCGGCGCTGACCGGCGACACCGACGTCGCGGTCAGCGCCACCGGACCGGCGCCGGCGTCGGCCGTGATCAGCGACACCCCGCCCGGGTAGAGGCGGAACGCCATCTTGAAGGCATCCGCGGGCAGTACGGGAATCGGCTCGGCCACGGCCACGCCGTGTGCGCTCAGGTCGTCGCTGTGGGGGGAATACGCATTCATGTCCCTACCTTTGATTTCTGATCGTAAGAAACGTGCGCGGCGGGGCCGTTCAGCCCTGCCCCACGGTGGCCATGTAGTCGACGGCCGCGCGGCGCCAGCTGAGGTTGACATGGTTCGAGGCCATCTCCACGTCGCGCTTGGCGATGGAGACCGGGTGCTTGGGGTTGCCTCCCTTGGCACCGACGAGGGCAGCGATCCGCTGGACGTTGCGCAGCGCGATGCGGGTGACGAGCGCGTTGTCGCGCGTGTCACGTATCAGCTCGGCGGGGGTCGTGGTCTGGTGTGCGGTGTTCCGCCGGGAAGCCTCCAGGCTGCGCTGGTCGACCAGCATGCGCGCCATCTCCAGCTCGCCGGCGGCCTCCGCGAACTCGGTCGCGACGTACTCCTGGTCGGCGAGCTTGGTGACGCCGCCCACGGCGCTGGCGACGCGGGTGGCCGACGCGGCCGTCTCGGCGAAGTGGTCGGCGGCGCCCAGCGCGGCGCCGACAGCGACGGCCGAGAACGGGAACCGGCCCGCCGCGGGCCAGGACGACCACAGCGAGTCGAACGTGGGGTGCAGGGAGCGCCGCTCCTCAGTCATCCGGCCGATGTCGCGCATCGGCAGGACCCGGCGATCGGGGACGAACACGTCTTCGAAGGCCATCGACCGGCTGCCGGTCCCCCGCAGACCTGTCGGGAACCAGTCGTCGATCGTCACGCCTTCCTTCTGGTCGACGAGGAACATGTGCCCTTCGCCGTTCTCCCCCGCGGGCGCATTGCACATCAGCCACTGGGAGAAGTCCGAACCGCTGCAGAACCCCCACTGGCCGGTCAGCCGGTAGCCGCCCGGCACCCGCTCCGCCTTGGCCTTCGGGTTCAGGTTGATGTTTCCGGCGATCGTCGCGTACGGGTCCTCTCCCCACATCTCGTCCTGCGCCTCCTCCGGGAAGGCGAAGCCGACGACGCTGCTGGCGCTCAGGATGGAGAAGACCCAGGCGGTGGAGCCACAGCCGCGGGCGAGCGTCAGGGTCACCATCGCGTGCTCATGATCGGTGAGCTCCAGGCCCTCGTATTTCTTGGGCCTGAGGATATGGAGGAGGCCGGCGTCCTGCATCCGCCGGTGGATGTCGTCCGAGATGCGTCGCGACTCGTCGGTCTCGGCGGCTCGTTCGCGGAGCAGGGGCACCAGATCCTCGGCCGCGCGCATGATGTCGTCCGCGGTCAGGGAGG
>NZ_WJBG01000245.1 GCF_009709555.1 Streptomyces blattellae | reverse complement strand
GGTGCGGGGAAGTCGACCACGATGCGCATGATCGTCGGACTGGACGCCCCGACGAGCGGCTCCGTGACGGTGAACGGCCGCCGCTACGCCCAGCACCGGGCCCCGCTGCAGGAGGTCGGCGCGCTGCTGGAGGCGAAGTCGATCCACCCGGGCCGCTCGGCGTACAACCATCTCAACGCGCTCGCGCTGACGCACGGGATACCCCGCAGCCGGGTGGAGAAGGTCATCGAGCTGGCCGGTCTGGGCAGTGTGGCGGGGAAGCGGGCCGGGGCCTTCTCCCTCGGTATGGGGCAGCGGCTGGGTATCGCCGCGGCGCTGCTGGGTGATCCGCAGACGGTGATGCTGGACGAGCCGGTCAACGGCCTCGATCCGGAGGGCGTGCTGTGGATCCGCAATCTGCTGACGGGGCTCGCGCAGGAGGGGCGGACGGTGTTCGTCTCCTCGCATCTGATGAGTGAGATGGCGCTGGTGGCGGACCATCTGATCATCGTGGGGCGCGGGCGGTTGCTGGCCGATACGACGGTGCAGGATCTGGTGCGCGAGGCCGGCGGGAACACGGTGAAGGTGGCGGCCCAGGATCCGGCGCGGCTGCGGGACGTCCTGGCGGGGCCGGGCGTCGACATCACCGGTCAGGCCGGCTCCGAGGAACTGCACGTCGCAGGGCTCACCGCCCGTGAGATCGGGCTGAAGGCGGCGGAGCACGGCGTCGCACTGTTCGAGCTGAGTTCGCGGACGGTGTCGTTGGAGCAGGCGTTCATGGATCTGACCAGGGATGCGGTGGAGTACCACGGCACCACGACCACCATCGACACCCCTGGGAGGGTGGCATGAGTTCTCTCACTATGGATGCGGAGCCCCAGCAGGAGGCGGCCGCGGCCCGTCCCCGTTACAAGGTGACCGGCTGGGGTGTGCTGCGTTCGGAGTGGGCCAAGATGTGGTCGCTGCGTTCGACGTGGATCACGTTGGTGTTGGGTCTGCTGTTCTTGCTGGTGTTCGGGCTGATCGCTGCCTGGCAGTTCGAGTCCGGCGGTCTGGACGAGGACTTCGAGCGGTCCACGGCGGTGGACCTGTCGCTGTTCGGTGTGCCGTTCGCGCAGCTGGCTCTCGGTGTCCTCGGTGTGCTGGTGACGGCGGGCGAGTACTCGACCGGCATGATCCGTTCGACGCTGGCGGCGGTGCCGCGCCGACTGCCGGTGCTGTGGTCCAAGGCCGGGTTGTACGGGCTGGTGGCACTGGCGGTCGGCATGGTGGGCGTGTTTGTGGCGTTCGGGGCCGGCAGCGGGATCCTGTCCGGCACCGAGGCGGAGATGGGCCTGTCGGACGACGGGGTCGCGCGGAGTCTGCTCGGGGCGGGGCTCTACCTCGGTCTGATCGGCGTGATCGGCGCGGGTCTGGGCTCGTGGCTGCGCTCCCCGGCGGGCGGTATCTCGGTGCTGGTCGGGGTGTTGCTCCTGGTTCCCGGGCTGACCTCGCTGCTGCCCAACTCCTGGGAGGACAACATCAGCCCGTACCTGCCCAGCAGCGCGGGCGAGTCCATGTACGCCCTGACGCACGACTCCACCACCCTGGCCCCCGGGGCCGGTCTGGCGGTGTTCCTCGGCTGGACGGCTTTCGTGCTGGCGGGTGCGGCGTACCGGCTCAAGCGCAACGACGTCTGATCCGCAAGACCACAGACGGGGGACCATCTGTGAGCATCGACGACACCAGCGGTGTGGGCCGGCTTCTCGCCCGGCTGAACCTCGCCGGCCAGCGGTTGCGGCACGCTGACCGCGCCCATCCCTGGGCGCTGGACACCCTGGTCGTCGTGGTGGCCGTCGTGATGTTCTGCCTGCCGGACTGGCTGCCGGAAGGCAGGTCGGACGGGCCGCCCGGGCTGCGTCTGATGCGTGCCGAGCTGCCACTGGCGGCTACGCTGGCGCTGCAGGCAGGGCTGGTACTGCCCCTGCTGTGGCGGCGGCGGAAACCGCTGGTGGCCTTCGGCGTCATCGCGGCCGTATTCCTGCTCCAGTGGTCGCTCAGTGCCGTCCTGCGCGCGGACATCGCCCTCTTCATCGCCCTGTACAGCGTGGCCCTGCACGGAAGACTGCGGCAGCTGCCGTGGGCCTGCGCGGTCATGGCGGGCGCGATGGTGCTGGCCGCGCTGCGGGTGTCGCCGGCCGTGTCCGTCTGGGACGCGCTGTTCTTCCTGCTGAGCACGGCGACCGCGGCCCTCGCGCTCGGCTTGGTGATGAGGTTCCGCCGGGCCCAGCTCGCCGGGCTGCGGGAACGGGCGGCCCAGCTGGAGATCGAGCGCGACCAGCGCAGCAGGCTGGCGACCGCCACCGAACGCGCCCGGGTGGCCCGCGAGATGCACGACATCGTCGGACACAACCTGGCCGTCATCATCAACCTCGCCGATGCCGGCTCCTACGCCAGCGACACCGCCCCCCACCGCGGCAAGGAGGCGCTGGACCTGATCGGGGACACCGGCCGCCAGGCCCTGGGCGAACTGCGCAGGGTGCTCGGAGTGCTGCGCGAAGCAGCCGACAGGAACGACCCGTCGTCGGGGCCGCTGCTCAACCCCCAGCCCGGCGTCGTGGACATCGACCTGTTGTGCGCCGGTGTACGGGCCGCCGGGCCGGAGGTCGTCTACCGTACGGCCGGAGACATGGACACCCTGGACCAAGGGGTGCAGCTGGCGGCGTACCGTATCGTCCAGGAAGCCCTCACCAACGCGCTCAAACACGGCGGCGCCCACACCCGGGTGAGCCTGTCCCTCGTCGTCGACGGCACGCGGCTGGACATCCGCATCCACGACACCGGCCCGCCCGGCCCGCCTCGCCCGGCCGAAGCGCGGGGCGAGGAAGGACACGGCCTGGTGGGCATGCGGGAACGAGCAGCCCTGTACGGCGGGAAGGTCAACGCCGGACCCGTGGCTGAGGGAGGCTGGAGCGTGGAGGTCACCCTCGACC
Source organism: Streptomyces blattellae (assembly GCF_009709555.1). GTDB lineage: Bacteria > Actinomycetota > Actinomycetes > Streptomycetales > Streptomycetaceae > Streptomyces > Streptomyces blattellae. The sequence goes on along the minus strand of NZ_WJBG01000245.1, from coordinate 7,468 downwards.
TCACTCCCCAGGGAGGCGACCAGTGACCACCGTACTCATCGTCGACGACCAGCCGCTGCAGCGCTACGCCTTCCGCCTGCTGCTGGAATCCGCCCCCGAGACGACCGTGGTGGGCGAGGCGGCACACGGTACCGAGGCCGTCCGCCTGACTGCGGAACTACGCCCCGACGTCGTACTGATGGACATCCGCATGCCCGGCATGGACGGTATCGAGGCCGCCCGGCGGATCGCCGCCGCGGGCGATCGCTCCCGCATTCTCGTGCTGACCACCTTCGACCTCGACGAATACGTCCACTCCGCGCTGCGCGCGGGCGCCAGCGGGTTCCTGCTGAAGGATGTCCGCCCGGAGGAACTCCTCTCCGGTATCCGAGCCGTCGCCGCCGGGGACGCCGTGATCGCTCCCGCACTGACCCGCCGTCTGCTGGACGAATACGCCCAGCACGTGCCCGAGCCCGTCGATGTGCCGGCCCAGGAGGCCCGGCTGAGGGGTCTCACCGACCGGGAGCACGAGATCCTCGTCGCCATCGGCAAGGGCTGGACCAACGGCGAGATCGCCGCGCACTTCGTGCTGGCCGAGTCCACCGTGAAGAGCCACGTCCGCAGCATCCTGGCCAAGATCGGCGCCCGTGACCGTATCCAGGCCGTGATCTTTGCCTACGACCTCGGACTCGCCCGCCCCAAGAGCGGCTGAAGCGGTGAACTGTCGGCGAGAACCGGCCCGCAGCACTGCGTCCCGCAGACCCGTACGGGTCTGCGGGACGCAGTGCTGCGGTGTGGCCCCTACGAGGTCAGAACATGCCGTTGTCGTTGGCCGAGTCCTCGGGCACCGGCGTCGAGACGTCCCAGTGCTCGACGACCTTGCCGTCCTTCACCCGGAAGATATCCATGGCCGCCGTGCCGCGGTCGGACGCGTTGAGCGTTATGTGGGTGTGCACCGTCACGAGGTCGCCGTCGGCGACGAACCGCTTGAAGTCCACGTTGACGTCCGGGAACGCGCCGACGAATCCCGTCGCCCAGGTGACCCATCCCTCCTTGCCGTCGGCGACGTTGGGGTTGTGCTGGATGAACGGGTCGCCCATGTAACGGTCGGCGGCCTGCTGCGGCTGCCCCTGGTTGATGCCGAGGTCCACGTAGGCGCGCACGATCTCCTTGTTGCGCGCTTCCTTGGCTTCCTTGGCGACGGCCGCAGTGGCCGCGGTGGACTTCCTCGGCGTCGCCTCCGTGCCGGCGAAGGCGGTAGTGCCTACGGTCAGCGCGGCGGCGGTGAGGACACCGACGCTCAGAAGGCTGGCGCGGCGGCTGAGTCTGCGGGGTTTCACAACTATCTCCCGAGTGGTGTGTGGATACGCACAGAGGCATGGCTCGTCTCCGGAACCAGGAGGTTCGGAGGAGCTGATCGCCTGTTCCGGCGATGTTGAAATCTTGGCCTGCTGACGACGGGAGATGGGTAAAGCGGGGCTGTCGGTTCTCTACCGGGGTCCTGTCGGAACGCTATCGGCGGCGGCGCACGCGGTCCGGGCCGGCGGAAGGGGGCCGTTCCGCCGTGGAGAAGGGGGCCGCTTCGCCGTGGAATCGAGCACGGGCCTGGCCTGTCGGCCCGGGGTGGACGCCCCTCCGGCCGGCCGTCAGGTGACTTTGACGGCCGGTCAGGGAGGTCTCCGGCCGGTAAGCGACTCTCACGCCCTCAGGCGGGTCTCACGGCCGTCCGGTGAGTCTTGTCGGCTGTGAGGCGACTCCCACGGCCGACAGGCAAGTCTCACGGCCGTGAGGCGACTCCACGGCGCTGAGGCGGCTCCCACGGCCGTCAGCCGACCCCCAGTGCCGCTCGGTGTCCTGGGTCGCGATGGATGGGTGTCCGGGCGTCGGTGAGCGGGAGGCCCGTGCCGCCATGTCGGTCGGCGACGATTTCCGCGGCGATGGACAGGGCGGTTTCCTCGGGTGTGCGGGCGCCGAGGTCGAGGCCGATGGGCGAGCGGAGCCGGGCCAGTTCCCGCTCCTCCAGGCCGGCTTCGCGCAGTCTGCGTGTGCGGTCGGTGTGGGTGCGGCGCGATCCCATGGCACCGACGTAGGCGACCGGCATCCGCAGGGCTTGCTGAAGGAGAGGTACGTCGAATTTGGCGTCGTGGGTGAGGACGCACAGGACGGTGCGCTCGTCGGTCGGCGTCCGCTCCAGATACCGGTGGGGCCAGCCGACGACGACGTCGTCCGCGTCGGGGAAGCGGGCGCGGGTGGCGAAGACGGGGCGGGCGTCGCACACGGTGACGTGGTAGCCGAGGAACTTGCCTACCCGGACCAGTGCGGCGGCGAAGTCGATCGCCCCGAAAACGATCATGCGCGGTGGTGGGACGGCCGCCTCGACGAGCAGCGTGAGGCCGCCAGGGCAGAGGGAACCGTCTTCGGAGAGTTCGACCGTGCCGGTGCGCCCGGCCTGGAGCAGGGCGTGTGCCTGTGCGGCGGCTGCCTGTTCCAGTTCGGAGCGGCCGCCCGCGTAGGAGCCTTCGTAGGTGCCGTCGGCGTGCACGAGCAGGCTCGCGCCCAGGAGGTCGGCCGGGCCGCGCATGATCCGGGTGAGTGCCGCCGGTTCACCGCGGATCATGGCGCTGACCGCGGAGCTGACGACCGCCCTGGCCGGCGTGGTGGCGGTGAACGGGGCGACGAGGATGTCGAGGATCCCGCCGCAGGTCAGCCCGACGGCGAAGGCGTCCTCGTCGCTGTAGCCGAACCGCTCGACGACGCTGCCGCCGTCCTGGAGGGCCTGCTGGCACAGGTCGTAGACCGCCCCTTCGACGCAGCCTCCGGAGACCGATCCGATGGCCGTTCCGTCGCTGTCCACGGCGAGGGCGGCCCCGAGTCCGCGTGGCGCGCTGCCGCTGACACCGACAACGGTGGCCACGGCGAACTCCCGGCCCTCCTCGAACCAGCGATTCAACTCTCGGGAGATATCGAGCACTTAGTCCCTCCGTGGACAGGGCACAATCAGTTCGAATGGGCAGCGGGCTTCGAGGTGTCCCAGCGCGTGTCAGACTGCGTTGGCGAGTGGCCCGGTGGTGCGCCTGCACGGCGGGGCCGAACGCGGGTCGCGCTCGCCAGCCACTCGGCTCGTCCGCAGCTCGCGTTATGGTGGACACAAGCGGACTGGTGTCCGTTAACCGAAACGTAGCGGACGGGTATCCGGTCAGCAAGGGTTTGGGCGTGAGCCCGGAAGGAGGGGGAAGTGGGCTCCAGGAACGACGGGCCTCAGCGCTCGGACGCGCAGCGCAATCGGGAGCGGATCCTGGAGGTGGCACTGGAGGAGTTGTCCCGTGACGTGGACGTCCCGCTGAGCTTGATCGCCAAGAAGGCGGGGGTGGGACAGGGCACGGTCTACCGCAACTTTCCCAACCGTGAGGCGCTCGTCCTTGAGGTCTACCGCCATGAGGTGCAACTGCTCACCGATGCCGCGGCGGAACTGCTCAAGACCCGGGCGCCGGAACATGCCCTGCGTGAGTGGATGGACCAGCTCGCCCGCTTCGCTCTCGCGAAGGCCGGCCTGTCGGACGCGATGCGTCAGATCGTCGGGACGGCGGCGGGCCCGGCCCAGCCGGGATATGCGCTGGTGGTCGAGGCGATCGACGCTCTGCTCGCCGCCAATCACGAGGCCGGCGCCATTCGTCCGGGGCTGACTGCCGACGACTTCATCCTGGCCATCGCCGGTATCTGGCAGATCGATTCCAGCGGGGACTGGCAGGCCCAGAGTGCCCGCCTTCTGGATCTCGTCATGGACGGGCTGCGTATGGGAGCGCCCGGACGGGGCTGATGATCCGGGGTCGACTCCTGGGCGGTCAGGCTCGCAAAGCGACAGGTGTCCGATACGGTGAACCGTATCGGACACCTGTCCGTTTGCCTCTGTCGCGCATGAAGGATTCTCCCACCATGAAGTTGCCGGTCCTCGGCGCGACCGGCCGCCGTCTCGTCGACCTCGCCCTGCAAGCCGGTGACTCGGTCACCGCCCTCGCGCGCACCCCCCGCGGCGCTGAGCGAGGTGGCGGACCGGATCACCGTTGTCCAGGGCGACGCCACCTCGCAGCGTGATGTCGCGGTCGCCGCGCTCGGGCAGGACGCCATCGTCTCCGCGCTCGGGCAGGGCAGGTCGCTGAACCCCGACGACCTCTTCGACCGGGCGTCGGCCGCCGTGGGGGAGGCCTTCGAGTGGGAGACCGCTGTGCAGAAGACCATGTACCGCGCGCTGCTGCGGCGGGTCCACGCGAACAAGAAGATCGCGGACGACCGCATCCGTGCCGATGGCCTGGACTGGACGCTGGTCTTCCCGGCCGGGCTGAACAACCGCCCGGCCAAGGTCACCTACCGAGTGGATGACCGGATCAAGATGAAGGGCGCTCGGATGATCAGCCGCGCCGACGTCGCCGCCTGCATGGCACAGCCGTCGGCGCCGTGGCCGCCGCCGCGCACCGCGACGGGCGGATCACGCGCTGACGCCTACCGCAGGGCGGTGGCGACATCGTCCTCGTCGGCGCACCGGGCGATCAGGGCGGGGGCGTGTCGGCGGTACGACCGTTGAGGACGACCCTGGCCTCGTCGAAGCCGTCGTCCCCGCTCCGCAGGACGGTGCCCCGCAAGCCGACCGCGAAGTCGTCGTAGGCGGGGGTGGGGGATGTGGGGGATGTGGGGGTAGAGCTGGTCGGGCTCACGCGGGCCCTCTCAAGGCGGGCCGGCCGGCGGGTACGGCCACCCCGGTGGTGCGGAGTCGTTCTCGCGTCACGCGAGATCGGAGAGATCCTCCGCCGTGAGGGTGATCGATTTTCGGCGTCGCGGGCCGGGCCGATCATGCCGTTGGTGGACAGCCGCATCGCTCCGAAGCCGATGCGGTTGACCGGCAGCCGCCGCCGAGCAGGAAGTCGCGGGAGGCGGAGGAGTCAGCACTCATCGCACTCATCGTCAGTCCGTCGAAAGGTCGCCGCGGAGCGGAGAACCGCGGGATGCAGTGCATCCAGGCCTGTCAGTCCGTGATGACGGCGTCGCGGTGGATCCACTCGGGGCTGTGGGCCGCCTTGAACATGAAGTCGGCGACGTCCGCGCGGCTGATCGTCCGGTGGCCCTTCATCGGGAGCCGGTCGCCGACGCGGTAGGTGCCCTTGGCGGGCTTCTTGGTCAGCGTGGTCGGGTAGACCAGCGTCCAGTCCAGGCCGCTGGAGCGGATCTCCCTCTCGGAGACCTCCTTGTTCGCGTAGATGTTCCGCAGGAACGAGCTGTACATGGCCTTCTGTACGGGGCTCGCCGACTTGTAGGTGTCTCCCACGCCGAACGAGGACAGCCACACCAGGCGGGATACGCCCACTTCCTTGGCCGCGCCGATCACTGCCGTCGCGGCGCGGGTGAACAGGTCGTCGGCGCGCACGGACGTGCTCCGGCCGAGGGCCGAGATGACGACGTCCTGGCCGGTCATGGCCTTCGCGACATCGTTGTGGGAGGTGGCGTCTCCGGCGACTACGTTGATCCGGTCTGCCAGGTCGTCCAGCGCTTCCGGCCTGCGGGCCAGGACCGTGACGTTGTCGCCTGCCTTGAGGGCCAGGTCGACGACGTGGCGACCGGTGGGGCCGGTTGCACCGAGGATGAGCAGATTCATGGCACGAAACCTTCCGTGTGTCAGATGTGTGGGTCATGCTGCCGCTATTGCTGATCACTTACGTGGCGTTGCGCGGAGCTGAAGTGGACAACTGTCCGCCACGAAGAAACGTACCGGACAGCTATCCGGTTAGCAAGTGCCGGCCGTGCCGAGCGGGCGCTTGCGGGGTTGTCGAGTGGGGCGCGGGCGGCCTGCGTGCGGTTGGAGTGCCGGGTTCTGTCGGCGCTCTCGCGCGCTGGGTCATACCGGTGAATGCTGTGTGCGGGCGGGCTGGAATCGCCGGCTGACGCATCCGGGTGAATGTCCCGCTCGCGCGCTCGGCGGACGGTCCGGGGTCTGTCCGTCGTCGCACCCATGGCCTATCGCGGAGTGTCGCGCCGGCTTCCGCGGTGGACGATGGGGTCGGACCCGCCCGCCTCCTTTCCGGTTCGGATACGCAGTCCCGGACCCTTGCCAACCGGACACCTGTCCGCTACGTTGAAGCGACTAGCGGACAGTAGTCCGCTTAGGTTCGTCGCTGAGGCGGCCCGGTGAGTGCTCGGTGGTGCCCGACCACCGGCGACGGCACCGGCACCTGCCGTCGCCGATGGGCTCGACTCGGACTTCGTACGTCCGACGAGGCCGCCCCGGCCATCGAGTCGAGGTGCGCGGCTTACCGCCGGCTTTCAGCTCCGACCTTGAGTGAAAGAGATGGGCAACACCATGACCGACACCCGCATCCTGCTTCGCAACGGCCACGTCATCGACACCGAGCCCGAGCCGGTCGTCCACCCCCGCACGGACGTCCTGATCGAGGACGGCCGGATCAGCGCCGTAGGCCCCGGCCTGCCCGCGGACGGTGCCACCGTCATCGACGCCACCGACCGGATCGTGCTCCCCGGGTTCGTCGACACCCACCGGCACGTGTGGCAGTCCGCACTGCGCAGCGCGGCCGTGGACATGGACCTGATGGGTTACCTCGGTGTCATGGGGCAGCTCGGCGCGCGGCTGGGGCCGCAGGACATCCACGCGGCGACCCTGGCCGGCGCGCTGGAGAGCCTCGACTCCGGTATCACCACCCTGATGGACTTCTCGCACGCCCTGCACACTCCCGAGCACGCCGACGCGGCCGTCGACGGTCTGCAGGCGGCCGGGCTGCGCGCGGTGTTCGGCTACGGCTTCCCCGCCACCGAGCCGGGCAACCACGACGACGTCCGCAGGATCCGTGCCGAGCGGCTGGGGAAGGACGACGCGCTCGTCACCATGGCACTCGCCCCGCTCGGCCCGTCCTTCACACCGCCCGAGGTGCTCACCGGCGACTGGCGACTGGCGGCCGATCTGGGCCTGCCCGTGACGATCCATGTCAGTGCCGGTCCGGTCGCGGCGAAGCCGGTCTCCGTCCTGCGTGAGCTGGGCCTGCTGGATGTCAAGGCCCTTTATGTGCACGGTAATTCGCTCGACGACGACGAGCTGAAGCTGATCGGTGAGTCGGGCGGGGCCGCCTCGGTCACGCCGGGCACGGAGGCGATGCTGAGCATCGGAGCGCCCGTCGCGGGCCGCTACCGCCGCGCCGGTGTCACCACCAGCCTGGGTGTCGACGCGGTGACCTCCGCGCCGGGTGACATGTTCTCCCTGATGCGGGCGGCGCTGATCGCCAGCCAGGTCGCCGACGACGCCGCCCAGCGGCTGAGCGTCAGGGACGTACTGCGGATGGCCACGCTGGACGGTGCCGCCGCGCTGGGAATGGACGACCGGATCGGCTCGCTGCGTCCGGGCAAGCAGGCCGATGTCATCCTGCTGCGGCTGGACGACCTCAACCTCCTGGGCGCCGACCGGGACCCGGTCGCGGCCGTGGTCGTCGCCGCC
>NZ_WJBG01000244.1:16505-99662 GCF_009709555.1 Streptomyces blattellae | reverse complement strand
GAACTACAACGCCACGTCGGCGATGCTGACGGCGTGGAAGAAGACCGAGGAACTGGCGTTCCTCAACGAGGTCTCGTCCGTGCCGCTCCAGCAGTGCCTGCGCCATCTGCAGGCTGCGTTCACCAGCTTCTTCGGCAAGCGGGCGAAGTACCCGCGCTTCAAGTCGAAGAAGAAGTCCCGCAGGTCCGCCGAGTACACCACCAGCGGTTTCCGCTTCCGTGACGGCCGGCTGACGCTGGCGAAGATGCGTGATCCCCTGGACATCCGCTGGTCGCGACCACTGCCCGAGGGTGCAACGCCGTCGACGGTGACCGTGTCCCAGGACGCGGCCGGGCGCTGGTACGTCTGCCTGCTGTGCGAAGACCCGACGGTGAAGCCGCTTGACGCGACAGCAACCGCTGTGGGCGTGGATGTCGGCCTGGACCACCTGCTGGCCCTCTCGACCGGGGAGAAGATCGCCAACCCCCGGCACGAGCGTCAGGACCGTGCCCGGCTCGCGCTGGCCCAGCGCCGTATGGCGAAGAAGGCCAGGGGATCGGCGAACCGGGCCAGGGCCCGGCAAAGGGTCGCCAGGATCCACGCCAGGATCGCCGACCGCAGGCGTGACGGCCTGCACAAGCTGACCACTCGTCTCGTTCGTGAGAACCAAACGATCGTGATCGAGGATCTGACCGTACGCAACATGGTCAGGAACCGGAGCCTGGCCCGTGCGATCAGCGATGCCGCGTGGGCCGAGTTCCGCAACCTGCTGGAGTACAAGGCCGCCTGGTACGGGCGGGAAGTGATCGCGGTGGACCGCTTCTTCCCCTCGTCCAGGCTGTGCTCCACCTGCGGCACCTTGCAGGAGAAGATGGAGCTGCACGTCCGTACCTGGACATGCGACAGCTGTGGCACGTCCCACGACCGGGACGTGAACGCGGCGAAGAACCTGCTGGCCGCCGGACGGGCGGTGTCGGCCTGCGGAGCTGGTGTAAGACCTCAACGGAGTTCTCCGGGCGGGCAGTCGGCGATGAAACAGGAACTCTCACGGCGCGAGCCGTAAGAATCTCCTCCCCTTCAGGGAGGAGAGCGTCAAGTGGGGCCTCACCGGCATCTTCCTGGTGTTCTTCGCCCTCAATCCGATAGAGAGCTGGCTGGGCGTGCACTAGCCGGTGTTCCAGCCGGTGTCATGAAACGCCCTCCACACGACCGCTGTCAGGAGACCGAGAGATGCTGGACATCGCCGCAGAGCTGCACCGGTGGGTGGAGCAGGGACGCGAGTTCGCCGTGGCCACCGTGGTGGCCGTCGGCGGCAGCGCGCCCCGCCGGCCCGGCGCCGCACTCGCGGTGGACGCCGACGGCACGGTGATCGGCTCGGTCTCCGGCGGCTGTGTCGAGGGCGCGGTGTACGACCTGTGCGGGCAGGCGCTCCAGGACGGGGAGTCGGTCCTGGAGCGCTTCGGCTACAGCGACGAGGACGCCTTCGCCGTGGGCCTGACCTGCGGCGGAATCATCGACATCCTCGTCACCCCGGTCCGGGCGGGCGACCTGGTCCGCCCGGTGCTCGCGTCCGCGCTGAGCGCCGCCGCGCGCGGGGAGGCGGCGGCGGTGGCCCGGATCGTCTCCGGCCCGCCCGAGCTGAGGGGCCGGGCCCTGCTGATCCACCCCGAGGGCCCGTACGACGGCGGCTTCGGCGCCCACCCCGAACTGGACCGCACGGTCGCCGAGGAGGCCCGCGCCTTCCTGGACGCGGGCCGCACCGGCACCCTGGAGATCGGCGAGCGGGGCTCGCGCTGCGGAGCGCCGCTCACGGTCCTCGTGGAGTCCTCGGTCCCGCCCCCGAGAATGATCGTCTTCGGTGCGATCGACTTCGCGTCGGCGCTGGTCCGCATCGGCAAGTTCCTGGGCTACCAGGTGACGGTGTGCGACGCCCGCCCCGTCTTCGCCACGAGGACCCGCTTCCCCGAGGCGGACGAGATCGTCGTGGAGTGGCCCCACACGTACCTGGAACGCACGCAGGTCGACGGCCGTACGGTGCTGTGCGTCCTGACTCACGACGCCAAGTTCGACGTACCCCTGTTGCAGCTCGCGCTCCGGCTCCCGGTCGCCTACGTCGGCGCGATGGGCTCCCGGCGCACCCACCTCGACCGCAACGAGCGTCTTCGTGAAGTCGGCGTGACAGAGCTGGAGTTGGCGCGGCTCCGCTCCCCGATCGGCCTCGACCTCGGCGCCCGCACCCCCGAGGAGACGGCCCTGTCGATCGCCGCCGAGATCGTGGCCGGCCGGCGCGGCGGCAGCGGCGTCTCCCTCACCGGGGCCCACACGCCGATCCACCACGACGAGACGCCGGCCGCTGACCGGCCCGGCCGGCGGAGCGCTCAGGGCCTGTTCTGACTTTCCCCGCCTGCGCCCCGACGTCCGGCGCGCACCCTCGAACCGCGCTTCGTACGGCTCGGCCGGGAGGTATCCCCACTCCGCCGCTGCGCCCGTGCCCCGCACGGACGACGGGGAAACTCAGAACAGGCCCTAGCGTGGTGGTAAGCGCACGCTCAGCAGAGGAGAGGGTCCATGCCCGTCATCGACGTATGGATGCAGCACCCCACGCTCCGCCACTCCAACCACGACATGTTCGAGTCGCTACGCCGCTGGACGGGCACGGAGCGCCTGGAGGAGCCGCTGCCGGTCAGGGCGACGGTGGCCGCGATGGCCGCCGCCGACGTCGAGATCGCCCTGTCCGCGGCCTGGTACGGCCCCCAGGGGCCGCTGATCAGCAACGACGAGGTGGCCGACTTCGTCGCCCGGTCGGACGGCAGGCTGCGCGGCGTGGCCGGCGCGGACCTGACCCGTCCCGTCCTGGCGGTACGGGAACTGCGCCGAGCCGTGACGGAACTCGGCTTCGTCGCCCTGCGCATCGTCCCCTGGCTCTGGCAGCTGCCGCCCACCGACCGCCTGTACTACCCCCTGTACGCGGCCTGCGTCGACCTCGGCATCCCCTTCTGCACCCAGGTCGGCCACACCGGCCCGCTCCGCCCCTCCGAGACGGGCCGCCCCATCCCCTACGTCGACCAGGTCGCCCTCGACTTCCCCGAACTGACCATCGTGTGCGGGCACATCGGCTACCCGTGGACCACCGAGATGATCGCCGTCGCCGACAAGCACGCCAACGTCTATATCGACACCAGCGCCTACACCGCCCGCCGTTACCCGCCCGAGCTGGTCGCCTACCTCCGCGGCCGGGGCCGCCGCAAGGTCCTCTTCGGCACGAACTACCCGATGATCACCCCGGCCAAGGCGCTGGAGCACCTCCCCGAACTGGACCTGGACGGCGAGACCACCGACCTGTTCCTGTCCGGCAACGCACGACGGGTCTTCAGGCTCTGAGCGGGCATCGGCGTCACCGCCACCTGAGCAGCCGATTCACCGCCCGCCCGAACACGTACCGCGCCGCCCGCCCCACCACCGGATCGAACACCCGGGGCAGCAGCCGCACCCCCAGTTCCTCGCGCCAGACGACCCGCGACCGGCCACCCGGCCCCGGGCGCACCTCGATCTCCGCCCAGCCGGTGATCACGCGGCCCCGCTTCTCCAGGCGGCACAGGCCCGGGGTCTCGTCGCCCGGTGGCTGCCACACGGTGACCTCCATACGGTCGTCGAAGGCGAGCGGGCCGAGCCCGGAGCGGGCGACGAGGACCGTGCCCTCGCGGGTCGGGGGCGGCGTGACGACCGTGACCCGGGTCAGCGGTACGACCCGGCCGTGCCGAGGCCACTCGGTGAGTCGGCGCCAGGCCTCGGGGAGGGCGAGGGGGGCGGTGCGTTCGAGGAGGAAGTTGACCACGCGATGATCGTAGGGAAGCCGGTCGGGGCGTGCACCCGATCAGTTCACTGGGCGTATCAGTTCACTTGGCGTCAGTTCACTGGGCGTAGAAGGTCGCGTCCGCCCGGTCGGTCGCCGTGCTCGGTGTCTGGACGTACAGCAGCTGCTCCCAGTGCCGGATGTAGCGGCCGGCGTAGTTGTACGACTCGTACGAGATGCCCGCCGTGTCGGACAGCCCCGCCCGCCGGTAGAAGGTCGCGTCGGAGGCGAACTGCGCCGTGCCGTCGTTCCTCTCCAGCCACACCTCGAAGTTCTTGTGCCGCAGGAAGTAGCCGGGGAAGTTCGCCGACTCCAGCGAGACGGTGCCGCTGCCCGCCAGCCCGGTGACCACCCGGAACTGCGAGTCCGCCAGCGGCGAGACGTTCGCGTCGGTCCGGGCGCGGTAATCCCAGTGGCGCACGAACCGGTCCGCGAAGTTGTACGACGAGAGGCGCTGCGGCGTGACCCCGTCGGCCACCGGGATCCCGAAGTCGGGGGTGCCGTCGGCCTTCCAGTACAGCTTCTGGACGCGGGTGCGGCGGTTGGGGTCGTCGAGCGGGTCGCCGCTGATGTCCCGGTAGCTGCGGTCGTGGTAGACGAGGATGTCGCTCTTTCCGTCCTCGGAGACGGTGAAGGAGTTGTGGCCCGGCCCGTACTGGCTGGTGGAGGCGTTACTGGTGAAGACGGGTGTCGGACTCTTCGTCCACGAGGCCGGGTTGAGCAGATCCGCGCTCGCGGACGCGGACAGCAGGCCCAGGCAGTAGTTGCTGTCCGTGGCGCTCGCCGAGTACGACATGAACACCTGGCCGCCGTGCTGGATCACCGCCGGGCCCTCGTTGACCCGGAAGCCGACCGTCTCCCAGGAGTAGGTGGGCCGCGACAGCATCACCGGAGTGCCGGTGATGGTCCAGGGGTTGGCCATCCTCGCGAGGTAGATGTCCGTGTTGTTGTTCACGGACGGGTCGCGCTGCGCCCAGGCCAGATAGCGCACGCCGTTCACCACGAAGGTCGTCGCGTCCAGCGAGAAGCTCTCCCACTGGGTCCTGATCTGCCCCCTCTCCGTCCAGGTCGCGGTCAGCGGGTTGGCGCCGGTGCCTTCCAGGACGTACATCCGGATCGCCCACACATCACTGGTGGATCCGGCGGCGAAGTAGACGTACCACCTGCCGTCGATGAAGTGGATCTCCGGTGCCCAGATGTGCGCGCCCATCACGCCGCTGGCGTGCTTGGTCCAGATGGTGACCTCCTGGGCCGTCGACAGGCCCTGGATGGTGGTCGACCGGCGCATCACGATGCGGTCGTACTCGGGGACGGTCGCGGTGAAGTAGTAGTAGCCGTCGGTGTGTTTGAAGATGTGCGGGTCGGCCCGCTGCGCCGCGATCGGGTTGGTGTAGGTCACGGCGGGGGATTCGGGGACGGCGGCCCGGGCGGGGGAGACCGGTGCGACGAGACTGGCCGCGAGGGCGACCAGCATCACCAGCAGCAGGCGAACGGCATGGAGCATCCGAGGCATACGAGACCGTCCCTGTCCGTGATTTCGAACGCAGTTCGTGAAGTCGGTCAGAAGATAAGAGCGGGACATGGCCTCGTCAACGGTTCCGGCGCAACCCTGATCGTCCAGGGTTGCGCCGAAGGCATACGGCCTCAGCAGTCGCGGAACTCCGGCGACTGGTTCAGGATCTGGGCGCGCAGAGAAGTGAAGCGGGTGTACGTCTCACCGTCGCGCGCCTCGGGCGGGAACACGGCGACACGGTGGCAGTTCTGGAAGGCGAGGGCGACGCCGAAGTGCCGCTCCAGGCTGCCGCGGATCGCGTCGCTGGACAGCGCCCGCAGCAACTGGCCGCGCTCGTTCTCGGAAGGCGGCGGAGTCTGGTTGTCGGCGAACTCGGCCTGACCGGCGCGGAGTTCGCCGACCAGGCGGGCGATCAGATCGTAGGCGTACGGCAGGGACGTACGGACCGTGGCCACGAAGTCCTCTTCCCGCACCTGGCCGTTCTCGGCTTCGGCGAGCAACTGCGGGGAGACGTCGAGCGACATGAAGGGGGTGTCCTGTCTGTTGTGCTGATCGTGGAACTGGTGGAACTGGTGGAACCGGTGGGGCCGTGCGGCGGGTCAGGCGAAGGCCGCGAGCGCCGCGGGGCCGTGCTCGAAATCGGGGTCGACCTGGTCGGTGAGGTCCTGGCCGGTCGCCTCGTTGGCCCAGGCTGTGGCGTTGCGCAGATGGAACTCGACGGCATGCCGCTGGAAGGCGGCCCAGTCCTTCGTGCGGGCGTCCACGGCGGCGCGCAGCCGCTGCAGCGCCTCGGCGTTGGCCGGCTCCAGCTCGCCCTGGTCGCGGCCCTGTTCCTGGGCCCGGACGAACGCGGACTGCTCGCAGTGGGCGAGGAGGTCGTCGCCCACGTGCTGCCGCAGGAAGGCGAGGTCGTCCGCGCCGGTGACCTTGTTGCCGACCACGGCGACCGGGATGCCGAACTCGGCCGCGTGGTCGCGGTACTGGCGGTAGACCGAGACGCTCTTCCGGGTCGGCTCGACGACCAGGAACGTCATGTCGAACCGGGTGAACAGCCCCGAGGCGAAGGCGTCCGCGCCGGCCGTCATGTCGACGACGACGTACTCGCCGGGGCCGTCGACCAGATGGTTGAGGTACAGCTCGACCGCGCCCAGCTTGGAGTGGTAGCAGGCCACCCCCAGATCGCTCTCGTCGAAGGCGCCGGTGACCATCAAGGACACCTCGCCGACCCGCTGGACGTGCCGCGAGTGGATCTCGTCGTCGCCGAGCAGCCGGACGAGCCGGGAGCCGCGCCCGGGCGGCGTGGTCTTCACCATGGCCGCGCGGGACGGGATCCGCGGGTTCGTGCCCCGCAGATAGTCCTTGATCTCACCGGTCCGCGCGCTGAGCGGCGGCGCCGCGAAGACCTCGTCCTCGTCGAGCCCGAGGGCGTAGGCCAGGTGCTGGTTGATGTCGCCGTCTATGGCGACGACGGGCACGCCCGAGCGCGCGAGATGACGGGCGAAGAGCGCGGACAGGGTCGTCTTGCCGCTGCCGCCCTTGCCCACGAAGGCCACGCGCATGCCTAACCACCCCTATTGGAAATGAATGTCATGAACGTAGACTGGTGATCACGAGGGGTCGGTGTCAAATCGGCGACCCATGCGTCAGCGGATCCGCAGCACGTCAAGTGCGCTGAGGGCGACATGGAGTTCGGTGCGCTGCTCGCCGGATTCGAGGTCGCGGTCGAGTATCCGCTCGATGGTGCGCAGGCGCTGGTAGACGGTCTCCCGGGACAGGCCGCTCGATCGGGCGGCGACGGTCTTGTTCCCGGCCGCGTCCAGGTACCGGCGCAGGATGTCCAGAAGGTCGGTGCCATGGCGGGTGTCGTGGTCGATGAGCGGGCCCAGCTGCCGTTCCGCGTAGTCCTGGATCCGGGTGTCGTCGCGCAGCGCGAACAGCAGGCGGCGCAGTCCGACGTCGGACCGTTCGTGGAAGGAGCGGTCCTCCGGGAGCGGCCGGCCGGGCTCGGTCGCCTCGGCGACGCGGGCCGCCTCGCGGAACGAACGGGCGACGTCGGCGAGTTCGGGTGCCGGGGAGCCGACGCACACGGTCGCTCCCGGGGCCAGGCCGCGCGCGGTGCGGCTCAGCCGCTCGACGGCGGGACGCCAGGGCTGGGACGGGCGCAGGGTGAGCAGGACACCGAGGCGGGTGCGGGTGAGACGGCCGACGAGTGCCCTGGTTCCGGTCGCCCGCAGCTCCTCGGAGAGCCGGACTTCGGTCGTCGCGGTGTCCTGCGATGCGGGGATGTCCGCGAGTACGGCGATGAAGCAGACGTGCTCCGTGGGCAGCCCCAGCGCCGCGACACGGGCGCGGGCGTCGGCCGGTGACCGGTGGCGCTGCTCGGCGAGGTCGCGCAGGGCGTTTCGGTGTGCGGTGCGCTCCCAGGGGGTGGTGTGGATGAGGCGGGCGATGGTGAGGGCCATCGCGGTTCGCTCCAGGACGGTGACGTCCTCGGGGCCGAAGCCCGGGGGCGCGGTCGTGCCCGTCGGGGCCGTGCCGGTCGCGGCCGTGCCGCTCGGGGCCGGGAGCATGACCAACCTGCCCCAGCCCTCGCCCTGGTATTCCACGGACGCCACCAGCCAGCCCTCCGGGCCCGACACTCCGGCACGGTCCGCGGGCGGGGTCGCCCGCGAACGCCGTTCCCAGCCGGTGAGCGCGGCCTCGGTGGCGCCGCCGGACGGTTCGCAGATCAGCGCCTGATGGACGAGGTTCTCCAGGACGACCGTACGGCCGCTCATCTCCGCCGCGGCCCGCAGCACGTCCTCGGGGCCGGCGCCGCGCAGCGTGAGCGCGGTGAAGGCCTCATGGATGCGCTGGGTCCTGCGCATCGCGTCCGCCTGGTTGCCGAGGATCAGGGCGTGGACGACCTGGGTGACCTCCAGGAAGTTGACGTCCTCGGTGAGGGTGACGAGCGGGAGACCGCGTGTGCGGCATGCCTGGACGAGGGCGTCGGGCGGCCGGTGGTAACGGCGTACGAGTTCGATGACCAGGGCCGCGGCACCGACGTCGGCGAGTTCGTCCACGTACCGGCGTACTCCGGCGGGCTCCTCGGGCAGGGGCATGCCGGTGGTCAGGACGAGTTCGCCGCCCTTGAGGAAGGAGGCGGGATCGGTCAGCTCGGTGATGTGGACCCAGCGGACGGGACGGTCGAGCCGGGTCGCACCCGTGACGACCTGCGGCCGGCCCGCGGCGAGGACGGGAAGGGCCAGCACGTCGGCGACGGTGAGCGGGCGGCCGGTGGGCTCCTGGCCGGTGAGCGGACGGCCTGCGGGGTCCTGGCCGGTGAGCGGACGGCCTGCGGGGTCCGGGCCTGTGAGGTTCGGGCCTGTGGGGTCGTTCTCGCTCACGCTGCCGCCTCCCTGCCTGCTCCGTCACTCTGACAAGCGTCACTGGCCTGTGCAAGAAACGCCTGACACACCGTCCGGACAGCGCGTCGCGGCCGGACAGATCGGGCGTTGCCGGCCGCCGGGCCGCGGGGAGGCTGCTTCAGAACCGCAGCAGACCGACGACCTACGACCGACGACCGACGACCGACGCCGGGAGACGACCATGACCGCACTGTCGCCGCACCTTCGCCAGGCCACGCCCGTGACGGCGGTCCGGGGCGAGGGCGTCCACCTCTACGGCGAGGACGGCCGCCGCTATCTCGACTTCACGGCCGGCATCGGCGTCACCAGCACCGGGCACTGCCACCCCAAGGTCGTGGCCGCCGCGCGGGAGCAGGTCGGCACGCTGATCCACGGCCAGTACACGACGGTCATGCACCAGCCGCTGCGGCACCTCGTCGACCGGCTCGGCGAGGTACTGCCGGCCGGCCTGGACAGCCTGTTCTTCACCAACTCCGGCAGCGAAGCGGTCGAGGCCGCGCTGCGGCTGGCCCGGCAGGCCACCGGCCGCCCCAACGTCGTCGTCTGTCACGGCGGTTTCCACGGCCGCACGGTGGCGGCCGCCGCCATGACGACGTCCGGCATCCGCTTCCGGTCCGGCTTCTCCCCGCTGATGAGCGGCGTCGTCGTCACCCCGTTCCCGACGGCCTACCGCTACGGCTGGGACGAGGACACCGCCACCCGCTTCGCCCTGAGGGAGCTGGACTACACGCTCCAGACGATCTCCTCGCCCGCCGACACGGCCGCGGTCATCGTCGAACCGGTGCTCGGCGAAGGCGGATACGTCCCCGCCACCCGGGCCTTCCTGGAAGGACTGCGGGAGCGGGCCGACCGCCACGGCTTCCTGCTGATCCTCGACGAGGTGCAGACCGGCGTCGGGCGCACCGGCCGGTTCTGGGGGCACGACCACTTCGGTGTCACACCCGACATCCTGGTCACCGCCAAGGGCCTGGCGAGCGGCTTCCCGCTGTCCGGCATCGCCGCCCCCGAGGCGCTCATGCGGAGGGCGTGGCCCGGCTCGCAGGGCGGCACCTACGGCGCGAACGCCGTCGCCTGCGCCGCGGCCTGCGCCACCCTCGACGTCGTACGCGACGAGAAGCTCGTCGAGAACGCCGACGCGATGGGCGCACGGCTGCGCCAGGGCCTCCAGACGGTGGCCGACCGCACCCCCGGCATCGGTGACGTCCGCGGCCTCGGGCTGATGCTGGCCTCCGAGTTCGTGACCGAGGACGGCGAACCCGACCCCGAGACCGCCGCCCGCGTGCAGCGGGCCGCCGTCGACGAGGGCCTGCTCCTGCTGCTGTGCGGGGCCTGGAACCAGGTCGTGCGGATGATCCCGGCGCTGGTCATCGACGAGACGGCGGTGGACGAGGGCCTTCGGGCGTGGGCGGCCGCGGTGGAGACGGGAGTGACCTCATGAACGGCACACCCACGCAGTTGTTCGTCGGCGGCGCCTGGCTGGACGCAGCGGACGGCGCCACCCTGCCCGTCGACGACCCCGCGACCGGCGAGATCCTCTGCCATGTCGCCGACGCGGGGCCCAAGGACGCCCGGCTCGCGGAGGACGCGGCCGTCCAGGCACAGCGGGAGTGGGCCCGTACGGCACCCCGGGCCCGCAGCGAGATCCTGCGCCGCGCGCACGAGATCATCCTCGACCGCACCGACGAACTCGCCCGTCTGATGACGTCCGAGATGGGCAAGCCGCTGGCCGAGGCCAGGGGAGAGGTGGCGTACGCCGCCGAGTTCTTCCGCTGGTTCTCCGAGGAGGCCGTACGCATCGACGGCGGCTACGGCACCCTCCCCGACGGCCGCCACCGCATGCTGCTCGCCCGCCGCCCGGTAGGGCCCTGCCTGCTGATCACCCCGTGGAACTTCCCGCTGGCCATGGGCACCCGCAAGATCGGCCCGGCGATCGCGGCTGGCTGCACGATGGTGTTCAAGCCGGCCCCGCAGACCCCGCTGTCCAGCCTCGCGCTGGCCGCGATCCTCAAGGAGGCCGGGCTGCCGGACGGCGTACTGAACGTCGTCACCACCTCCCGCGCCGGGGCGGTGTGCGAGCCCCTGCTGCGCGGTGGCCGTATCCGCAAGCTGTCCTTCACCGGCTCCACGGCCGTCGGCCGGCTGCTCCTCGCCCAGTGCGCCGACGCTGTCGTACGCACCTCGATGGAGCTGGGCGGCAACGCGCCCTTCGTCGTCTTCGACGACGCGGACCTGGATGTGGCCGTGGACGGCGCGATGGTCGCCAAGACGCGCAACATGGGCGAGGCGTGCACCGCCGCGAACCGGTTCTTCGTCCACCGTTCGGTGGCGGCGGAGTTCGGGCGGCGGC
This sequence comes from Streptomyces blattellae, assembly GCF_009709555.1. Taxonomy (GTDB): domain Bacteria; phylum Actinomycetota; class Actinomycetes; order Streptomycetales; family Streptomycetaceae; genus Streptomyces; species Streptomyces blattellae. Next base: position 88,563 of record NZ_WJBG01000244.1, on the reverse strand, counting down.
TGGCGGAGCGCATGGGCGCGCTGGTCGTGGGCCCGGGCACCCGGGACGGCGTCGACGTCGGCCCGCTGATCGACGCCGCCGGACGCACCAAGGTCGAGGAACTGGTCGCCGACGCGGTGGAGCGCGGTGCCCGGGTGCTGGTCGGCGGGGACACACCGGACGGACCCGGCTGCTTCTACCCGCCGACCGTACTCACCGACGTGGACCCGGGCAGCCGCCTGACGCGCACGGAGATCTTCGGCCCCGTCGCCGCGATCCTCACCTTCGACGACGAGGACGAGGCCGTACGCCGCGCCAACGACACCGACTGGGGCCTCGTCGGCTACCTCTTCACCGGCAGCCTGGACCGCGCACTACGCGTCAGCGAACGCCTGGAGGTCGGCATGGTCGGCCTCAACACCGGCCTCGTCTCCAACCCGGCCGCACCCTTCGGCGGCGTCAAGCAGTCCGGCCTGGGCAGGGAGGGCGGCCGGGTCGGGATCGACGAGTTCCTGGAGTACCAGTACATGGCGCTCCCGCTGCGCTGACACTGTGCTGACACTGCGCTGACCGACGGAAGCGGGTTTCCTCCTGCGACGCGTCCCGCCCGGCTGCCGGGGCGAACCGGCTGCGCCGGCCGGCTCAACCCGCCGGCGCGCGCGGCAGCGGCTGCTCGAACCAGACCACCTTGCCCGTGCTCACCCGCGTCGCCCCCCAGCGCTCGGCGAGCTGGTCGACCAGGAACAGTCCCCGGCCGCCCTCGTCGCTCAGCAGTGCGTGCCGCATCCTCGGCACCACGGGCGAGTCGTCGCCCACTTCGCAGCGCAGCACGTCCGTGCAGAGCAGCCGCAGGGTGATCGGCCGGGAAGCGAAGCGCACGGCGTTCGCCACCACCTCGCCGACCATCAGCTCGGTGGATTCCAGCAGCTCGTCCAGGCCCCAGCCGTGCAGGGTCCGGCGGGTCAGCCGGCGGGCCTGGCGCGCGGTCTGCGGTCGGGGAGCCATGTACCAGTACGCGACGGTCTCCGGCAGGATGCCCTCGAACCGGGCCGCGAGCAGCGCGATGTCGTCGTCCCGGTCACCGGTGCCCAGGGTGCCGAGTGCGTTGTCGCACAGGTCTTCCAGCGTCGGCGGCGCGGATCCCGAGCCGGCCGCGCGCAGCCTGCCGCACAGCCGCTCCACCCCGGCCAGCACGTCCCAGTCACGGGACTCGACCAGGCCGTCGGTGTAGAGCACCAGGGTGGCCCCGGCCGGCGCGTGTGTCTCGACGGACTCGAATCCTCCGCCGCCGACACCGATCGGCGCTCCGGGCGGGACGTCCAGCACCTCCACGCTGCCGTCGGGACGCAGCAGCACCGGTGGCAGATGACCGGCGCTGGACGCGATCAGCCGGTGCAGTACCGGGTCGTACAACGCGTACAGGCAGGTCGCCGTGTGCTCGCTGCCCAGGCGTCCCGCCTGCTCGTCGAGGTGGTGCAACACCTCGTCCGGGGGCAGATCGAGCCCGGCCAGGGTCTGGACGCTGGTCCGCAGCTGGCCCATGATCGCGGCCGAGGTCATGGAGTGGCCCATCACGTCGCCGATCACCAGGGCGACGCGGTTGCCGGGCAGCGGGATCGCGTCGTACCAGTCCCCGCCGACCTGCGCGGTCCGCGAGGACGGCAGATAGCGGCTGGCCAGCCGGACCCCGGGCGGCTCCGGCAGCGACGGCGGGAGCATCGTGCGCTGCAACGCGTCCGCGACGGCTGCCTCGCGCTCGTACAGCATCGCCTTGTCGAGCCCGAGAGCGGTGTGGGTGGCGAGCTGGGAGGCCACCAGCAGATCGTCGCCGGTGAAGTCGGGGCGGTCGGGTCCGCGGACCAGGATGACGCTGCCCAGGGCGTGGTTGCGGCCGTGCAAGGGGGCGATGATCAGCCGTCGTCCCGTAGGCGTCGCCCAGGGGATACGGACCCTTCCGAGCAGCTCGGCCGCCGCGGCGGCGACACCCGGGTCGCTGCCGAGCACCGGCCGTCCGTCCTGCAGCAGCTTGGCGAGCAGTCCGGTGGCGGCCGGGCGTACGACCTCGGCCGCCTGGAGGGTGTGCGCGCTCGGCGCGGGTGACCCGGAGCCCTGTGGGGCGGGGGACCGAGGGGAAGCGTGGTCCACGGTGTGCAGCCGCAGGATCTCCGGGGCGGCGCCGATCTCGTCGCCGACCGGAAGCGGAGCGTACAGGTGGACGAACGCCGTGTCGGCGAAGGCAGGGACGGCCGCGCGGCACAGCTCGTACAACGTCTCGTCGAGGTTCATGCCGCGGGCGATCTGCCGGGTCGCGGTGTCGAGATAGCGGAGCCTGTCGGTCTGCGGCGGGGCGATCTCCGGTCCGTCGCTCGGCGGGAGTCCGGCGGGAGCCCTCGCGGCGGGCGGGTGCAATGTCGCGCCGCTGTGCTCGGAACCGGACGGCCGCGGCCGATGTGCGAGGGCAGCGAGGTCCTGCGCACCGGGCGCACGGCCGCCGGTGTCATCGCCGGTTCCGAGCTGTTTTCTCATCCATCTCCTTCCGGCCGAGCGGCCCGCGCCGGAGCGAGCCGGTCAGGAGTCGTCGGGCGTGCGCCGGCAGTGCAGGAAGATCTGCACTTCGGGCTGGATGTCGGCGACCGCCGGAGCGTAGGTGTACGAGGACTCGTCGCTGATCTCGAAGCCCGCCGTCTCCACGACCTCGCGCAGATCGTCCCGCAGGTAGCCGGAGACGCGGATGCTCGTCCCGATGAACGGGATCGAGAAGTCGTCCACATCGGCCTCCACCATCGACAGCGCGAGCAGTCCGCCCGGACGCAGCAGATGGCGGACGGTGCGCAGGGCGAGGGGGATCTCGGCGCGCGGGAGCATGAGCAGGGAGAAGAAGGCGGCCACGCCGTCGAAGCGGCCGAGGTCCAACGGGCCGCCGGGCCGCAGATCCGCGATGTCCGCCTGGTGGAACGCCCCGGTGGGCACATGGCCGCGGGCCAGCGTGACCATCCTGTCCGACAGGTCCACCCCGACGACGTCGAGGCCCGCGTCCGCCAGCTGGCGCGCGGTCGGGAGCCCGGTGCCGCACCCCAGGTCCAGCACCCGGGACCCGGCCGGGAGAGAGCCGATGAGCCATGCGGCTGCCCCGACCTGCCCTTCCTTGTGCGGGAAGGCCTCGTCATAGCGGTTGCCGATGGCGTCGAACGCCTCGGCCTGCCCTGTGCGGTCCAGTCGCAGGGTTGCGTAGTCGGACTCGTCGGCGGGGTTGCTCACCGCGTCTCCTCGGGTGCTCATGCAGCAGTTTTTCACATACGCGTACTTATGTGCATGCTTGTCATGGCCCTCTCTAGAGCCAGTCCCGACGCTTGAAGATCACGTACAGACTGACGCAGACGACGCCCATGAGGCCGATGGCCAAGGGGTAGCCGAAGGTCCAGCCCAGCTCCGGCATGTGTGCGAAGTTCATCCCGTAGACCGTCCCGACCAGCGTCGGAGCGAACAGGATCGCCGCCCAGGCCGAAATCTTCTTGATCTCTTCGTTCTGCTCGAACCCCGCCTCCGCCAATGCCCGCATCTCCGCGTTCTGTTGCTGGGTGACCAGGGTGGTGTTCACGGTGAGGATGTCCGTGAGGGCCTGGCGGAAGCCGTCGACGCGTTCGCTGGTGTGGGTGACGTGGTCGGCTACGTCGCGTAGGTAGCGCTGGAGTTCCTCGTCCGTGCCGTATTTGGCGAAGCCGGCCATCAGGCCGTGCAGCATGCCGACGAGGGGGCGGGTGGCGCGCTGGAACTCGACCATCTCGCGGGAGAGTTCGTAGATGCGGCGGGACACTTCCGGGTCGCCGCCGAAGACTTCCGTCTCGATCTCGTCGATGTCGTTCTGGACGCCGGAGACGACGGGCACATAACCGTCGACCACCGCGTCGAGGATGGCGTAGAGCACCGCCTCCGGGCCCAGTTTCAGCAGGTCCGGTGACTCCTCCATGCGGTGGCGGACCGCCGAGAGGTCGGGTGCCGCGCCATGGCGGACCGTGATCACGAAGTCGGGGCCGACGAACACATGCAGCTCGCCGAAGTCGACCTCCTCCGGCGCGTCGAGGTACCTGGCCGCCCGCAGCACGACGAAGAGCGTCTCGCCGTAGCGCTCCAGCTTCGGGCGCTGGTGGGCCTCCATCGCGTCCTCGACCGAGAGGGGGTGGAGGCCGAACTCGGCGGCGAGGGAGAGGAGTTCGCTCTCGGTGGGGCGGGCGAGGCCGATCCATGCCATGCCGGCCGGCTTCTCGCGCAGCTCGCGGTAGGTCTCGGCGAGGGTGGCGGGGGAGGAGACGCGGACGCCGTCCTGGTAGAGGGCGGCCTGGACGACGCTGGCGAGTTCGGGGGTGTCCGCCGGCGCCGGAGCGGGCGGGGCGGGTTCGGGCGGGGTCCCGGGTGCCGGCGGCTGGTGGTTGAGGGCGCGGCGCCAGACTGAGTTCCGGGGATTCTTCGCGGCGATGGCGGCACCTCCCTGCCCGTCCCTGCTCAAGCGGAGCGGTTGATCACCGGAGCAGGATCAGGATATACGGGGGAGCCCGCATCATCCTTTCTCTCGCCCTCCGTCGTCGGCGCCGTGGAAGCTGTCCCGCGCGGTGGCCGCCGGGCGCGGGTCGTCGACGTCCGCGTGGGCGTATGTGGCCCGCGGGCACGGCCGCGCGCGGGGTCCCTGCGGCTGTGCGACGCGGGGCACGCGCGCAGTCCCTGCGGCCGTGCGGCGCCGGGCGCGTGCCCGGACGGATCGCGGTCGACCTGGCTGACGGTGCCCGCCCGCGGCGGCCAGGCCCTCGCGGACCTGACCGCCCTGAGGGTCAGCCGGGGTCTGCCAGGGGTCAGTCCAGGTGGGCCGAGAGCAGCCAGCCCGGCACGGACTTGCGGTCCCCGCCCTCGTCGCGGATGTCGCCGTAGGTCTGGAACATCGGGAGGTTGCCGGGGACCTGCGCGTGGATGCGGGCCGGCCGGATCTCGTCGACGGCCCAGTACCTGCCGACCACCTCACGCAGTTCCTCGGCGGTGACCGGGTTGACGGGACCTCCTTGCGGGATGTGTGCCGCGTCGAGCACCAGCACGAAGTAGCTCGCGCCCGGTGCGGCGGCGCGCACGATCGATTCCTGGTAGCCGGGACGGGACTCGACCGGCATCGAGTGGAACAGGGTGCTGTCGATGATGGTGCCGAAGCGGCCGTCGTAGCCGGTGAAGGAGGTGATGTCGGCGACTTCGAACCGGGCGTCGGACAGACCGCGCTTGTCGGCTTCGTGCCGTGCGAGGTCGATGGCGGCCTGTGACAGGTCCAGGCCGGTGGTGGTGAATCCTTGCTCGGCGAGGTGCAGCGATGTCGCCGCCTCCCCGCAGCCGGCATCAAGGACCTCTCCGTGGATTCGGCCTGCGTCGATGAGTGCGGTGATCTCGGGTTGTGGTTCGCCGAGGCTCCATGGCGGCCGGATGCCCTGTATCTCGGGGCTGTCGCCGCGGTAGGCGGACTCGAACAGTGACTCGTGGGGGGAATTCGCCATGGCCACAGGCTTATCAACCAAGTTGATATGTGTCAAGATCGTCGCCATGGACTCACCCGTGGACAAGCCCCTCGGCTACCTCCTGAACCGGGTCGCGGGCAAGCTGCGCACCGAGGTGGCCACCACTCTTCTGGACCCGCTGGAACTGACCCTTCCCGGATACGTCTGCATGCGCGCGCTGTCCCTGGCTCCGGGCAGCTCCAGTGCCGAACTGGCTCGCGAGGCCAACGTGTCGCCACAGGCGATGAACAAGGTGATCCACGCGCTGCAGAGACGCGGGCTGGTCACCCGCCCCGCGTCCGTGCCATCCGGAAGATCGCTGCCCGCCACCCTGACCCGCGAGGGCACGACCATGCTGGCACGCCTGGACCCGAAAGTGGCCGAAGCCGAAGACCGGGTGCTGGCGGCACTCAGCGAACAGGACCGGCGCACGCTCCGACAGCTCCTCGCCGCGGTGGACTAGCCTCAGCCCCCGCGCTTCAGGTGCGGAGGCGTCCGGACCTTGACGGTCGCCACCATTGATCTCTGCATCGATCCCTGCATCGATCCCTGCATCGATCCCTGCATCGATCCCTGCATCGTGAGGTCACTCCGCCCGGCCGGTCACCCCCACCGTCACACCCAGCCCGATCATCGTGCAGCCGCCCGCCCCGCCGATCAGGGACAGCCGCCGGTCCGACCGTGCGAACCAGGTGCGGGCCGCCGACGCGGTCAGACCCCACAGGGTGTCCGTGACCAGGCCGATCAGGATCGGGATCAGGCCCAACGCCAGCATCTGCAACGGGACTTGACCCGCAGAGTGGTCCACGAACTGGGGGAGCACGGCGGCGAAGAACACCACGCCCTTGGGATTGGTGACGCCGACCAGGACGCCGTCGAGGACCGTACGCAGGTCACCGCGGGCCGGGCGCGCGGAGGCCGGCCCGCTCGCCGTGAACCGCAGCTCCTCGCGGTGCCGGAACGCCTGCACGCCCAGGAACACCAGGTACGCCGCACCCGCCAGCTTCACCGTGAGATAGACCGCGACGGACCGCTCGACCAGTGAGCCGACGCCCACCGCGACCGCGACCACCAGGAGATAGGAGCCGAAGACGTTGCCGATCGCCGTGGCCACCGCGGTTCGGCGGCCGTGGGCCAGCGCGCGTCCGATGACGAACAGCACGCTGGGTCCCGGGATCAGGACCACCAGCAGGGACATCGCCGCGAAGGCCAGCAGCCGGTCGGGGGACACCATGACCATCACCTCCGTACGGGCGCCATTCAAACCCGGGGTGGGCGGACATGGATAGGGGGCGTTGCGGGCTGCTCGTGGAAGCCCGCAACGCCCCCTGGTCTTTCACCTGAGGGTTGCTCAGGAGATCTGCCGGGTCACGAGTCGATCTGCTCGGTGACCTCGTCGGAGAAGGTGGTCAGCCGGGTGTAGACACCCGGGTAACCGGCCTGGGCGCACCCCTCGCCCCAGGAAGTGATGCCTGCCAGGGCGCCCCCGATGAGCAGGGGACCGCCGCTGTCGCCCTGGCAGGTGTCGACGCCGCCGTCTTCGTAACCGGCGCACACCATGTCGGACTGGACGAAGCTGGAACCGTAGGAGCTGCCGCAACTGGAGTCGGAGACGATCGGGACCGTCGCCGTCCGCAGCTGGTTGGAGGAACTGCCGCCCGAGGTGGTGGTGCCCCAGCCGATGATGCGGGCCGTGGCGCCCGTCGCGTACACGTCGGTGTCGTCGGCGGAGACGTACGGGGCGGTGGTGTACGGCATCGAGGTGGCCAGGGTCAGCACGGCCACGTCGTCGCCGTTGGTGGCGTCCGTGTAGTCGGGGTTGATCCAGATGTCCGTGACCCGGCTGACCGTGCCGTTGGTGCCGTTGAGGTAGGTCCGGCCGCCGACGACTCTGACGCTGCTGGTGGTCTCGCCGACCATGCAGTGGGCCGCGGTGACGACCTTGGTGGCCGAGACGAGCGTGCCGCCGCAGAACTGGTCCTGCGAGGCGTCCGTGATCTGCATCATGAACGGGTACGCGGTCGTCGTGGTCGTCGTACCGCCGACGATGGGCTGCGGGGCGGCGAGCGCGGTGGGGGCGGTGAGCAGCGCGGTCGTGGCGGCGGCAGCGGTCGCCGCGACGGCGGCGGCGGTCTTCGTGGCACGGGTGAGCCCGAACATGAGTCTCCTCAAGGGGTTGCCGGTGGGGGGTCGCGCGGGTGTGGGGGGTTGAGCACGGGGGTCTCGGGATCGACCCCCGTATGCCCGGGCGAGCGGCATGCCCATACGCTAGGCGGGCGCACAGCCTTCTCCCAATGAGGGAACCCCCTAAGGGAGTTGGGGAGGGAAAACCCTCGGTCGCGCCCAGTAAACCCGTACCGGCCTCACTCCGCGCGGCGTCCTGCCGCCAGTCGGACGATATCGACGCGCGAACGGATGCCCAGCTTGCGGTAGACCCGGGTCAGTGTCGCCTCGACCGTCTTGACGCTGATGAACAGGCGCCCGGCGATCTCCCGGTTGGTCGCGCCCTCCATGACGAGCGCGGCGACCTGACGCTCCATCGAGGCGAGACCGTCCAGCCCGTCGAGGGCGGCGGGCGGCTGGGCGGCGGGCTCCGGCGGGCTCGCGTCAACCGCCGCATCCACCTGGCGCAGCCATGGCAGCGCCCGGCAGCGGCGCAGCAGCCGGGCCGCTTCGTCGTACGACGTCCCGCTGCCCCGGTCCGCCCGCGGGGCGCCGGAGCCGGTGTCGGGAGCCCGGCCGTGCTCGGCCTTTCGGGGCTGAGTGGCCTGAGTGGCCTGAGTGCTCCCCCACTCGCTCTCCCGGCCCCGGCGTGCCCCATCGGTTCGGCCGGGCCGCCGGGCGCGCAGCGAGGCCAGGACGAACGCGGTCCGGGCCTCCTCCAGGCCGTAGCCCAGTTTGCCGAGCCGGTCCTGAACCGACGTCAGCTGGGCCACGGCGGCGTCGTGTTCACCGCGTGCCGCCCGCACCAGGGCCTGAGCCCGGTCCAGTACGGCGAGCACGCTCTCACGGCCGAGCCGCATCGCCTGTTCGCGGGTGACGTCGATGAGGTCCTGCGCCTCGGCCGGCTCGCCGATCCGCACCAGCGCCTCGGCGAGGTCGCCGTGCCAGCGGCCGCGCGCCGGGTCGGTGATGCCGAGCCCGTGCTCCAGTTCCCGCACCCGCCGCAGCGACCGGACCGCCTCCGGCGCGTCCCCGGCGACCAGCTGGGCGTACCCCAGGGCGGCCAGTGCCCGGGAGACGTACACCTGGTCGCCGCCCTCCTCGGCGTGCTCGACCGCTTCCCGGGCCAGGTCCAGCGCCCGGTCCACCTCGCCGCCCGAGGCTTCGGCGATCGAGGTGAGAACGGCGGAGGCCACCTCACCGATCCCGCTGTCCCGGGCCAGCCGCAGACCCTCCCGGGCCAGGTCCAGCGCACGGCCGCAGTGCCCGGAGCGCAGTTCGGTCTCGGCCACCCCGCGCAGGAAGTGCACCTCGCTCTCGACGGAGCCGCGCCGCCGTACCTCGCGCAGCAGCGCGGTGACCGTCGCCCGGGCCTCGGGCAGCTGATCGCTCATGATCAGCCAGCGGAACCGGGAGTAGCCGGCCCCGTTGTGATGGCAGGCCACCCGCGGATCCTGAGGCTCCGTCAACGCACGCCGGATCGTCGCGGGGGCGTTCGCATGGCCCATCAGGGTCTCGATCTGGGCCTGGAAGGAGAGCGCCATCAGCTCGGTGTACCGGTCGCCGGCCCGCTCGGCCAGCTCCGCCGAGTACGCGGCCGCCCGGCGGGCCTCGTCGAAGTCGCCCTCCACGAGCAGGCCCCGCCAGGCGAGCTGGTAGTGGATCAGGGCGAGCAGTTTCGGGTCGTCGCCCGCGTCGGCGAGGGCCTGCGGGAAGACCGAGTCGACCTCCGTCATGGCGTGTCCCGCCGTGTCGATCACGATGATCCAGGCCCGCACCCGGTCCTCGGGCACGGACGTCCGGCCGAGCACCTCCCGCGCGATGTCCCGGGCGAGGTCCAGGTCCCCGGCGGTGATCGCGTCCTCGGCGGCCTGCAACCGCAGCGCCTCCGGGGTCGGTTCGCCGTCCGCCGGGGCGTGCCGGGCCGCGAGCAGCCCGAGCGAGGAGGCCACGGCCGGTGCGCCCCGGTCCCGGGCCAGGGCGGCGGCCTGAGCGAGCCGGGCCGCCACCTCCGGGTCGGTGCCGGTCGTCGCCAGGGCCAGATGCCGGGCCCGCTCGATCGGGTCGGAGGCCGCCGTGGACAGCGCGGCATGCGCGGCCCGCCGCTCCTGCGCGGTGGCCTCCGCATACAGCGCGGCCGAGACCAGCGGATGCGCGAACCGTACGGCCGGGCCCTCGGGCTCGGTCGCCAGCAGGCCCAGCGTCGCGGCCTGGGCGGTCTCGGCCTCGGCGTTCGCACGGCCGGCCGCGTGCAGCAGGGCCAGTGTGGGGCGGGCGCCCGCGCTGGCCACGAGCAGGGTGTTACGGACCTCGTCGGAGAGGTTCTCCAGGCGGCTGAGGACGAGGGCCCGCAGCGAGGTCGGCACCGGCAGCGGCTCGCCCGGCCGGGGACGGGCCGCGCTCTCGGCGAGCGCGCGGCCCAGTTCGAGGGCGAACAGCGGATTGCCGCCGCTGGTGCGGTGGATCTCGCGGACGGTGGAGCGGGACAGCCCCGGGTAGCCGCGGTGATCGAGGAGTTCGGAGACCTGGGTGCGGGAGAGCGGGTCGAGCCGGACGGCGAGGGTGTCCGGTGGGGACGCGCGTAGATGCCGGTCGTACTCCTGGCCCTCCGTTCGCACCGCGCCCAGCATCCGTACCGGGGTGTCGCCGAGACGGCGGGCGGCGAAGCCGAGGAGTTCGGCGCTGGCCGGGTCCAGCCACTGCAGGTCGTCGGCGACGATCAGAACGGGTCCCGCGGCGGCGAGCGCGCGCAGCGCGGACAGCACCGCCAGGCGCAGCGCGAGGCCGTCGCGCTGGAGGGTGGACTCGCCGCGGCCGGTGAGTGCGGACTCCAGGGCGGTGCGCTGGGCGGCGGGCAGTTGGCCGGACACCTCGTCCAGGGCGAGACCGAGCAGATCGGCCAGGGCGAGGAAGGGGAGGTGGGATTCGGACTCGGTGGCCGAGCAGCGCAACACGGTCCGTGCCGCTTCGGCATATTGTGCGGCCAATGCCCGCATGAGCATCGACTTTCCTATTCCGGCGGGACCGTGGAGCAGCACGCTGCCGCCCCGGCCGAGTTGCTCACGCGCCTGAGCGACCAGTTCCTCCCGGCCGATGACCAGGTCGGGGCGGCATCTGGCAGGCTCCTTGAAGTCCGGTCGCACGGTCACCGCTCCCCTCCGTGTGTCGTGTCCTGGCCAATATTAGGCAACGGCTCTTTGAAATTCGGACGTGTGACGAGGTGAGGGAAATAACAGGAGTGGAGCATAGGGAAATTCAAAGCGCGAGTCCATGAAAAGAGGGTCGGCGCAGCGGGCTCGGCCCAGGCGCGTGACAGCGGTGTCCTGCTGGGGGTAGGGAGACTTGTGTCCCCCTGGGGGTAGGGAGACTTGGAGCAGGTCCGGGAGCCGCCCGGCCAGGGTCCGGTCACGAGCGGGAGCGCCCGTAGGCGATCGACCAGAGAATTGGGAGGACGGATGACGACGTCGACGGAGGAGTTCCGCAGGGCACGGGACTTCCTGCTGGAGCACCGCGAGGACTACGCCGCCGCGTACGAGGGCTTCACCTGGCCCCGTCCGGACCACTTCAACTGGGCGCTCGACTGGTTCGACACCATCGCCCGCGGCAACGCCCGGACCGCGCTGCACATCGTCGAGGAGGACGGCCGCGAGACCCGGCTGTCCTTCGGTGAGATGGCGGTGCGCTCCGACCAGTTCGCCAACTGGCTGCGCGAGCAGGGCGTCCGTGCCGGGGACCGGATCCTCGTCATGCTCGGCAACCAGGCGGAGCTGTGGATCACCGCGCTGGCCGCGATGAAGCTGCGCGCCGTCGTCATCCCGGCCACCCCGCTGCTCGGCCCCGCCGACCTGCGCGACCGGGTCGAACGCGGGCGGGTCCGGCATGTGATCGCGCGCGCCGAGGACACGGCCAAGTTCGCCGGGGTACCCGGCGACTACACCCGTATCGCGACCGATGAGGCAGCCGCGGGCTGGCTGTCGTTCGACGACGCCTACCAGGCCCCCGCGGACTTCGTGCCCGACGGCCCGACCCGCGCCGACGACACACTGATGCTCTACTTCACCTCCGGCACGACGGCCCGCCCCAAGCTCGTCGAGCACACCCACGCCTCGTACCCGATCGGCCACCTCGCCACCCTCTACTGGATCGGCCTGAAACCCGGCGACGTGCACCTCAACATCTCCTCCCCGGGCTGGGCCAAGCACGCCTGGTCCAACCTGTTCGCGCCGTGGAACGCGGAGGCGACCGTCTTCCTGCACAACTACACCCGCTTCGACGCGGCCCGGCTGATGGCGGAGATGGACCGGGCGGGCGTGACGACGTTCTGCGCCCCGCCGACCGTGTGGCGCATGCTCATCCAGGCCGACCTGACCCAGCTGCGCACCCCGCCGCGCGAGGTCCTGGCCGCGGGGGAACCCCTCAACCCCGAGGTCATCGAGCAGGTCCGGCGGGCCTGGGGCGTGACCATCCGCGACGGCTTCGGCCAGACCGAGACCGCCGTCCAGGTCTCCAACAGCCCCGGCCAGCCCCTGAAGACCGGCTCCATGGGCCGCCCCAGCCCCGGCTTCCGCGTGGAACTCCTCGACCCGGTCTCCGGCGCACCCGGCGCCACGGAGGGCGAGATCGCCCTCGACCTCTCGGCCCGCCCGGTCGGCCTGATGACCGGCTACCACGGCGACCCGGAGCGTACGGCGGAGGCGATGGCCGACGGCTACTACCGCACCGGAGACATCGGCTCCCGGGACGCCGACGGCTACATCACGTACGTCGGGCGGTCGGACGACGTGTTCAAGGCGAGCGACTACAAGATCTCCCCGTTCGAGCTGGAGAGCGCCCTGCTGGAGCACGAGGCGGTCGCCGAGGCCGCCGTCGTGCCCGCCCCGGACGAACTGCGCCTCGCCGTGCCGAAGGCGTACGTCGTCCTCGCGGCGGGCTGGGAGCCGGGCCCCGACACGGCGAAGGCGCTGTTCGAGCACTCCCGGGAGACTCTCGCCCCCTACAAGCGCGTCCGCCGCCTGGAGTTCGCCCCGCTGCCCAAGACCGTCTCCGGCAAGATCCGCCGCATCGAACTGCGCGAGGCCACCGCCGCGGGCTCGGACGCCGAGTACCGCGAGGAGGACTTCCGGTGAGTTCGTCGGACACCGGGTCCTTTCCGATGACCATGCCGAGGAAGGTGCGGAAGGCCGAGCTGAGAGGGGAGACCGCGCGGTCGCTCTGACGCCGACTACAAGGCGCCGGAGGCGCCCGTCGCGTCCAGGTCGTCGGCGAGGCTGTTGACCGGCTGCGGGGTGCCGGTGAGGTCGAGGACGAAGAGGGGGACGCCCAGGTCGTCGGCGCGGGTACGGGCATCGGTGGCGTACCCGGCCAGCGAGAAGTAGACGCACCCGGCGGACTCCGTCATCGCCGTCAGCCACAGGCACTCCACGTCCCGCAGCGACGCCGGGCGCACGGTCGGGTCGACCTGGGCCAGCAGTCCGCGGGCGGCCAGGCCGATGCCGGACGGGGGCCGCTGGTCCGCGCGGCGGATGTCCCGGTAGCCGAGCCAGCGCAGATACAGGGCCGCGGCGGTGACCGCGTCGCGGGCGGTGCGGATGGTCACCGGGGTGAAGGCACGGCGGGCGACGGCCGGCGCGGGCTCGGCCGCCGCCTCCTCCGCCTCCTCCTCGGCATCCGCCCCCGCCACCGGGATCCGCAGCAGCGTCCCGCAGGGGCAGCCCAGCTCCGGCCGCGGCCACTGCTCGCTGCGGCCGCACGAAGCGCAGCGCACGGTGACCCACTGCTCGTCCCAGACCTGGTGGGTGACGGCCGTCGCGGTCCCCGCCGGATCGAGCGGCGGGATCACCGGTGCCCCGCACGCACACGGATACGACGGCGCCGAGTAGAACTGCTCGCGCCGACAGGCGGGGCAGCGCACGGACACGCTCTCGGACATGGCCCACTCCAGGACGAGCTCGCGACCGCACACCGGGACAGCGAGGCCATCGTCCTCCAGAAAACCCCTGCTTGTCCGTCCCTTGACCGCCCTTCTTCGGCCCATCTACATTGATTCCAGATAGCAGAAAACTAATTCCACTACACGGAATATGGAACTATACGGAAGTGCTCACCGCGGGGCGCGACGGGAGTGCGAACCGACAGCCGAAGCAGGAGTACTCAATGGCTCGTATGACCGCTGCCCGCGCGGCAGTCGAGATCCTGGGGCGCGAGGGCGTCAGCGACGCGTTCGGTGTCCCGGGCGCGGCGATCAACCCGTTCTACGCGGCGCTCAAGGCCTCCGGCGGTATCCAGCACACCCTCGCCCGGCACGTCGAGGGCGCCTCGCACATGGCGGAGGGCTACACCCGGACCCACCCCGGCAACATCGGTGTCTGCATCGGAACGTCCGGCCCCGCCGGCACCGACATGATCACCGGCCTGTACTCGGCCATCGGTGACTCCATCCCGATCCTGTGCATCACGGGCCAGGCCCCGACCGCCGTGATCCACAAGGAGGACTTCCAGGCCGTCGACATCGCCTCGATCGCCAGGCCGGTCACGAAGATGGCCGTCACCGTCCTGGAGGCCGCGCAGGTCCCCGGTGTCTTCCAGCAGGCCTTCCATCTCATGCGGTCCGGCCGTCCCGGGCCCGTCCTCATCGACCTGCCGATCGACGTCCAGCTCACGGAGATCGAGTTCGACCCGGAGACGTACCAGCCCCTCCCGGTCTACAAGCCCGCCGCGACCCGCGCCCAGATCGAGAAGGCGCTCGGCATGCTGAACGCCGCCGAGCGCCCGCTGATCGTGGCCGGCGGCGGGGTCATCAACGCCGACGCCGCCGAACTCCTCGTCGAGTTCGCCGAGTTGACCGGCACCCCCGTGGTCCCCACCCTCATGGGCTGGGGCGTCCTGCCCGACGACCACGAGCTGAACGCCGGCATGGTCGGCCTGCAGACCTCACACCGCTATGGCAATGCGACCTTCCTCCAGGCCGACTTCGTCCTCGGCATCGGCAACCGCTGGGCCAACCGCCACACCGGCAAGCTGGACGTCTACACGGCCGGCCGGAAGTTCGTCCACGTCGACATCGAGCCCACCCAGATCGGCAAGATCTTCGCGCCGGACTACGGCATCGCGTCCGACGCCGGGGCGGCACTGGAGCTGTTCGTCTCCGTGGCACGGGAGTTGAAGGCCGCGGGCAGGCTGCCCGACCGTTCGGCATGGGCGGCCTCGGCGCAGGAGCGCAAGGCCGGCCTCCAGCGCCGTACGCACTTCGACAACGTCCCGATCAAACCGCAGCGTGTCTACGAGGAGATGAACAAGGCCTTCGGCCCGCAGACGCGGTACGTCTCCACCATCGGCCTCTCGCAGATAGCCGGCGCCCAGATGCTGCACGTCTACCGGCCGCGGCACTGGATCAACTGCGGACAGGCGGGCCCCCTCGGCTGGACCGTCCCGGCCGCGCTCGGCGTCGCCAAGGCCGACCCGGAGGCACAGGTCGTGGCGCTCTCCGGCGACTACGACTTCCAGTTCATGATCGAGGAGCTGGCCGTCGGGGCGCAGCACAAGATCCCGTACGTCCATGTCCTGGTCAACAACTCCTACCTCGGCCTGATCCGGCAGGCGCAGCGGGCGTTCGAGATCGACTTCCAGGTAAACCTGGAGTTCGAGAACATCAACTCGCCCGAGATCGGCGTCTACGGCGTCGACCACGTCAAGGTCGCCGAGGGCCTGGGCTGCAAGGCGATCCGGGTGACCGACCCGGCCGAGCTGGGCGCCGCCTTCGAGCAGGCCAAGAAGCTGGCCGCCGAACACCAGGTGCCGGTCGTCGTCGAGGCGATCCTGGAGCGGGTCACCAACATCTCCATGTCGACCACGAACGACATCGGCAACGTGGTGGAGTTCGAGGAGATCGCGACCGAGCCGGGGCACGCGCCGACGTCGATCAGGACGCTGAAGGTCTGACCTGCCCGCGCCCTCACCCAGGGCGGCCCATCCGGAGGGACGGGCCGCCCTTCGTGCTGTCCCGCGGTCAGGTCGTACGGACGCCCGGCCCGCCGCCCCCGTGCCGACGGGCCCGGCGTGTGGGGTCACTGCTCGTGGTGCTCCGACAGTCCCGGCCAGTCGTCGGGGCCGCCGCCCTGCCACTCGATGAAGTCGCTCTCCGCGAGGTCCGTGACATAGAGGTCGGCCAGCCGCAGGATCTCGCTCACGTCGTCCTCGTGCGTGGCGATCCCCAGAGTCTCGTCGCCCGAGGTGACCCGGCGGGAGCCGTCCAGGGCCGGGGGGTGCACCACGATGTGCGGATGCTCCGTTGGAGGTGCCATGACTTCAGGCTGCTGCGGACACGAAGGTTCCGCACGCCGGGAACACAGAAGAGCGCCGGATACGGGACCGTCCGTATCCGGCGCCCTTCAGCCAGACCCTGGTCTGGTGTGGCCGTCCGGCGGCGCGTGCCCGCGCGATCCGGCCGGCCACCCCTCATCCGGGCCGTTCGGCTCGCGCGGGCCGTCTGGTGCAGTCCTCGCGCAGGGCGTGGACGGCCGTCAGGTTCTTCTTGATCATGTCGTGGCGGGAGACCTGGGAGGCGCCGCCGGCGATGCTCGCGACCAGACGGGACTTCTTCTTCTTCTTCTTCTTCTTCTCCTCCTCCTCCGCCGCCGCCGAGTCCGGGCCGCGGCGGCGCCTGGGCGCGACAGGACAGGTGTCAGCGCCGTCGCGGCCCGGAAGCCTCTGTGGGCGTTCGTCAGGGCTGGGCGTCAGAGCCGGGCGCCGGAGAGGCGCTCGACCGCGCGCAGCAGCGCGCTGTGGTCCAGGCCGCCGTCGCCCTGCGCACGCAGGGACGCGACCAGTTGGGCCACCACCGCACCGACGGGCAGGGCCGCGCCGACGTTGCGGGCGGCGTCCGTGACGATGCCCATGTCCTTGTGGTGCAGGTCGATCCGGAAGCCCGGCTTGAAGTCCCGGTTCAGGAAGTTGTCCTTCTTGCGGGTCAGCACGGTGGAGCCCGCCAGGCCGCCATTGAGTACGTCCAGTGCGGCCGTCAGGTCCACGCCGGACTTCTCCAGGAAGACCACGGCCTCGGCGCACGCCTGGATGTTCACGGCGACGATCAGCTGGTTGGCGGCCTTCACGGTCTGACCCGAGCCGTGCGGACCGCACAGCACGATGGTCCTGCCCAGCGCCTCGAAGATCGGCTTCGCGGTGTCGAAGTCGGCCTGCTCACCGCCGACCATGATCGACAGTACGGCCTCGACGGCGCCGGCCTCGCCGCCGGACACGGGTGCGTCCAGGACGCGGATGCCCTTGTCCTTCGCCGCCTTCGCCAGGTCGACCGAGGTCCGCGGGGTGATCGAGGACATGTCGATCAGCAGGGCGCCGGACTTCGCGTTCTCCAGGATGCCGTCGGGACCGTACGCGATGGCCTCGACCTGCGGGGAGGCGGGCACCATCGTGATGACGACATCGGCGTCCCGCACGGCCTCGGCGATCGAACCGGCGGCGGTGCCACCGGCGGCGGCAAGCCGGTCCAGCTTGTCCTGCTCCAGGGTGAAGCCGGTGACGTCGTAACCCGCCTTGACCAGGTTCTCGGACATGGGGGAGCCCATGATGCCGAGGCCGATCCAGGCGATCGCCGGGCGGGTCGGGCGGGGAGAGTCAGCGTGTGTGTCGCTCATGACGGGGTGCCTTTCGGTACGGGGTCAGCGCGGCAGCCAGTCGAAGGCCTCGGTGCTCGGGCGGTCGCCCGGCTTGTACTCAAGGCCGGCCCAGCCGTCGTAGCCCGCCTTCTTCAGCTGGTCGAGGAGGTCTTCGAGGGGCAGCGAGCCCGTTCCAGGGGCGCCTCGGCCCGGGGCGTCGGCGATCTGCACATGGCCGGTCTTCGCGGCGAACTGCTCGATCACCGACGGCAGATCCTCGCCGTTCATGGAGAGGTGGTAGAGGTCCATGAGAAAGCGGGCGTTGCCGAGACCACCGGCATCGTTGACCTTGTCGACGATGCCCACGGCGGCGGGCGCGCTCACCAGCGGGTACCGCGGCGACTCCGGCTGGTTCAGCGCCTCGATCAGCAGGATCGCGCCGATCCGGTCGGCCGCCCGCGCCGCGAGGACGAGGTTCTCCAGCGCGAGCGCGTCCTGCTCGGCCGGGTCCACGCCGTCGACGCGGTTGCCGTACAGGGCGTTGAGGGCCTTGCAGCCCAGGGTCGCCGCGAAGTCCGCCGCGACGTCGATGTTGGCGCGGAACCTCTCCGACTCCTCGCCGGGGACCGACAGGGCGCCCCGGTCCGGGCCTGGCAGCTGACCGGCGTAGAAGTTCAGGCCCGTGAGCTGGACGCCCGCGTCCTCGATGGCCCGCTTGAGGGCGTCGAGTTCGGACTGCTCGGGGGTGGGGGAGTCGGCCCAGGGCCACCACAGCTCGACCGCGGTGAAGCCGGCCGCGGCGGCTGCCGCGGGGCGCTCCAGGAGCGGGAGTTCCGTGAAGAGGATCGACAGGTTGACGTTGAAGCGCTGCGCTGCGAATCCCATCGGGGCCGGCGCTCCCTTCCGTTCATTGGATTCCGTATTGCGGAAGTTAATTTCTACTTAATGGAAGACTGCCTGCGATCTGCGACGGCTGTCAAGGCCGACCGCGAAAAAAGCGCCCCCGCGCGGGGGCGATTCAGAGAGGGGCGACGGCGCTCACCTTCCGCCCCTCTGGCGTGCGGGTCATCGTCTGTCCTTCGCGCCTGGTTCAGGTCCCTGCAACCGGTGAGTCGCGCGTCGGTGACCCCGTGAGACAAGGCTCCCGGATCGCACAGCGGCTGACCTGCCGTCAGCGCCATGTGCAGCCCCGACCCGTACCGATGGCGATGACCTGCGGATTCCGGCGCCGTGGGCCGCTGTGCCACCTGGCGGGACGCCATCGACCACCAGGCCCGCGCGCGCCTCACCGGGCTCCGCCTGGCCGACGGTGACGGGCAGTTGCCACGCGCCCGGGGGCACCGGGTTCCGTACCGTCCTGCCGCCGCTGCGGACTCGGAAGCGGGCGGCGGGACGGGGCAACGGTCGAGAGTCGGCGAGCACGCTCGTCGGTAGCGGAGCGAGACGTGCGTCTCACACCGAGAGTGACTTACCGAACATACCTCACGGTCAGTTGACATACGATCACAAAATCCGTGATGCTCATGAGCCGCAACACGGCGTATGACAGCGACGGCTCTTGAGCCCACACGCTGGGGCTCCGCGGTCCATGTCCGCCTTTGGTCCATCTTCCTGTGCTGGAACCCCGCCGCAGCACACTGTGTACCGGGTGCCGGCGACAGCTCATCCGACGCATGCCGTGCTACGGCTCAAGCGCCGTGCCGCGCAGCGTCCTACCCTCACTGCCCGGAGGTTCCGTGCACCCGCATTTCCCGCCGACTCCCCCAGGTCACCCCGCGGCACCCGACATCGCGCACGAGACTGTGCAACTACAACGCATAGACCGTTTCCGCGAGGCCACACAACGCGCCCAGCGCGCCTTCATCCTCGTCAACGCAATTCCCTTCGTCGCCGGCGTCTTGCTGTCCTCCTTCACCGACGTCCCCGCGGTGCACGTGTACGGGCAGCTCAATCTGGGCTTGGTGTGGGGCATCCTGCAATGCGGGCTCTTCCTCGTCACGGCCTGGCTGTACGAGAACCGCAGTGCGCGGACCTGTGATCCTCTCGAACAGTCCCTGGTCTCCGGCGAGTTCCCGGCCGAGGGACCGAGGCCCGGCCCCGTCGACGCGCCCGGGTCCATGGCGGTGAAGCCGTGACCCCGGAACTCCTCAGTGCGGCCGCGCTCGACCCGGTGGGCGCAGCCGCGCGGCAACCCGTCATCGTCGCGTTCCTGATCTTCATCGGGGTGTCTCTCCTGTGGCTCTTCACGCTCGCCACAAGGGAGAACGACAGCCCGGAAGGGCTCTACCTCGCCGACCGGTCCCTCTCCCCGTTCTTCAACGGGGTCGCCATGGCGGGAGAGCAGATCTCGGTCGTGACCCTGCTGCAAGTCTGCGGGGGCGTCGCTCTCCTCGGCTACGACGGATTCGTTTTCGCCCTCGACAACCTGCTCGCCTTCGGGGTACTGCTGCTCCTCGCGCAGAAGATACGCAACAGCGGCCGTTACACGCTCGGCGATCTCTTCTCCTTGCGCGCGTCGGGTCCGGGGCCCCGGATCGCCGCCGCCGTGGTGACGTTGGCCATCACGATTCCGATCCTCATGGTGCAGCTGACTGCCGCCGGCGTCAGCGCGGCCCTCCTGATCGGCCTGCCGACCGACGGGGCCGAGGTGGTGTGCACGGTGCTGATGGGCTGCATGGTCGCTTGCTTCGCCGCGGTGGCGGGGCTGAGAGGTGCCAGTTTCATGCAGGTCGCCAAGGTGCCGATCACCTTGTTGACGCTGGCGGTGGTCACCGTGCTGGCCCTCAGGAACTTCGAGTGGGATCCCGGTTCTCTGCTCTCGGCCGCGGCGGACAAGAGCGTGGCGCCGGACGGCTATCTGGAGTCCGGGCTCTGGTTGGTCACCGCGAAGCTCGGTGCGCTCAACACGTTCGGCAACCACCTCGTGGCCATCCTCGGTCTGGCCGTGATGCCGCACCTGATCCTGCGGGTCGGCGCGTCCCGTTCCGGTCACACGGCGCGGCGGTCCGTGCGTACGGCCGTATCGCTGGCCGGTGCCTTCGTCATCCTGTTGATCACGACGGGCTTCTCGGCGGCCGCCGTGGTCGGCGCCGCGGACCTCGGTGCGGTCGACGTCACGGGGCAGTCCGCCCCGATCCAGCTGGCCTCCGAGCTGCTCGGCTACGGCTCGACGGGGCGCGTCGTGCTCCTCACCGTCATGGCGTGTGTCATCTTCCTCGCGGTGCTCACGACCGTGACCAGTGTGGCGTTCGCTGCCGCGGTCTCCCTCGCTCACGACGTGTTCGCGCGAGGCGGGCGCCGGCGCTCCGACAGCCAAGAGGTGGGTGCCCTGCGCCTGGCCGCCATCGTCGTGTGCGGCGTGGCCGTTACGCTGGCCGCCGCCATCCACCACTACCAGGCCCAGTTCCTGATCGCCTTCTCGATCGCCGTCGGGGCTTCGTGCATCTTCCCGGCGTTGGTCTACTCGTTCTTCTGGCGCAGGTTCAATCGCCGAGGGCTGCTGTGGTCGGTCGGCGGCGCACTGCTGCTCTGTGCCGTCCTCACGGTCTTCTCGCCCACCGTGTCGGGGACCCCGATGGCGCTGTGGCCGGAAAGGAATTTCGACTGGTATCCGTTCCAGTCGCCCGGCCTGGTATCCGTGCCCGCGGCGTTCTTCCTCGGTTGGCTCGGCAGCGTCACCTCCTCGGGAGACTCCGAACTCGACTTCCGGCGCATCGAATACAAACTCCTGACCGGGACGGAAGCCGGGCGGCAGACCGCTGATTCGCGCCGGTAGGCGCCGCTCGGCAGTGTGCCTGAGGGCCGGCGCGAACGTGCAAGCGCGACGCCCACGGCTTGCGGACGCCGGCTTGCGGACGTCGATTCGCGGATGGCGATCAGGCCGGCCGGCAGGTGCGGGCGTGGTCTGCGAGGTATTGCAGCCCGCCCGCACCACGTCGGTGAACCACTCCCCGGGTCAGGTTGCGTACCGCGGCCGGCACCCGGGCGGAGTCGGCGCGCTGCACGGCGCGTTCGCACACGAGCCCGGCGCCCTTGGGACCCGCTTCGGTGAGCGGATCTGGCGTTCGGCCACCCCCGGGGCCAAGTCCCCCGAGGACACACGCTTCACTGCTGATTGCGGCAGGGGAGTCCGTTAAGGTCGTCTCGGAGCGACTGTGGCACGCCGACGCCGCGATGACGGACAGTGCCCCGGATGTGCCCTCTCAGGCAGACGACTGAGGGAATCTGCAGGTCAGAGTGATTTCATGGGGGCGCAGTGCGATTGAGAGTGGAGTTCACGACCGAGCCCTTCGACCTGGACGAGGCGCCCGCGCACGCGCTGGTGGCCCGCGAGGTCATCGAGGCCGCCGAGCTGGACGCGGTGGACGTCGGCCCGTTCGGCAACACCGCGGAGGGCCCCGCCGATACCGTGCTCACCGCCGTGGACGCGCTGCTGCGCAAGACCCTGGACTCGGGCGCCACCCGGGTCTCGCTCCAGGTCAACGTGATCGGGGAGGGCGAGCGGTGAGCGAGGACGAGCCCTTCATCACGGCCGTGAAGCCGCTGGTCGACGCCATGGGCGGCATGATGCTCCCGCCCGACGAGGCCGGCCCCGACGATGTCGTGCTCTCCTGGGACGGTGCCGATGTCGTCGCCGTGCGGCTGCCGCAGCTGGCCGACTCCCTCGATCACATCCTGGCCGCCATGGAGCGCAAGCAGGGCAAGCCGCTGGCCGACCTGGACCGCAAGGCCAAGCAGGAGGTCGTACGGATACTGGAGGCGCGCGGCGCCTTCTCCGTACGGCATGGGGTCGAGACCGTGGCGGGCGCGCTCGGCGTCAGCCGGTTCACCGTCTACAACTATCTGAACCGCGAGAAGGGGGCCTGAGCGCGGGCCGGCTCGGGGCAGGAGGCGCGGCGGGGTCTTGTTACCCCGAATTTTCAACAAAGTGTTGACGTTGCGTTGTGGAAGGGCGTTAGCTGGCCGCAGCCCGTTCAGCACGCAAGGCCGGTTACGGCCACGGAGGCTCCCGTGACTTCGACTTCCACGCCCCCGGGTCTGGCCCGGTTCAACGCCCTGGAGGAGCACGCGGCGTTCGCCGCACTGCACGAGGCCTGCGCCGCCACCGCCTGGGTCCGGCGACTGCTCACCGCCCGCCCGTACGCCACCCCCGAGGACCTGTACGCCGCCGGCGATGCCGCGATGGCCGAGCTGACCGCCGTAGACCTCGAAGAGGCGATGGCCGGGCACCCGCCGATCGGCCGCCCCAAGCCGGGCGATCCGGCCTCGGCCCGGGAGCAGCGCGGCATGGCCGGTGCCCCCGAGGGACTCAGGGCGGAGATGCTGGAACTGAACCTGGCCTACCAGGAGAAGTTCGGCCATGTCTTCCTGATCTGCGCGACCGGCCGGACCGGCGAGCAGATGCGGGACGCGGTCAAGGAGCGGATGGGGAACTCGCCGGAGCAGGAGCGGGAGATCGTCCGCACCGAGCTGGGGAAGATCAACCGTATCCGGCTCGCCCGGCTCGTCGAAGAGGAAGCCTGACGCCATGAGCACCAGCACCACCGCCTCCGTGTCCACGCACATCCTGGACACCAGCGCCGGCCGCCCCGCCGAGGGCGTCGCCGTCCGGCTCGCGGCCCGCAGCGGCCGGTCCGCCCATTACGGGCAAGGAGGGGAATGGCGGGCGCTCGGCGGCTCCGCGACCGACGGGGACGGCCGGTGCAAGGACCTCCCCGCCCTGCCGGAGGGGACCACGCACGTACGGCTCGACTTCGCGGTGGAGCCCTATTTCGAGAAGAAGCAAGCCGATGCGCAGCAGGACGCCCCCGCGAATCGGGACAGCGGTGCCGGTGCGTTCTTCCCGGAGGTGGCGATCACGTTCGCCGTCGTCCCGGGCGAGCACTACCACGTACCGCTGCTGCTCAACCCGTTCGGCTACTCCGTATACCGAGGGAGCTAGCAGACCATGCCCACGATTCTCGGCCAGAACCAGTACGGGAAAGCAGAGAACCGCGTCGTAAAGATCACGCGGGACGGCGCCAC
Organism: Streptomyces blattellae; assembly: GCF_009709555.1. GTDB lineage: Bacteria > Actinomycetota > Actinomycetes > Streptomycetales > Streptomycetaceae > Streptomyces > Streptomyces blattellae. The sequence continues at coordinate 65,261 of NZ_WJBG01000244.1, read as the reverse complement.
CCACCACATCAAGGACCTGAACGTATCCGTGGCGCTCTCCGGCGACATGGACGAGGTCCACTACTCCGGCTCCAACGCCACCGTCCTGCCGACCGACACCACCAAGAACACGGTGTACGCGTTCGCCAAGGAGTACGGCATCGAGTCCGCCGAGCAGTTCGGCATCCATCTGGCCCGGCACTTCGTGACGAGTCAGGAGCCGATCAAGACGGCCCGGATCCGTATCGAGGAATACGGCTGGGAGCGGATCGAACACTCCGGGAAGGGTGCGCACTCCTTCGTCCGCAAGGGTCAGGAGACCCGGCTGACCCAGATCACGTACGACGGCTCGCGGTGGGAGGTCGTCTCCGGCCTCAAGGACCTCGTCGTGATGAACTCGACGAACTCCGAATTCTGGGGCTACGTCAAGGACAAGTACACGACGCTCCCGGAGGCGTACGACCGCATCCTGGCCACACAGGTATCCGGCCGCTGGCGGTTCAACTGGTCCCACGACGAGCAGAAGACGCCCAACTGGGAGAAGTCCTACGAGGAGACCAGGAAGCACATGCTCCAGGCCTTCGCCGAGACCTACTCGCTCTCGCTCCAGCAGACCCTGTACCAGATGGGTTCGCGGATCATCGACAACCGCGGTGAGATCGACGAAGTCCGTTTCTCGCTCCCGAACAAGCACCACTTCCTGGCGGACCTGGAGCCGTTCGGTCTGAAGAACGCCACCGAGGACGGCGCGGTGTACTTCGCCGCCGACCGCCCCTACGGCCTGATCGAGGCCACCATCCTCAGGGACGGCTGCGAGGCGAGGATCCCGGTGGACCTCACCAACCTGTGAGCGAGCAACTCCCTCTCGGCACCCGCGGCCGGGACGTGTGCACCCGGCCGCGGCACTCAAATCCCCCGGGGTCCTGCCGTGCCCTCTCCACAACAGCGCAAAGGACAAACCATGGCAGCTGACCAGCGCATCGTCATCGAGAACTGTGCGATCGCGACCGTCGACGCCCACGACACCGAGTACGCCTCCGGCCATGTGGTTCTGCGGGGCAACCGCGTCGAGTCGCTCGGCGCGGGCAAGGCCCCCGAGGGCCTGGAGAACGTCGTACGCCGTGTCGACGCCACCGGCCACCTGGTGACCCCCGGCCTGGTCAACACCCACCACCACTTCTACCAGTGGATCACCCGGGGCCTGGCCACGGACCACAACCTCTTCAACTGGCTCGTCGCGCTCTACCCGACCTGGGCGCGCATCGACGAGCCGATGGTGTACGCGGCGGCGCAGGGCTCGCTGGCCATGATGGCCCGCGGCGGCGTCACCACCGCCCTGGACCACCACTACGTCTTCCCGAAGGGCTCCGGAGACCTGTCCGGCGCGATCATCCGCGCCGCCCGCGAGACGGGCGTCCGCTTCACCCTCGCCCGCGGCTCCATGGACCGCAGCGAGAAGGACGGCGGACTGCCGCCGGACTTCGCCGTGGAGACCCTGGACGGCGCGCTCGCCGCGACCGAGGCGACGGTGACGGAGCACCACGACGCCTCCTTCGACGCGATGACCCAGGTGGCCGTCGCGCCCTGCTCGCCCTTCTCCGTCTCCACCGAACTCCTCCGCGACGGCGCCCGGTTGGCCCGCCGTCTCGGTGTACGGCTGCACACGCACGGCTCGGAGACGGTCGAGGAGGAGCAGTTCTGCAAGGAGCAGTTCGGCATGGGCCCGACCGACTACTTCGAGTCCACGGGCTGGCTCGGTGAGGACGTGTGGATGGCGCACTGCGTCCACATGAACGACTCCGACATCGCCGCCTTCGCCCGTACGAAGACCGGTGTCGCCCACTGCCCGTCCTCCAACGCCCGTCTCGCGGCCGGTATCGCCCGCGTCCCCGACATGCTCGCCGCCGGTGTCCCGGTCGGCCTCGGCGTCGACGGCACCGCCTCCAACGAGTCCGGCGAACTGCACACCGAACTGCGCAACGCCCTGCTCGTCAACCGCCTCGGCGCCCACCGCGAGGCCGCCCTCAACGCCCGTCAGGCGCTGCGCCTCGGCACCTACGGCGGCGCCCAGGTCCTCGGCCGCAGTGCGGAGATCGGTTCGCTGGAGCCGGGCAAGCTGGCCGACCTGGTGCTGTGGAAGCTCGACACGCTGGCCCACGCCTCGATCGCCGACCCGGTGACCGCGCTGGTCTTCGGGGCCGCCGCTCCGGTCACCGCCTCGTTCGTGAATGGCCGTCAGATCGTGGCGGACGGGCGGCTGCTGCACGTCGACGAGGACGCCGTCGCCCGCTCGACGCGGCAAGAGGCACGGCGGCTGGCACGGATCGCCGCGCAGGGCTGACCGCCGTACAACTCATCGATGCCGTACGGCACTTGGCCTCCTGCCGGTACGGCACTTGATCTCCGGCCGGGAGGGACGGCTCCCGGCCGGTAGTCGTGGATCCGAGCAGGGTCCATGGCGGCCGTCTCCGGGGCGCGCACCTGGACGCGCGCGCCCCGGAACGGAACTCCTCTCTCTCGTGTGGCGGGAGTCGTCGCCCCACCTTCCTGAGCCGGGTGCAGGCGCGGACCGGGTGGAGCTGGAGGCCAGCAACTCCGGTCCGCCGGTGGCGCCGTTCGACGTACGGGGAGGTGTCCGCGGTGCCCCGGAGGGCGGGGCCTGACAGTGACGGTGACGATCCCCGGGACACGGGGGCTCAGAGTCCGAAAAGGCTCGGGTCGGTCGCCAGCTCCTTGAAGTAGTTCTGCGGGGTCGCAACCAAGCGGCGTGCCGTCAGATCCAGCAGCCCGCCGACCGCGCTGACTTCGGCCGCCACGGTGCCGTCCGGCTTCGTGATCGTCTGCTCGATGCGGAACGTCTTGCCCTCACCCCACTCGAAGACGCACGACACGTCGACCTCGTCCCCGGCCAGGAGTTCACGCTTGTAGCGGATGGTGGTTTCCAGGGCGACGGGGCCGATCCCCTTGGAGCGCAGTCCCGCCTGGCTGATTCCCGCGGCCTGGAGCAGCGACCAGCGGGCGTGCTCGGCGTAGTTGAGGTACACACTCTGGTTGAGGTGACCCTGCACATCGGTCTCGTAGCCACGGACGGTGATCCGGACGGAGAACGGCTCGCTCACTACTTCCTCTTTCTCGTTGCCGACGTTCGTCATCGATGCCCAGTGCAGTGATCCTGGCATGTCCCTCACACCCGGCGTGGCGAAGCCAGCAGATAGCGCGCACGCGTACGAGGGTCCGTGTGCCCGCTCACCTGCCAGCCCGCCTTCTCCAGCGTCGCCGCGCACGCGTGCAGCCCCTCGGGGTCCGGCTGGTGCACGGCGACGGCCTCCGGCTGCGGGGTCGCGCGCACCCGGTAGCCGTCGCCCCTGTGGCCGCCGTCGTCGTCGTCGCCGCCGTCCGCTCCGGCCGGCGGGTGCCCGGCCGCCTCCAGCGCCAGCGCGGCGGCCTGCACCAGATGTGTACGCTCCCAGCCGCACGGCCGGTCGGTGGCGCCGTCCGGATTGGTCATCCGACGCAGCTCCACCAGCCCTTCCCAGGCACCGCGCACCTCACGGACCCGGGCCGGACCGGCCGGCGGGGGCTCCTCCTCGCCCCCGACGCGCGCGGCGAACACTCCGGTCGCCGTGGCGGTTTTCTCGGGTGCCTGAACGGCCGAATCGCCGACCGCCTCCCGTATCCGATGCCCCGCCGGAGTCAGAAAGTGGTCGTGCGGCGGACGGGGATGCCGGAACGCGAGCCCCCGCTTCACCAGGGCCGCGAGCTGCGTCTCCGTACCACCGACGAGTCGCCCGGTGACCGGGTCGGCGGCGTCGATGACACGCCGCTGTGCGGCGGTCGGCGGTCGTGTCACGGCGTGCTCCCTTCACACTCCCCTCACAGCGGTCCTCCGGCGCTGTCCCACCACTTCGAGGCTACGACCCGGGTCTGACATTCCACCCCGCGATCACCGGCCGCCCGTGCTCGGTGCTCAGCCGGCACACGGTCCCGGTGGCCAGCTGGAACAGCGCGCCGTCCGCCGGCGGCAGCCCGAGCCGCCGCGCCGTGAGCACCCGCAGGAAGTGACCGTGCGCCACCAGGACCACCACGCCCTCGGTGTTGGCGAGCGCCGCGTCGACCTTGGCGAGCATCCGGTCGGCCCGTTCCCCGACCTGTGCGGGGCTCTCCCCGGGGTGTTCCGGCGGCCCCGGCGCGACCCCGTCGGTGAACAGGAACCAGCCGGGCCGCTCCCGCTGGATCGCGGGGGTCGTGACGCCCTCGTATCCGCCGTAGTCCCACTCCCGCAGATCCGGATCGATCCGCATCTCCGTCAGGCCGATCAGCTCCGCCGTCTCCCGGGCCCGCTGCAGCGGACTGACGAACGCGGCCCCGATCCGGTGCGAGCGGATCAACGGCACAAGCCGCCGAGCCTCCTCACGCCCGTGCTCGGTCAGCGGCACGTCCGTCAAGCCCGTATGCCGCCCCGACCGGGACCACGCGGTCTCTCCGTGCCGCACGAGCAGAAGATCACCCATGCCCCACAGGCTAGCCAGTCGGGCTGGCGTTCCACAGCGATCCTGGGCCAGACCGTCACGCGCATGCCCGGCGCCCAGGCGACGTCGGGGACCCTCCTCGGTCCTATAGCCGTGCGAGCTGGACCGAGGAGCGTCCGGAGGGACGTGCCACGCAGGCCGATCGCTTCAGGCCCTGGGGATACCTACGCCGAGCAGAGACGTTATGGGCCCACAGCTCCAGCGCGCGAACTCGGCCTCCCGAAGCCCCCGGCGCGGTCGATCGATGCCGTTGGCGAATCGAGCCGACGGCCGGCAACTGTTGTCCGAGTCTCAGCGACACGCCGTGCGTGCGGCGTGTCGCTGAGACTGAGCGCACAGTTGGCTCCCGTCGCGCGGGATTCGCCGACAGCGTCCGGTCGATCCGCCGGGGGGGCGGGGGCCGGGGCCGGGGACGGGCCGACGGGGCGTTGCCCTGCCGGCGGCCGGCGGGTACGGAGCGATCGCCGCTGTCGGCAGGTCACGCCCGAGCGGGCGGCGGCTCCTCCTCGCCGGACGCGATCGCTTCGAGCCGGGCGGGCTCGACCAGGCGGGTGCCTTCAGCGATCCGCTCGATGAGGCCGGCGTCACGGAACTTGCGGAAGGTCCGCGCGACGACCTCTCGCACCGATCCGATCGAGTCGGCGATGCGGTGCTGCTCGGCGTAGACGACGAGGCCCTTGGGCGTTCGTGTCGCCAGTTCGAGCAGGTGGCGCGCGACCCGCTGCTCGACCGTGCCGAACAGGCTGTTCTGCAGCAGTTCCTGCTCTACGAGCATCATCCGGGCCAGCTCCCGCGCCACCAGCCAGGCCAGCTGCACGTCCTGGGTCGCGAGCGAGCGGAACTGCAGCGGGTTGAAGAAGTAGACCTCCGAGGCCGTCACCGCCTCGGCGCCGATGGGCGAATGGCCCAGAACGGTGGTGGGAAGTCCGATGAACTGTCCTTCCCGCACATAGCGGACCGCGGCGGCCCGCCCGTCCGGCGAGGTGTTGTACGCCCGGGCGATCCCGCTCGCGATCAGTACGAGGCGGGGAGGGCCGAAGGGCTCGAACAAGACCTGGCGAGCCGCCACCCGGCTCAGGTGCACGCCCTCGAACAGCCGGTCCCGCAGTTCGGGGCCCAGCGGTGCGAGGAAGCTCTTCGACCAGGCACGGACGAGCATGTCCGTGCCTGGCCCTGTGGCGGACATCGCGCCCTACGCGGTGGGTCGGTAGCGGCGGTCGAGGAAGTCGATCACGTCATCAGCGTAACGCTCCGGCCATTCGAGGTTGGGAAGATGACCGCAGTCCTCGTAGAGCCGCAGCTCACCATCGGCGAAGCGGGCGACGAGCTCGTCGGCGAACCCGGGCAGGCGCAACCCGTCCTCCGCGCCGGCGACGATCAGGGTGGGGATCCGGATCCTCTCGTATTCGGTCGGGTCGGGTTTGCCGAAGATGGGCTGCTCCGTCGTCTCGCTCACCCGGGCAGGGCGGAGGCGGGCCGAGGCCGTGCACTCCCAGGCACCGGGCATGAGGCTCAGCTGGTGGCGCCACGCGACGTACTCGTCGTCCTTCACCAGGTGCTTGCGGTACATGATCGTGTCGAGGATGCGCCGCATGCCCTCCACACTCATGTCGTAGTCGATGATCGAGCGACGCGCCTCGTTGTCCGGCGCGAAGCCGCCACCGCTGGTCATCACCAAGGCGGCGGCGTCGAACGCCGGCTTGTCCGAGGCCAGGTCCCGCGCGGCCACCGTGGCGCCCATCGAGGTGCCCACGAGTGCCGGTCGCTCGACTCCGAGTTCGGCCAGTGTCGCGGCCATCGTCCGCAGCCGGCGACCGGTCGGGTCGCCGAAGTCGACGACCTTGTCGCTCAGGCCGAAACCCAGCCAGTCGGGGGCTATGGCCCGGTAGCCGGCGTCGGCCAGAGCGGGCATCAGCAGGCCCCAGGAGGTCTCCGCCGAGCCGCCGTACTCGCCCGAGTGCAGCAGAACCACTGCAGGGCCGTCACCGGCCTCCAGCACATGGGTCCGCAGGCCACCCACGTCGACGAAGCTGCTGGTGACCTTCTCGTCGAGTTCAGGCATGGACGGCTCCCGCCTGGAGGTGGGCGAGGTTCGGGAGGACCTTGTCGGCGAACGTGCGGATGCCCGCGACGGTCTCGTCGTGGCCCATGAACCCGGCCTGGCCCATGAGGATCATGTTCCCGTAGCCACCGACCAGTTCGTAGAAGCGCTCGATCTGCCCACGCACCGTCTCCGGACTGCCGGCGAAGACGGTGCCGTTGTCGATCAAGCCCTCCAGCGACATCGACCGGATCTTGGTCTCGAAGCCGTTGTAGACGCCGCGCAGCCCCTCGGCGCGGGCCGCGTACGGCCCGTACGCGGGCGGCTGGGCGTACTCGAAGGTGACCTTGTTGCTCTTCAGGTACCAGAGCAGCTTTCGGGCTCCCTCAAGTCCCTCGGCGTCCGTCTTGCCGGTGTAGACGAGACCGCAGTAGGCCAGCTTGCTCTCGACGCCCTCCGAGCGGCCGAGTTCGGCCGCTCGTTCGCGGTAGGCGGCGAAGACCTTGGCGGTGCCCTCGTGGCCGAGCATGAAGGTGGCCACCGTGGCGTCGTAGTCGGCGATCCGCCGGACGCTGGAGGGCGTGGTGGTGCTGACCCACATGGGGGGAGCCGGCTGCTGGTAGGGGCGCGGCCAGATGTTCACCTGGCGGCTGTGGTAGAACCGCCCCTCCCAGTTGAAGGGCCCGTCGTGGCTTGTCCACGCCTTGCGGATCAGGTCGATCCCCTCGTAGAGGCGCTCGCTCATCATGGTCGGGGCGGAGTTGGTGGGCGCGATCTCGAACGGCACCCCGCGCACGAAGCCGACGTCGAGGCGCCCCCGGCTGAGGATGTCGATCATCGCCATCTCCTCGGCGATGCGCACCGGGTCGTTCCGGTTCGCGACGGGGTTGCCGAGGATGAGGATGCGCGCGTTCTTCGTCAGTCGCGCCAGGACGGCCGCGCTCACCGGCACGGTGGAATTCAGGCAGGTGGGCGTGGAGTGGTGTTCGTTGACCATCACGTTGAGCCCGGCCTCGTCCGCGATCTGCCACTCCAGCAGGTAGCGGTCCCACAGGTCGGCCGCGATGTCCGGGTCCATGAGCCCGTTGGGCAGGCTGTTGCGAACCGAGGGGTAGGTCTCCGCGGGCGGCAGGTGCGGGTAGGGGGCTTCGGTGAAGTAGTAGATGTTCATGGTCATGGCAGGTTCACCGTTCTGCGGCGATCAGACCGCGGGTTGCGAGGAAGCCCTTGTCGTGTGTGATGAGCTGCGCCACAGCGGAAGGCTGGTCGATCTGCGCGCAGTGCCCGGCGTCCGCGACCGTCTCGAAGGCGGCGCCCGGGATGAGGGCGGCCAGGCGTCGGCCGTAGTCCGGTGTGACGATGCCGTCCTGCTCGCCCCAGATGACCGTGGTCGGGGTGTCGACGCGGGCGAGCCACCGGCTCAGGCGCGGATTGTGCAGGTAGGGCTCCCAGCCGTAAACGGCGAGCGCTTCCTCGTTGCGGGCGATGTGGAGGACGGCGTCGGGATCGGCGAGCCGCAGGTCGCCACGCCGACCGTGCGGGGTGGCGAACATCCTCTCGTCCAGCTCGGTGCGGGGCATCGCGAAGACGTCGGCGATGTCACGCTCCTCGCGTCCGCCGACCTTCACGCCGACCGAGTCCACGAGGACGAGGCGGGAGAGGCGGCTGGAGTCCCGGATGGCGATCTCAGCCGCGACCCAGCCACCGAACTGCAGGCCCACGAGGGTGACTTCGTCCAGGCCCTGGGCGCGCATCCAGTCCAGATACAGGTAGGCCAGGTCGTCGACGCTGTCGCACCAGTTGGGTCGCGGCGAGAGCCCGAATCCGGGGTGGCTGGGAGCGTAGACGGTGAAGTCGGCGGACAGGGCCGAGACGAACTCGCTGTCAGCGGCGGTGCCTTCGACCCCGTGGAGCAACAGCAGGGGGGGACCTGAGCCTGTCACCGTCATATCGACGACTGCGTCGTCGCGCAGCTGTGTTCCGCTGCCTTCGTCAATCAGTGTGAGCACTGTCTGGACCTCATTGTCGTGTGGTTGCGTGGTGGAAGATTGCCGCTGCGGCCGTGGCCGATCACCCAGTGGCGGTGGCGGTGGCGGTGGCGGTGGCGGTGGCGGTGGCGGTGGCGGTGGCAGTGGCCGTGACGGTGCCGAAGGCGCCGCGCAGGAAGACCAGGGGTGAACCGGAGCGGTGGACCCGCACGTCGGTGACGGATCCGATGACGACGTAGTGGTCGCCCGACGCCGTGATGGACTCCGTGGTGCAGTCGATCGAGGCGATCGTCCCGTCGATGACGGGCGCACCGGCCGGCGAGGGATGCCAGTCGACGCCGCGGAACTTGCCGGCTTCCTTGCCGGCGAAGCGGCGGCTGAGGTCTGCCTGGTCGGCAGCCATGACGTTCACGCAGAACGACGTCGCCGTACGGAGCCGCGCGAAGGTCTCGGAGTTCCGGCGCGGCAGGAACGCCACGAGCGGCGGGTCCAGCGAGACGGAGGTGAACGTACCGACGAGCATGCCGACCGGTTCGCCGTCCGAGGCGATGGCCGTCACCAGCACGACCCCGGTCGGGTAGTGACTCAGCACCTCGCGAAACAGTGCTGGGTCGACGAGCGTCGAGTCCGTGGTCAGATCTATCGCCATCAGCGCCTCCCATCGTCGAACTGATCCGATGACGAGAGGCTGACACCCCACTTAAGCCCGAGTATGTGACTAAAGGCACACGTCTGCGAAGTCCCTCCTGCCGCGCCCGGCGAGCGCCGGAGGCAGTGCCTTGTGCCGGGACGCGGGAGCCAGCGCGTTCGGCCCGCGCCCTCCGAAAGCCGCCGGAGCTTTCCTGCTCGCTGTGGTGAGCTCCCGGGATACGGCGGCAGCCGGGCCCGGAGCCCGCCGCCGTGCCCGCGGCCCCCGGCCGCTCTGGCTCAGCTCAGCGCCTCCATCAGGGCGGTGACATAGGCATCCAGCCGCTCCTCCACAACTCGCGTCGTCAGCTCTGGCCTCCCTGCCTCCCGCCAAGCCTGCGCCACCGACTGCACTTCCTCTGAGGACGCCAGCCCGTCCCGCACCTGCCAGTACAGCCGCTCGCCGGCGGCCGTAGCCAGCACTCCGCCGGCCTCCTCGTACGCCGCAGGGAATCGCAGACCCCACGCCGGGCCGTGCAGCAGCGCGAGATTGACGGAGCAGTGCGCCACATCGAGATCCGCCGGGCCCCAGGAGGTCGCTGCCCAGTCGACGACCCCCGTGATCCGGGCACCTGTCCCCTCTGGGGGCGGCACTTCGAACAGCACATTGCCGGGTTGGAAGTCCCGGTGCAGGAATCGCCCTGCATAGGGCGGCGCGGGCCTGCGGATCACATCGATCGCCGCGGCCCATGCCGCCGCGTCGGCACCCGTCGGGACCACGACGGTGTCGGCGGTCGTCAACGCCACGTAATCCCGGGGCCGCTCGGCGGGCCGCAACGCGTGGATCGCCACGAGTTGACGGGCCAGCAGCGGAACGCGCGCCTCCACTCCCTCATCGTCGAGTACTGTCCGGCCCGCCAGATGTGTCATCAGGAGCGACGGGTACTCGCAATGCGCGGCTGCCGGATCAACCGCGACCAGTCCAGGAGCCGACACACCGGTCCCCGCGAGCAGCCTCAGGGCCCCGGCCTCCCGGCTCAGCCAGTCCCCGGCGTGCTCCCCATAGAACGGGTCGACGAAGCTCCGCAGCACCAGGTCACGGGTGCCTCCGTCCCGCGTGCCGATGGTCAGTTTCCGCACTTCGGCAGTGATGCCGCCCTGCAGCGCGTCGGCTCTGACGACCCGTTCGCCGACCCCCAGGTGCCGGCTGACCCAAGCCAGTGTCAGCGGTCGGACATCCGCCACGTCAATGTGGTTGGTCACCGTGCTACGTCAACATCCGGATGGCGGCATGCGCAACAGCTTTCCTGGGGCATCGCAGTGCTAATACCCGGCGGTACGGGTGGTGAGGTCGTCGTCCGTGATGGGGCGGACAACCCTGCAAGGGGTTCCGACCGCGACCGTCATCGGGGGGATGCTGCGGCTGACGACGCTGCCGGCGCCGATGACCGACCCGTATCCGATGCGAACGCCGGGCAGGACCACCGCGTTGCTGCCGATCCAGACCTTGTCCTCGATCACGATCGGCTCCGAGAACCGTCCGAAGTCAGCGCGTCGTGAGGGATGCACCGGGTGCCCCGTCGTGGTCAGTGTCACGCTGGGCGCGATCATGACACCGTCGCCTATGCGGATCTCCACGTCGTCGACGAACGTGAGGTTCACGTTCCCGAAGAAGTCGTCGCCGATGTGGACGTTGCTGCCGAACCCGGCGTGGAACGGCGGCAGCAGCACCGTGCGTTCACCGACCGAGCCGAAGATCTCGACGAGCAGCGACCGGCGCTTCTCCGTTTCGCCCGGTGGTGTGTGGTTGTACTCGAAGATCTGCTCCGTGCGGCGCCGAGGAGCCTGGAAGGCCGCTTCCGACTCGGTGTAGACCAGCCCCTTGGCGATCCTGGCCAGGACTTCTTCCTCGTGAGCATGCGTCACGGAGGAACGCTCCCTTCGTCCAACTCCTCGGGCGCAGGCAGGGGTACGTCAGTGATCGGCCGCGTACGAGACGAAGGTGGCCCACTGCTGGGGGGTGAAGGCGAGTTGGGGGCCCGGCGCGTGCTTGGAATCGCGTACGTGGACGCCGTCCGGGGCGCAAGCGACCTCGACACAGGCAGGTCCGTCGTCGGTGCTGTAGCTGCTCTTGAACCACGTGAACTCGGAGCCGTGACCGGCCGAGGGCTTGACGCTCATGTCTCTCCAAGAACTTTCTCGATGAAGGCCAGCGACTCTCGTGGTGGAAGGGCCTGAGCCCGGATGACCCCGTACCGCAGTTCCAGGATCTGGATCTCCTTCGGCTCCGAGACCAGTCGGCTGGTCCGCTGAACCTCGTTGTGCCCCACCGTGATGCCTTCCTTGAGCCGCAGCAGGTGGAAGGGTCCGCCGAGACCTGCGTTGTCCTCGCGATCCATGGGGAGTACCTGCATCTCCACGTTCCGCATCTGCCCGATTTCCAACAGCCGTTCGAGCTGCTGGCGCAGCACCATTCTGCCCCCGACTCGCCTCCGCAGAGTCGCCTCATCATGCACGAAGCTGAGGGCCGGGATCATCTGCTGTCCGTCGATGATCCCTTGCCTGGCCAGCCGCGCCGCGACGAGCCGCTCCACTTCATCCTCGGAGAAGGCGGGCCGCCGCGAACCGAACACGGCCCTCAGGTAATCCTCCGTCTGCAAGAGCCCGTTGACGACGGAGTTGTCATACGCGCAGATCTCCACCGCCTCCCCCTCCAACTTCGCCAGATCCCGCACCTTCTTCGGATACCGGGCCTCCTCCACGTCCTTCGTCAGCCCGGCGATCATCCCGCCCGCGCCGAGAACCTGGTCCGCGGCCTCCAGGAACTGCGCCTTGGGGGCCCGTCGACCCCGCTCCACCGAGGACACCTGCTCCTCGCTGTACCCGATGGCCGCCCCCAACTCGGCCTGGGTGAGCCCTTTCTGTTCCCGCCACATCTTGATGACCTTGCCGACGGTCCGCAGTACGGCCGCCGACTCCTCGTCATCGCTGCCGTACGGCTCCATCCCGTCGCCCTGCGACCCCTGCCCCGTCACACTCACCGCCCGGACACCTCCCTGTGCCGCCGCCCGTACCCAACTCCCCTATGGAGTACGGCGTCACGCGTCGGCGCCCGGACAGGCCCGGACATCGCCCGGACAGTGACGCTGCGTACCGCCGTCATTGCTGTTCAGAGTAGATACGGCCGAGCACGCTGAGTGACATGAACGCCGATATTGCCCACTTGAGGGCACCCCAGCCCACCCCCACCCCCACCCGCCACTTCACCATCCGCCTCTCGTCCACCCCCAGAGGCGCCCGTCTCGCCCGGCGTCTCGCGGCCGGGCAACTCGACAGCTGGGGCTGGCCGTACGACACGGAGGCCAACCGCACGGCGACGCTGCTGGTGGCCGAACTCGCCGCCAACGCGGTGCTGCACGGGCGGGTGAGGGGCCGTGACTTCCGGCTCCGGCTCACCCTGTACCCCGAGGGCGCCACGCTCCGTATCGAAGTCTCGGACGCCCGCCCCGACCGTCGCCCGCCCGCGCCCGGGACGCTCCCGTCGGGCTGCGCCGAGGCGGAGTCGGGCCGGGGTCTCGTCCTCGTCGAGGCCCTGGCCGGGTACTGGGGAACGACCTGCGGAGACCCGTACACGAAGACGGTCTGGTGCGAGGTCGCTCTGGCGTAGGGGGGGCAGGTTCTACGGCATCTACTGCCGGTAGCCGCTCAGGAACCGGCCGATCCGGCCGATCGCCGCCTCCAAGTCTTCCGCGTGCGGGAGGGTGAGGATGCGGAAGTGGTCGGGGGTGGGCCAGTTGAAGCCGGTGCCCTGGACCACCTGGATCTTTTCGCGCAGCAGCAGGTCCAGGACGAACTTCTCGTCGTCGTGGATCTTGTGGACGGACGGGTCGAGACGCGGAAACGCATAGAGCGCGCCCTTCGGCTTCACGCAGGACACGCCGGGGATTTCGTTGAGCTTCTGCCAGGCCGTGTCGCGCTGTTCGCGCAGGCGCCCGCCCGGCGTGGTCAGCTCGCGGATGGACTGCCGGCCGCCGAGCGCGGCCTGAATCGCGTACTGGGCGGGCGCGTTGGCGCACAGCCGCATGGAGGCCAGCATGGTCAGGCCCTCCAGGTAGTTCCTGGCGTGCTGCTTCGGGCCGGTGATGACCAGCCAGCCGGAGCGGAAGCCCGCCACGCGGTAGGTCTTGGACAGGCCGCAGAAGGTGAGGACGACCAGGTCGGGGGCGAGCGCGGCGGCCGAGTGGTGCACGGCGTCGTCGTAGAGGATCTGGTCGTAGATCTCGTCGGCGAAGACCATCAGGCCGTGCCGGCGGGCGAGGTCGAGGATGCCCTCGACGATCTCCTTCGGGTAGACGGCGCCGGTCGGGTTGTTCGGGTTGATGATCACGACGGCCCTGGTGCGGTCGGTGATCTTCGACTCCATGTCGGTCAAGTCCGGGTACCAGTCGGACTGTTCGTCGCAGAGGTAGTGAACCGCCTTGCCGCCGGCGAGGGTTGTCACCGCCGTCCAGAGCGGGAAGTCGGGCGCCGGGATCAGGACCTCGTCACCGTCCTCCACCAGCGCCTGTACGGCCATGGAGACCAGTTCGCTCACGCCGTTGCCGAGGAAGACGTCGTCGACGCCGACCTCCAGGCCCAGCGTCTGGTAGCGCCCCGCCACGGCGCGGCGGGCGGACAGGATGCCGCGCGAGTCCGTGTAGCCGTGCGCCTGCGGGAGCATCCGGATCATGTCCTGGAGGATCTCCTCGGGCGCCTCGAACCCGAAGGCCGCGGGGTTGCCGGTGTTCAGGCGCAGCACGCTGTGGCCCGCCTCCTCCAGCGCGTTCGCGTGCTCGATCACCGGGCCGCGGATCTCGTAACAGACCTCGCTCAGCTTGCTCGACTGCCGGAACTCCATGCGCGCTCGCCCCTCCGGTATCTGGTGTTGCTTGGTTTTACCAAGTTCGAGCTTGGAAAGTCCAATGACACGTCTAGACTGCGTCGCATGTCACCTCGCCGAAGCTACGACCAGTACTGTTCCGCCGCCCGGGCGCTCGACCTCGTCGGCGACCGCTGGACCCTGCTGATCGTCCGGGAGCTGCTGGCCGGTCCCCGCCGCTACACCGACCTGCACGCCGATCTGCCGGGCGTCAGCACGGACGTACTCGCCTCGCGGCTGAAGGACATGGAGCGCGACGGGCTGACGACGCGCCGGCGGCTGCCCCCGCCCGGTGCCGCGTACGTGTACGAACTCACGTCCCGCGGGCGGGCGTTGCTGCCCGTGCTGCAGGCCCTGGGCACGTGGGGGCAGGCCGAGCTGGGCGAGCGGCGGCCCACCGACGCCGTACGGGCGCACTGGTTCGCCCTGCCGCTGCTGCGGTCGCTGGAGGGCGAGGGAGTCGTCGAAGTCCGGCTGGCGGAGGGCGAGTTCCATGTGCACGTCGGCGCCGAGGAGGGGCCCGTGTACGGCGACGGACCCGCGCCCGGGGAGCCCGACGCCCGGCTGGTCCTGGACGCCGGTACCTGGGAGGCGGTCGGGCGGGGTGAGTCGAGCCTGGCGGACGCGGTACGGGACGGCCGTATCGCCGTGACCGGCGAGGGGACCCTCGCCAAGGCCCTCCGGGAGGCGTGAGCCCGCCGTACGGCCGCGCAGCCACACCGTTGGTGAGCCGGCCGAGGCGGGAATCAAGCGGGTGCTCAGTCTCAGCGACACGCCGTGACATGACGTGACACGCCGGAGCGCTCGGCGTGTCGCTGAGATTCGGACGCCAGTTGCCGTACAGGCAGAAGGTCCGGCGATCAGTCAGGCGCCTTGGGGGCGTCCCGACCCCCGCGTCAGCGCATACCCGCCGATCCCGGCGAGCGCGGCCAGCGCGCCGCCCGCCGCGGTCCACACCCACCGGTCCGACCACCAGCCGGAGGACCAGCCGTCCTCCGGCTCGATCGCGGACAGCACCGCCGAGGACGACGAACCCTCCTCGCTCTCCTCCGGCTGCACCGCGATGCCCGGCACCAGCGGCTGCGCCAGCGAACCGTCCACCGCCGCCGAACCGCCGATGTCCTTGGCGGACACCTCGACAGTCGCGGAGACCGGAAGGCCGAGGTCGGTGGCCGTCAGGTCCACGACCGTCAGCCGGACGTAGTACGTGCCCGGCAGCGGGTCGTCGGCCCACGGCTCGGACCAGCCGCGCACCGTGCGCAGGGTGCAGGCCAGTTCGACCGAGGACGCGTCCCGCGCCGCGGTGCGGGTCTGCGCGCCGTACTGGCAGGCCTGGCGGCGGCGCAGTCCGTCGTACACGTCGAGCTGCCAGGTCTCGGCGGCGTGCGCCTGGGGGAGGCCGACCGTGGCCCTGACGGTGGGACGGCTGCCGGAGTCCGCCGGGAACGACCAGTACAGGTAGTCACCGGCGGAGCCGCTCGCCGTCGCCTCCTGGCCCTGCTCGATCTCCGTCGCCGTACGGAAGGACGTGCCTGCCTCCGTCGGGGCATCGGCCGCCACCGCCGGACCCGCGGCCACCCCGAGCAGCACCAACGCCGCGCCCAACACCCGTGTGATACGCATCAGTTGGTCCTCCAGACCGCTACCCGCCAGCGCGAAACCCAGCCCCACACCACACCGGCGAGGAAGCCCGTCAGGACCAGCGCGCCCAGCAGCCACCAGCCGCGCCCGAGGCCGAAGGAGGCCACGTCGCTCGACTGCGCCGGCCCGTCCACGACGTCGACGGTGAGTTCGAGCGGCAGACCGGGTGTGGTCTGCACGCCGGAGGCCGCCGAGAAGGAGTGGGTGACCTGGAGGCACACGGTCTCTGCGGCCGGCTTGTCGCTGTCGTCGTCCCGTTCGGGCTTCGGGTAGCGCAGCCCGGTGGAGATGACGTCCGTACGCCCGTTGCCCGCGGCCTCACCGCGCACGATCTCCCGGCCGTGCACGGTGACGGCGCGCAGCAGCGTCCCGTAGCCGGGGCTGACAGCCCGGTCGGCCGCGACGCTCACCGAGGCCCGCAGCTCCTGGCCCGCCATGACCTCCACGCGGTACCAGCGCTGCTGCCCGAACTCCTCGCGGTCGGTGTAGAGACCGGAGGTGAGGGTGGGGGCCTTCGCGCACTGGTCCGCGCCCTCGGTCGCCACCGGCGTCACCACCGGATCCGCCGCCCGGTCCACCAACTGGTTGACGCGGTCGGTGAGTTCGTCGGTGTGCTCGATCGAGGTGTACGTCCCGCCGGTCGCCTCGGCGATACAGCTGAGCTGCTGCCGCATCTTGGCGTTGGGCACGAGGCCGAGGGTGTCGATGGTCAGGCCGATGCCCTTGGCGGCGATCTCGCGGGCGACCTCGCACGGGTCGAGCGGGGCGCAGGTGTCCTCGCCATCGCTGATCAGCACGATCCGCTTGGAGCCGCTGCCGCCGTCGAGGTCGTCGGCCGCCTTCAGCAGCGCCGGACCGATCGGGGTCCAGCCGGTGGGCGTGAGGGTCGCCACCGCCGTCTTGGCCTCGGTGCGGTCCAGCGGGCCGACCGGGTAGAGCTGTGCGGTGTCCTCGCAGCCCGTCTCCTGGTCGTCGCCCGGGTAGTTGGCGCCCAGGGTGCGGATGCCCAGCTCGACCTCCTCGGGCGTCGCGTCGAGCACTTCGTTGAACGCCTGCTTCGCCGCGGCCATCCGGGACTGGCCGTCGATGTCCCTGGCCCGCATGGAACCGCTGACGTCGAGCACGAGGTTCACCTTCGGCGCGTCCTCGCCCGTGGGTTCGCCGGCGGTCGCCGCGGCCGGGAAGGCGAGCCCGGCCGTCAGCGTGGCGAGCAGGGCGCAGATGCCCGCCGCGAGCCGTTTTCTTGTGATCATCGCCGGATCTTATTGATCAAATGTGTGCCGCTCAAAAACGGTGCTCCACAACGGTCTCCGCCCGCAACGGGTTGGGCAGCCCGGCCCACTGGTCTCCGGGCGTCCCCGGCGACAGCCGCATCAGCGTCAGCGCCTTCGTGGGCAGGGGTTCTTCCAGCAGCGCGACGAGATCCGGGGTGCGCGGCAGATCTCGTACGGCCGTCTCCAGCGCCGCCCGCAACGCCGTACCCGTACCCGCCGTGCCCGCCAGCGCTCCGGCCACCAGCGAGCCGAACAGCTTGCGCCGCAGGGTCGTTTCGTCGTCCGTGACGACCCGTCCGGTCAGCTGCGGCAACGGGATGCCGTGGCGGGCCAGCCGGGTGGGGCTGAGGCGGATGTCCGCCAGATCGCGGTAGACCAGCCGCAGCGGTGCGCCCGTCGGGGACAGCACCACGAGGAGGTTCTGGCCGTGCGCCTCCAGGGCCACGCCCAGCTCCAGCAGGCGCAGGCCCACGGTGAGCGCCAGCCGTGCCAGGTCCGCGAGCCAGGACGGGGACCGGGGCAGCTCGGTGGTGGCGAGCGCGGCCACCGGCACGACCCGCTCGCCGCGCGCCCGCTCGCCGTACACCTGCGGAGACTCCCGCACCACGGCGGCCAGGTCGGGGGAGTGGGCGGTGATCGCGCCGATCGTGCGGGTGGTGTGCAGCAGACCGTCCGTGCGCGCCGCCAGCTCCTCGGCGAACGCCGACAGGACCGCCGACGTCGAGATCGACCACTCGGAGATGTCCCGCACCGAGGACGTCAGCCGGGCGCTCAGCGCGGTCTTGACGTGCCGGTCGCCGGACAGGGCGAGGGTGCGCAGGGACATCAGCGGGTGCGCGGGGGCCTGCTCGTCGCAGGCGCGCTTGAGGACGTGCTCCGCCTGCCAGGGATGTACCGGGATCAGCAGCCGCTCCCCGTCCCGCAGGTCGTCCGGCCACGCACCCGTCACCAGGCACTCCGGTGCCCCGACCGGCATCAGCCCCAGCCGCACCAGCGGCCGGTGCTCGGGCCCGTACGCGAACTGCTCGGCCACCGAGAACCCGGGCCGGGAACGGCAGTTGGGGTGGAACGGATGCCCGTCGACCACCCGCTGCTCCCACTCCCAGTCACTGCCGGGCCATTCGTCCGAGTGGCCCTCCTGCCCGGCCCGGGACAGCGCCAACGAGGCCACGCTGTGCGCGAGTTCGGACGCGAGGTACGCCCCGTGCGGTACCGCGAGGTCCGTCATCAACCGGGCCGGATCGTCGTACGACACCCCGTCGAGCCGTACGGCGGTGACGTACCCGGCGGTGGCGTACGGGTCGGCGACCGGGCCCCGCATACGCCGCCCGTCGGACAGCCGCAGCACACCGGGCCCGCGCCGGGCGATCCACGGCAGCGGCTCATGGGCCAGCGCCCGCCACAGCCGGGTGAGCACCGCCGCCCGCGCGCCGGGCAGCTCGGCCGAGTACCGCGACACGAGACCGGGGCGTACGACGGCCAACTCCTCGGCGACCTCGGCCTCGACGGTGGGGGGACGATGCACGGGCGGGCTCCTAAAGTTGCAGACAGGGCGTCACGGAGGGGGCGTGACGCCAGACATACTGATCATCTCCCGCCTGAACAGCCTGAACAGACCGTAGGGAACAAGTGGAACGCCTGGACCTCATGCCCCCGCCCGCCGCCGACGACCCGTCGGCACATGCCGACGCGTATGCGGCGGCCCCGCTGCTGAACTGCCTGCTGCGCGAGGTGGCGGAACGGATGCCCGGCGAGCGGCCGGTGGCGGAACGGATGCCCGGCGAGCGGCCGGTGTACCGGCTGCCCGGTCTGGGGCGCCTGCTGCGGGTGCGCGGGGAACGGCGGCCCGCGGAGCCCGAGTTGTACGTCGGCGGCAGATGGCAGCGGCTCGGCCACTCCGAGCTGGTGAAGCTCGTCGCCGAGGAACTCACCCGGCACACGGGCCTGTCCAACCACGAACTCCCCGCCGAGATGACCGACAGCCGCGACGCCGTGGCCGCCCTGCTCACCGCGCGGGCCGGTGCCGTCGCGCCGGACGACCCGTATCTGCTCTCCGAGCAGTCCCTCATCACCGGCCACCCCTGCCACCCCGCCCCGAAGGCACGCGGCGGCGGCCCGGTCACCGACTGGCTGCGCTACGCCCCCGAGGCGCACGCCGGCTTCCCGCTGGTGCTGCTCGGAGTGCGCGAGGACGCCGTCGTCGAGGAGGGCGACACCTCCGCCCTCGACACCCTGGGCGAGGCGCCGCCCGGCTACCGGCTGCTGCCCGCCCACCCCTGGCAGCTCGACCTCGTCGGCCAGGACCTCGCCCCGGCCTTCACGGACGGCCGGCTGATCCGGCTCGGCACGACCACGTTCCCGGCCCACCCCACCGCCGCGATCCGCACGGTGTACGCCCCCGAGCGCGACCTCTTCCTGAAGTTCAGCCTCGATGTGCGCATCACCAATGACGTACGCCGGCTCTGGCGCCACGACCTGCTGAAACTGCGCCGCATCGACACGGCCGTGACCGACGCCTTCGCCGCGATCGACGGCCCGGCGGCCTGGCTGGCCGACCGCGGCTACCGCACCGCCGGCTTCGCCTTGGAGGAACTCGCCGTCCTGGTCCGCGACGGACTGCACGCCCACCTCCTGCCCGGCGCGACCCCGCTGCTCGCCGCCGGGCTCGTCGAGGGCTTCACCGGCAGCCCGCTCGACGGCACCGGCGATCCGGCGGGCTGGTGGGAGGCCTATCTGCGCCAGGTGGTCCCACCGGTGCTGGCCGCCTTCGCCGGCCACGGCGTCGTACTCGAAGCGCATCTGCAGAATTCGCTGATCGCCGTGGATGCCGACGGCACGCCCGTGCAGGCGCTGTTCCGGGACGCGGAGGGGGTGAAGCTGCTGCCGGACGTGGAGCGGGCCGCCGGGTGGGAGCGGCTGGTGTACTGCCTGGTGGTCAATCACCTGTGCGAGATCGCCGCGGTCCTCGCGGAGCGCCACCCCGGCCTCGATCCCTGGCCCGCCGCACGCGCGGAACTGGCCCGGCACGACCTGCCCGAGATCGCCGCCCTGCTGACCGCCCCCACCCTTCCCGGCAAGACGAACCTGCTGCTGCGCTGGACGGGGGCGGACGGGGCCGACGCACGCTATCTGCCGCTGCCGAACCCGCTGGCCGGTACATGAGCTGACCGGCCCTGGCCGAGGGCGGCTTCAAAGAAGGTCGCGGTGGCGTGAGAGGAACTCGGCTCGCGCGTCGGGGGGCATTCGCATGAAGGCGTTGCGCAGGTCCGGTGGCAGTAGGACCAGTAGCCGCTCCTCCTGCAGCGACTGGAGCGGATCCGACGCCCGGGGCCCGGACGGCAGTGAGAATCCGTCGTCCCCATAGAGCTGCTCTGCGTAGCGGAAGCCGGTGAGGTTCTTGTCGATGAGTTTGCGCGTCTTGCCTTTCCTGGCCACGGCCGAGGCGGTTTCGAGCAGCCGGATGCTCCGACGCTTGGGCGCCGAGGCCCCGGGGACGAGCGCCACGGCGCAGTTGTTGCGTGCGAGCCTTCTTCATCGACTTCATGGCCGAGCCGAGCGGCAGGAACTTCAGGTTGTCCCTGACGAGCCTGCGGGACTCGTCCGTCTCGACCAGCGCGAGCGCCAGGTCGAGCAGCCGGGCCTCCTCCTCCGCCGGAAGGGACGGGCCGGGCCGGGCCCCGAGGACATCACGCAGTTGTTGAGCAGCAGCGCCGTCCGGTCGCTCAGCTTGCGGACGGTGCGCCGTACGCCGACGGTGTCGAAGGGACGCAGCCTGGTCAGCTGCGGCACGATCTCCTTCTCCACCATCGACACCGCCCGGACGACGTCCATGTCGTGCTGCTCACGGGCGCGGTCCAGCGCGCTTTGCACGGAGTCCAGCTCGGGTCGCAGCTGCTGCTCTACCACCTCGCCCAGCAGGCTCTCGCCGGCCCACGACCAGGCGCCGAAGAGCCCGATCATCCGCTGCGGCGTCGCCGCTCCGGCGGCGAGTACCGCGACGGGCGTGACCAGGGTGCGGCGCACCTCATCTTCCTGCACGGCGGCATGGCCAAGGTCGGCGACTTCGGGCTGGCGAAGGCGTTCGACGCCGCGGGCCTGAGCGGGCTGACGCATACGGGCACCAGCGCGGGCAGCCCGTCGTTCGTCTCCCGGCAACAGGTGCTGCAGTTCAAGCGGGCGCAGCCCGAGGTCGACGTCTGGGCGACCGCGGCCTGCCTGTACTACATGCTCACCGGCTCCGCCCCGCGTGACTTCCCGCCGCACGCCGACCGCTGGCGGGTGGTCCTGGACAGCCCCGCCGTGCCGATCCGCCGCCGGAACCCCGACGTCCCGGAGGGCCTCGCGAAGGTGATCGACCACGCCCTCACCGAACACCCGCGCATCGGTTTCGGCACCGCGGCGGAGTTCCGCCAGGCCCTGGTCGAGGCCGCTGCTGACATCACGGATCATCCGCGGCGCAGGGAGCGCTGATGACCGTCATCGCGCTGCGCCCGTGCGAGGCTTTCCGGCTGCCTGAGGTGCCACCGGGAGAGCGGCGCCGCGACGCTGGGCACGGCGGCGGGACCCCTCCCGGCAGTCGGCGCCTAGCATCGGCACCCATCGATTGCGGGGAGGCAGAGTGACGGCGCGTTCGGTGAGCAAGGTCAGCCTTCTGCCACGGGAGATCGGCAGCCTCAGCCACACGGTTCCCGCGGCCCCGCCGGGCACGCTCTTCGTGCTCGGCATGAACGGCGGGATGAGGGTGGCGCCGGACGCGGACTTCACGCTGGTGTTCGGGCGCAACGAGCCCGAGGTCCACGTCTGTGTCGGCGCGGGAGACCCACGCGTCAGCCGGCGGCAGGGGCTGATCGTCCGGGAGTCCTCCCGCTGGGTGCTGTACAACACCGGCAGGCTGCCCATCCGGTTCCCCGGATCACGGCTGCTGCTCGGCGGCGCCCATGCCTATCTGTCGTCCGGTTACACGCCGTTGTTCGTGGTCTCCGCGCAGCAGGGGCATCTCCTGGAGGTCCGGATCACCGCGCCGGGGCCGTCGGACGGCCCGTCGGCCGGACCGGGTCTGCACGAGGAGGTGACGCGCGGTGAGGTACGGAAGCTGAGCCCCGAGGAGAAGCTGGTGCTGGTCTGCCTCGCTCAGCGCTACCTCCGGCTGGAGCCATGCCCACAGCCGTTGACGTGGGCTCAGGTGGCTTTCGAGCTGGGCCAGTTGCGGCCGCATGAGTCGTGGGGCCGCAAGCGCGCCGCCCACATCGTCGCCAACGTGCGCAGACGCCTCAGCAGAGAGGACCGCGTGCCCGGGCTCCTGGAGGACGAGGTCCCGCAGCCGGTCGGGAACATGCTCAACCACAACCTCATCACCGACCTGCTGATCACCACGACGCTCGGCAGATCGGACCTGGACCTGCTGCGGGCGTGAAACACCGGCATGAACACCTGTGCCGCGGCGTGCCTGCTCACGCCGGTTCCCGGAGTTGCCGACAGCGCCGGCGGGGGCGGTGCGAGGCCCGGCCCGCCTGGGGCCGCCCGGTTCAGGAGAGGGGAGGGCCGGACGGCGATATGGTGCGCGGCTGCGGCCGATGCCAGTGGGTCAGGTCATCTCCAGCTCTGCCGCGGGATCCGCCGCCAGGGCCCTGGCCGTCGCCTGCGCGTCGAGCGCGTCAGCCGCGTAGTGAACGCCGGGTTTCACGCGGCCTGCCAGGACGTGCTCCGCCGCGGTGGCTGCGAGAAAGCCGCTGAGTTCGTACGAGTCCTCGGCGCGGAGGGTGAGGGTGCGGGCCGGCGGGCCGTCGCCGGTCCCGTTCCACAGGCGGAACTCCTGCCCGTACCAGGAGCCGTGACGGCGCACGTCCTCGTCCGCGGCGTGGACCAGTTCGGTGGCGTCCGGAGTGTCCAGGGCCCAGGCCATGGCGAGTCCTTCCGCGAGGCGCGTGCCGCCGAAGACGGTGTACCAGTGAAGCCGGCGGATGCCCGCGGTCTCGGCGAGCCGGGCGGCCTCGGTGGACAGGTAGGGGAAAGCGGTCACCCGCTGGGGGAAGGCCGCAAGGAGCAGGTCGCGCCGGGGTTCCAGCGCGCGGTCGCGTATCCGCCCGTCCTCCCAGGCGGCGGAGGGAGTGCCGTGTTCGGGGCCCCGGGCGAGGAGTACGTCCCCCGCGGCGGCGGGGGTGAGCGCGGCTACCCCGCCCACGTATCCCTCCAGGCGCAGGGGCTGTGCCGCCGGATCCACCAGGACGCGGGGCAGGAGTCCGGACAGGCCCGGCAGGGCCCCGGCGGAGATCACCGCGGTGCGGCCCGCGGCCGACCACGCACCGGCTCCGCCGCCCGCTGTGGTCAGCCGGGTGTGGACGGGGTCGTCGCCCGCCGCGTCGACGTAGTCCACGCCGTGCCGCAGGGCCGCACGGGCCACGGTGTCCAGGACGCGGTAGGACGGGCCCGCGCAGTTGACGACGAGCCGGCAGCGGCTGAGGAACGAGTCCAGAGAATCGGACCAGAGGTCAACCGCCTCGGCGCTGACGGCCGCCGAGCCCTGACCGCTCCGGAACGAGGCGATGAGGGCTTGTGCGCGCGACGGGTCCCGGCCGCCCACAAGAAGTGGGCCGATGTCTGCCTGACGCAGGCGACGTACCACTGAGCTGCCGACGGCTCCGTAGCCGCCGAGGATGCCGATTGCCGCGGTGGAGTTCACGGGAGTCACCCTTCTTCGGATCTAACGGCCTCATTTACTGGAATTGATAACTATTATCAATAGTGGCGGATGTGACGTCCCCCTGGACACAGCGGAGGAGAACGATGACGTACGACGTACTCGTGGTCGGTGGAGGCCCAGCCGGTCTCAACGCCGCGCTGGTGGCCGGCCGCCAGCGCCGCGCCGTGCTGCTTCTCGACAGCGGCGCACCGCGCAACGCGCCGGCCGCCGACATGCACATGTTCCTCAGCCGGGACGGCTTTCCTCCGGCGGAGCTGCGCCGCATAGGCCGTGAGCAGCTCACCGCGTACCCGAGCGTGGAGATCCGTGAGGCGCTGGTGACGAGTGCGGAGACGGAGGGGAGCGGGTTCGTGCTGACGCTCGCGGACGGCGCGCGGGTACCGGGCCGCAAGTTGATCATCGCCACCGGGCAGGTCGATGTCCTCGACCAGGTGGACGGGTTGAGTGAGCTCTTCGGCCGGGGTGTCTATCACTGCCCCTTCTGTCATGGCTGGGAGACCCGGGGCATGAAGCTTGCCGTGCTCGGTCACGAACTCCCCCAGGTCATGCAGGCGTTGTACGTCGCCGACCGGTTCAGCGACGACGTGATGGTGTGCACGAACGGGCATCCGGTGCCCGAGCAGGCGGCGGGCAAGCTCGCCGAGGCCGGGATCGCCGTCGACGAGACACGGGTCTCCCGGATCGAGGGCAAGGAGGGCGAGGTGCGCCTCGTCCTGGCGGACGGACGGGTCCTGGAGCGGCAGGCCGTGTACCACCGGGCACCCACCCGGCAGCACTCCCCGCTCGCCGAACAGCTCGGCTGCCAGATCCTTCCCGACGGTTGCGTCCGCGTGGACGAGTTCCAGCGCACGAGCGTGCCCGGTGTCTACGCGGCCGGGGACGCCGCCCGGCTGGAGGCGCTGCCGGACGCGCTCACCTTCGTGGTCACGGGGGCAGCCGACGGAGCGCGCGCAGCGGTCTGGCTGGAGCAGGAGCTGTTCCGTCAGGACGCGGGGCTCGGCGGCTGATCCGGTTCGCGGCGGGAGCGCCCAGGGCAGTCGGGGATGCTCCCGCCGCGATCGGTCTGCCCCGTCAGCCCTGCACGGCCGGCGCCGACTCACGTAGCGCATCGGCCAGACCCGCCACCGTGGGACGCTCCAGGAAGCGGCGCGGCGTCACCCTGCCGACCTCCTTGCGGGCCAGTACGCCGAGCATCCGTACCGCCAGGAGCGAATCTGCGCCCAGGGAGAAGAAGTCCGTCGCCCTGTCGGCCACCGCGGCCCCGAGCAACTGGGCCCATTCGGCCGCGATGGCCCGTTCGAGGTCGTCGCGCGGAGCCCCCGGCTCCTCGTCGGGCCTGTCGTCGGGTGTCTGCGGGACGGACAGCCGTCCGGCCGTGCCGCCGATGTCCGACGGGCGCGCGTCCAGATCGGCGGGCAGCGTGACCGGTGCCGACCAGCCCTCCTCGGCCACGAGGGATTCGACCGTGTGCATCACGTCCTGGAACATCCGGTCCACGTCTTCGGCGGCGAAGAGCTCCTCCACCAGGGAGAAGACGACCACGAGTTCGCCGCGCAGCTCGAAGAGCCGTACTTCCAGGGCGACCTGGGGAGTCCTCAGCTGCTGGTGGTGGCTGAGCAGGTCGATTCGCCCCAATGGGCCTGCCTCGTGGGGGACTTCGCTGCCCAGTGCCGCATCCACTCCCAGGGTGCTCTGGAAGACGACGGGGGCGACCGGACGCCGGGTGCCGCGGCGGCGGCCCAGTTCGCGGGAGACCTCCACTCCGGTGATCAGGTTGTGCGCGAGGGCGTCGCTCATGGATTGCTGAGCGCTGACGGCCAGCTCGGCGAAGGCGGCGTTCTCGGGCAACTCGACCGGCATGAGCATCGTGGACGAGAAGGCGCCCACCAGGCGGGGCACGTCCGGATGCAGCGGAAGCCGGTTCAGCTGAAGGGTGTTGAGCAGAAAGCGCCGGTGTCCGCCGGCCCGGGACACGGCGGCGGAGAACACCGCGAACATCGCGGCCGACGGCGTGACACCGTGCTCGGCGCAGTGGGCGCGCAGCGCGGCCCACCGCTCCGCGTCGAGCACGGCCTGCCGGGTGCCCATCAACGTCGGCCGTACGTCGGCAGGGTCGGCCACGAGGGGCAGCGCCGGCGGCAGCGGGAAGTCGTCGAGACGGTCCCACCACCAGTCCCGGTCCGCATTCCACTGTTCGGTGCCGGGCAGGTCGCGCAGGCTGGTGACGTAGTCCCCGAAGCCGACCTCCAGCGGGGCGAGTACCGCGTTGTGGTCGGAGACGAGGGCGAACAGATCCCGGTAGAAGACGCCGGACGACCAGCCGTCGATGATCAGCAGGCTCGTGGCGGAGTGCAGTCGGGCACGCTGCCCCGGAAGCAGGGTGAGCCGCATGTCGAGTCCGCAGCCCACGGCGGGGTCGGGGCCCTGGGTGCTCATCTCCCGCCGGATCGCCGTGAGCTCGGTGGCGATCTGCTCCTCTCCCGCGGTGCTGAGATCTCTCACCCGCAGCCGCGGCATGGCGTCCGGATCGTCGAGCGGCAGGATCCGCTGCCTTCCGTCGGGCAGGACACGGGCCCGCAGCACCGACTGGTGTTCCGCGAGGCGCTCCAGCGCGTCCTGGAGCGCCTCGACGATCTCGTCACCGTCGATGTCCTCCAGGCCGATGTCGACGTAGTGGTGGGCGGAACGGTAGGACAGCTCCCAGGCGTCCTGCTGGCCGACGAAGTACCCCTGCTGGAGCGGCAGCAGGGGGAAGGGCGCGTCCGGGTCGTCGCGCCGCCTGATGTCCAGGTCCAGCTCGCGCGGCACGCCGCTGCCGGCTGTGCCGCGCTCGTGGAGGAGCGCCGCGAGATGGGCCGCGGTGTGCTCGACGCGTACGTCCGACAGGGCGAGGCTGACCGCGAGGCGCTTGCGGATCATCGCTGCCATGCGTACGGCGAGGACGGAGTCGCCGCCCAGACTGAGGAAGCTGGTGTCGCCCGGTATGGACGCGGTGTCGGTGTCCAGGACGTCGGCCCAGACACCGCGCACGGCCTGTACGAGGTCGTCGGGGGCGGCGGGAAGCGAGGCGGAAGTGGTCACCTGGTGGCTCCAGAGGTGGTGGTGGACGGTACGCGGTCCACGGCGTGGACGCGGACGGGACGCGTGGCCCCGGGCAACGGCGCGAGCGCTCGCGCCACCCGGTCGGGGTCGGGGCGGCCGTGGCCCGGGCGAGGGCGGCCCGCGATGACGAACTGTCCGAGGGCGGTCAGGGGGTGGCCCGCGGGCGGCAGGACGGGCAAGGGACGGAATCCGGACGCGTCGAACTGCTCAGCCCACTCGGTCTCGGTGAGGAACACCCGGTCCTGTCCGGCCCGCAGATCGGTGAACCAGCGCTCCTCGTCGGGCTGCGGTGACATCAGCAGGTACATGGAGGTGAGTGCCTGGTAGTGCTCCCGGCAGGACTCGACGAGCACCAGCAGGCCGTCCGGAACGAGGAGTTCACGCAGGGCCGCGAGCGCGCGGCCCACATGGCGGGCGTTGTGCAGGACGTTCGCGGCGAGGATCACGTCGTGGGAGGCGGGGGCCAGGCCCTGCGCCACGGGATCGGCGTTGACGTCGAACAGGGCCTGGCGCAGTCCGGGGCGGGCGCCGAAGCGGGTACGCGCGGCCTGGAGGAAGAACCGGGACACGTCCGTGAAGAGGTAGTCGACCGGGGCGGAGCCGAGAGCGGTCAGGACCGCTTCCGTAGTGCCGCCCACACCCGCGCCCGCCTCCAGCACGCGCAGCGGCCGGCCGCCGCCCTCCCGGCGCCGTGCCTGGTGGGCGA
This sequence comes from Streptomyces blattellae, assembly GCF_009709555.1. Taxonomy (GTDB): domain Bacteria; phylum Actinomycetota; class Actinomycetes; order Streptomycetales; family Streptomycetaceae; genus Streptomyces; species Streptomyces blattellae. Next base: position 37,756 of record NZ_WJBG01000244.1, on the reverse strand, counting down.
TCAGCTCGGCGGCGGCGTGGTTGGCCCATCGGCTCGGTGCGCTGTCGCGGTAGTTGCCCTCGGCGGTGTCCGTCCGCCCCTGGGGGAAGAGCACCTCCTGCAGGCTCGTACGGTCCTGGAGAAGGAGCGGCAGCCGGTCGGCGGCGGTGAGGAAGAAGCGCGTCATGGACTCGGGGTAGCCCATGCCGTGGCGTGCCCGGTCGAGGGCGCGACGGGCGCGGGCGTACGCGACGCGGTCGGGCGCGGTCAGATCCCGGTAGCGGCCCGTGGCCGGGTCGTGGCCGAGTCGTCCCTCCTCGGCCAGGGTGCGCAGCCAGCGCCGTACGATCCACGCGTGGCGGGGAGCGGTGCCCAGGGCGGTCATGACGTCGGAGGCCGCGCATGGCTCAGGGGTGCGGAAGAGTCGGGTACGGTCCAGGACGCGCGCCATGGTCAGCAGGGCGGTTTCGTCCAACAGGCCCATCAGACGCGGGAGTTCCGGAAGGTTCGTGCCGGTGACGGCTGTGTCGCCGGAGGCGGCGGCCGCCTCGACGGCCTTCTCGTCCTCGGCGTGCGCGACGTCATCCGATCCGACGCCTGCCGTGCCGGCCGGACCGGCGACCAGAAGGGTGCCCCCGGCGCTGCCCGGCACCAGTTGCCAGGCGCCCACCTCGGGCAGGGCGGACAGGGCCTCGGCCAGGGACGCGACCGTCATCGGACCGCTCCGGCGGGCACGTCGTTCACCACGATCCTCGGCATCACCGCACCGGGCTCCGCGCGGCGGACGTGGTCGCGCAGGACTTCCGGCAGCCGGCGCCGTACGAACGCGGGCAGCGGCTCGTGGGCCAGTCTTCCCACGGGTGCCCGGACCGGGGCGTGAGCTGCCGCCGGGGCCCAGCGGGCCGGTGCGGCGACGGCGAGCATCCTCGGGTTGCCCGCGTCGAGCAGCACGGCGGCGTCCGCGCCGTTCAGTGCCTGCCGCAGGTCGTGCGGGGTGACGGCGTCCGGGACGTCGGTGAGGAGGGCGTTGGGGATGCTGTGCAGGACGACGGGCCCGGGTGACAGTGCCGCGTGCAGCAGCGCCGGCAGCTGTTCGCCTGCATGGCCCTGCCACGCCGATTGGCGTACTCCGGACGGGTCCGAGGGGGCGGGACCGACGTGCAGGACGAGGTCGTAGCGGTACCGGGTGAGCTCCGAGTCGTATGCCATCGTGCGGGCGTGCACGCTCATCCGGACGGTCCGGGGGTGGTCGGCCAGGATCCGGTGTACGGCGGCGGGGGCGAAGGAGAGTTCCCGGTCCTCGGCCACGGCCGACGCGACCCGCGCGGCGATGTCCGGGTCGGCGGCTTCGGGGTCGCGGGCCCGTTCCACCCGGCCGAAGTGGTCTTCGAGGAGCGCCGCGTGGCGGATGTCGCCGACGATCACGGTGCCGCCGTCCTCGACCGTGGTGAGCGCGCTGTGCAGGAAGGCGGCCAGGTACGCGAGGTCGGGGAAGCACGGGGTGACGGAGTTGAGCAGGACGCAGTCGGGACGTACGCCGGGTCCGAACACCCGGTCCATCGCCTGCCGCACGGCCGGCGCCTCCGCTTCGTGGGCGGCCGCGCGGACGAAGGCGGCGCGGGGCAGGCGGGCGGCGTCCAGGCGGTCGACCGCCACGTCCGTCAGGTCGGTGCCGACGTAGCCGTCCAGGCGGGGGGAGAGCCGGTGGGCCAGCAGGCCGGTGCCGCATCCGAGTTCGAGGAGCCGGCGGGGGCGCTGGGCGAGTACGAGGTCGACCGTGCGGTCGACCCAGTCACGCATGTGGGCGGCCGGCAGGGGTTCTCCGGTGTCGGAGGCACGCCAGCCGGACAGGTCCAGATCGTCGGCGTGCCGGCCCTCGCCCGTCTCGTACACCCACTCGTACACCTCGGCCCAGTGCGCGAGGTGTTCGCGCACCAGAGGGCCGGGGGCGGGCAGCACGGCTGTCGCACTCGGATGGGGTGTGACCAGCAGGACGCCACCGGGGGCGGGGCGTGCCTCGGCCACCCAGGGGTGCCCGGCGGCGAGGGCGGTGATCCGCTGTCCGGCTGTGGCCGTCGTATCGGTGCTGTCATCGGGCACGGGGAGGCTCCGTTCGTTGCGTGCGGGGTCGCGCGGGCGCGGTGGACAGGTCGGCGGGCGGAACCGGGAGCAGGCGGCCGTCGCGCAGCGCCGGTACGGCGTCACCCGCGAGCCGCCAGGGCCGGGTCGCGGGTGACGGCCAGGACGGCGGTGCCTGGCTCCCGGACGCGGTCGGGTGCCGCCGTCGACGGGTTTCTGATCGGAGGACGCCGCGGGGCGACTTACTACGGGCCCTGCGCCGCAGGGTGTCAGGTCTCATCGTTCTTTCCGTGTCCGGGGCGAAGGAGCCTTGACATCAGGGGAGTCGGGGCTGCCCGGTGGTGAGCGCCCGGTCGATCAGTGCGGCGATGCGGGCTGCCGCCGGTCCGGTCAGGAGTGAGTAGTGGTGGCCGTCGACGGCCACCTCCTCGACCGGTCCCGCCACATGGGCCCGCCAGCCCAGGCAGTCGAGGTCGAGGGCGTCGTCGACGCCCATGCCGACTCCGGCGTTGCTCGGGGACGGCCGTGCGGCCCGGAACAGCAGCAACCGGGTGTCGGGGGAGGCGAGGTGGCCCGCCCGGTGGCCGCCCAGGGCACGCAGATGGCGTTCGAAGACCTTCAGCCGTACGTCGGCGCTCTCGCGCGGGCCGACCAGACCGGCATCCCGCAGCCGAGCGGCCACCACGGACCGGGCGGCCGGGGACGGCATGCCGAGAAGCCGCCCGGCCTCGTCCGCAGAGAGGCCGAGGTCCATGTCGAGGAACGCCTCCAGCGAGCGCAGATACCGTACGGCCGCGATCGCCTCGTCCTCGTCGGGCTCCGCTCCGCCGAGCGGTCTGATGCGGTCCGGGACGTTGGAGTCGATCATCACGAGGAGTTCGGTGCGCTCTGACCGCCGCTGAAGCTCGCAGGCCATGGCGTGAGCGAGGGTGCCGCCCATGGACCAACCCCCCAGCAGATAGGGGCCGTCCGGCTGGTACTGGCGGAGGGCGGCCAGATACCGGGCGGCCATGCCCGCGATGTCCTCGGCGCCGTCTCCTCCGGTCAGCGCCGGGTCGGCGAGCGCCACGACGGGACGCCGGTCCGTCAGCAGCCCGGCCAGCTCGCGATAGCACAGGACGTCGCCCCCGGAGGGGTGGACCAGGAACAGGGGACGGTCGCCGTCGCCTTCCCGCAGCAGCAGGGCTGCGTCGAGGTCGTCGGAGACGATCGACCTTGTCGTGGGCAGGGCCGGCTCCCGGAACTCCTCCCAGGCGGCTCGGCCCTGTGCCAGGCGGCGCAGGTGGGTGACGTACGCGGCGAACGCCCGGTCCGCCTCGTCCGCGGGCAGCTCGCTCTCCAGAACGTCCCACTGGAGCAGCAGCGCGCCGTGCTGTTCCAGGACCTGATGGTCCAGCCAGGTCTGCGGGGTGCTGCTCACCCCGTGGACCGGTGTCCCGGCCCAGTCCAGGTCGTGGCCGCCGCCGAGGGGCCCGGACAGGCCCAGGGCGCTGGTGAACACGACGGGCACGGACTCGGTGCGGCCGGTACGGGTCGACTTCTCCGCGAGCAACTCCAGGGCGGAGAACTCCCGGTGGTCGAGTTCCTCGAAGAGCGAGCTCTGCGCGCGGGCCGCGGCATCCGCGAAGGAGGCGATGTCCGACCGGTCCACTGTGTGGAGCATCAGGGAGGTGAAGTCGCCGACGACCTCGTCCGCGCCGGGCAGGCCGGACGGCCGGTCGAACAGCGTCAGCGTGACGGCGAACCTGTCCTGTCCCGACCAGTCGGCCAGGGCATCGCCGTACGCCGCGAGCAGGACGGCGGTCGGCGTCAGGCCGCGTCGGGCCGCCTCGGCCTTGAGCGCGTCCCAGTCGTCCCGCTCCAGTCGCGCGCTGCGCCGCCCGAAGCGCGGCCGGGTACCGGGTTCCGCGGGGCGCAGCGGCAGTGCGGGGGCGCCGGGCACGCTGTCGATCCGCTCCCGCCACCAGGCCGCGGCGCCCGCGTGTTCCGGGGACTCAGCGCGCCGCTCCAGGGCGGTCACGCACTCCTCGAACGTGGTGCGTACCGGGGGCAGTTCGAGCGCCGGGTCCTCGTACCGGGCCCGCAGCTCGCGGTCCCAGATCAGATAGCTCGCGGTGTCGCACACCAGCACGTCCACGTTGACGAACAGCCGCACGACGTCGCCGGGCAGGCGGGCCGCCCTGATGTCGACGAGCGGCCAGCGGCCCGGACGCGGCTCGCGGCGGACCATGCGCGTGCGGATCTGTTCCAGCTTCCGGTCGCGCTGCTCCTCGCTCAGCGCGGTCGTCAGGTCCTGGACGCGGATGCGGTAGCGGGGTACCCGGTCGAGGATCCGGTTGCGTCCCTCGGGGGAGATGACCGCGCGCAGCATCGGGTGCCGGGCGATGACCCGGTTCCACGCCTCCTCGTAGCGAGCGGTGTCCAGACCGGGGCAGTCGTACTCCAGGTGGAACGAGCACGGTACGTCGCCGAGCCGGTAGCCCCCCGAACCGCCGACCCAGTAGGCGTGCTGGACCCGGGTGAGCGGGAACTCACCGCTGCGGGACGCGCGTTCCGTACTCGGGCCGGCCGGTTCCTCGCCGGTACCGGCTGGCTCCCGCTGCTCGGTACGGGCTGCGGACTGCGAGGACACGGCAGTGCCCACGGGGAGCAGCGGGGCGAGCGCCGCGATGGTGGGCCGCAACAGCAGGTCCTGCAGACGCAGCACGACACCGCGTACGTCGCGCAGTCGCGCCAGCATGCGGGTGGCCAGCAGGGAATGCCCGCCGAGTGCGAAGAAGTCCGCGTCGCGGTCGGTCACGGGGAAGCCGAGCAGCTCGGACCAGAGACCGGCGAGCACTTCCTCGGCGACACCACGAGGCGCGGACGGTCCCTGCTGCGGAGTGTCGCCGGGCTGCTGATGCGGCGGTGTGACGGTGGGAACGCCGGCCGTACGGGCGGCCAGATCCGCAGGGGACACGGCCAGGGACGCCGGTGCGCGGCCCGCGTCGGCGAGCGCCAGGAGCCGGTCCACGGAGCGCATGCCGTCGCGCAGACCGATCGAGTGCCGGGAGGCGACGACCCGTTCGGTGCCGCCGGGGCCGATCCGCCAGCCGTCCCAGGCCACGCTGATCCAGCGGGTCCCGTCCTCGGTGCCGGTGTCCTGCTGTTCGGCGAGGGCGTCGAGGAAGCGGTTGGCCGCGGCGTACGGGGCGAGACCCAGGCCGCCGACGAAGGTGGTGGCCGAGGACATCAGCAGCACGGTCCGGGGGCGTAGGTCATCCGGCAGTCCGCGCAGCGCGGACCGCAGCGCCATGGCTCCCGACACCTTCGCCCGGGCGTGGGCCCGCACGGTCTCCTCCTGCACGGCACGCAGCGGGGTCACCGCGGCCGAGGCCACGACGCCGGCCGCGTGGACCACGAGGCCGAGCGGGCCGCACTGCCGTGACACGTCCCGGAGGAGAGCCGCCGTGGCGTCGGCATCCGCCGCGTCGACGGCCCGTACGTCCAGTTCGACGCCGTCCTCGCGCAGCCGCCGCACGGCATCGGCGCGCTCGGCCTCGGGGCTGCCCGGCGCAGGGTCACAGGGCAGTCCGGTACGGCCGGTGACCACGACACGCCGCCCGCCCCGCGCGAGATGCCCCGCGAGAGCCAGGCCCACGTCACCGAGCCCGCCGATCACGACAGCGGTCCCGCCGCCCTGCTCCGGTTCGGATGCCGGAGGCTGCCAGGGGGTGACACCGCGGACCCAGCGGTGACCGCCGCGGTACGCCACTTCCACGCCACTCGGCTCACCGGCGGCCAAAGCCGCCGCCTCCGCGCACACCCTCCGGGCATCCGCGGTGCGCACCGGGCCGACCGGGAGGTCGAGGGTGCGCCAGCGCAGCCCCGGGAACTCCTGGGCGAGGACGCGCGGCACCGCGAGCCCCGCCGCGCCGCCCGGCATCGGCCGGTCACCGCTCTCGACGTGCTGGGCGCCTGTGCTGAGGTGCAGCAGGCAGGCGGTGCCGGCCCAGGGGGCGGCGGCCCGGGCCGCTCGGGCGTACCGGAGCACCGCATCGGTGACGCGCGCGGCGGGATCACCGTGCGCACCGTCCCCGGACACGTCGACCATGACGATTCCCACGCAGGGCAGCGACGGTTCGGCGGCGGCCTCCTCAAGGGTGAGCGGATGGGCCCCCGCGGCCGCCAGTTCCTCGCGGACCGCGCTCAGCAGCGGCGAGTCGGCATCGCCGCCGACGAGCCACCGGCCCGCCGGCCGCCCCGGCGCGTCAACGGGAGGCGTCCGGTGCCACACCGGTACCTGCAACGGCTCGTCCTCGTCGGGCTCAGCCGTCGCGTACGGCACCGGCGCGTGCGCGGGCCGCGCCTCCTCGGGCGGGTCGATCCACAGCCTCCGCCGCTCGAAGGGCAGACCCGGCAGGGCGATGCGTCGCCGCCCCGGCCGGTGCAGGGCGTCGGCGTCGAGCCGGACGCCGCGGGTCCACAGCTCTCCGGCGGCCGAGAGCAGGGTCGCCCGTGCTCCGCGGTCGTCCTCCCGTCCGGGGAAGGTGGCCAGGGTCGCGACGACATGCGCCGCGCCGTGCTGCCGGACAAGCTGCAACAGGCCGCTGCCAGGGCCCACTTGGATGACGGCGGCCGGTCCCGTGCCGAGCGCGGTCGTGAGGGCGTCGGAGAACCGGACGACGGACCGCAGATGGGGCACCCAGTGCTCGGCCCCGGGCGGCGAGAGCAGCAACTGCCCGGTGAGCGTCGTGGCCAGCGGGACCGCCGGGGCGCTGGGTACGGTCGACTCGGCGGCGGCGCGCAACTCGGGCAGCACGGGGTCGACAAAGCGGGAGTGCGCGGCCGCGTCCAGGCGCAGCCGCGCGGTGTGGACGCCGTCGGCGGCCAGGCGGCGCTCGACGGCGGCCACCGCCGCAACAGGGCCGGACACCACACAGGAGCGCGGCGCGTTGACCGCCGCCAGGTCCAGGTCCGGATGATCGCCGAGCAGCTTGGCGACCTCGTCCTCGGGCAGCGCCACGCTCAGCATCACGCCGCCGCCCGCCGTGCGGGACATACCGCGGGAGCGCACGTCGACGAGGGTCACGGCATCGCTCAGCCGGAGTGCTCCGGCCGCGACGGCGGCGGCGTACTCACCGAGGCTGTGCCCGACGAGCGTGTCCGCCTCCACCCCCCAGGAGCGCAGGGTGCGCGCCGTGGCGAGCGAGGCGATGAACAGGGCCGGGAGCCCGTACACCGGATCCCGCAGCAGGCGTGCGGCCCCCTCGTCCGAGGGGGCGGCGGCCAGGAGTGCACGCAGGCCGGAGCCCCGGCCGTCGTCCCGTGCGTCGAACAGTGCGGCGCACTCCTCGACCGTGCGGGCGAACTCCGGCTCCTCTTCGAGCAGTTCGCGTCCCATTCCCGGGTACTGGGGGCCGGCACCGGGGAACGCGAGAACGACCCTGGGCCGGGCCGGCGGAACCGCGTGCCGGGGCGCGGAGGCGAGGGCGCCGGGGGTGCCGTCGAGCACCGCCGCGGTCCGGTGGGGCAGGTCGCCGCGGCCGGTGTGCAGCGTGTACGCCGCGTCGGCCGCGTCGGTGCCCGGCTGGTTCAGTGCGGTGGCCGTGGCGTCGGTGAGGCGTTCCAGGGCCTCGGCCCGGTGAGCGGAGAGCAGCACCAGCTGGGGACGGTTGTCGACAGGGGCCGAGCCTCGCTGGGGTGCACTGCCGAGGACCACATGGCAGTTGGTGCCTCCGATGCCGAAGGAACTGACCCCCGCGTGGCGCGGTCCGACCCACTCACGCGCCTCCTGCGGCACGGTGAACGGGGAGTCGTCCAGCCCCAGATCGGGGTTGAGCGGCAGCGCGCCGAGCGAGGCGGGGAGGATGCCGTGGTGCAGCGCGAGCACGGTCTTGGCGAAACCGGCGATACCGGCCGCCGCGTTGGCGTGCCCGATGTTGCTCTTGACGGAGCCGAGGGCACACCAGGCGGGACCACTCGTCCCGAACACCTTCTTCAGAGCGCTGACTTCGACCACGTCACCGAGGCGGGTGGCGGTGCCGTGGGCCTCGACGTAGCCGACCATGTCCGGGGTGACGCCCGCGACGGCGAGTGCTTCGGAGATCGCGCGCGCCTGTCCGAGCGGAGACGGCGCCGTGAAGCCGGTACGGTCCCCTCCGTCGTTGTTCACCGCAGAGCCGTGCAGCACGGCGAGGACCGGGTCGCCGTCGGCCACGGCGTCCGCCAGGCGGCGCAGAACGGCGACGCCCACCCCCTGACTGTGCACGATCCCGGTGCCCTCCGCGGAGAACGTCCGCACCCGCCCGTCCACCGAGAAGATCCCGTCGGGCACATGGAGATAGCCCCTGCCCTGCGGAACGATCAGCGAGGAGCCGCCCGCCAGAGCGGTGTCGCACTCGCCGGCCAGGAGGGACTGCGCCGCCAGATGGACCGCCACGAGGGAGGTCGAGCAGGTTGTGCCCACCGAGAGTGCCGGCCCGGTCAGCGCCAGCCGGTGGGCGACGTGCAGCGGCAGATAGTCGGCCACGCCGGAGACGGCGGCCTGGAGGCTGCCCACCGGGTCGGCGGCGGAGTCCGCGTACCGGCGGGCGAGGTTGCGGGTCAGGTAGTCGCTGTGGGCGGATCCGGCGAAGACCCCGACGGCGCCCGCCCCGGCGCCGCCACCGTGCCCGGCCCGCTCCAGGGCCCGCCAGCACGCCTCCAGGAACAGCCTCTGCTGAGGATCCATCACAGCGGCCTCGGAGTCGGTGAGCCCGAACGGCTCGGGGTCGAACAGGTCCTGCCCGTCGATGACCCCGCTGACCGGGACGTACGCCGGATTGCGCCTTAGCCGGTTCGGCACACCGCTCTGGGCGAGCTCTTCCCCGGCGTGCCGGGTCAGCCCGCTGCGCCCGGCCACGAGCAGGTCCCAGAAGGCTTCGGTGTCCGGCGCCCCCGGAAAGAGGCAGTCGAGAGCGGTGACGGCGATCAGGTCGTCGTCCCGCCCGTCCGGCGACTCCGGTACGTGACTCTGCTTCATACGCGACACGTTCATCGGGCGGTCTCCCGGGCAAGGGCACGCGCGGCGACCCGCGAGGCCCGGCGAGGCTGGGGCAGGGGTGCGGCACCGGCGTCCGGCGGCACGACGGCGCCGACCGCCAGGTGCAGCTCACTGATCCGGGCCGCGAGCGGGCCGACACCGGCGTGCGCGAGCATGTCGGCCAGCTCCAGGCGCGGAGCGACGCTCTGGCGGAGCCTGCGATGGGCCAGGACCAGAGTGAGCGAGGTCGCGCCCAGGGCCGCGAACGTGCTGTCGGCCTCCACCGGGCTTCCCGTCAGATCGGCGAGGACGGACGTGACTTCGTCGAGCACGGCCCGGTACCGCTCGGGGTCGGCGTGGGGTGCGGCAGGCGTGACCGGAGCGGTGGTGCCCGAGGGCGGGACGGGCCCGGTGACCGGACCGACGCTGTCAGAAGACGGGACCGGCCCGGTGATCGCCGCGTCGCCCGGGGCGGCGGGACGGTGCACGAGCTCGGCCAGTCCCGCCGTGCCCAGTCGTGGTTCGAGGCGGGACGGCCCGGCCGGCTCCGTCACCCGGCGCAGCCAGTGCGCCGTCGCTTCCAGCGCCTGGTCGGGGGCGAGCACACCCGGTCTGACGACGATCGCCGCCTCAAGTCCGAGCGCGGCCGCCTCGTCGAGCGCCCTGACCGCCCACTGCGTGTCCGTCCGCCCGTGGTGTACGTGGCCCGGGGGTGGCACGACGGCGGCCGACGGCTGTGCGGCGGCGGCCCCGGTCTCGCCCTGGGACGCCTGCTCCTGATAGGGATTGACGAGCGCGGCATGGTCGATCTTGCCGTTCGCCGTGACCGGCAGCTGCTCCAGGACGACGAAGCGGCTGGGAACCATGTACTCGGGCAGCCGCTCGCGCAGCGCGGCCGACAGCTCCTGTGCCGACGGGGCTTGTCCGGCGGCCCCCTTCGGCGACAGATGGGCGACCAGGCGGGGCCGCCCGTCGGGCCCTGGTACGGAGGAGACGACGCACTGCCGGATGCCGGAATGCCGCCCCAGCACCGCCTCGATCTCACCCAGCTCGATCCGGTGTCCCCGGATCTTCACCTGCCGGTCGGCGCGGCCGAGGAACTCGATGCTCCCGTCCACGCGCCATCTGCCCAGGTCGCCCGTGCGATAGAGGCGGTGCCCGAGCACCGGGTGCGGAGCGAAACGCTCGGCGGTCTGGGCGGGGTCGCCGGTGTAGCCGCGGGCCAGCCCGTCGCCTCCGATGAACAGCTCTCCGGCCTCACCGACCGGGCACGGAGCACCTTGTTCGTCGAGGACGTGGAAGGACTGGCCGCGCAGCGCCCGGCCGTAGGGAATGCTGCGCCAACTCGGGTCGGTGTGCCGGACGGGGTAGGTGATGGACCAGATCGACGCCTCGGTGGCGCCCCCCAGGCTCATGAAGTCGGCCTGCGGCGCCAGCCTGCGCAGCCGTTCGGGCAGGGTCAGCGGGATCCAGTCGCCGGACAGCATCACCAGGCGGAGGGAGCGCAGAGCCTCGGCGGCGGCTTCCGGTTCGAACTCCGCGTACTCGACAAGCATCTCAAGGACGGCGGGGGCGGTGTTCCACACGGTGACGCCATGACGTCCCGCCTGTTCGAGCCAGTGCTGAGGGTCACGCTGGCGCGCGGGGTCGGGCAGCACCAGGGAGCCGCCCGCGCCCAGGACGCCGTAGATGTCGAAGACGGAGAGGTCGAAGCTGAGGGCTGACAGGGCGAGGACGCGGTCGTCGGTGTTGATGCCGAACCGGTCCACGATGTCGTCGATGGTGGTCCGGGCCGCGCGGTGCTGGATCTCCACGCCCTTGGGGGTGCCGGTGGAGCCGGAGGTGAAGATCGTGTAGGCGAGGTCGTCCGGGCTCGGTGTCTTCGGGTCCGTCACGGTCCCGGGCACGGCGCGTACGGGCCTGCCCGCGGCGTTGAGCCGGTGCACGGTGACGCCCGGCGGCCAGCTGATCTTCACCCCGCGGCCGGCCAACGCGTGCCGGACACCGGCCCGTTCGCAGACGGCGGCGATCCGGGCGTCGGGCCAGCTCGGCTCGACGGGCAGATAGCCCGCCCCGGAGGCATTGACCCCGAGGACAGCGGTGATCTGCGCGACGCCCTTCTCGCAGGCGACGGCGACGAGGTCGCCGGGCCCTGCCTGATGGGCGGTGAGGTAGGCGGCCGCGGCGGCGGCGTTCTCCGCGAGCCGGCCGTGCGTGACGGCACCGGAGGGCCCGTGCAGGGCAGGCCGCTCGGCGTACCGGTGTGCGGCGTCCTGCACGGGGGAGTGCAACAGTGGTCCGGCGTCCGGGAACGGTGCGACGTCGAGCGGCTCCTGCGGACGGAAGGCCGGGTCCCAGCCCAGCGCGCGGTCCTGCCACGCGGTGCCCTCCGCCAGCCGTTGCAGCAGCCGGACATGGGCGTCCAGCAGAGCCTGTACGTATCCGTCGGGGAACGCCCCTTCGACGGAGTCCCAGGCGAGGCGGAGCCGTCCGCCCTCGTCCCACACGATGTGGTCCAGCAGGACCTGCGGGGTCTGGGAGATGCCGAAGACCTCTTCGCCGATCCACGCGGCGGGCGGCTCGGCATCACCGCTGATGCCGACCCCGCTGGTGAACACCACCGGACAGCGGGGAGCGGGGGAGGCGCCGGAGCCCTGGCCGGACACGATGTCCCTGAGCACCTCCACCCCGGAGACCGAACGGTGGTCCAGGTCCTCCCAGAAGCGGCGGTTGACCTCTGCGGCGTAGCCGCCGAACCCTTCCCAGCGGCCAGGCGTGAAAGGCGGTGTCGCGACGAGCGCGGTGGTGGTGAAGTCGCCCACCACATCAGCGGCCTCACCCGCTGTCTCGGGCCGGTCGAAGAGCGTGGTGTTGAGGCATATCCGCTCGCCGGCTCCCCAGCGGCCGAGCACCACGGCGAAGGCGGCGAGCAGAGTGGCGGTCGGTGTCACTCCGGCCGCCGCGCTGCGGGCACGGATCGCGGCCCAGGTGGGTGCGTCGAGGGTGGCGGCGTTCCGTACGAACCGGGGCGGCGTGCTGTCCCGTGCCTCGCGCCGCACGGGCAGCCGCGGGGCGGGAGGAAGGTCTGCGGCGCGCTCGGACCAGTAGGCACGGTCGCGTGCGCGCCGCGCGGCCCATTCCGGGTCGGTCGCGCGGTCGCGCTGAACGCGTGCGAAGTCCGTTGTGGGCAGGGGAAGCCGTGCGGCCGGGTCGGCGACGAGCTGTCCCCACTGGCGCATCAGCAGCATCCAGCCCGCGAGATCCGTGATGAGGACGTCCACGCCGACGTGGAGCCGGGTTCTGCCGCCCGGCAGCAGCGCCGCGTGGAGGTCGAAGAGCGGCCAGGCGTCCGTCGGCCGTACCTGGTGGGAGCGCTCGTGGCGCAGGAGCGACAGCGCCCGGTCGGTGTCCTCCGGCGAGGCGCTGCGAAGGTCACTGACGCCGATCCGGTAGGGCCCGACGCCGGTGAGGATGTGCTGCTGTCCCCGTTCGTCCACGGTCATGCGGAGCATCGGGTGGTGCTCGATCAGCCGGTTCCAGGCCGCTTCCAGGCGCTGGAGATCGGTGACGGGGTTTTCGGTGAGGCGGTCGTACTCGTAGTAGTAGAAGGTGGCGACGCCGCCCAGCGGCAGCCCTTCCTGCCGGCCGACGAAGTAGGACGCCTGGACGGGCGTCAGCGGGAACGGGGCGCCGTCGTGCTGCGAATTCTCCGCAGCGTCAGGGGTTTTCGTGTCATCCGGCGCGTCCGCCCGCACCTCGGTGACCAGACGGTTCGCGATGTCCTCGGCGGTGGCGCCGTCGAGGAAAGCCGTGAGGGGAAGGTCGGCGTCGGTGCGCTCGCGGATCCGCCGACGCAGCCGGACGGCGGTGAACGACTCCAGGCCCAGAGCTGACAGGGGTGTGTTCGGCGTGATCGAGTCGCTCTGCGTGCCGAGTACTTCGGCGATGCAGTCGATGGTGCTCGCGAGGACGTCTTCGGCAGGGACGAACTGGCTCATCGGGACTCCGCTCCGTAAATCCGTGCATGACGTGGGGGGCGTAGGGGCATGGGGAAAGGTTCAGGCGACGGGTGTCAGAGACGGGACGGCGCTACTCGCCCTGCCGCGTGAGGATGTGAAGCCCGAGCACGGGATCACCGGCGGGGCGCATGACGAGCCCGGTTTCGGCGGCCTCCTCGGCAAGCTCCCGCTCGCTCGCCACCCACCAGCGGTAGTCGACCGTGACCTCCGACAGCGCAAGACCGTCCCGCAGGACGCGGTAGTCCATCCGCCAGGTGATCTCGTCGTCGCCCGAGGGCTCCGCGCTCGCCCACCCCTCGTAGTGCAGCCGGCCCACCGTCGCCGTAGCCATACGGGTGCGTGGAACGCGCTCCGGCCGGACGGGCGGGCTGACATTGACGATGAGGTCGCCGCCGAGGGCGAGTTGCTGTGCGGCGCCGGCCCACAGGGCCCGCCGCTCGGCCGGAGGCAGGTGGCCCAGCATGTTCAGCGCGACGATCGCCCGCAGACCCTCCGGGAGAGAGGCGTGTGCGGTGTCCTCCGCCAGCACCGTGACCCGCCGCCGGAGTTCAGGGGCGTCATGGACGCGGGCGAGGAGCACCGCGCGTATGGCGGCGGAGGGTTCAACCGCGAGGACGGGATCGTCGCCCGGCAGCGCGGCGCAGATGGCCGCGACCCCGCGGCCCGTACCGGCCCCGAGGTCCACCACCGGTCCGGCCTGCGCCTTCACCTCGTGGAGCAGTGCGGTCAGCGCCGGAGCAAGGGACCGCCAGGCCCCGGCCATCATCAAGTCCAGGTACTCGGCGGAGCGTTCGTACGGATCCACTACGTCAACCCTCGGGTAGCTATTAAATACGATTGTCATTTTCATCTAGAGTATCGCAGAGTTCAACCCCGAACCTGCCGCTGTCGGCGATGTGTTGTGACGGCATCAGCCCGCCGCCCCTCCTCGCCGAACTGCGGGACGAACCGGGCGCCCGGCTCGCCTTCGGACACGGTGTGCACCAGCACCGGCGCAGATGGCCGCGACCCCGCGGCCCGTACCGGCCCCGAGGTCCACCACCGGCGCCTCGGTGTGCAGGTGCGTGCCGATGAAGACCAGCTCCTGGCCCCCGCACCAGACGGTGAAGCAGGAAGCCCCCGGAAGGGTCAGACGACCCAGGCCGGGGTCCCTGGACTTCAGGCCAGGGAGCACGTCAAAATGCTCACTTCATGCCGGAGCCGGAGAAGGCCGGAAGCACGGACCGCACCGCGGTCGACGGACCACCGGGGAGACAGGGAGACGAGCATGTCGATCGAAGCTCCCCGGATGCTCCAGACTCTCCCCGGACATGATCGGGGGCCTGGCAGATGCTGAGAGAGGTCACCGCCACCCGCTACATCGCACCCCTCCGCTCCGGCGGCTCCGTTCCCGGCCTCGTCGAGGCCGACGACCTGGGTACGTACGTCGTCAAGTTCACCGGCTCCGCGCAGGGCAGGAAGGCGCTGGTCGCCGAGGTGATCGTGGGGGAGCTGGCCCGTGCGCTGGGGCTGCGGTTCCCCGAGCTGGTGCTGGTGCGCTTCGATCCGGAGATCGCCGACGGGGAGCCGCACCAGGAGGTACGGGACCTGCACAGCGCCAGTGCCGGGATCAACCTCGGCATGGACTTCCTGCCGGGCGCGAAGGACTTCACCCCCGAGGCCGCCGAGACGTTCCGCGTGGACCCGCTGGAGGCGGGCCGGATCGTCTGGCTCGACGCGCTGACCGTCAACGTCGACCGTACGGTCCACAGCTCCAACCTGATGATCTGGCCCACGTCCGGCACCGTGCCCGCACACCTGTGGCTGATCGACCACGGCGCCGCCCTCGTCTTCCACCACCGCTGGGACGCGACGGAACCGGAGAAGGCGTACGACTTCCGGCACCACGCGCTCGGCCACTACGCGCCGGACGTGCGCGAAGCCGACGCCGAGCTGGCGCCCCGCGTCACGCGCAGACTGTTGCGTGAGATCGCCGCCGAGGTCCCGGACGCCTGGCTCGCGACAGCACCGGGCTTCGCGACGCCCGACGACGTGCGTGAGGCCTACGTCGGCTACCTGCACGCGCGCGTACGGGCGTCGGCGGCGTGGCTGCCCACCGATTTCCCCACCCGGGAGGAACTCGCCGCCGAGCAGGCCCTGCGCGCGGCGAAGACACGACGAGGCCGGCCGAAGTGGCTCCGGCAGGTCCCCGACCTGCACGGCAAACCGGCGGCGGAACAGGATGGGGCGGTACACCTCGGATGACCCAGCGCGTTCAGATCGAGTACTGCACCCGATGCCGGTGGCTGCCCCGGGCGGCCTGGCTGGCGCAGGAGCTGCTGACCACCTTCGAGACCGAGCTGACGGAGCTGTCCCTGAAGCCGGGCACGGGCGGCGTCTTCGTCGTCCGCGTGAACGACGAGGTGGTCTGGGACCGCCGCGAGCAGGGCTTCCCGGAGCCGACGGCGGTCAAGCAGGCCGTACGCGACCGAGTGGCCCCGGAGAAGTCCCTGGGCCACTCGGACACGCCTGCTTCCTGAGGGTCAGCCCTTGAGCCGCTCGTACGCGGGCAGGGTCAGGAAGTCCGCGTAGTCCTCGTCGAGGGCGACGGTCAGCAGCAGGTCGTGGGCCTGCTGCCAGTGCCCGGCCGCGTAGGCCTCCTCGCCGATCTCGGCCCGGATGTCCGCCAGTTCCTCGGCGGCGACCTTGCGGGCCAGTTCCGGGGTGGCCTTCTCACCGTTCTCGAACTCGACGCCGGCGTTGATCCACTGCCAGATCTGCGAGCGCGAGATCTCCGCGGTGGCCGCGTCCTCCATCAGGTTGAAGATGGCGACGGCACCGAGGCCGCGCAGCCAGGCCTCGATGTAACGGATGCCGACCTGGACGGCGTTGACCAGACCGTCGTACGTCGGCTTCGCCTTGAGCGAGTCGACGGCGATCAGGTCGGCCGCCTTGACGTCGACGTCCTCGCGCAGCCGGTCCTTCTGGTGGGGCCGGTCGCCGAGGACGGCGTCGAAGGAGGCCATGGCGATCGGGACGAGGTCGGGGTGGGCGACCCAGGAGCCGTCGAAACCGTCGCCGGCCTCGCGGTCCTTGTCCGCCTTCACCTTCTCGAAGGCGACCTTGTTGACCTCTTCGTCGCGGCGGGAGGGGATGAAAGCCGCCATGCCGCCGATCGCGTGCGCGCCGCGCTTGTGGCAGGTGCGGACGAGGAGTTCGGTGTACGCCCGCATGAACGGGGCGGTCATGGTGACGGCGTTGCGGTCCGGGAGGACGAACCTGGGCCCGCCGTCGCGGAAGTTCTTGACGATGGAGAACAGGTAGTCCCAGCGGCCGGCGTTCAATCCGGAGGCGTGGTCGCGGAGTTCGTAGAGGATCTCCTCCATCTCGTACGCGGCCGTGATCGTCTCGATCAGGACGGTGGCGCGGACGGTGCCCTGGGGGATGCCGACGTAGTCCTGTGCGAAGACGAAGACGTCGTTCCAGAGGCGGGCCTCCAGGTGCGACTCCGTCTTGGGGAGGTAGAAGTACGGGCCCTTGCCGAGGTCGAGCAGACGCCGGGCGTTGTGGAAGAAGTAGAGGCCGAAGTCGACCAGCGCGCCGGGGACCTGCTCGCCGTCGACCTGGAGGTGGCGCTCGTTCAGGTGCCAGCCGCGGGGCCGCATGACGACGGTCGCGAGCTCGTCATCGGCCTTCAGGGCGTACGACTTGCCGGAGCCCGGGTCGGTGAAGTCGATGTTCCGGGTGTAGGCGCCGATCAGGTTGAGCTGGCCGGTGACCACGTTCTCCCAGGTCGGGGCAGAGGCGTCCTCGAAGTCGGCGAGCCAGACCCTGGCGCCCGAGTTGAGGGCGTTGATGGTCATCTTGCGGTCGGTGGGGCCGGTGATCTCCACGCGGCGGTCGTTCAGGGCCGCCGGTGAGGGGGCCACCTTCCACGAGTCGTCCGCGCGGATCGCGGCCGTCTCGGGGAGGAAGTCGAGCGTGGAGGTGCGGGCGATCTCGGCGCGGCGCTCCGCGCGTCGGGCGAGGAGCTCGTCACGCCGGGGCGTGAACCTCCGGTGCAGCTCGGCCACGAAGGCGAGGGCCGCTTCGGTGAGGACCTCCTCCTGCCGGGGCAGGGGCTCGGCGTCGACGATGGCCAGCGGGGACGGCGCTGGTGCGGACATGAGCTGTCACTTCCTTCAGCGGGCTGCGTACGTGCGGCACGGGGTGCCAGGGTCCTCGGATGCGGCTGACAGCGCCCGCGGAACGTCCGGGCGCTTCTGGTCAGTGGATAATAGTTTCCTTATGGTGGAAGTTCAATGGTTTGTTGATGTCGAGATTCTCTGAGTCGAGGCAAGGTGGCGCACTGGTTGGCGCTGGGTGCCACCATGCTCACTCAAGGTGGCTCAGGTCGCCTTCCGTGTCGATGTCGTACGCCTCGGCCACATCCCCGCACTCGACGAGCGTGATCGCCTCGTCGTGCGCCTTCAGATAGGCGCGTGCCCCGCGGTCCCCGGTCGCCGTGGCCGCGATACCGGCCCAGTGCGCGGCACCGAAGAGCACCGGATGCCCGCGTACCCCGTCGTAGGCGGCCGAGACCAGCGACTCCTCGTCCTTGTACGCGGCGAGCACCCGGGCCACCGCCTCCGCCCCGATGCCGGGCTGGTCGACCAGCGAGACGAGCGCGGCCCGTGCCGGGGTGGCGGCGAGCGAATCGAGCCCGGCGCGCAGCGAGGAGCCCATGCCCTGCTCCCACTCCGGGTTCTCCACGAGCACGCACCCCTCCAGCCGCGCCCGCTCCCGTACGACCGCCGCCTGCGCCCCGAGCACGACGTGGACGCGGGTGCACCCGGCCGCCCGCAGAACGCCGACCGCGTGTTCGACGAGTGGCCGCCCCCGGTGTTCGAGAAGCGCCTTCGGCCGTCCGCCCAGCCGTCGGCCGCCTCCCGCCGCGAGGAGCAGCCCGGCCACTGTGTCTTGCTTGTCCGTCATGCGTCCTGCATACCTGAGACACGGGTGCGTTACGGGCGTCACGGAGACTGAATTTTGGTCCGTGTGGTGGCGCGTTCCGTACCGGGTGGCGTTTACTGACCCGCGTCGCCCGGCGCCCGACCGGTGTCCCGGGGGCACTGGGCGGGATCACGACGTACACGCGCACAACGGCGTGCGCGGGGGGAGAGCTGTGTTGCGGAGCTTGGGGCAGAGGCGGCCAGTGATCGGCAGCGACGAGGACCCTAGAGTGGCGGAACTGCGGACCGCGGTGTCCCGGCTGCGCCGCGAACTCGCCGCGCATCCGGCCGAGTTCCCCGACCGCGTCATCGCTGAGGACGAACTCGCCGCGCTCGCCGCGATGACGATCAGCGGCCGGCCCGAGATCCCGCGCCTACGGCGGTCGTTGCTGCTGATCGCCGGGGCGATCGGGTCGGTGAGCGCCTTGTCGCGGGGGCTGTCGCAGGTGCGGGACGCGGTGGAACTGTTCGGGGAGCCGTAGCGCTCCGCTGGAGGGTGCGATGGGGCGTCGGTTGTCTGCGGCGTCGTTGTGGCTGGTCGCTCCCGCGCGGCGGAGCCGCACATCGTTACGGCCCCGCGCCCCTGTCGGGGCGCTGCCGAACCGTATGCGGGAGCGTCACGCGTGGTTCTGGCCGGCGGCGAGTGCCTCGGACAGTTCGCCCGCGATCTGCTGGAGCACCGGCACGATCCGCTCCGTCACCGCCTCCGTGACCCGGCCCGCCGGGCCCGAGATGGAAATGGCCGCCGCGGTGGGGGAGTTCGGTACGGAGACCGCGAGGCAGCGGACGCCGATCTCCTGCTCGTTGTCGTCGACGGCGTAGCCGAGCCGTCGTACGTCGTCCAGGGCCGCGAGGAAGCCCTCGGGCGTGGTGATCGTCTTCTCCGTCGCGGCGGGCATTCCGGTGCGGGCGAGCAGGGCGCGTACCTCGTCGTCCGGTGTGTTCGCGAGCAGCGCCTTGCCCACGCCCGTGGAGTGCGGCAGCACCCGCCGGCCGACCTCGGTGAACATGCGCATCGAGTGCTTCGAGGGCACCTGTGCCACGTACACGATCTCGTCGCCGTCGAGCAGTGCCATGTTGGCCGTCTCGCCGGTCTCCTCGACCAGCCGGGCGAGACTGGGGCGGGCCCAGGTGCCGAGCAGCCGGGACGCGGACTCGCCGAGCCGGATCAGACGGGGGCCCAGCGCATAGCGGCGGTTGGGCTGCTGGCGTACGTAACCGCAGGCCACCAGTGTGCGCATCAGGCGGTGGATGGTCGGTAGCGGCAGCCCGCTGCTCGCGGACAGCTCGCTCAGGCCGACCTCGCCGCCCGCGTCCGCCATCCGCTCCAGCAGATCGAAGGCGCGCTCAAGGGACTGGACCCCGCCCGTGGTGGACTTGGCGGAGTCGGTGGTGCTGGTGCTGGCGCTGGACGTCGGCACGGCGCGTTCCTTTCGGGACTGGCGGCCTTGCGGGACAGGCGGGAGGAGCCTTGCGGGACAGGCGGGAGGAGAAGAAGCCTACCCGTCGGTCGGTTGACTCCCCGCTTGTGCGTAGCCACGTTCTGTCTGCCGGAATCCTAATTTCACTCTGTGGAAACGTCTAGAGTAACGCCATCGGGTGCACTGTGGAGAGGTGCGCCCTTGACGCCGCGCGGACGGGGGTGAAGACTCATTCAACAGAACGTTGAATTCCGTAACGTGGAAGTAAATCCCGTTTCCCGGACGTGAACGGCGAAGAGAGAGGGGCCCGGGTGTCCGACGTCGAACTGGTGTTGCGGTCCAGGCGTGTCATCACTCCGGACGGGACGCGCGCCGCCTCGGTCGCGGTCTCCGGCGGGAAGATCACGGCCGTCCGGCCCTACGACGCCGAGGTGCCCGCCGGGGCCCGGCTGGAGGACTTGGGCGACGACGTCCTGCTGCCCGGCCTCGTCGACACCCACGTACACGTCAACGACCCCGGCCGTACCGAGTGGGAGGGCTTCTGGACCGCCACGCGCGCCGCGGCGGCCGGTGGCGTCACCACCCTCGTCGACATGCCGCTCAACTCCCTGCCGCCGACCACGACGGTCGAGAACCTCCGTACGAAGCAGAAAGCTGCCGTTGACAAGGCGCACATCGACGTCGGCTTCTGGGGCGGCGCCCTGCCCGACAACGTCGCGGACCTGCGCCCGCTGCACGACACCGGTGTCTTCGGCTTCAAGGCGTTCCTGTCCCCGTCGGGCGTGGACGAGTTCCCGCACCTCGACCAGGATCAGCTCGCCCGGTCCCTGGCCGAGATCGCCTCCTTCGGCGGCCTGCTGATCGTGCACGCCGAGGACCCCCACCACCTCTCCGCCGCCCCGCAGCACGGCGGCCCGAAGTACGCGGACTTCCTGGCCTCGCGCCCGCGTGACGCGGAGGACACGGCCATCGCGCAGCTGACCGCCCAGGCCAAGCGCCTGGACGCGCGCGTGCACGTGCTGCACCTGTCGTCGAGCGACGCGCTGCCGCTCATCGCCGAGGCGAAGGCGGAGGGCGTCCGCCTCACCGTCGAGACCTGCCCCCACTACCTCACCCTCACCGCCGAGGAAGTCCCGGACGGCGCCAGCGAGTTCAAGTGCTGCCCGCCCATCCGTGAGGCCGCCAACCAGGACCTGCTGTGGCAGGCGCTGGCCGACGGCACGATCGACTGCGTGGTCACCGACCACTCGCCGTCCACCGCCGACCTGAAGACCGACGACTTCGCGACGGCGTGGGGCGGCATCTCGGGCCTGCAGCTGAGTCTGGCGGCGGTGTGGACCGAGGCGCGGAGGCGCGGTCACGGCCTGGAGGACGTCGTCCGCTGGATGTCCGCGCGGACGGCTCAGCTGGCGGGCCTCGGACAGAAAGGCGCCATCGAGGCCGGCCGCGACGCCGACTTCGCGGTCCTCGCGCCCGACGAGACGTTCACCGTGGACCCGGCGGCCCTCCAGCACCGCAACCGCGTCACGGCGTACGCGGGCAAGACCCTGTACGGCGTCGTCAAGTCCACCTGGCTGCGCGGCGAACGCATCGCGGCGAACGGCGGGTTCACCGCCCCGAGGGGCCATCTGCTCACCCGCACCCCTTGATCGACCGCACCTCCTGACAGACCCCGCACCCGCAATGGCGACTCCCGATCCCGCACCCGCGGCGGCCGACCACCGATCCGGCACTCGCAACGGCCACTCCCGGCCCCGCACCCGCGGCGGCCGACCACCGA
>NZ_WJBG01000244.1:0-16386 GCF_009709555.1 Streptomyces blattellae | reverse complement strand
CGCAACGGCCACTCCCGGCCCCGCACCCGCGGCGGCCGACCACCGACCCCGCACCCGCAACGGCCGACTCCCGAGAGGCAGACCGTGTGACGGCCGACTCCCGAAAGGCAGACCGTGTGACGGCGATTCCGAGTTTCACCGGCGACGCGAACCCGTACGGGGGCGGTGACCCGTACGCGGACTACCGCACCGCCGACTTCCCCTTCACCCAGTACGCCAACCTCGCCGACCGGCAGCTCGGCGCCGGTGTCATCGCCGCCAACGACGAGTTCTTCGCCCAGCGCGAGAACCTGCTGGTGCCCGAGCGCGCCGAGTTCGACCCCGAGCACTTCGGGCACAAGGGCAAGATCATGGACGGCTGGGAGACCCGCCGACGCCGCGGCGCCTCGGCCGACCACCCCTGGCCCACGGCCGACGACCACGACTGGGCGCTGGTCCGGCTCGGCGTGCCCGGAGTGATCCGCGGGATCGTCGTCGACACGGCCCACTTCCGCGGCAACTACCCGCAGGCGGTGTCGGTCGAGGGTGCCTCGGCGGCGGGTTCCCCGTCGCCCGAGGAACTGCTGGGCGACGACGTGAAGTGGACGACGCTGGTACCGCGTACCGCGGTGGGCGGCCACGCGGCGAACGGCTTCGAGGTCTGTGTCGAACAGCGCTTCACCCACCTCCGCGTCAACCAGCACCCCGACGGCGGCATCGCCCGCCTGCGCGTGTACGGCGAGGCCGTCCCGGACCCGGCATGGCTTTCGGTCCTGGGCACCTTCGACGTGGTCGCCCTGGAGCACGGCGGGCAGGTCGAGGACGCCTCCAACCTCTTCTACTCACCGGCCACCAACACCATCCAGCCGGGCCGCTCCCGCAAGATGGACGACGGCTGGGAGACCCGCCGCCGCCGTGACCAGGGCAACGACTGGATCAGCTACCGGCTGGCGGCCCAGTCCCAGATCCGCGCGATCGAGATCGACACGGCGTACCTGAAGGGCAACAGCGCCGGCTGGGCATCGGTGTCGGTGAAGGACGGCGAGACCGGCGAGTGGACGGAAGTCGTCCCACGCACCCGCCTCCAGCCCGACACCAACCACCGGTTTGTCCTGCCGACCCCGTCCGTCGCCACCCACGCGCGCGTGGACATCTTCCCGGACGGCGGCATCTCCCGCCTCCGCCTGTACGGCTCCCTGACACAACTGGGCGCGACGGCCCTGGCGGCGCGACACCAGGAACTGGGGGGCTTGTGACGCAGGTGCGCACGTCCGGCCTGTATGGGGGGCCTCAGGCACATCCAGCCCGTCCGGCGTTTGAGGACGAGGCCGCAGGCCGATCGGGGGTCCAGGGGGCGGAGCCCCTTGGCGGGGTCGAAGGGGCGGAGCCCCTTCAGGATGGGACGGGTAGGGGCGGCGGGGGCGAGATCAGCGTGCCGGCATCACGCCGCATGCCCCCCGTCCACCGCGAACTCCGCGCCCGTGACGTACGCCGCCCCCGCCAGATGCGCCACCACCCCCGCCACCTCCTCCACCGTCCCGAACCGCCCGAGCGCGGTCATCGCGGCCTGCCCGCCCGCCCGAGGCCCGTCCCCCGGGTTCATGTCCGTGTCGATGGGCCCGGGGTGGACGATGTTCGCCGTGATCCCGCGCGCCCCCAGTTCCCGCGCGAGCGCCCTCGTCATCCCGACCAGCGCCGACTTGCTCATGGCGTAGAGCGTCCCGCCCGGCCCGGGCACCCGCTGGGTCATGCACGTGCCGATCGTGATGATCCGCCCGCCCGCCGACATCCGCGCGGCGGCGGCCTGGGAGGCGAGGAACACCCCGCGCACGTTCACTGCGAGCACCCGGTCGACGTCGCTGACCGAGAAGCTCTCCAGTGGCCCCAGCAGGCCGACGCCCACGTTGTTCACCAGGACATCCAGACCGCCCAGCGCCTCCGCCGTACGCGTCACCGCCCCGGCCGCCTCCTGCGCGTCCGCGGAGTCCGCGCGCAGGGCCACCGCCCGTCGCCCGAGCGCCGCGACGGCCCGTACGACGTCCTCGGCCGCATCCTTGCCGTTCACATACGTGACGGCCACGTCCGCGCCGTCGCGTGCCAGCCGGAGTGCCGTCGCCGCACCGATGCCGCGGCTCCCGCCGGTCACCAGGGCCACCTTGCCGTTGAGCGTTCCGTAAGAAGTCATGCACCCATCCCAGCGGTCGCCGCCCCGCGGCGCTGGCGGCCAACGGACGTCGGCGTCGCCGGTCGGAGGACACGTCGTTCCACCCGGTCGGACGTACCACCGGAACTCTTGATTCCACTTCCTGCGTTCTCGTGGTGTGACACTTCACCAAGAGATCGTCGGCAACGCCATGCAGATGGCGGTCGTGAGCCTGCGGCCCGGCCAGACCGTGTACTGCGAGGCCGGTAAGTTCCTGTTCAAGACCGTGAACGTGACCATGGAGACCCGTCTGACGGGCCCCTCGAACGGTCAGCAAGCCCAAACCGGCTCGGGCGGCGGCATGGGCGGCATGCTGCGCCAGGCCATGGGCACCGCCATGCAGGTCGGCCAGCGCGTCCTCGCGGGCGAGTCGATCGCGTTCCAGTACTTCACCTCCCAGGGCGGCGAGGGCACCGTCGGCTTCGCCGGCGTGCTCCCGGGCGAGATGCGCGCGCTCGAACTCGACGGCACGCGCGCGTGGTTCGCCGAGAAGGACGCCTTCGTCGCCGCCGAGTCCACCGTCGACTTCGGTATCGCCTTCCAGGGCGGCAGGACCGGCATGAAGGGCGGTGAGGGCTTCGTTCTGGAGAAGTTCACCGGTCACGGCACGGTGATCATCGCCGGCGCCGGCAACTTCATCGACCTCGACCCGGCCGACTTCGGCGGCCGTATCGAGGTCGACACCGGCTGCGTCGTCGCCTTCGAGGAGGGCATCCGGTACGGCGTCCAGCGTGTCGGCGGCCTGAGCCGCCAGGGCGTGATGAACGCCGTCTTCGGCGGCGAGGGACTGTCCCTGGCGACCCTGGAGGGCAACGGCCGCGTCATCCTCCAGTCGCTCACCATCGAAAGCCTTGCCAACGCTCTGAAGAAGGCGCAGGGCGGCGACAAGCAGGGGCCCACGGGCGGGCTCTTCTCGACCCACGCGGGCTGAACCGATGAGTTGCGGGTGCCGGTGGGGTCTGAACTGATGACAGCAGACCCCGCCACAGAGAGAAGGCACCCGCCATGGGCAAGCTCGTCTCGCAGATCTTCGTCAGCCTCGACGGCGTCTACCAGGCACCGGGCGGCCCGCAGGAGGACACCCGGGGCGGCTTCGAGCAGGGCGGCTGGACCGTTCCCTTCGCCGACGAGGACTTCGGCCGGTTCGTCACCGAGGTCTTCGGCAGTGTCGAGGCGTTCCTCCTCGGCCGCCGTACCTACGACATCTTCGCCGGCTACTGGCCGAAGGTGACCGACCCGTCCGACCCCGTCGCCGCCAAGCTGAACGCCCTGCCGAAGTACGTCGTCTCGTCCACCCTCACCGACCCCGAGTGGTCCGGCACCACCGTGATCGGCGGCGACCTGGCCAAGGAGGTCACCGACCTCAAGGAGCGCATCGACGGCGAGATCCAGGTCCACGGCAGCGGCGCGCTCCTGCAGTCCCTGTTCGCCCTCGACCTCGTCGACACCGTCCACCTGCTGACCTTCCCGGTCGTGCTGGGCGCCGGCTTCCGTCTCTTCCCCGAGGGCGCGGTGCCGACGGCCTTCCGGCACAGCGGCGGGCGGATCACCTCGACGGGCGTCTCCATCCAGTCGTACGACCTCGCGGGTCGCCCGGAATACGGCTCGTACGAACTGCCCGAGAACGCCGTGGGTTGACATTGGCATGCCACTGTCTACGCGCGCCATCACGTAGCCACGAGATTCCCCCCACGAATCACCCGCGTCGGCGCCGCAGCCGCCGTCCTGTCCGCCCTCCTCGTCGGCAGCATCTGCTACAGCGACCTGCCCTCCCAGGCGCACGACACGCTCGACCTGATCGAGCAGGGCGGTCCGTTCGTGGGGAGTCTCATCCTGGGAACTGCCGCCTAAGGGCTTGCAGATCATCAACATGCCGTCTTGGTCTTGCTGTTGGGGTCGATGCTCAGGGCGATGACTCGGGCATGGAGGGTTGCGAGGGCAGCAGGTGGGTGGTCGCCGGTGGGACGCTTTTGGCGTGCGCATCGAGCAGTCTCCTGATCTTCAGCAGGGTGCGGTGCATGGCGGTGCGGCTGCTGCCGAAGAGCACAGCGAGGGGTTCCGCGGCCAGTGCGACCCGCAGGTGAAGGACGGCCGCCAGGACCTGGTCGGGGAAGGCGAGCCGGGGCGGGCGTCCGCGCTTGACGTCGCCGTCGAGGGCCAAAGTGTCGGTGAGATCGCTCAGTTGCTGCCGGGACATACCGGTCAGGGCGGGGGCGGACAGGAGAGCGTGCTCCCACTCCGGGGCCGGCTTCTGCGGAGTCCGGGGTGCTGGGATGTCAGGGCACGGCTGGGGATGCACGGCATAGTTCCAGTCGCCATGGAAGGCGTGTCGGGTCAGCGGCAGGGACGCCATCTCCGCGTCGCCGATCTGGACTCCGGTGGGGTAGACGTCGGTGTCCAGCTCGGCCATGACACGTAGTCCGGTCGGTGTGCCCGGCGGCAGGTGGCAGACGGTGATCGTCAGTCCTGTTTCGGCAGCGAGCCGGGCAAGTCCGAGCTTTTAGGCCCGGGTGCGGTAGCCGTTCGAGCCGCCCGCGTCGGCGGTGATGAGCAGTCGCGTCGCCTGCGGGTAGGCGGCCCGGCCCTGGCCGGACCACCAGCGGCGGATCGATTCCACCGCGAACGCGGCGGAGTCGTGATCGGTGCCCACGGTGACCCAGCCGGTGTTCGCGGCCAGATCGTAGATCCCGTACGAGACGGCCTTGCCCAGCTGAGGGTCGGCGAAGTCATGGACGTTCACCGGCACCGGGTCAGCCGCAGGCCGCCACTGGCGGCCGTTGCCGTGCGCAACAGCGAACCGTCGCGAATTCCGCGCGTCGCGTCGGTACGGCGCGCGCGATCACCGCGTATTCCTGCGGAATCAGCGTATCGAGGGGTACGTCGCTGGTCCGCTCGTCGACCTCGACGTCTTCGGATAGCAGCGCCGCGATCCCGGTTCGGCCGGTCACGTGATTGATCGGCACTGTGCGCGTCCCCTGGCGGACCGGATCCAGCATCGCCGATCATGGAAATGTTAGGGTAGCCTACCCTATCCGGGCTGGGAGGCAGCTCCTCGAAGGGAAACCAATTGAGCATCGAACCGCTGGCCCTTGACGGGGTCGTTCCGTTTCCGTCGGAGACCGCAGCCAAGTACGTCGCCGAGGGGTACTGGCGCGATCAGACGCTGCCGGAGCTGCTGTTCGCCACCGCGGAGCGCTGTCCCGACAAACTCGCTGTCATCGACCGCAAAGCCGAGTTGAGCTATGCACAGCTCACGGACGAGGTCCTGCGCCTCGCTGCCGGCCTGCAGGATCTGGGGCTGAGCCGTGGCGACCGGGTGGTGGTACACCTGCCCAACATCTATGAGTACATTGCCTTCGTCTTCGCCTTGTGGGAGCTCGGGGCGGTTCCCGTCGTCGCTCCCATCGCGCACCGTCGTGCCGAGATCGAGCACTTCATCGAGATCGCCGAGGCGCGCGCCTACATCACAGTCGCCTCGGACAGCGGCACCGATCTCGCTGCGATGGCTGCCGGCCTGAAGCAGCGATGGCTCCATCTGGAGCACACCGTAGTACTCGAACGTGATGGCGGCGGCGCTGAGTACAAGGCGTTGCAGTCGAAAGGATCGCTTGAGCACGCGCGACGGTGCAGCCCGCAGGACGTCGCTCTGTTGCAGATGTCAGGCGGCACGACGGGCGTTCCGAAGCTGATGCCGCATACTCACCAGACGTACGGCTACGCACTGCGGCGAAGCGTTGGGGAACGGGGCATCACCGAGCGCACCGTTCATATGCTGGTCATACCGATCTGCCACAGTATGTCGACGCGTTCGCCCGGATTTCTCGGTGCGTTCAGCGTGGGCGCCACCATTGTGGTCGCACCGAACGGCAGCCCCGATGCGGCGTTCCCGCTGATCGAGAAGCACGGGGTGACCCGCGTTTCGCTGGTACCTCCGATCCTGCTGGCCTGGCTGAACTCCTCGCTCCGCACGTCCTATGACATCTCCAGCTTGCAGGTGCTCATGTGCGGCGGCGCGAAGCTGAGCGAATCAGTGGCGGGTCGGGTCGAGCCGGAGTTCGGCGTGCAACTGTCGCAGAGCTTCGGGATGGGAGAGGGCCTCGTCGTCAGCAATCCTGCCGACGTCGATCGGGCCACCAGCGTGCGATACCAGGGCCGGCCGGCCTCAGCGGCTGACGAGATCCAGGTCATCGATGACGAGGGCAACGAAGTGCCACCCGGTGCACCCGGTCACTTGCTGACCCGAGGACCGTCGGTGATTCGCGGGTACTACCGCAACCCCGAGCAGAATGCGCTGGCGTTCACCAGCGATGGTTTCTACCGCACTGGTGACATCGTCGAGCGGGACGAGCGCGGATTCATCAGAGTCGTGGGACGGTCGAAGGACCAGATCAACCGGGGCGGCGAGAAGATCGCGCCCGAGGAGCTGGAGAACGCGCTGCTCGGTCATGCCGGCGTCCACAATGTCTCCGTCGTCGGCGTCGATGACGAGGTTCTCGGCGAACGTGTCAAGGCGTACCTGATTCCCCGGACGCCGGAGAGCGCGGCCGAGCTCACCTTGGGCAAACTGCGCCAGTTCCTGCGCGACAAGGGTCTCGCCACGTTCAAGCTCCCCGATGTCGTGGAGGTCGTCGACGAGTTCCCGTACACCGCGGTCGGCAAGGTCAGCAAGCGTCTGCAGCGCGAGCAGAACTAGACGCATGTCGAACGAGACCACACGTGTCCTCGTCGTGGGCGCGGGCCCCGTCGGAATGGTCTGCGCGCTGGCACTGAATCGGCGCGGTATCCCGGTGACCGTTCTTGAGTCTGAGCCGGCACCGGTACAGGATCAGCGCGCGGCAACCATCCATCCGAGCACACTGGAGATGCTCGACGACCTGGGCATAACCGAGAAGATCCGGGCGCACAGTCTGCTTTCGAGCACCTATCGCTTCCACGACCGGCCGACCGGAGACGTCGTCGCGGAGTTCGATCTCGGCCGGCTCAAGGACGAGTTCCGGTTCCCGTACGTAATGCAGTACGAGCAGTACAAGCTGACCGCTTCGATCGCCGAGGAATACGCCAACGAATCCGACTTCGACGTACGGTTCTCCCACACGCTGACCGGTCTGACCGAAACCGCAAGCGGCATCGAGGTGGAGTACACCTCACCTGCCGGCACAGAACGTATGCCGGCGGCCTACGTCGTCGGCTGTGACGGTGGCCGATCGACGGTTCGCAAGCTCGCCGGCATCGAATTCGAAGGATTCACCTATCCGGAGCGGTTCATCAAGATCGCGACCAGCTTCGACCTCAAGACCGTCAAGCCGGATCTGGTGTTCCGCAACTACTTCTCCGACCCCAGCGAGTGGGCCAACGTGTTCAAGGTGCGCGGAGAATCGCCCGAGGGGCTCTGGCGAGTGATCCTGCCGATCGGCCACGACGAGGACGACGCCACCGCGTTGTCGCCGGCGCGCGTCGAGCAGCGGCTGCAGAAGTTCCTCCCGAAGACCGGCACGTACGACGTCGAGTACCGCAACGTCTACGGAGTCAATCAGCGCGTGGCCGCGACCTTCCGTCAGGGGCGCATCCTGCTCGCCGGCGACAGCGCGCACGTCAACAACCCGATCGGCGGCATGGGCATGAACGGCGGCATCCATGACGCCGTCAACCTGACGGAGAAGCTCGCGAAGGTGATCGCCGGTGAGGCCGGCGACGGCCTGCTCGACCTTTACAGTCGCCAGCGTCGCCATGCGGCGGTGAACTATGTGCAGGCCCAGACGATCGCCAACAAACGGCTGTTGGAAGAGCGCGACCCCGAGGTGCGTCGGCACAACCTCAACGAATTGCGCCGCACCGCCGAGAAGTTCGACACCGCGCGCGCCTACATGCGCCGCGCGGCCCTGTTCGACAGCCTGCAAGACGCTGCCGCCATCACCTGAGGAACTCGATCTCGGGTTCGCCGAGTCTGGTGCAGCACAACGCGCCGTACTGCACCAGACAACGAAATCCACTCAGCGGACCAACAAGTTCGTCAGCAGTGGGCCCCATTTCAGTAGACCGGAACCGGGCTCAAGGATGGACTGATGGTCTTCGTCTTCAGCGACGAAGAACGAGAAGTTGGTCAAGTGACTGTCCCATCCCAGCGCATCCTCGCGGCCCAGCTCCGCCACTCGGGGCGCGTGAGTCGCGGATGACGCGATCACGAGCGTCTCGATGTCGAGACTGCCCCGCGTCGGCGCAGACGTCAGGACATCACAACGACGGCCGGCCGTCTCGACAGCCTTGAGTTGCTTTGCGTCGGCGAGCAACTCGTTGAACGCTTCCTCGCCGAAGGCTTTCAGCATTTCGTCACGCATCGACTCGGCAGATCCCGGTCGCACGACGAGTTCCGTCGAGTTTTCTGAACCGGCAGGCATGGCATCCACGATCACCAGGGGGCCGACGCGTTCCCCTCGGGAGAGAAGCTGGCGTGCCACGGCGAACATGATGTGTGCGCCGTACGACCAACCCAGCAGTTCGTACGGTCCGGCCGGCTGCAGCCCCTGGATGACGTCGGCATAGGTCGAGGCGAGGGCGTCGAGGTCATCGAACTCGATCTCCAGGCCGATGATCGCCGGATCATCGATCCCGACCAGCCCGACCCCGTCCGGGAGGTATCCCGACAATTCCGAGTACATGGACGCGGCGCCGAACTTCGGGTGCGCGCAGAACAGAGTGCGGCCGTTCAGGGACTGAGTGAAGCGGGTCGCGATCGCGGTGATGCCGACCTCGGGATCGGCGCCCGGCTGCGTCTTCTTGTCGACCACCGCACTCAGTTCGCCGATCGTGGAAGCGGTGATGACGTCCCGCATCGCTATGTTCACGGGGAACGCGCGATTCATCTGCGACGCAAGCCGCATTGCCGCGAGGGAATGCCCGCCCAGCCGGAAGAAGTCGTTTGCGGCACCCAGGACCAGTCCCTCGTCGAGGTCGAGCACAGCACGGAAGATCGCGGCCACCGCCAGCTCCGTCTCCGACTCGAGTGCCCGGCCCGCGCTGACACCGGACGCGGCCACGTCAGCCGCAGGCAACGCTCGGCGATCCAGCTTGCCGGTCGGGGTGAGGGGGAAGGACTCCACCGGGACAAGGGCTGCCGGGACCATGTAGTCAGGCAAGTACCTGGCCAGATGGTTGCGCAACGGCTCACTGATGTCGAGGTCCGCGGTCGTGCTGTAGTAGGCAGCCAGTTGTAGCCCCGTGGCATGCTCGAAGGCGACCACTTCGGCGCGCGTTACCTCGGGAAACTCTTGCACCACGTCCCGGATCTCGTCCGGTTCGATGCGATAACCGCGAATCTTGATCTGCTCGTCGGCGCGACCGAGGTAATCGATCATCCCGGCTTCGTTCCACCGGGCGAGATCTCCGGTGCGATACATGCGTTCCGCTGGTTCCCACGGGCAGGCGACAAAACGTTCGGCGGTCAGCGCGGACTGGCCCCAGTATCCGCGCGCGGTTCCTTCGCCTGCCAGGTAGAGCTCCCCGGCGACACCGGGTAGGGCAGGTTGCAGGTTCTCGTCGAGGATGTAGGCCCGGGTGTTGAAGATCGGCGTCCCGACACTTGAGTTGGTGCTGTCGGCCAGGTCGGCGCCGAGGGCGTTGATGGTGTACTCGGTAGGTCCGTAAAGGTTGTACGACTCGACTCCGGGGGCGCCGCGCAGCTGTTGCCAGAGCCGGTCGGAGACGGCCTCGCCACCGAGGGAGACGAAGACGACACCGGGCGCATCGGAAGACACGGACCGGCCGGCCGGCCTGTCTCGCTCCAGCAACCCTTCTTCGACCAGCAGTTGCCCGTAGGACGGGGTCACATCGAACCCGTCCATGCGCACCTCGTCATAGTGAGCCAGCAGCCGCTGATGGTCGCGTCGCATCTCCTCGTCGATGACGTGAACCTCGTGCCCGTTCAGGAGCCAGAACAGTTGCTCCCACGAGGCATCAAAGGAGAAGGACGTCGTGTGCGCGATCTTCAACCGGCGCCCGCGCTGGTGGTCCACCACCCGATCGAAGATCTTCTCGACGTGGTTGAAGTACATATTCGTCAGTCCGCGGTAGCCGACGGCAACTCCCTTGGGCCGTCCGGTGGTTCCCGAGGTGAAGATGATGTACGCGAGGTTGTCGAGCGAGACCTGCCCGCCTCGTTCCGCTGCCGTGACCGGAACCGCAGCAATCTGCGCGAGGCGATCCACCGTCGTTGCGGAATCCAGGTTGATCACCTTGCCGACGGTGCCGGCGAGCCGATCCACGTCGCGGTCGGTCACCAGAGTGACGGTCGGTTCAGCGACCTCAAGCATGTAGCCGATCCGTTCGTCCGGCAATTCACTGTCCACCGGGACGTAGGCAGCTCCAATGGCGAACACCGCAAACATCGCGATGACCGTGCGCTCGTCGCGCGGCAGCAGCAATGCGACCCGATGCTCTGGGCACACTCCCTCTTCAAGGAGCAGGCGGGCGTAGCGGTTCACCTCAGCGAAGAACTCCGCAAAGGTGAACCGACGATCGCCGGCGACAAGCGCCGTCTCCGATCCGGACAGCCGCACCTGCCGGTGCAGCAACTCGGCGACCGTGACCGGTTCGATGTCGCGGATGAGATCAGCGGCGATACCCGTATGCGGGGCAGTCTCGTCCGGCAACAGGGCGGACAACGTACCAACGGGCTCGTCAAGCCGGCGAGTAAGAGAGACGAGCACCTGGACGTAGCGCTTGAGCAACAGCTCCGCGGCCGGGGCATCGAAAACGTCCCGGCGGTAGGACAGGCGCACGTGCACGGTCGCCGCTCCGTCGCGTTCTTCTGGGTCGACCGCGAACGTCACCGGGTAGTGTGTCGCGTCATCGACCTTTGCGTCGACGACCTGCAACCCGGCTGTGTCCTGCCCCGCAGCCTTGCCGAGCGGCACGTTCTGCACCACGAACAGCGTGTCGAACAGAACAGGAACGCCTGCATTGGTCTGGATCTGTGTCAGAGCGGCTTGCGGATAGTCGATGACGAGCAGCTGCTCGGACTGGACCTGGGCGAGCAGCCGCCGATTCGTTTTGAACGGGGACAGACTCACCCGCATCGGGACCGTGTTGAACAGCAGCCCGATGATTCGGTCAGCGTCGGGCAACGACGGCGGCCGACCGGAAACCGTGTTACCGAATACGACGTCGTTGCTGCCGGTGAGCCGACTGAGCGCGATCCCCCAGGCGGTCTGCAGCAAGGTACCCACCGTGACCTTGGCGTCTCGTGCAGCACCGAACACCATCGCGGCCTCTGCCGGGCTGAGATCGAGGTGAAGTTCACCGGTCTCGCTCTGTGCATCACCGAGGTCGACGAAGTCAGGGCACAGCAACGTCGGACCAGCCAGTTCCGCGAGGTAGCCGTCCCAGGCGCGATAGGCGGTAGCGGGATCCTGGTCGTCGACCCAGTCCAGGTAGGAGCGGAAAGACGCCGGTCGCACGCGATCGACGTATCCGTCATCGGCGTAGACGCTGAGGATTTCGGCGAACAGCGCGTTGATGGACCAGCCATCCAGCAGGATGTGTTCGAAACTCATGACCAATGTCCACGCTTGGTGGCCGTGTTCGAGCAGTGTGAATCGGATCAGAGGCGGGACTTCGAAGTCGAACGGCTCACCTCGCTCGGCCGCCAGGAACTGCTCCACATCGACCCCGCGGCCACCCCACTCGTCCAATTGGATGACCCGTACCGGGACTTCGACACCGGACGGGATCACCTGTACGTCCCCGGGAGGGACGAACGCTGCCTGGAGATTGGGGTACCTCTCCATCGCACTGGCGATGGAGGTCGCCATCCGCTCGGGGTCGAGATCTCCCGCAATCTGTCGCGTGATCTGCGAGACGTAGGTGTTGTGGTCGTCGGATTCCCGGGACCGCAGTAGGTGATAGAACAATCCGCGCTGCAAGGGGGCAAGCGGAAGGATCTGGGCGTCGTGCCCGTAGCGGGCTCGGATGGATTCTTCTTCGCCGGGCGTCAACGTGACCCGGTCAGCGCGACGCAGAGTGAATGCCTCTCGACGCTCGCGGCCGGGGGCAGGGACTCCGGCTCCGGCAATCTCTTCAGTGATGGCGGTGGCCAGTGCCTCGGTGTTGACATCAACGGTGTCCGCCGATTCCACCCAGACGCGGACGACGCAATCGTCGGGCTCACGACCCGCGATGAGGACATGGATGTCGAGTCCATCCTCTGGTACGCCGACACCCGCAGCAGGCTTGGTGATCAGCTCCGCGTGGCTGCGGAACACACCTACACGGATCCGTGGGATCGGAAGGTCGTCGAAGAAGCGGCTGAACCGGGGGTGTCCGGCCAGCGAGGCATATTCGGCCGCTCGTTCCGGGCTCAGTCCGATGACATGACCATCATCAAGCAGCACGGGGAAGCTACGCGTCATCAGGGGACCGTCGGACTCATGGAACTCCACGAGCAGATCACCTTCAGCGATCTCGGCCAAGGCCTTGGCCACGGCCGCCAGCACAACGGACCGAAGAGAGGTTTCGTCCGCGGCGGGAGCCGCTCGTCCAGCCGTGACACTTGATGCTTCCGAAGCCACCGAGTCGCCTCGCTGCCGCAGCACGGTGGCGGTCGCATCAGCGAGCTGATCTACCCAGTCCTCCCAGAACGGATCGTCAAGGACAGCCGCCAATTCGTCGTCCGTGTATCCAGACGCGGCCCGAGTGGACGTGACGACGACCATCGGGATTTTTGCCTGATATGCGGTGACCAGCTCGGCGAGCTTCTCCCTGACCGCATCCAGCATCTCAGGATTGCCGGTCTCGGCGACCAGTTCACCGGTGCCGCTGTCGCGGATCGCCAATCGCAAGGCGAGGCTTGCTCCCGACAGGGCGTGACTGACGTGGTCGATCGCCGCCCGCCAGAGCGGAGCCACGCTGATGTCGAAGTCTTCAAGCGGCAGCTGGAAGCGGCGGATGTCACCGACGTTGTTGTCAGCTTTGGTCCGGCCCTCGTCGCCGGCACGAACGATCTGGGCGAGTTGCTTGACCGTCAAATCCGGGTGCTGGGATCCAAGCACAAGGAAGCGCGCTGTGTTCCGCAACAATCGTGACGTGGTTTCCGCCGAGAACAACTCGCGGGCCGCGTTCAGATTCATTCCGAATGCGCCGCTGTCAAGTCTTTCGATACTCGACACGAGATCGAACAGCGCAGGCTGAGCTGCCAGCGGGCCATCCGCAGTGGTCGAGGCGTAGTTGGTGAGCGGCGGCGCCGCCGCACCCGGATCTCCACCGCGATCCACGTAGGCGGCCATCACCTGGAAAAGCGGACTGATCCCGACCTGCCGCGGCGGGTTCACCGCCTCGACGACGTGCTCGAACGGAACGAGCTTGTGGTCAGCAGCTTCGAGCATGCGATCGCGGCAACGGAGCAGCGTCTGCGCGAACCCGGTTTCAGCGTCGATATCGGCGCGCACCACGACGGTGTTCACGAAGTACCCGATGAGGTCCTGCAACTCGGGCTGGTCGCGCAAACTGGCCGGGGTGCCAATTGGTACCGTATCGTCGGCACCGTCGTTCCAGAGCGCCAACGAAAATGCCGCAATCAACGCCTGCAGCGGTGTTGCCTTGTGCTCGACCAGGAATTCGTCGACCGTGGCTGTCTCATCGCCGGTGAGGGACGTGGTGGCAGGTCGTATGGTTCGTTCTTCGGATCCGTCGCGTGGTTGGTCGAGGGGTAGGACGGTTTCCGGCGGGAGATCTGACAGCATGTCCTGCCAGTACCGCAGGTCCGCTTGATAGCGAGACTCCGGATCTCTCCGGCTGCCCAGCACATGTCGCTGCCAGACCGCGAAGTCGGCATACTGGATCGACAAGGGCGCGACCTCGGTGGAATTTCCGGCAGCCGCTTCGAGATAGAACTGGTTCAGCTCGTGAACAAGGATCCCAAAGGAATCCGCATCAGTAACTATGTGATGCCCGTAAGCTACCAGCACATCGCCATCGGAATGGCGCAACAAATGAAACTTCAGCCCGAACTCGGAGGTGAAGTCAAGTGGCATTGCGGCAACCTGAGCGATCTTGTCGCTGAGCAGCTCAGGACCGACGTGTTCGACCTCCACGACCTTGGTGTCGTCGTCGTGTTCCGCGCAGATGACCTGGCGGAGCGATGAGGTCTCCTCGTCCGGCACGAGGATCGTACGCAAGATCTCGTGACGAGCGACCACCCGGCGTACCGCCGTTGCCAAAGCATCCAGATCGAGCCGCACGCCTGCTTGCAGCACGATTTCAGTCCGATAGATCGGACGCCCTGCGATCTGCTCTGTGAACCAGAGTGCTTGCTGTCCGTATGAGACTGGTAGTGGGGTTGGGCGTGGTAGGTCGCCGATTCGTGTGCTGGATGTCTCGGTGGTAGTGGTGGTGGTGTCGGCGATTCGGGCGAGTTCGCTGATGCGGGGGTGGTCGAAGACATCGCGCAGGGTGAGTGCGGCGCCGAGCAGTGCGTTGGCGCGTGCGACGACTCGTGTGGCGAGCAGTGAGTGTCCGCCCAGGCGGAAGAAGTCGCTGTCCACGCCGAGATCGGTGTTGTTGTCGAGGTGTAGTACGTCGCGGAAGATGCCGGCGAGGGTGATCTCGGTGTTGGTTTGCGGTGGTCGGCCATCGGCTGCACCCGCACCGAGGTCTGGTTGCGGCAATGCGTGGCGATCGAGCTTTCCGTTGGCGGTGACGGGGAATCGGTCCAGGTGTGTGAACGTTGTGGGGACCATGTAGTCCGGCAGCGATCGTGTCAGGTGCTGGCGGAGTGCGTCGAACGGCACTGTGTCCGTGGTGCTGGTCGTGGTGCTGGCCGTGGTGCTGGCCGTGGTGCTGGCCGTGGTGCTGGTCGTGGTGATGTATGCGGCGAGGTATTTTCCGCCGGCGGGATGGTCCAAGGCGGTGATGGCGGCACCCGATACTGCTGGGTGTTGTTCGAGGACGGCGCGGATTTCGCCGGGTTCGATTCGGTGGCCGCGTATTTTCACCTGGTCGTCGCTGCGGCCGAGGTATTCCAACTGGCCCTGGGAGTTCCATCGCACGACGTCGCCGGTGCGATACAGGCGCGCGCCGTTGTCACTGAACGGATCAGCCACGAATCGGTCGGCGGTCAGGCCCGGGCGGGCGGCGTATCCGTCGGCGAGTTGCACTCCACCCAGGTAGAGCTCTCCTGCGACACCGGCCGGTACCGGGCGCAGCCACGCGTCAAGGACGTGTGCTGTGGTGTTCGCGACCGGTGCACCGATGGGGGTGTTGTCGGTGTGGGTGATGGTGGCCGTTGTGCCGTCGCCGGTGACTTCGGTCGAGCCGTAGAAGTTGTGCAGTATTGCTTGTGGTGCGGTCGTTCGCATGGTGGTCGCGGTGCCTGGGGTGAGTGCTTCACCGGAGGAAACCCAAGACCGGATGGTGGTCAGCGCTGTGGGTGCGTCGTTGTGGCGGACGACGATGTCGGCCAGGCTGGGCACGGTCAGCAGATGTGTGACGCGGTGCCGGGCGATTGTGTCGAGCAGGCCGGCTGGATCTTGCGCAATTTCTGCGGGTACGACCACGATTCGGGCACCGGCGATCATCGGCCCGAACAGCTCGGTCACGGCATCGACAAAACCCACGCCACTTTTCGAGAGCGCCACGTCGTCTGGTTTGTAGTCCAGTACTTGCTGACCCCATGCGAGGCGGTTCACCAGGCCACGGTGCGAAACGGTGACGCCCTTCGGGTTGCCTGTCGTTCCTGATGTGAAGATCACGACAGCTGCGTCGAGGTCGCTCAGCGGCCGCGTCAGAGCAGGGGCGGTTTCCTGGCCGGTGGCCAGGTGCTGCTGTACTTCGTGGTCATCGATCCGCAGTGCTGGTGCGCGATGTTCACCCAGTACGTGTTGATGTGTTTCTGTGGTGTGTTGATCGGTGATGACCAGCGCAGGTGCCGCGTCGTCGAGGATGTGTCTGACGCGTTCTGCGGGGTATCCCGGGTCGATCGGCACGTAGGCCGCTCCCGCGCGGATCACTGCGGTAAGCGCTACTACCAGGTCGACCGAGCGTGTCATGGCGATCGCGGCCCGGTCCCCGACCCGCACGCCCTCATCGATCAGGAGGTGGGCGAGAGCGTTGACCCGTGCATCGAACTGGCTGTAAGTGAGTTCGGTGCCGTCGTCGGCGACGACCGCGACCGCGTCCGGATCGGCCGCGACCCGGCGGCGCACCAGTGCATCCAC
>NZ_WJBG01000243.1 GCF_009709555.1 Streptomyces blattellae | reverse complement strand
GCACCCGGCACCGACGCCTGGAACGCCCGCCCGTAATCCACCGTCACGATGCCGTCACCAGCACCCCACACCAGCAGACAGGGAACCCTCACCCGCCCCAGCTCCCGCCGCAGCCCCGGGCTGTACATGTACGGCTCCCAGCCATACACCGCACTCGCCTCCCGATTCCGCAAATGCACCGTCAACTCCTCATCCGACAGCGCATTCACATCCAACGGCGCAGGCGGCACCCGATACGTACGCCGCAACACCTCAGCAGCATCCAGCGCGAAGATGTCCGCGATATCACGCGTCCACCGATCCCCCACCTTGATCCCCACCGGATCCACCAACACCACATCCGACAGCCGCTCCTGCGAACGCACCGCCATCTGGGCAGCCACCCACCCACCGAACGACGAACCCACCAGATGCACCCCGGCCAGATCCAGCTCCTCCAGCAGATCCAGATACAGATACGCCAGATCGTGCACCGACCTGCACCACGGCTCACGCGCACTCAACCCGAACCCCGGATGCAACGGCAGCACCACCCGAAACCGCTCCGCCAGCATCCCGACCCACTCAGCCCCCGCATCCAGCCCGTGCAACCCATGCAGAAACAACAACGGCGGCCCCTCACCCACCTCCGTCACCTGCAACGGAACACCCCGCACATCCAGATCACGCACCCGCGCGCCACCCAGCTCTGAAGTCGTCATGTCAGCGACCGTACCGGCTGACTGGCCGATCAGTCTAGACCGTGGACCAGGCGATGCCGCGCACGGGGATCCGGTCCAGGCCCTTGACGCGCCCCGCCAAACTGCTTGACTGACCGATCAGTCAGGAATAGCGTGACGCGCCCTGTAATGGCGGTTTCGGAGCCGTTGCCGCCTGACAGGTCTTCACGTCTTCACGGAGAGGATCAAGGATGAGGGTGGGACGAGCGCGAAGGCCAGGACTGGCAGGACGAGTAGTGGTCGCGATGATGGTCGGCAGCCTGGTCGTGGCGTGCAGTAGCAGCGATGGCGCGGATGACGAGGCCGGCGGATCACCGGCGAGCGCGGAATGCACCCAGGATCGTGTCGGCGGCGAGGCGACGCTGGGGATGGGAACGCCGGTCAGTGCACTCGACCCGGTCAAGAACCTCGGCACGGGCATCAACGGCGGCACCGAGGCCATCGCGCTCTACGACACGCTTGTCCGGTACGACCCCGAGAACGACGAGTACGTCCCGGTGGTGGCCAAGTCGCTTGAGCCCGACGCCGACTTCACCGAGTGGACCTTGGAGCTGCGCGAGGAGGTGACGTTCGGCAACGGGGATCCGCTGACCGCGGAGGTGGTCAAGGAGAGCTTCGCGCGCCATCAGGACCCGGCGAACCGTTCCAGTGTGCAACGGGAGGCAATGGCGGTGACGGAGATGGAGGTGGTCGACCCGCTGACGCTGGTCTTCCACCTCGACAAGACGTGGGCCCGGTTCCCGTTCCTGCTCGCCGGCCTGCCGGGAATGATCACCAGCCCGGCGGTGGTCGAGGAGCAGGGTGAGGACTTCAACACCGACCCCACGGGCGGCGGCGTCGGCCCCTACGAGCTTGACCGCTACGCGCCCGGCGAGGAGTTGGTGCTGAAGGCCAAGGACGACTGGTGG
Organism: Streptomyces blattellae; assembly: GCF_009709555.1. Classification (GTDB taxonomy): domain Bacteria; phylum Actinomycetota; class Actinomycetes; order Streptomycetales; family Streptomycetaceae; genus Streptomyces; species Streptomyces blattellae. The sequence goes on along the minus strand of NZ_WJBG01000243.1, from coordinate 6,889 downwards.
GGCGGCCCCGTCTGCATCGAGACGCTGCGATTCGTCTCGGCCAACGGTACCCAGCCCACCTACGACGCGTTCAGGAACGGGGACACCCAACTGGCCTTCATGCGCGGCCCGGAGGTGATCGCGCAAGCCAAGGAGGACGGGGTCGAGGGCGTCTCCACGCTCGACAACTCCGGATACGTCCTCCTCTTCAACCACGAGAGCGGGCCGACGGCCGATCCCCTGGTGCGGCAGGCGGTGGCGGCCGCGCTCGACCCCGAGGTGGTCAACGAGCGGGCACTGGGCGGCCAAGGACTCACCACCACCGCCCTGATCCATGAGGACTCGGTCCTCTACAACGGGGACAAAGGCACGCAGCCCGACTCCGCACGGGCGGCCGACCTGGTCGAGCAGGCGAAGGCCAACGGCTGGGACGGCCACCTCGACATGCCGTGTCAGGCCAACGAGGAGAACAACAACATCTGCCTGGCGATCAAGGCGCAGGCGGAGGCCGCCGGTATGACCGTCACGATCGAGCCGAAGCAGGTCACGGAATACATCGAGGAGGTGCAGATCAACCACAACTTCGAGATCGCGTCGTGGGGCTTGCCGCTCTCCGACGCCGACCCGTCGGTGCGGTTGTCGGCCGCCATCGGAACCGGCGGCGGCCTCAACGTGGGCGGCTACGCCGATCCCGACATGGACGCCGCAATCGCAGCCTTGCGCGAGGCCCCCGACCTGGCGGCACGCCAAGCCGCGCTGACCGACATCCAGACCGTCTGGAACGAGACGCTCCCCGCCGCCGTGTACGGCGCCAACGAGAATTTCGTCGCGATCGACGACAGCCTCCACGGCATCGAGCAGTCGCAGTACGCCCTGCTCTACTTCGACAAGGCCTATATCGACAGCTGACGAGAGCCACCCCCGCCGACTCCAGTGCCGGCGGGGGTCTTCACCGGAGATTCGCGGTACGGCGACGGGTTCGCCGGGTGCCGCGTGACAGGATGCGAGCCTGATCCCGTCCGGCCAGGCGTTGACCGCGTCCCAGCAGTTCGACCCCGCCGTCAGCCACCGGTGCCGCCGTGGCGGAAGAACCGCCACATCACCCCGGAGTCCACACCGACCTCCCTGTTGCTACTCTGACTCATCTCGACTGGCCAGTCAGTCAGGGCTGGCGTGACGCGCCCTGCGTGGACGGGGTCTCGATCTCATGGCACGTCACAGTCTTCAAGGGAGAGGGCGAAAGATGAAGGTGGGACGAAGGCTGACACGGACGACTGTCGCGATGGCGCTCGGCGGCCTGATCGTCGTGTGGGGTGGCGACGGCGGAGATGCCGAGGCTGACGCACTGACGTCGAGCGGCGGCGCTTCGGGGGGATGCACGACGGATCGCGTCGGCGGCGATCTGGCAATGGGGGTGCAAACCCCGGTCAGTGCGCTCGACCCGGTGCGGAGCCAGGGTTCCGGCAGCAGCGGCGGCATCGAGGTCAACGCGCTCTACGACACGCTTGTCCGGTACGACACGCAGAACGACACGTACGTCCCGGTGGTGGCGCGGTCGCTGACGCCGAACGCCGACTTCACCCAGTGGACCTTGAAGCTGCGCGACACGGTCACATTCGGCAACGGGAACCCGCTGACCGCCGAAGCGGTCAAGCAGAGCTTCGCGCGCCACCAGGACCCGGCGAACCGTTCCTCGATGATTCGGGAGGCCCAGGAGGTGAAGACCATGGACGTGGTGAACGAGCGGACGCTGGTCTTCCACCTCGACGAGTCGTGGGCCAGGTTCCCGTCCCTGCTCGCCAGCGCTCCGGGAATGGTCACCGACCCGGAGGTGGTCGAGGCACAGGGTGACCAGTTCAGCGTCAACCCCCTCGGCGCCGGTGTCGGTCCTTACGAGGTGGAGCAGTTCACACCCGGCGGAGAGTTGGTGCTGAAGGCCAAGGACAACTGGTGGGGCGGGCCGGTGTGCATTCAGACGCTGCGCTTCGCCGCGGGCGGCGCCACCACCCAGGACACCTACGACGCATACAAGGCCGGGGACATCCAGCTGGCCTTCATGCGCGGCCCGGAGGTGATCGCGCAGGCCGAGCAGGACGGAGTCGAGGGCTTCCACACGCTCGACAACGCCGGCCACGCCGTCACCGTCAACCACGCGCCCGGGCGCGCGACGGCCGATCCCCTGGTGCGTCAGGCGCTGGCGGCCGCGCTCGACCCCGAGGCGATCGACCAGCTCGCCAAGAACGGCTACGGCACTCCCACCAGCGCCCTGATCTACAAGGATTCCATCCTCTACGACGGCGCCCAGGGGCCCGCGACGGACCCCGTCAGGGCGAGGGAACTGGTAGCGGAGGCGAAGGCCAACGGCTGGGACGGCAATCTCGACATGCCGTGCGTGAACGGCCAGGAAATCCAGCTCGTCTGCGCGGCGGTCAAGGAGTCGGCGGAAGCCTCCGGCATAACCGTGACGGTCGAGACGGTAACGGGCGCCCAATTCGGCCAGCGGATTCAGCAGGGCGACTTCGACATCATCTCGCGAGGCTTGTCGCTTTCTGACGCCGACCCGTCGATGCGGTTGTCGGCCGCCGTCGGAACCGGCGGCGGCGCCAACGTGAGCGGCTACTCCGATCCCGAATTGGACGCCGCGATCTCGGCTCTGCAGGCGGCCCCCGACCTGCCCGCCCGCCAGAAGGCAATGGACGACATCCAGGCCCTCTGGAACGAGACGATCCCCGCTGTCGTCTTCGGCGGCACCGACAACTTCATCGGGGTCAGCGACGAGGTCCACGGCATCAAGCTGTCGCAGGACGCTTTGATCTACTTCGACAAGGCCTATATCGACGGCTGAACAGAGCCATCCCCGTCGGCTCGCATGCGGGAGCCGACGGGGATGCACGACCCAAGCGATGCTCTCGGCCAGAGACGGCCTCGTACCGCGCGCCACCAGGCCGGGTCTGAGCACCGCACTCCAGACGGCGTGTCGCGTCAGTCGATTGGACCGCTAGTCTAACTTCCTCAGCATCCGGAGTTGCCTCGCATGCTGAGGTCGGAGTTTCATGACCGCATCGTCAAGCACCGCGGACCAGGGCGGGTCGATGTCGACCATCGATCCCAGTGTTCGACCATTCAAACAATGAGGACAGCGATGGCCAACACGGAGAAGTACGACCGAACTGGTGCCCGGGAACTCAGCAGCGCTCCCTCGGTCGAGCGCATCATCGACGCCGCGCTGGAACTCTTCGCAGAGCACGGCTACAACAGCACGATCGCGCAGATCTCTGAGGCCGCCGGCGTCAGCCGCGCATTGCTCTTCCACCACTTCGGCTCGAAAGAAGGAATCCTTCGCGCCGTCATCGATCAGGTGAGCTCGGAGGTCATGCAGGTCTTCCAGCAGTCCGACGACCTGACAGGCATTTCGGCGCTGCGCACATACCTGGAGGAACGTAGCCGATTCTTCCGGGAGCGGCCCCAGGTCGCGCGCCTGCTTATGGTTCTCGGCGCCCAGGCCATTGTCGCCAAGCGGAGCAGGCCGACGGTCCTTGAGATCGAGGACCGCAAGCTGGAGTTCCTCACGCGATGCATCTCCGAAGCGGTGGACGACGGCAGCCTGCGCTCTGATGTCGACGTCGAGAAGCTCGCGCTTCTGCTTGCCGCAGTCACGGACGGCGACGTGCGGATGTGGGGAATCGACCCCAAGCGCCGCCCGGTCGAACAGACGAACGGAGCCATCCTCGACATGCTGAGACTCCTGGGTTCACCCCGACCCTCCTAGGGCGCGACGATCCCGAGTCCGTTCCGCCGACCGGATCCGTGGATGGCCGGAAAGTCGGACGGCGCGTGACGCGCCTGCGGTCGGGGCCATCCGCGGAGACCCGCCGCGGATGCCGGCCGAGAGCCGGGAGGAGATCCCATCAGGCGTCTGGAGCGAGTCTCGGATCGGACGGTCGCCGGGCCAGTCGGAGTTCAGACGACACCGCAAAGACCGCCTGCACGAACTGCCGACAGCGTTCAGCCGATGTGGATGCCCATCCATACGCCGTGACCGCCCCGACCGTAAGCCGTCCTCGGCACGTCGACGCGCCTGAGGCCGGGCCGTGCGGTGATGATCGGCCATCGCGTAACCGACGACCGGCGAGGGACCAGGTCCAGTCGGCACGCGAGATTCGTCGTCCCAGACGGCGCGTGGCCGCGCAGGTCGTGGCCGTCGGCGGCGCCATGACCAGGGTCAGCGAACGTGGGATCGCCGCCGTGACAAGGCGTGCACGCGCGGAACAGCGTGGACACCCCGCGAGGCCAGGTCGATCACGGTGATCTGGTGGGCAAGCGCCATGGCTTGCCGGGCCCCTCGGCATCCAACCGGGCGTCGGACGAGGGCTGGCGTCCAGCCCACAGCCGCATACCGTCGCGGAGGGGCGGTCTGAGGACTTCCGCGCCGGGCAGCGCCAGAGGCTCCCTCTCAACGGGGCTCCACGGCGGGGTGTCCCAGTGGGCACCGCTTGTCGGTGGAAGGACGATGTGCGCCTCGGGCCCGGATACGACCTCGACGCCGGCGAGGTCGCTGAGTCTCTCTGCGGTACCGGCTGCCGCGAGGAACGTACCGCGGTCGCCGAACAGCACGCAGGGCACGGGCGGCGTCCCCCCGTCCCCATGATTCCGTTCGAGCCGGATCAGAGCGTCCATGGCCGCTGCGCGCGGGACGGACACGCCGTCAAAGGAGGAGCACGCGGCCGTCAACCTGGTATGCGGACTGTGGTCGAAGGACGCCTCCGCCGCTTCCAGCAGGACGCGTTCTGAGCCGATGTACAGCGGCCAATCGAGGAGATTGACGTAGGCATCCGCCAGGGCGAATCGGTCACTGGTCCTTGGAGGCCAGGCGTACGCAGTGATCATCGGGTCCTCCAGGGGCCGCGTAGGACTGAACGCGTCCGGGGGACTCTCCGCGGTGGTTCAGATCTCGGCGGCAGTTCGTTGTGCCCAGACCCCGAGCAGGCCGGACGGCGCTTCCGCTCGGGCCGCCGGGCCGCGGCAACCGGCGTCGGCCACCGCGCTTCAGCACCCGGAGGGACGAGAACCGCTCCGGCCTTCAGCTGAGGGGGTACCGACGCCGCCACCTCGGCGAGCCGGGGGCCGGGCGGGTTGGCCCCCGTCGGCGTCGTCGCCATCCGGCACTGCCTGATCTCAACGTTCATGACTGACTCGCTGTACGAAGTTGTGTGCTTCCCGGTCGGGTTCGTTCAGTCCCAGGACTCACTCGGGGAGTGGTCGGCGAGTGCTCCGATGCGCCCGTAACGGCCGCCGAGGAAGGTCAGCGGATCGGCATCGTCGACAGCACCCATGGATTCGACTCGACCGAGGACGAGCTGGTGGTCTCCGGCCGGCGATATCGATTCGATGGCGCACTCCATCCAGGCGACGGACCCGTCGATGATGGGGCGCCCCGCTTCGCTCGCGCGCCAGGTGCATCCGGCGAACTTGTCTGCGCCTCGGGTGGCGAAGAGCCGCGAGAGCCCTTGCTGAGCCGAGCTCAGGACGCTCACGCAGAAGCCGCCTGTCGGCTCGATGAACGGCCAGGTCGTCGAGCTCTTGGCGATGAAGAACCCCACGAGCGGCGGATCCATCGAGACGGACGAGAACGATCCCACCGACACGCCGACGGGTTCGTCGGCGTGCATGCTGGTCACGATGGCGACGCTCGTCGGCACCCGACCGAGCACATGCCGGTAGGCATCGTGTGAATGGGGATCGAAGGTCCGGTACCCGCCCATCACGGAGCCCTGCTCAGCCCTGAGTGTCATCGCGCGCTCCCCGCGATCGAGGCGTCGAGGAGTTCGGTGTTGCGCTCGGCTTCCCTGAGGCGGGGCAGGACCTCCTGTGCCAGGAGGGTGAGGCTCCGTGAGGTCTCCTCGTACTCCATGTGGCCGGCGTGGCCATGGAGGAGGAGATTGCCGAAGCCGACTGCCTTGTAGAGGCTGAGGAGTTGCTCGTAGACGCTGTCGGGGGTCCCGTAGATGAGCGTGCCCCGCTTGTTCAGGGAGTCGAGGTCGAGGTTCCCGGCCACGGACTGCCCGGCGGCTCGCTGGCGGAGCGCACGGACGGTCGCCTCGACGCTGTTGTATCCCGGGGGGCTGTTGAATTGCGGAGCCACCTGGTGGGTGGGCCCCGTGAGGTACCAGCCGAGCTTCTCGGCGCCGCTCCGTGCCGCGGCCTCGGTGTCGGCGCAGTAGACCAGGGCCATCAGGGCGAACCTGTCCATGGGCGCCTCGCCGGGACGGCCCAGCTCACGCCACTGCTTGCGGTAGACGTCGAACAACGGCCGCGTGTCATACCCCAGCAGGAAACTGGCGGACACATACCCGTACTCGGCGAGCTTCACGTTCGTGCCCGGACTCATCGCCACGAACCAGATCGGCGGATGCGGGTCCTGATACGGCCGCGGGAAGATGTTGACGTTGCGGAACTGGAAGTTCTCGCTCTCGTAGTTGAACGGACCGTCGTGCGAGGTCCACGCCGCCTTGATCAGGTCGTGCGCCTCCCACATCCGCTCATTCGTGCCGACCGGGTGGGAGTTGGCCGGGATGACCTCGTAGGGAACACCTCGGATCATGCCGACTTCCAGGCGGCCCCGCGACAGCACGTCGACCAGCGCGGTCTCCTCCGCGATGCGCACCGGGTCGCGCCGGTTGGCGACCGGGTTGCCCAGCTGCAGGATCCGCGCGTCCGTCGTCTGCCGCGCCAGCGCCCCGGAGATGACCGCCAGGGCCGAGTCGATGCAGGACGGGGTGGCGTGGTGCTCGTTGACCATCACGTCCAGCCCGACCGAGTCGGCGTGCAGGTACAGGTCCAGATTGCGGTGCCAGATATCGGCACCGAGCCTGGGATCGTAATGCCGGTTCGGGAACGTGACCCGAATCGA
>NZ_WJBG01000242.1 GCF_009709555.1 Streptomyces blattellae | reverse complement strand
TCGTGGTGCCGTGGTACTCCACCGCATCCCTGGTCAGATCCATGAACGCCTGCTCCAACGACACCGTCCGCGAACTCAGCTCGAACAGTGCGACGCCGTGCTCCGCCGCCTTCAGCCCGATCTCACGGGCGGTGAGCCCTGCGACGTGCAGTTCCTCGGAGCCGGCCTGACCGGTGATGTCGACGCCCGGCCCCGCCAGGACGTCCCGCAGCCGCGCCGGATCCTGGGCCGCCACCTTCACCGTGTTCCCGCCGGCCTCGCGCACCAGATCCTGCACCGTCGTATCGGCCAGCAACCGCCCGCGCCCCACGATGATCAGATGGTCCGCCACCAGCGCCATCTCACTCATCAGATGCGAGGAGACGAACACCGTCCGCCCCTCCTGCGCGAGCCCCGTCAGCAGATTGCGGATCCACAGCACGCCCTCCGGATCGAGGCCGTTGACCGGCTCGTCCAGCATCACCGTCTGCGGATCACCCAGCAGCGCCGCGGCGATACCCAGCCGCTGCCCCATACCGAGGGAGAAGGCCCCGGCCCGCTTCCCCGCCACACTGCCCAGACCGGCCAGCTCGATGACCTTCTCCACCCGGCTGCGGGGTATCCCGTGCGTCAGCGCGAGCGCGTTGAGATGGTTGTACGCCGAGCGGCCCGGGTGGATCGACTTCGCCTCCAGCAGCGCGCCGACCTCCTGCAGCGGGGCCCGGTGCTGGGCGTAGCGGCGGCCGTTCACCGTCACGGAGCCGCTCGTCGGGGCGTCCAGTCCGACGATCATGCGCATCGTGGTCGACTTCCCCGCACCATTGGGCCCGAGGAAGCCGGTCACCGTGCCCGGCTTGACGGTGAAGTCCAGCCCGTCCACCGCCGTCTTCTCCCCGTACCTCTTGGTGAGTACCCGTGCCTCGATCATCCGCATGCCCTCCCTGAGCCTCCGGCACCGGTCCGGCGCCGCACCAGCAACGCTACGAACCGATCAGCCCAGATCCCGTCAACCTCAGGCTGAACCACAGGGGGCGGCCTCGTACCGTGGTACGAGACCGGTGTCAGACTCGGGTCTGGCGGATCGGCTCCGCCGCAGGAGACGCGACGACAACAGCCGCCCTTTCCACGGCCTGCGGCGGCCCTCCCGCCTCCATCGTCACAGCAGCTTGTCCAGGGTGATGGGCAGGTCGTGGATCCGCTTGCCGGTGGCGTGGTGGACGGCGTTCGCGATCGCGGCGGCGACCCCGGTGGGGCCCACCTCTCCGATACCGATCAGGCCCATCGGCATGGTCGGGTCGGGTTCGTCGAGGCACGCGATGTCGATCTGCGGGATGTCGGCCTGGACCGGGAGGTGGTACTCCGCCAGGCTCGGGTTCATGATCCGTCCGTTGCGCGGGTCGACCAGGGTCTCCTCGCCCATGGCCATGCCGATCCCCGCGATGATGCCCCCGCGGAGCTGGCTGGTGGCCGTCTTCGTGTTGATCACCCTGCCGAAGTCGAACACGCCGGTCCATCGCGCGACCCGCACCTCGCCGGTGTCCCGGTCGACCCGGACCTCGCAGAAGTGGGCCCCGTAAGCGGCCTTCATCCAGCGCCGCTGGTCACGCAGGAACCTCGTGAAGAACTTCACCTGGCCGGTCATCTTCCCGACCCGGGTGTCCGAGCCGATCGCGACCTCCACGGACGGCAGGCCCGCCCTGGCCAGCGTCTCCGTGAATGCCTGACCGGTCGTGCCGTACCTGCGGGCCAGGCCACGCAGCCGCTTCTTGAGCTTGTCGCAGCCCGCCAGGAGGCTGCCCGCCACGGTGGCGGTCTGCACGGATCCGATCGCGGCGGCGCTGCTCGGCAGATCCGAGTCACCGTATTCGACCCGCACACTGTCGAACGGTACGCCGAGCGCGTCGGCGGCGATCTGCGCCTGCACCGTCGCGGCGCCCACGCCCATCTCCTGGAAGGCGCAGCGGACCAGGACGCCGCCGTCGACGGAGAGGCGAACGGTGACGTTGGCCGCCATCTGCTGGGCCGGGTGGAAAGCCGTGGCCACACCCATGCCGACCAGCCACCGGCCGTCCCGCATCGAGCCGGGCTCCGGCGTGCGTTCACGCCAGTCGAACATCTCGGCGCCCAGCTCGTAGGCCTCCCGCAGCAACCGGCGGGAGAACGCCTTGCCGTCGACCGGATTGGTCTCGGGCTCGTTGAGCATGCGGAACTGGATCGGGTCCATGCCGACCCGGTAGGCCAGTTCGTCGACCGCCGACTCCAGGGCGAAACTCCCGATTCCCTCGCTGGGCGTGCGCATCGGCGCGGGCGGGATGAGGTCCATCTCGACCAGGTTCTGCTGGAGCAGCATGGTCGGGGTGGCATAGAGGTGCCGTGACGGGCTGGTCAGCCCCTCCGGAAGGCCGCCCACCCGCCCGGTGCGCGAGACGGTGGTGTGGATGAGCGAGGTCAGCTTGCCGTTGTTGTCGGCGCCGAGCGCGACCCGCTGCGTCGAGGCCGCACGTGCGCCGACGGTGTGGTAGACCGCCTCGCGGGTGAGCATCATGCGCACCGGCCGGTCGATCGCGCGCGCGGCCAGGGCGGTGAGGATCGTGCCGGCCCAGACCACGCTCTTGCCGCCGAACCCGCCGCCCACGAAAGTCGAGCGGACCCGCACGTTCGCCGGGGGGATGTCGAACCGCAGCGCGAGGTGCGTGCGCAGCCAGTCGATGCCCTGCGTGCTGTCGTGCACGGTGAGCCGGTCGCCCTCCCACACCGCCGTCGTGGCGTGCGGTTCGATCGCGTTGTGGTTGTGGGGCGGGTTGGTGAACCGCAGATCGACCTTCACCGGCGATGCCGCGAACGCCGCCTCGGCGTCCCCCTTCTTCGCACTGCTCGGCAGCACCATGTTGGCCTTCTGGGGCTTGGCGTTGCCTTCTTCGACGGCGAAGTCCACAGCCGCCGGAAGCTCCTCGTACGTGACCTGGACCAGGGCGGCGGCTTCGCGTGCCGCCTCCAGGGTCTCGGCCACCACGAGCGCCACCGGCTGGCCGTCCCAGAAGATCTCGTCGGTCTTGAGGTAGTTGACCTGGGTTCCGGGCGCGAACGTGGCGAAGTTGAACGGGCTGAACGGCTGCGGCGGCTTCAGGTCGGGCGCGTTCTCGTGGGTGAGCACGGTGATCACGCCGGGTACGGCGGTCGCGGCCGCGGAGTCGATCGCGGTGATCCGGCCGCGGCTGACCGTGGCGGGCACCAGCGTTGCGTACGCGAGGTTCGGGTAGGGGACCTCGGCGGCGAAGACGGCGGCTCCGGTGGTCTTGGCGGGTCCGTCGACGCGGTCGATGGGCCTGCCGACGGCCGGGCCGTCCGTCCCGGCGTGGGGCAGGGTCTCGTTCATGCGGCGCTCCCGTCCGTGAGAAGCCGGCGCAGGGTCGCCACGATGGTGCGTCGCGCCAGTTCGATCTTGAAGTCGTTGTCGCCCTGGCCGACCGCTGATGCGAGTGCGGCGTCCGCGGCCCGGCCGAACGACTCCTCGGTGGCCGGCGCCCCGAGCAGCCCTTCCTCCGCCACGTGCGCCCGCCAGGGCTTGGCGGCGACCCCGCCGAGCGCCAGCCGAACCGCGCTGACGTACCCGTTCCGGACCTCCATCGCCGCCGCGACCGACACCAGGGCGAACGCGTAGGAGGCCCGGTCGCGCACCTTGCGGTAACGCGACGTCGCCGCGACCGGCAGGCCGGGCACGTCGATCGCGGTGATCAGTTCGTCCGGGGCGAGTGCGGTCTCGATGTGCGGTGTGCTGCCGGGCAGGCGGTGGAACTCGGCCAGCGGAATGCGCCGCACCCCGCGCTCGCTTTGCACCTCGACGACGGCGTCCAGGGCGACCAGGGCGACGGCCATGTCGGACGGGTGGGTGGCGATGCACTGCTCGCTCGCGCCGAGGATGGCATGGCTGCGGGTGAAGCCGCCGATCGCGCCGCAGCCGCTGCCCTGCTCGCGCTTGTTGCACGGTGACGCACTGTCATAGAAGTAGAGGCACCGCGTGCGCTGCATCAGGTTTCCACCGATGGTCGCCATGTTGCGCAGCTGCGCCGACGCACCGTGCAGGATCGCCTGAGACACCATCGGGTAGCGCGTTCTGACCAGCGGATGCGCGGCGAGTTCGCTGTTGCGCACGAGCGCGCCGATCCGGATCCCGCCGTCGGGCAGTTCCTCGATCCCGGTCAGGGGCAGGCGCGTGATGTCCACGATCGTGTCCGGACGCTCGACGTTCTCCCGCATGAGATCGACGAGGTTGGTCCCGCCGCCCAGAAACTTCGCGTTGGGCTCGGCCGAGATCGCCCGGACCGCGTCCTCCACGTCGGCTGCGACCAGGTAGGAGAAGGACTTCATCGGGCGACCTCCCCGATCGCGGCGACGATGCCGTTGTAGGCGCCGCACCGGCACAGGTTCCCGCTCATCCGCTCCCGGATCTCCGCCTCGGACAGCTCACCGCCGCTCTCGGCCAGGTGCTCGGTCGCCGCACTGGGCGCTCCGCCCTTGTGCTCGGCCAGCATCCCGATCGCGGAACAGATCTGGCCGGGGGTGCAGTAACCGCACTGGAATCCGTCGTGGCGGACGAACGCCTCCTGCACCGGATGATCGACCCCCTCGATCGTGGTGATCTCCCGTTCGTCGTACTGCACGGCGAGCGCGAGGCAGGAGTTGATCCGCACACCCTCCACCAGCACGGTGCAGGCACCGCACGCCCCCTGGTCGCATCCCTTCTTCGTGCCGGTCAGGCCGACGTTCTCACGGAGGGCGTCGAGCAGGGATGTGCGGTGGTCGACGGCCAACCGGTGGTTCTCGCCATTGATGGTCAAAGAGATGACGCTGGACGTCATCGAGGGGGTCGAACCCATGATCATCCTCGGGGTCGGGGGGTGGCTCTCGGGCGGGTCTGGTGCGGGGGATGCGACGGAGTGATCGTCGGTCGCGCATGCCACCGGCCATTCACACCGACACCGGTTGCCGGTTATGGTGAACCTAAGCGGACAACCGTCCGGTATGGTGGAAGGTAGCGGACTGTTGTCCGGTTAGCAAGCGGAAGGCCGGGGCACACCCGGGGAGGTGGACGAGTGGAACCGAAGAACGAGGTGCCTCAGCGCTCGGACGCGCAACGCAATCGCGAGCGCATCCTGGCGGTGGCGCTGACCGAGCTCTCGCTGTTCGCGGACGCCCCACTCAGCCTGATCGCCAAAAAGGCCGGGGTCGGGCAAGGAACGCTGTACCGGAACTTCCCCAACCGCGAGGCGCTCGTCCTGGAGGTCCACCAGCGCGAGGTGCAGCATCTCGCCGATAGCGCGTCCGAGTTGCTGCTGAGCGGCAGACCCGATGAGGCCCTGCGCGAGTGGATGAGCCGCCTCGCCTACTTCGCCATGGCCAGGGCCGGTCTGGCCGACGCACTGCGCCAGGCCATCAGCGCGACGGGAAGCCCGGCAAAACCGGGATACTCCCTGGTGGTCGACGCGATCGAACTCCTGATCCACGCCAACCACGAGGCCGGCACCATCCGCCCGGATCTGACAGCCGACGACTTCATCCTCGCCATAGCCGGCATCTGGCAGATCGACAACCATGGGGACTGGCGGGCCAAGTCCGGTCGACTCCTCGACCTCATCATGGACGGCCTGCGGGTGGGAGCCCCTGGGCCGCGGTGAGTTTTTTTGGTGTCCCGGCTCACATGGCGTATCGGGGGCGTCGCAGACACCATGGTCGTCGTCACGGGCAGGCCGCGAAGGGATCCAGGATGTTCCGCAAGGTACTGGTCGCCAACCGAGGCGAGATCGCCATTCGTGCGTTCCGCGCCGGCTATGAGCTGGGGGCACGGACCGTCGCCGTGTTTCCGCACGAGGACCGCAACTCGCTGCACCGGCTCAAGGCGGACGAGGCGTACGAGATCGGTGAGCCGGGCCACCCGGTGCGGGCCTATCTCTCGGTCGACGAGATCGTACGAGCGGCTCAGCGGGCCGGAGCCGACGCCGTCTACCCGGGCTACGGCTTCCTCTCCGAGAACCCCGAACTGGCCCGTGCCTGCGAGGAGGCGGGCATCACCTTCGTCGGGCCGGACGCCGGCACGCTGGAGCTGACCGGCAACAAGGCCCGCGCGGTGGCCGCCGCCCGCGCCGCCGGCGTACCGGTGCTCGGCTCCTCGCAGCCCTCGACCGACGTCGACGAACTGGTCCGTGCCGCCGACGACATCGGCTTCCCGGTGTTCGTGAAGGCCGTCGCGGGCGGCGGGGGACGCGGCATGCGGCGCGTGGAGGCGCCCGCCCAGTTGCGCGAGTCGATCGAGGCGGCCTCGCGCGAGGCGGCGTCCGCCTTCGGTGATCCGACCGTCTTCCTGGAGAAGGCCGTTGTCGAGCCACGCCACATCGAGGTGCAGATCCTCGCCGACGGCGAGGGCGATGTCATCCACCTGTTCGAGCGGGACTGCTCGGTGCAGCGCCGCCACCAGAAGGTGATCGAGCTGGCCCCCGCGCCCAACCTCGGCCCGGAGCTGCGGGAACGGATCTGCTCGGACGCCGTGCGCTTCGCCCGCGAGATCGGCTACCGCAACGCCGGCACCGTGGAGTTCCTGCTCGACCGCGACGGCAACCACGTCTTCATCGAGATGAATCCGCGCATCCAGGTCGAGCACACGGTCACCGAGGAGGTGACCGACGTCGACCTGGTCCAGGCCCAGCTGCGCATCGCCTCCGGCGAGACCCTCGCCGACCTCGGACTCGCCCAGGAGACCCTCACCCTGCGCGGCGCCGCCCTGCAGTGCCGTATCACCACCGAGGACCCGGCCAACGGCTTCCGTCCCGACACCGGCCGGATCAGCGCCTACCGCTCACCGGGCGGCTCCGGCATCCGTCTGGACGGCGGTACCACGCACGCCGGTACGGAGATCAGCGCGCACTTCGACTCGATGCTGGTGAAGCTCACCTGCCGGGGCCGGGATCTGACCGCCGCGATCGGCCGGGCCCGGCGCGCGGTCGCCGAGTTCCGCATCCGCGGGGTCTCCACGAACATCCCGTTCCTGCAGGCCGTCCTGGACGACCCCGACTTCCAGGCCGGCCGGGTCACGACGTCGTTCATCGAGCGGCGGCCGCACCTGCTGACCGCGCGGCACTCCGCGGACCGCGGCACCAAGCTGCTGACCTATCTCGCCGACGTCACCGTCAACAAGCCGCACGGCGAGCGGCCGGACCTCATCGACCCCACGACCAAGCTGCCGGCCCGGTCGGCCGGTGAGCCGCCCGCCGGCTCCCGGCAGCGGCTCGCCGAACTCGGCCCCGAGGGCTTCGCCCGGGCGCTGCGCGAGTCGCCGCTGCTCGGCGTCACCGACACCACCTTCCGCGACGCCCACCAGTCCCTGCTGGCCACCCGGGTACGCACCAAGGACCTGCTGGCCGTCGCCCCGGTCGTCGCGCACACCCTGCCGGAGTTGCTCTCCCTGGAGTGCTGGGGCGGCGCCACCTATGACGTGGCCCTGCGCTTCCTCGCCGAGGACCCGTGGGAACGCCTGGCCGCCCTGCGCGAGGCGGTGCCCAACATCTGCCTGCAGATGCTGCTGCGCGGCCGCAACACCGTCGGCTACACCCCCTACCCCACGGAGGTGACCGACGCGTTCGTGCAGGAGGCCGCGGCCACCGGCATCGACATCTTCCGCATCTTCGACGCGCTCAACGACGTCGGCCAGATGCGCCCGGCCATCGACGCCGTACGCGAGACCGGGACGGCGATCGCCGAGGTCGCGCTCTGCTACACCGCGGACCTGTCCGACCCCGCCGAACGGCTCTACACCCTCGACTACTATCTGCGCCTCGCCGAGCAGATCGTCGAGGCGGGCGCCCACGTTCTGGCCGTCAAGGACATGGCGGGCCTGCTGCGCGCCCCGGCCGCCGCGACACTCGTCTCGGCCCTGCGCCGCGAGTTCGGCCTGCCGGTCCATCTGCACACCCATGACACCGCGGGCGGCCAGCTCGCCACCTACCTCGCGGCGGCCCAGGCAGGCGTGGACGCGGTGGACGGGGCGGTGGCGTCGATGGCGGGTACGACCTCGCAGCCGTCCCTGTCGGCGATCGTCGCCGCCACCGGCCACTCCGAGCGGCCGACGGGCCTGGACCTCCAGGCGGTCGGGGACCTGGAGCCGTACTGGGAGAGCGTCCGCCGTGTGTACGCGCCGTTCGAGGCGGGCCTCGCCTCCCCCACCGGGCGGGTCTACCACCACGAGATCCCCGGCGGCCAGCTGTCCAACCTGCGTACCCAGGCCGTCGCGCTCGGCCTCGGCGACCGCTTCGAGGAGATCGAGGCGATGTACGCCGCCGCCGACCGCATCCTCGGCCGGCTGGTGAAGGTCACCCCCTCGTCGAAGGTGGTCGGCGACCTGGCCCTGCACCTGGTGGGAGCGGGCGTGACGCCGCAGGACTTCGAGGCGACGCCCGACCGGTTCGACATCCCCGACTCGGTCATCGGCTTCCTGCGCGGCGAGCTGGGGACCCCGCCGGGCGGCTGGCCGGAGCCGTTCCGCACGAAGGCGCTCCAGGGCCGCGCCGACGCCAGGCCCGTGGCGGACCTGACCGCCGAGGACCGCGACGGCCTGGAGAAGTCCCGCCGCGCCACGCTCAACCGGCTGCTCTTCCCCGGCCCGACGCGCGAGTTCGAGACCCACCGTCAGTCGTACGGCGACACCAGCATCCTGGACAGCAGGCACTTCTTCTACGGCCTGCGCCCCGCCAGGGAATACGCCGTCGACCTCGAACCCGGCGTCCGCCTGCTCATCGAGCTGCAGGCCATCGGCGAGGCCGACGAACGCGGCATGCGTACCGTGATGGCCGGCCTGAACGGCCAGCTGCGCCCGGTCCAGGTCCGCGACGTGGCCGCCGCCTCGGACGCCCCGGTCACCGAGAAGGCGGACCGGACCAACCCCGGGCATGTGGCGGCGCCGTTCGCGGGCGTGGTGACGCTCGCGGTCGCCGAGGGCGACGTGGTGGAGGCCGGCGTGACCGTGGCCACCATCGAGGCGATGAAGATGGAGGCCGCCATCACCGCGCCGACGGCGGGCCGGGTGGCCAGGCTGGCCATCAACCGCATCCAGCAGGTGGAGGGCGGAGACCTGCTCGTGGAGATCGTGTAGCGGCAGGCGAGCGCGGGGCCGGGTGACTGCCGTACCGGCGCGGGCAGTCACCCGAGCGGCCCGTCCCTCTGCAACCCCCTCGCAACCTCCCGCGTGCTGCGCTGTCGGCATGCATGAAGAGACCCCGCGTGTCGAGCTGACGCCCGCGGCCGCCGACCTGTTGCGTCGGCTGCGGCAGGCGCACGGTCCGCTGATGTTCCATCAGTCCGGCGGCTGCTGCGACGGCAGTGCGCCCATGTGTTACCCGGAGGGCGAGTTCCGTACGGGCGGCTCGGACGTGCTGCTCGCGGAGCTGGCGGTGGACGGGGTCGAGGAGCGGGTGGGCTTCTGGATGTCGAGGAGTCAGTACGAGGTGTGGAGCCACACCCGGCTGATCGTCGACGTCGTCGAGGGCCGGGGCAGCGGCTTCTCACTGGAGGCACCCGAGGGGGTGCGTTTTCTGATCCGTTCGCGCGTAGTCGGCGCTTAGGCACCCCGGCGGTCACCGCCGTCTGGTCCAATCCCCCTGAGTTCAAGGAGATGTGACGAGCCCTCAGGGGGTACGGTGACGCGTCGTCAGGGACGGTTCGCAGCAGGCAGGACGGTACTGGCTTTTCTCACGGCATTCGGCGCGCTGGCCGGTGCGGCCCTGGTGGGGGCGGCACCGGCCGGCGCCGTCCAGGGCGGCACCCGGATCGCGCAGGGTGTCACATACGAGCAGATCGACATCGAGGCGGCCAAGGGTGTGACGCGTGCTCATGTGCTCAGCGTCGACCTGGGCGATCCGAAGGTCCGGCTCGGTCTGCTGTATCCGGGAACGGTGGCCGCACGCGCGAAGGTCTCGCGACTGGCCGGCGCCCAGGGCGCCGTCGCGGGCATCAACGGCGACTTCTTCAACATGAGCGAGACCCAGCACCCCGGCGTGGCGGCGACGGGCGCGAGCGTGGGCCCGGCGGTCGCCGAGGGCGGTGCGCTGAAGGCCGCGGTGCCGCGCGGCCAGCGCTTCGGCCCGTCGCTGCCTCCCGGCACGAGCACGAAGGACGTGTTCGGTGTCGGCGCCGACCAGCGGGCCCGGCTGGACAGCCTCTCGCTGAAGGGATCGGTCCGCACGGCCGAGGGGCAGTTGCCGCTCGGCGGGCTCAACCAGTACGCCCTGCCGGTGGGCTCCGTCGGCGCTTTCACCACCCAATGGGGCAGCGTCTCCCGGGTGCGCGCCACCTGCGGCACGGACACGAACCGCGCCGCGCCGTGCAGCACGGACACCTACGAGGTGAAGGTCCGCGGCGGAAAGGTCGTCTCGGCCGCGGACGCCCCGGGCAGCGGGCCCATCGCCCAGGGGACGACCGTGCTGGTCGGCCGGGAGGCGGGGGCGCAGCAGCTGCGCAAGTTCTCCGTGGGTGAGCCCGTGACGGTACAGCACCAGCTGATGCCGTCCACGGCCGGGACGCCGTTCCGCTTCGCCCTGGGCGGCCATCCGGTCCTGACGGGCGGACAGCCGCTTCCGGGGCTGGACAACAGGACGGGGGCCGTGCGGACCGCCGTGGGCATCGCGGACGGCGGGCGCCGGGTGCTTCTGCTCGCGCTGGACGGCGCCGCCGAGTACCGCACGGGTCTGACGATCGCCGAACTGGCCGAGACCATGCGGAAGCTGGGTTCGGCCGACGCGTTCAACCTGGACGGCGGCGGGTCGTCGACGCTGGTCGCCCGCGCGCCGGGCGCGACCGCGGTCACGGTACGCAACCACCCCTCCGGCGGCGCGGAACGCCCCGTCCCGAACGGCATCGGGGTCTTCTCAGTCCAGTGACCGCCGCGGTGGCCTCACGGTCTCAGACTGCTGACGATGTCCGCTGTCGCCGTGAGGCCGCTCTCAATGGTCGGCGCCATGCTCGAACTCGCCATGTAGAAGCCGAGCAGCACGCAGACGATCGCGTGGGTGGGCTTCAGCCCGCCGTTGCGCAGGAAGACCACCGCCAGGACCAACAGCAGCAGCACCACCGAGATGGACACGGCCATCGAAAACCTCCTCCGCCACGTCCGCTTCGCGGCGTTCGGCCCCGAGTGTGGCGTAGCGGAGGGTTCGTCCGGGCGGCTGGAGTGTGCTCCGAACGTGTGGTGTCCCGCCGTTACATTGAGGCCGAGTGCGCGTCCAGGAAGGCTTCCAGGCCGGTCAGGTCGTCGGTGTTGAGGTAGTCGACGTCGGCGGCGAGGAGCTGCGTCCACAGGGCGTCCCGGGCCGGGCCCGCGAGGTCCGGGGTGGCCCAGAAGCGGACCTCCTGTCCGCGTGCGTGCGCGGCCTGGACGATGGTGTGCAGCTTCTGCCGCTCGGCGGCGGGGAAGGCGCCCACGCCCAGCCAGGTGAAGTTGAGCGTCCAGTTGTCACTGATCAGCGGGACGAAGGAGGCGGGCGCGGAGGTGCCGAGGTCGGCGAGCCGGCCGTCGTAGAAGGCCCGGCGCACGGTCTGGGCCTCCATGGGGACGCGGGCCGCGCGGTCGCCGGAGATCACCGCGGTGACGGGGCCGGGGTGCACCCGGCCGCGCGCGTAGGTGGTGAACAGGCCCTTGTAGCGCCGCAGGTGCCGGTCGAGTTCGAGGTAGGTCGACGAGCCCTCGGTCTTGATGTCGATGAGCAGTTGGAGCGAGCCGCGGTGACCCCGGTGGACGGAACCGTGGTTGGCCTTCACGCGTGACGCGAGCGTGTCCAGGTAGAGGGATTCGAGGGTGCGGGCCGGGTCGAGGTCGACCACGTCGTGGGCGACGAGAAGCTGGTCGCCGACGAGCCAGATGTCGGCCTCGACGCTGCCGAAGCGGTGGTCGAGGGCGTCGAGGAGGGGACGGGGGTGCTCGTAGTCGTTGTGTGCGTGAGCGCGCCAGAGCGGGCGGGGGTGGTGCTTCTTCCGCTCGCCCGCCAGCGCCTGTGAGGCGGGCGCCACGACCGCGCCCGCGAGGGCGGTGCCGAGGGTGAGGGCTCTGCGACGGGTGATGTGGGCCATGCTCGCTCCCCGAGGAGTTCCGGATTGAAACTCCAGCGAGTATGCGTTCGAGTGGGGCCCAAGAAACCCCTTGGTAAAGGGAGTTGGCCGGACTGCCGCCGTGAGTTCACTTCCGTGGCCCACCGCACACCGAGAAGCCCGCCCCTGGTGGGGCGGGCTTCTCGCGGTCTACTCCCAGGTGTACGTCAGGGGGCGCGCAGGTCGACCAGTTCGGCCAGCGCGGCACGGTGGCCACCCGAGGTGCCGTAGGCGATCGAGTCCGCCTTGGCCCGCTTCAGGCACAGGTGCACCGGGTGCTCCCAGGTCATCCCGATACCGCCGTGCAACTGCAGCGCCTCCTCGGCGGTGTGGACGGCGGCGCCCGCCGCGTAGGCCTGCGCGACGGCGACCGCCACCTCGACGTCCTCGCCGGTCGCGAGCGCGTCGGCCGCGTTCCGGGCGGCGGCGCGCAGGTTGACGACCTCCAGCCACAGCTGCGCGAGCCGGTGCTTGAGCGCCTGGAACCCGCCGACGGGCCGGTTGAACTGCTTGCGTTCCTTGAGGTACCGGACCGTCTCGGTCAGCGCCCAGTCGGCGAGCCCGAGTTGCTCGGACGCGAGCAGCCCGGCTCCGGCCCGCAGCGCCCGTCGTACGGCGGGTTCGGCATCGCCCACCCGGCGCCCGCGAGCCCCTTCCAGCACCACGCGCGCCACCGGCCGGGTCAGGTCCAGCGACACCTGCGGTACGACGGTGACGGCGTCGGCATCGGCGTCCACGGCGTACAGCCCACCGTCGTCCGCGGGCACCAGCAGCACGTCCGCGGCCGACGCGTCCGCGATGCCGGTCGACTCGCCGTGCAGGGTGCCGTCTTCCAGCCGTACGGTCTTGAAGGCGCCGTCCGGAGCGACGCTCAGGGCGACGGCGAGGGCGCCGATCCTGCGCCCGGACGCCAGCTCGGCGAGCAGGTCGCCGGCCTCGCACGCCAGCAGGGCCTCCGTGGCGACCACGGCGCTCGTCAGATAGGGCACCGGGGCGACGGCCCGCCCCAACTCCTCCAGGACGACGGCGACTTCGCGGTGTGTGGCGCCCTGGCCGCCCTGCGCCTCTGGGACGAGCAGGCCCGCGAGGCCCATGCCGTCGGCGAGCGACTTCCACAGGGACAGGTCGTGCGGGGCGCCGGACTCGGTGCGGGCGATCACGCCGGCCGCGTCGCAGTGGTCGGTGAGCAGGTCACGGACGGCGGCGCGCAGCGCGTCCTCTTCCTCCGAGTACAGAAGGTCACTCATCGGGTCAGGTCCTTCCACGCGGCGTCCTTGTCGGTGCGCGGCTCGGCGGGCAGGCCCAGCACGCGCTCGGCCACGATGTTCAGCAGGACCTCGCTGGTCCCGCCCTCGATGCTGTTGCCCTTGGAGCGGAGGTAGCGGTAGCCGGCGTCACGGCCGGTGAAGTCGACCAGTTCCGGGCGGCGCATGGTCCAGTCGTCGTACAACAGGCCTTCCTCGCCGAGGAGTTCGACCTCCAGGCCGCTGATCTCCTGGTTGAGGCGGGCGAAGGACAGCTTCATGCCGGAGCCCTCGTAGCCGGGCTGGCCCGCGACGAGTTGCTGGCGCAGGCGCTCGCCGGTGAGGCGGGCGACCTCGGCCTCGACCCAGACCTTCAGCAGGCGCTGGTGGAGGTCGTGGGTGCGCAGTTCGGGGCGTTCTCGCCAGGTCTTCGCGATCGGCCCGATCATGCCGCCCTCGCGCGGGATGCGCATGCCGCCGATCGAGACGCGCTCGTTCATCAGCGTCGTCTGCGCGACCTTCCAGCCGTCGCCGACCTCCCCGAGGCGGTGCGCGTCCGGGATGCGGACGTCGGTGAGGAACACCTCATTGAACTCGGCCTCGCCGGTGATCTGGCGCAGCGGCCTGACCTCGACGCCCGGGTCGGTCATGTCGCAGACGAAGTACGTGATGCCCGCGTGCTTGGGCACGTCGGGATCGGTGCGGGCGATGAGGATGGCCCAGCGGGCGAGATGGGCGCTGGACGTCCACACCTTCTGTCCGTTGACGACCCAGTGATCGCCTTCCCGGACGGCTCGCGTGCCCAGCGCGGCCAGGTCGGATCCGGCGCCCGGCTCGCTGAACAGCTGGCACCAGACCTCCTCGCCCACCCACAGCGGCCTGAGGAACCGCTGCTTCTGGTCCTCCGTGCCGTATTTCAGGATCGTCGGCGCCGCCATCCCGAGGCCGATGCCGATGCGCCGCGGGTCGTTGTCCGGGGCGCCGGCCGCCTCCAACTCGGCGTCCACGACGGCCTGGAGGGAACGCGGGGCGCCGAGCCCGCCGAGACCCTCGGGGAAGTGCACCCAGGCGAGTCCGGCGTCGAAGCGGGCCTTGAGGAAGTCGAGGCGTTCCGTGGTGGCGGGTGGGTGGGCGGCCAGCACATCCCGTGTGCGGTTGCGCAGTTCTCCGGCGTCGGTCATGCGGCGGCTCCGTTCTCCAGTGCGGGCATCACGGCGACCCGGCCCGTCGTCACCCCGTCGGCGACCCGCTGTACCGCCGCCGCGGCCCCCTCCAGCGGCACCCGCTCGCTCACCAGCGGCTTGATCGCGCCCCGTGCGGCCAGTTCGGTGAGCTGCTCGTGGCAGTGCTGGACCAGCTTCGGGTCCTTGGTGTTGTACAGACCCCAGTGCAGGCCGAGGATCGCGTAGTTCTTCACCAGCGCGTGGTTGAGGCCCGGGCTGGGGATCGTCCCGCTGGCGAAGCCGACGACCAGGATCCGGCCCTCGAAGGCGACGACCTTGGCCGACTGGGTGTAGGCGGCGCCGCCGACGGGGTCGTAGATCACGTCGGCGCCCCGGCCGCCGGTGGCCTCCTTCACGGCGGCGACGACGTCCTCGGCGCGGCGGTCGACGACGACATCGCACCCCAGCTCCCGGGCGACGGCCGCCTTTTCGGCACCGCCCACGACACCGATGACGGTGGCACCGGCCGCCTTCCCGAGCTGCACGGCCGCGCTGCCGACCCCTCCTGCGGCAGCGTGGACGAGCAGGGTCTCGCCGGCCTCCAGCCGGGCCCGCCGGTGCAGGCCGAACCAGCCCGTCTGGTAGCCGATGTGCAGCGCTGCGGCCTCGGCGTCGTCCAGCGAATCGGGTGCGGGCAGACAAGCCGCGGCATCCGCGACCACGTACTCGGCGAAACCGCCGTACGGCAGGGCGGGGTTGGCGAGCACACGCCGCCCGTCCTCGGTGTCACCGCAGATCTCCACCCCCGGTGTGAACGGCAGCGGCGGCTTGACCTGGTACTCCCCCCGGCACATCAGGACATCCGGGAAGTTGATGTTGGCGGCACGCACCTTCAGCAGGACCTGGCCGTCGCCGGGCGTGGGCCGCTCCACGTCCGCCAGCCGCATCACCTCGCTCGGCTCGCCGTTCTCGTGCACTTGCCATGCCTGCATGCGGGGCCTCCACAGACTGCGTCGTCCGACCAGGTCCATCGCATACTAAGCGGTCGCTTGCCGATCAGGGAACAGTCGCGTCCGTCACGCCCGCTTCGGCCGCGCCCGCACATGCATCCGCTCCCCCTGCGGCCCGAACAGACTGAGGAACTCCACCGGCCCCTCCCCCGCCGACCCGAACCAGTGCGGCACCCGGGTGTCGAACTCGGCGGCCTCCCCCGCGTTCAGCACGAGGTCGTGATCGCCCAGGATCATCCTCAGCCGCCCCGACATCACATACAGCCACTCGTAGCCCTCGTGCGTGCGCGGCTCGGGCTCCTCCTGCTCCTGCGGTATCAGCACCTTGAAGGCCTGCAGGCCGCCGGGCTGGCGGGTCAGCGGCCAGTATGTGCGGCCGTGCCTCCTGATCGGCTCGGCCCGCACCCGGGGATCGCGCACCGCGGGCGTGCCCACCAGTTCGTCCAGCGCCACCTCGTGCGCCCGGGCGATCGGCAGCAGCAGTTCCAGGCTGGGCTTGCGCAGACCGGACTCCAGCCGGGAGAGCGTGCTCACCGAGATGCCGGTCGCCGCGGAGAGCCCGGCCAGCGTGGCGCCCCGCTCCTTGCGGATCCGCCGCAGCCGCGGACCGACCTCCGCCAGCACCTCGTCCATGTCGTCCTCACTCATGACTCCATTGCAGTTTCGGCAAATGCGTTTGTCAATATGGCAGTGGTGGCGCGACCGTCGGACGTGGAGGTGGTCACCATGACCGAGACATACGAAGTCGTCGTCATCGGCGGCGGCGCGGCAGGCCTGTCCGCCGCGCTCATCCTGGGCCGGGCCCGGCGCCGCACGCTGGTGGTCGACGCGGGCGAGCCACGCAACGCGCCCGCCGCGCACATGCAGGGCTATCTGTCCCGGGACGGCATGTCCCCCGCCGAGTTCCTGGCGATCGGCCGCGAGGAGGTCGCGCGGTACGGCGTGGAGCTGGTCCGGGACACGGCAGTGGACGTCACCGGGGGCGAGGGCTTCGCGGTCGGGCTCGCGAGCGGGCGGACGGTGCGCGCCCGGCGCCTCGTCGTCACCACCGGCCTCAAGGACGAACTGCCGGACGTCCCGGGCGTCGCCGAGCGCTTCGGGCGTGACGTGCTCCACTGCCCGTACTGCCATGGCTGGGAGGTGCGCGACCAGGCCTTCGGAGTGCTCGCGACCGGCCCGATGAGCGTGCACCAGGCGCTGATGGTCTCCCAGTGGTCCAAGGACGTGACCTTCTTCCTGCACGAGGTCGCCGAGGACGATCTGCCGGACGATGACCTGCGCAGGCTGGCCGCGGCGGGCGTGCGCGTCGTGCCCGGCGAGGTCGCGGGGCTGGTGGTCGAGGACGACCGGCTGACCGGTGTGCGGCTCGCGGACGGTTCGGCGTACGACCGTCAGGTGCTGTTCGTCGCGCCGCGCGCGGTCCCGCAGACCGGGCTGCTGGAGAAGCTCGGCGCCGAGATGAACGAGACGCCCTTCGGCTCCTATCCCGTGGTCGACTGGACGGGGCTGACGACCGTGCCGGGCGTATGGGCCGCGGGCAACGCGATGGGTTTCGGCGAGCAGGTCGTGAACGCGGCGAGCGGCGGCTACCGGGCGGGCGCCACGATCAACGGGGAACTGCTGATGACGGACCTTGACGACAGGGACTAGTCGGGCCACCGAAACACGCCCTGAGCCAGCTCGGCGAAGTCAGCTACGGTTCGCCAGCGCCCCAAAGGGGCGCGGGGAACTGCGCGACCAGCCACGATGGTGCCGCGGTCGAACGACGGCACATCACGGCACATCCAGCGAAGCGCTGAGGCGCGACCAGCCAGACGGACCGGCAGACGATCGACGGCCGTTCGTCCGGGTGAAAACCGGCGGAGCCCGTCGCACCATGGCTGCATGCTGCTGACCCGGCTGGCCCAGGTGTCCCGGGACGTCGCCGCCACCTCGGCGCGGTCCCGGAAGATCGCGCTGCTCGCGGAGCTGTTCCGGGACGCGGAGGCGGACGACGTGCCGATCGTGATCCCGTATCTGGCGGGCCGGCTGCCGCAGGGGCGGCTCGGCGTCGGCTGGAAGGTGCTGAGCCGCCCGGTCGCCCCGGCCGCCGAGCCCACCCTGGCGGTGCGCGAGGTGGACGCCCTGCTCAGCGAGCTGGGCAAGGTGTCCGGGCCCGGCTCGCAGACGGAACGGGCCCGGCTGGTGGGCGACTTGATGGGTGCGGCCACCCAGGACGAGCAGCGGTTCCTGTTCGGGCTGATCACCGGCGAGGTACGGCAGGGCGCACTGGACGCGGTGGCGGTCGAGGGCCTCGCGGTGGCGACCGGGGCGCCGTCCGCGGACGTACGGCGGGCGGTGATGCTCGCCGGGTCCCTGCAGACCGTCGCCCGGGCGCTGCTCGCGGACGGCCCCGCGGCACTGGACCGCTTCCGGCTCACCGTCGGCCGCCCGGTCCTGCCGATGCTGGCGCACAGCGCGTCCTCGGCGGCCGAGGCGGTCGACAGGCTCGGCGCGTGCGCGGTCGAGGAGAAGCTCGACGGCATCCGCGTCCAGGTGCACCGGGACGGCGACGTCGTACGCGTCTACACCCGCACTCTCGACGACATCACCGACCGCCTGCCCGAACTGATCTCGGCGGCCCTGGAGTTGAACGGCGACCGCTTCATCCTGGACGGCGAGGTGATGTCCTTCGGCCCGGACGGGCGGCCCCGTTCGTTCCAGGAGACCGCCGGACGCGTCGGCTCCCGCGTGGACGTGGCCACCGCGGCCAGGGAGGTCCCCGTGTCCCCCGTCTTCTTCGACGCGCTGTCCGTCGACGGCCGCGACCTGCTCGACCTGCCGTTCGCCGAGCGGCACGCGGAGCTGGCCCGGCTGGTGCCCGAGCCGATGCGGGTGCGCCGGACACTGGTCACAGGGCCCGAGGACACCGGCGTGGCGGAGACCTTCCTCGCCGACACCCTGAAGCGCGGCCACGAGGGCATCGTCGCCAAGGCCCTCGACGCGCCCTACAGCGCGGGCCGGCGCGGCGCGTCCTGGCTGAAGGTCAAGCCGGTGCACACCCTCGACCTCGTCGTCCTGGCCGCCGAGTGGGGCCACGGCCGCCGCACCGGCAAGCTCTCCAACCTCCACCTGGGCGCACTGGGCCCCGACGGCTCCTTCGCCATGCTCGGCAAGACCTTCAAGGGTCTGACTGACGCGATGCTGGCCTGGCAGACCGAGCGCCTGACGGAGCTGGCCGTCGAGGACCACGGCTGGGGCGTCATCGTACGCCCGGAACTCGTCGTGGAGATCGCCTACGACGGACTGCAGAAGTCCACCCGCTACCCGGCCGGCGTCACCCTCCGCTTCGCCCGCGTGGTCCGCTACCGCGAGGACAAGCGGCCGGAGGAGGCGGACACGGTGGAGACGCTGCTGGCCGCACATCCCGGGGTGACCCCGTGAGGACGAGCGCCGGTCTGCTGTTGTTCCGGCACACGGACCAGGGCCTGGAGGTGTTGCTCGGGCATATGGGCGGCCCGTTCTTCGCACGGCGTGACGCCGGGGCGTGGACCGTGCCCAAGGGTGAGTACGGCCCCGGCGAGTCCGCCTGGGACGCCGCCCGCCGTGAGTTCCAGGAGGAGCTGGGGCTGCCGCCGCCGGACGGCGAGGCCGTCGAGCTGGGCGAGGTCCGGCAGACGGGCGGCAAGATCGTCACCGTCTGGGCGGTGGCGGCCGACCTCGATCCGGCCGCCGTGGTCCCCG
Source organism: Streptomyces blattellae (assembly GCF_009709555.1). Classification (GTDB taxonomy): domain Bacteria; phylum Actinomycetota; class Actinomycetes; order Streptomycetales; family Streptomycetaceae; genus Streptomyces; species Streptomyces blattellae. The sequence goes on along the minus strand of NZ_WJBG01000242.1, from coordinate 63,362 downwards.
GCACCTTCCGGATGGAGTGGCCGCCGAGATCCGGGCGGACGCAGGAGTTCCCCGAGCTGGACCGGGTGGAGTGGCTGGGGCTCGACCGCGCCCGGGCCGTGATCGTCAAGGCGCAGTCCGCGTTTCTCGACCGGCTGGCGGAGCACTCGGGCTGAGCAGCGGCCTACGCGTTGCGGTGCCCGGCGCCGCGCGGGAAGGTCGAACCAGAGCCGCCCTCAGGAGGTCAGCCATGCCCATCGCGACGGTGAACCCGGCCAACGGCGAGACGCTCAAGACGTACGAGGCCATGGGCGCCGAAGAACTGGAACGCAGGCTCCAGCTCGCCGAAGCCACGTTCCGTACCTACCGGGAGACCGGCTTCGCCGAGCGCGCCCTGCTGCTGCGCCGGGCCGCCGATCTCCTTGAGGAGGACCAGCAGGACATCGGCCGCGTCATGACCACCGAGATGGGCAAGCCGGTCAAGCAGGCCCGCGCGGAGGCCGCGAAGTGCGCCAAGGCGATGCGCTGGTACGCCGACCACGCGGCGAAGCTCCTCGCCGACGAGGAACCCGCCGACTCCGACGTGCGGGACTCCGGCGCCTCCCGCGTCCTGGTCCGCTACCGGCCGCTGGGCCCGGTGCTCGCGGTGATGCCGTGGAACTTCCCGCTCTGGCAGGTCGTCCGCTTCGCCGCGCCCGCGCTGATGGCGGGCAACGTCGGCCTCCTCAAGCACGCCTCGAACGTCCCGCAGACCGCCCTCTACCTGGAGGACCTGTTCCACCGCGCGGGCTTCCCCGAGGGCTGCTTCCAGACCCTGCTCATCGGCTCCGGCGCGGTCGAGGAGATCCTGCGCGACGAGCGCGTGCGGGCCGCCACCCTCACCGGCAGCGAGCCCGCCGGCCGCGCGGTCGCGTCCGTCGCCGGGGACATGGTGAAGAAGACGGTGCTGGAGCTGGGCGGCAGCGACCCGTACATCGTGATGCCCTCCGCCGACGTCGACCGGGCCGCCCAAGTCGCCGTCACCGCACGGGTGCAGAACAACGGTCAGTCCTGCATCGCCGCCAAGCGGTTCATCGTGCACGCGGATGTGTACGACGCGTTCGCCGAGCGGTTCGTCGCGGGCATGCGGGCGCTCAAGGTCGGTGACCCGCTGGAGGAGGAGACCGAGGTCGGGCCGCTGGCCAGCGAGCAGGGCCGGGCCGACCTGGAGGAGTTGGTGGAGGACGCGGTGCGCAGCGGGGCGGCCGTGCTGTGCGGCGGCGAACGTCCCGGGCAGGCCGGCTGGTGGTACCCGCCGACCGTCCTCACCGGCATCGACCGCGAGATGCGGATCCACCGCGAGGAGGCGTTCGGGCCGGTGGCCACGCTGTACCGCGCGGGCGACCTGGACGAGGCGGTGCTCATCGCCAACGACTCGTCGTTCGGGCTGAGTTCCAACGTCTGGACCCGTGACGGGGCCGAGGTCGACCGGTTCGTACGGGACCTGGAGGCGGGCGGCGTGTACGTCAACGGGATGACCGCGTCCCACCCGGCGTTTCCGTTCGGCGGGGTGAAGCGGTCCGGGTACGGGCGTGAGCTGTCCGGGCACGGAATCCGCGAGTTCTGCAACATCACGACCGTATGGCACGGAGCGTGAGGGTTCCGCGGCTACGATCCCCTTTGTGAACCGCGAAGTGACTCTGCCTCTGATCGTCGACGACCGCGGGACCTTGCAGGTGGCTGCCGCCGATGTCAGCAAGTTGTTGCGGACCATGGGTGCCCGGTGGCTGCACCTCGTCGAGGCCGGGCAGGAGGAGCTGGACGAGGACACCGTGGCGGCGCTGACGATCGAGCTGGCCAAGCTGGCCGACCGTATCGATGTCGCCTGTATCGCGCACAGCAGCGGGGGCACGCCGTAGACGTTGGGCAAGTCCAGTGATCCCCAGTTTGGAGTAGTCCGGCGCGAGATCGCCGCCCCGCCGGGTGATCGTGAATGCACAACCTTCTGACCGGGGGGCGCAGGCCTTCCGGAAGGCGAAAGCAGGCACGGTTCATGGCGACTTTGTGCAGACCCTCGGTGTCCGTTCCAGAGCACGTGATCACGATGGAGGAGACGCTGGAGCTGGCACGCTCCCGCCACTCCGACCACCCCCAACTGCCGCTGGCCCTCCGGCTGATCGAGAACACCGGCGTACGCACCCGGCACATCGTGCAGCCGATCGAGGAGACCCTGAAGCACCCGGGCTTCGAGCATCGCAACAAGGTCTACGTGGCCGAGGCGAAGGCCCGGGTCCCGGCAGTCGTACAGCGGGCGCTCGACGACGCGGAGCTGCTCACCACCGACATCGACGTGATCATCTACGTGTCGTGCACGGGCTTCATGATGCCCTCGCTCACGGCCTGGCTGATCAACGAGATGGACTTCGACAGCACCACCCGCCAGATCCCCATAGCCCAGCTGGGCTGCGCGGCCGGCGGAGCGGCGATCAACCGGGCGCACGACTTCTGCACGGCCTACCCCGAGGCCAACGCGCTGATCGTGGCCTGCGAGTTCTGCTCGCTGTGCTACCAGCCCACCGACCTCGGCATCGGCTCCCTGCTGTCCAACGGACTGTTCGGCGACGGCATCGCCGCCGCGGCGGTCCGCGGGCGCGGGGGCGAGGGCATCACGCTGGAGCGCAACGGCTCGTACCTGATCCCCAAGACCGAAGAGTGGATCATGTACGACGTCCGGGCCACCGGCTTCCACTTCCTGCTGGACAAGCGGGTGCCGGCCACCATGGAGCCGCTCGCCCCGGCGCTCCAGGACCTCGCGGGCCTGCACGGCTGGGACGCCGCCGACCTGGACTTCTACATAGTCCACGCGGGCGGGCCCCGAATACTCGACGACCTCAGCAAGTTCCTGCAGGTCGACCAGCACGCGTTCCGGTTCAGCCGGTCGACGCTCACCGAGTACGGCAACATCGCCAGCGCCGTCGTCCTGGACGCGCTGCGCCGGCTGTTCGAGGAGGGCGGCGCCGAGCACAAGGCCCGCGGGCTCCTCGCCGGGTTCGGTCCCGGTATCACCGCCGAGATGGCCCTGGGCCGCTGGCACCGCAACTGACGAGACGACGTGAGATGACCGAAGAGACGATCACCGAAACCCTTCCCCCCGTCCGGCACTGGCCGGCGCTCGACCTGTCGGGCGTGGACTTCGACCCGGTCCTCGGCCAGCTGATGGACGAGGGCCCGGTCACCCGGATCCAGCTGCCCAACGGCGAGGGCTGGGCCTGGCTGGTCACCCGCTACGACGACGTACGCATGGTGACCAACGACCCCCGGTTCAGCCGCGAGGCCGTGATGGACCGGCAGGTCACCCGGCTCGCCCCGCACTTCGTCCCGGCCCGCGGCGCCGTCGGCTTCCTCGACCCGCCGGACCACACCCGGCTGCGCCGCGCGGTGGCCGCCGCGTTCACCGCGAAGGGCGTGGAGCGGGTGCGGGAGAAGTCGCGCCGCATGCTGGACGAGCTGGTCGACGAACTCCTCCAGGACGGCCCGCCCGCCGACCTCACCGCGACGGTCCTCAGCCCCTTCCCCATCGCGGTGATCTGCGAGCTGATGGGCGTCCCGGCCGCCGACCGGCACGGCATGCACACCTGGACGCAGCTCATCCTGTCCTCCTCGCACGGCGCCGACGTCAGCGAGAAGGCCAAGAACGAGATGGGCGCGTACTTCGCCGACCTCATCGGCATGCGGGAGGGCAGTACCGGCGAGGACGTCGCGTCACTGCTCGGCGCGGCCGTCGGCAAGGGCGAGGTGACGCTGGAGGAGGCCGTCGGACTCGCGGTCCTGTTGCAGATCGGCGGCGAGGCGGTCACCAACAACAGCGGGCAGATGTTCTACATCCTGCTGACCCGCCCCGACCTCGCGGCACGGCTGCGCGCCGAGCCGGAGATCCGTCCCCAGGCCATCGACGAGCTGCTGCGGTACATCCCGCACCGCAACGCCGTCGGGCTGTCCCGGATCGCGACGGAGGACGTCGGCATCAAGGGCGTACGGATCCGGGCGGGCGACGCGATCTATGTGTCGTATCTCGCCGCCAACCGCGATCCGGACGTCTTCCCGCAGCCGGAGATGATCGACTTCTCCCGCAACCCCAACCCCCACGTCTCCTTCGGCTTCGGCCCGCACTACTGCCCCGGCGGCATGCTGGCCCGGCTGGAGTCCCAGCTCCTGGTCGACGCGCTCCTCGACCGCGTGCCGGGCCTGAAGCTCGCCGTGCCGCCCCGGGAAGTGCCCTTCAGGAAGGGTGCGCTGATCCGCGGGCCCGAGGCCCTGCCCGTGACGTGGTGAGACGCCGATGACGGCGACGGAGGGGCTCCTCGTACCACCGGGCCACGGCCGGGTCGTGCGGACACCCGCCCAGCATGTGACCTTCAAGGTGACCGGCACGCACTCCCGGATGGCCTCCACCTTCGAGGTGCTGGTCCCGCCGGGCTTCGACGTCGGCGCCCATGTGCACACGCGCAGCGAGGAGTTGTTCTACGTCCTCGAAGGCGAGCTGGACGTACTCGCCTTCGAGCCGCGCATCCGCACCCCCGACAACTGGCAGAGGTGGGAGTCGAGTTCGGGAAACAGGGTGGTACGTGCGACGCCGGGCACGGTCATCGTCGTACCACCGGGGTGCCCGCACGCCTTCGCCAACCCGACGGACGCCCAGGCCAAGATGTTCTTCCAGGCGTCCCCGCCGCCGGATCACGAGCGGTACTTCGAGGAACTGCTGGAGATCCTGGGGAACGGGGGTCCACCGGACCATGCGGCGATCGCGGAGTTGCGGGCCAGGTACGACATCCAGCAGCTCACACCACTCCGGCACAGGTGAGCTCCTCAGGGGCGCGGGGAACTGCGCGACCAGCCCCCACGACCCGCAGCCGCGCACCTACCGAATGGACATCCCTGAGATCGTCCGGGCAATCACCAGGCGCTGGATCTCGCTGGTCCCCTCGAAGATCGTGTAGATCGCCGCGTCCCGGTGCATGCGCTCCACCGGGTACTCCCTGGTGTAGCCGTTGCCGCCCAGGATCTGGATCGCCTGAGCGGTGACCTTCTTGGCCGTCTCGCTCGCGAAGAGCTTGGACATCGAGCCCTCGGCCGCGGTGAACGGCTTGCCGTTGACCGCCATCCAGGACGCCCGCCAGACCAGCAGACGGGCCGCGTCGATGGACGTGCGCATGTCCGCCAGCTGGAACGCCACGCCCTGGTTGTCGATGATCGGGCGCCCGAACTGCTCACGCGTCGTGGCGTAGTCCAGCGCCACCTCGTACGCCGCCCGGGCGGTACCCACCGCCATCGCCGCGACGGCCGGACGTGAAGCTTCGAACGTCGCCATCGCCGCGTTCTTCAAGCGCTCCCTGCCGGATGCCTTCGCACGGGCGAGGCGCTCGTCCAGCTTCTCCTTGCCGCCGAGCAGGCAGGAACCGGGGACCCGCACATTGTCCAGGACGACCTCGGCGGTGTGCGAGGCGCGGATGCCGTGCTTCTTGAACTTCTGCCCCTGGGACAGGCCCGGCGTGTTCGGCGGAACGATGAAGGACGCGTGGCCCTTGGAGCCGAGGTCCGGGTCGACGACCGCGACGACGACGTGGACGCCCGCGATGCCCCCGTTGGTCGCCCAGGTCTTTGTGCCGTTGATCACCCACTCGTCCTTGGCTTCGTCGTACACCGCACGCGTCCGCATGGAGGCCACATCGGAGCCGGCGTCGGGCTCGGAGGAGCAGAACGCCGCGACCTTGACGTCGCTGGCATCGCCGTACATCTGGGGGATCCAGGTGCCGATCTGCTCCTCGGTGCCGTTGGCGAGGACGCCGACGGCGGCGAGTCCCGTGCCGACGATGGAAAGGGCTATGCCCGCGTCGCCCCAGAACAGCTCCTCCATGGCCATGGGGATGCCGAGGCCGGTGGGGTCGAAGTACTGCTGGGCGTAGAAGTCCAGGGAGTAGATGCCGACCTTGGCGGCCTCCTGGATGACCGGCCAGGGAGTTTCCTCACGCTCGTCCCATTCGGCGGCCGCGGGACGGATGACGTCGGCGGCGAAGCCGTGCAGCCAGTCCCTGACCTCCTTCTGTTCGTCGTTGAGCTCCATGGTGAACTCGGCCATGTCCCCTCCAGCAGTGGCGCACTATCATGTTACTTGCGGTAACAGCAGTCTGTTACCGACGGGTAGGGAAAGTCAACTCCTGACGGCCGCCCGGCAGCCAGTTCGATGTCAGGAGCGTAATGAGTGTTACTTTGCGCAGGCGTCACCGACTGAGCAGGGGGAGACCACATGGACACCACACAGCCGACCGATCAGCAGCGCTCCGCCGACCGCCGGCGCCGCGAACTGCTGGAGGCCGCGGACAGAGTGGTGCTGCGCGACGGCCCGCAGGCCTCGATGAACGCGATCGCGGCGGAGGCGGGCATCACCAAGCCGATCCTCTACCGGCACTTCGGTGACAAGGGCGGTCTTTACGCAGCCCTGGCCAAGCGGCACACCGACGCGCTGCTGAATTCCCTGCGGGCCGCGCTGGACGCCCCGGCGGAGCGGCGGGAGCGGGTCGAGGTCACGCTCGACACGTATCTCGCGGCGATCGAGGCACGTCCTCAGGTGTATCGGTTCCTGATGCATCCGTCCGAGGGGTCGGCGAGTGACCGGGGGTTCGATGTCGGCATGCATTCGATTCCGCTGCTGCGGCGGATGGGCGAGGAGCTGGCCCAGGTCATCGAGGACCGGCTGGATCTCGGTCCGGGGAGCCAGCAGCTGGCTCGGGTGTGGGGGCACGGGATCGTCGGGATGATGCACGCTGCCGGGGACTGGTGGCTGGGGGAACGGCCGTGTACTCGGGCTGAGTTGGTCCGGAGTCTGGCCGACCTGCTGTGGGGCCGGCTGGCTGCGGCGGGGGACAAGATGGGGGGACCGGGGTTCTGAAACGCCCTGGGGGCGCGGGGCTGTGCCGACAGCGGCTCCGCCGCGCGGGCGCGACCAGCCCAGACGTCCCGCAGACGCGCGATCCTCATCGCCCCCACGGCGCTTGCGCGGCTTGCCGCAGCAGCCTCCGCCTCCGCCACCCCGTGAGGTGGTCGGCGTATACCCGGCCCTCCAAGTGGTCGCACTCGTGCTGCAGGCAACGGGCGAAGAAGCCCGTCCCCTCCACGGTCACCGACTCCCCCGTCATTGTGAAACCCTCGACCACCGCATGGTCGTACCGCTCCGTCCCCGCCTCCAGGCCCGGCAGGGACAGACAGCCCTCCGGGCCGCGGACCACGACTCCGCCGGCCTCGGCCAGACGGGGGTTCACCACATGGCCGAGGTGGCGTACGTCCTCGTCGTCCGGGCAGTCGTAGACGAACACCCGTACCAGCTCACCGATCTGATTCGCTGCCAGGCCGACGCCCTGCGCCGCGTACATCGTCGCGAACAGGTCCTCGACGAGTGCCGCGAGGGCCGGACCGAAGTCGGTGACCTCACGGCATGGTTCACGCAGCAGCGGCGCACCGAGCAGGGTGAGGTGCCGGACGCGCCCGCGCGCGCCCGGAATGGAGCCGTTTCGCATGGCCGCAAGGGTACGGCGATTCGGGAGTGCGAATGGATCTCGATAGGCTGACCACCACCACGTTGCCGTCAGGCAGAGGCGCGGCGCGTACGCAAGGAGGATCGAGAACTGATGGCAGGCAACTCGGACCCGCTCACGCCGCGGGCCAAGCTGGCCGTGACCGCGGGCAAGGCGGTCGCGGCCGCATCGCGTGCCGCGGGTCGCGGGAGCGGTTCGGTGATCGGTGGCCGGGTGGCGCTCAAGCTCGACCCCGACCTCCTCGCGCGGCTCGCGCAGAACCTGGACGTGATCCTGGTGTCGGCGACCAACGGCAAGACCACGACCACCCGGCTCATCGCGGAGGCGCTCCGTGCCGCGGGCCCGGTCGTCTCCAACGCGCTCGGCGCCAACATGCCCGCCGGCATCACCTCCGCGCTGGCCGGTGCCTCGGACGCCCGCTACGGCGTCATCGAGGTCGACGAGAAGTACCTCGCGGGCGTCGCCCGGGACACCGACCCGAAGTGCATCGCCCTGCTGAACCTCTCCCGCGACCAGCTCGACCGCGCCGCCGAGACCCGGATGCTCGCCGAGAACTGGCGGGAGGGGCTCGCGGGCTCCAAGGCTGTGGTCGTCGCCAACGCCGACGACCCGCTGGTGGTGTGGGCCGCGTCCTCCTCCCCCAACGTGATCTGGGTCGCCGCCGGGCAGATGTGGAAGGACGACGCCTGGTCCTGCCCGTCCTGCGGTGGCGTGATGCAGCGGCCGGGCGACGACTGGTTCTGCGGTGAGTGCGGTTTCCGGCGGCCCACGCCGAGCTGGGCGCTCAACGGGGACCACGTCCTCGACCCGCACGGTTCGGCCTGGCCCATCCACCTCCAGCTGCCCGGCCGTGCCAACAAGGCCAACGCCGCCTCCTCGGCCGCCGTCGCCGCCGTGTTCGGGGTGCCGCCGCAGGTCGCGCTGGAGCGCATGTACCAGGTGCAGGCCGTGGCCGGGCGCTATGACGTGGTGCAGTTCCAGCAGCGTGACCTGCGGCTGCTGCTGGCGAAGAACCCGGCCGGCTGGCTGGAGACCTTCTCCCTCATCGACCCGCCGCCCACCCCGGTGATCCTGTCCGTGAACGCGCGCGGCGCCGACGGCACCGACACCTCCTGGCTGTGGGACGTCGACTACACGCGGCTGACCGGGCACCCGATCTGCGTCATCGGCGACCGCAAGCTGGACCTCGCGGTGCGCCTGGAAGTCGCGAACCAGCACTTCCAGGTCTGCGAGAACCTCGACCAGGCCGTGCAGATGAGCCCGCCCGGCCGGATCGAGGTCATCGCCAACTACACCGCCTTCCAGGACCTGCGCCGCCGCGTCGGCAACTGACACACAGGGGACTTTTGTGAGCGACAACAGCCTGCGGGTCGTCTGGATCTATCCCGACCTGCTCAGCACGTACGGCGACCAGGGCAACGCCCTGGTGGTGGAGCGCCGGGCCCGGCAGCGCGGCCTCGACGTGGCCCGCCTGGACGTCCGCAGCGACCAGCCGATCCCGACATCCGGCGACATCTACCTGATCGGCGGCGGCGAGGACCGGCCCCAGCGGCTCGCGGCCGAACGCCTGCGCCGGGACGGCGGGCTGCACCGCGCCGTCGGCAACGGCGCGATCGTGTTCTCGGTGTGCGCGGGCTACCAGATCCTCGGCCACGAGTTCATCAACGACCTGGGCCAGCGCGAGCCCGGTCTCGGGCTGCTCGACGTGGTCTCGGTACGGGGCGAGGGCGAGCGGTGCGTCGGCGACGTGCTCGCGGACATCGACCCGCGCCTGGGCCTGCCGCAGCTGACCGGCTTCGAGAACCACCAGGGCGTCACTCATCTCGGCCCCACCGCGCGCCCCCTCGCCCAGGTGAAGCTCGGCAAGGGCAACGGCACCGGAGACGGCACCGAGGGCGCGTACAACGACACGGTGTTCGGTACGTACATGCACGGCCCGGTGCTGGCCCGGAACCCGCTCATCGCCGACCTGCTGCTGAAGCTGGCACTCGACGTGAACGCGCTGCCGCCGACCGACGACCGGTGGTACGAGGCGCTGCGGAGCGAGCGCATCGCGGCGGCGCAGCAGCCTGCCTGAACCGCCTTGTGCACCTGGGCGCCGGCCAGGCTTCACCAGCCCGTCTGACGAGGTGTCCGCACAGGTGAGCGGGGTCGTCCAGCAGGCGGACGCACGGTTCGGTCCCGCCCCCTACTGCCGCTAGGGTGGCGGGGATCGAGCCGGACAACGTGGTCCGGTCCCCGGCCCACGTTGAGAAGGTATTTCGGGCGATGCGCATTGGTGTCCTCACGTCCGGCGGCGACTGCCCCGGCCTGAACGCCGTCATCCGGTCCGTCGTACACCGCGCCGTCGCCGACCACGGCGACGAGGTCATCGGTTTCCGGGACGGCTGGAAGGGCCTCCTGGAGTGCGACTACCTCAAGCTCGACCTCGACGCGGTGAGCGGCATCCTCGCTCGCGGCGGCACGATCCTCGGTTCCTCCCGCGTCCAGCCGTCCCATCTGCGGGACGGGGTCGAGCGGGCGAAGGGCCATGTCGAGGAACTCGGCCTCGACGCGATCATCCCGATCGGCGGCGAGGGCACGCTGAAGGCCGCCCGGCTGATGTCGGACAGCGGCCTGCCCGTCGTGGGCGTGCCCAAGACCATCGACAACGACATCGCGGTCACGGACGTCACCTTCGGCTTCGACACGGCCGTGGGTGTCGCCACCGAGGCCCTCGACCGGCTCAAGACCACCGCCGAGTCCCACCAGCGGGTCCTCGTGGTCGAGGTCATGGGCCGCCACACCGGCTGGATCGCACTCCACTCCGGCATGGCGGCCGGCGCCCACGCCATCGTCGTACCGGAGCGGCCCTTCGACATCGAGGAGTTGGCCGCGGTCGTCGGGGAGCGGTTCGAGGCGGGGAAGCGGTTCGCGATCGTCGTGGCGGCGGAGGGGGCCAAGCCGAAGCCGGGCTCCATGGCCTTCGACGAGGGCGGCAAGGACATCTACGGCCATGAGCGCTTCGCCGGGATCGCCCGCCAGCTGTCCATCGAGCTGGAGGAGCGGCTGGGGAAGGAAGCCCGGCCGGTGATTCTGGGCCATGTGCAGCGCGGTGGTACGCCGACCGCCTACGACCGTGTTCTCGCCACGCGGTTCGGGTGGCATGCGGTGGAGGCCGTGCACCGCGGGGAGTTCGGGAAGATGACGGCGCTTCGTGGCACCGACATCGTGATGGTGTCGTTGGCGGAGGCCGTTCAGACGCTGAAGACGGTTCCCGCGGAGCGGTACGAAGAGGCGGAGTGCGTGCTCTGACGGTCCCCTGATCTGCCGGGTACGGGTTGTGTGGTACTGACCCCGGTCACGGGTGTGGCCGGGGTCGGTCATACCCTGGTGCGGACAGAAGCGCACAACCCCCACGCATCAGGAGCCGCCGGAATGGATCACAGCGGGCACGGCATGACCATGGATCTGCCGCCGTTCACGCTGGGGCGGGGTCTTCAGTGGTCGGCCGACCCGTTCTTCCTCGTCGCCTGTCTGGCGGGGCTCGCGCTGTACGGGTACGGCGTCGTGCGGCTGCGGCGGCGCGGTGACCGCTGGCCGGTGGGACGGACGATCTCGTACGTCGCCGGTGTGCTGACCATCGCGCTCATGATGTGCACCAAGCTGAACGACTACGGCATGGTGATGTTCAGCGTGCACATGGTGCAGCACATGGTGATCAGCATGCTGTCGCCGATCCTGATCCTGCTCGGCGCCCCGGTCACGCTCGCGCTGCGGGCGCTGCCCGTCGCCGGCCAGGGGCGCAAGGGGCCGCGCGAGCTGCTGCTGGCGCTGCTGCACAGCCGGTACATGCGGATCGTCACGCACCCGGCCTTCACCATTCCGCTGTTCATCGCGAGCCTGTACGCGCTGTACTTCACCCCGCTCTTCGACTTCCTCATGGGGTCCAGGGCGGGACACATCGCGATGATGGTGCACTTCCTCGCCGTGGGTGTCGTCTTCTTCTGGCCGATCATCGGGGTCGACCCGGGCCCGCAGCGGCCCGGTTATCTGATGCGGATGCTGGAGCTGTTCGCGGGCATGCCGTTCCACGCCTTCTTCGGTATCGCGTTGATGATGGCGTCCACGCCGATGGTCGAGACGTTCGAGAACCCCCCGGCCTCGCTCGGTATCGACGCGCTCTCCGACCAGAACGCGGCCGGCGGGATCGCCTGGGCGTTCAGTGAGATCCCGTCGGTGCTGGTGCTGATCGCGTTGTTGTTCCAGTGGTACGGCAGTGAGCAGCGGCAGGCGCGGCGCGCTGACCGGGCGGCCGACCGGGACGGCGACAAGGAACTTGAGGCGTACAACGCCTATTTGGCCTCATTGAACGCACGCGGGCGCTGACCGGCCTTTCGTCGCCCCGACCTCCCGTTCACCCGAGTCGGACCCGGTATCGACTGCGCCTTGGTGCAGAACCGAGGCACCATGGAGGGGGACGGACCATGAGGAGGGTGTTGCGATGCCCGGTTCTTCGGACGGATCGACCAAGGCGATGGGGGTGCTCACCGTCGGCGGTCTGGTCGTGGTGACCGCCTACACGGTGGCGCTCGGCAGCAGTGGCTGGCTGTGGTTCGGCTGGGTCGTGCTGGGCCTGATCACTCTCGGGATGGTCGTCACGAAGGACACCTGAGCCTCAGTCGCCGGTGAGGCGGCCCGCGGAGTGCACGCCCGGCTGGTATTTCGGCAGCCGGGCGGTGACCTTCATGCCCGCTCCCACCGCGGTCTCGATGACGAGCCCGTGGTCGTCTCCGTACACCTGGCGGAGCCGGTCGTCGACGTTGGACAGTCCGATGCCGCCCGAGGGGCTGGCCTCGCCGGCGAGGATGCGGCGCAAGGTGGCGGGGTCCATTCCGGCGCCGTCGTCCTCGATGACGACCAGCGCCTCGGCTCCGGTGTCCTGTGCGGTGATGCTGATGTGGCACTTGCCCACGGACGCCGCCTTGCCTTCGAGCCCGTGCTTCACGGCGTTCTCGACGAGCGGCTGGAGGCAGAGGAAGGGCAGGGCGACCGGCAGCACCTCCGGCGCGATCTGCAGGGTGACGGAGAGGCGGTCGCCGAAGCGTGCCCGGACGAGCGCCAAGTAGTGGTCGATGGCGTGGAGTTCGTCGGCGAGGGTGGTGAAGTCGCCGTGCCTGCGGAACGAGTAGCGGGTGAAGTCGGCGAATTCCAGGAGCAGTTCGCGGGCGCGCTCGGGGTCGGTGCGCACGAACGAGGCGATCACCGCGAGCGAGTTGAAGATGAAGTGCGGGGAGATCTGGGCGCGCAGGGCCTTGATCTCGGCCTCGATCAGGCGGGTCCGGGACTGGTCCAGGTCGGCCAGCTCCAGCTGGACGGAGACCCAGCGGGCGACCTCACCGGCGGCGCGTACGAGCACCGCCGATTCGCGGGGCGCGCAGGCGACCAGCGCTCCGTGCACGCGGTCGTCGACGGTGAGCGGGGCGACGACGGCCCAGCGGACCGGGCAGTCGGGCGTCTCGCAGGTCAGCGGGAAGGCCTCGCCCCGGCCCGACTCCAGGGGGCCGGCGAGCCGGTCCATGATCTCCGCCCGGTGGTGGCCGCCCACTCCGTCCCAGACCAGCACCTCCTTCTGGTCCGTGAGGCACAGCGCGTCCGTGCCGAGCAGTGAGCGCAGTCTGCGGGCCGACTTGCGGGCGGTCTCCTCGGTGAGGCCGGCCCGCAGCGAAGGCGCGGCGAGCGATGCGGTGTGCAGGGTCTGGAAGGTGGCGTGCTCGACCGGGGTACCGAGGCCGACGAGGCTCTCCGGGCGTGCGGTGCGGCGGCCGAGCCAGTATCCGGCGGCCAGCAGCGGGAGGATCGCCACGCACAGCCCGGCGATGAATCCGCTCATGCCTTGACCTCCGTCCGCAGCTCCTCCGGCAGATGGAACCGGGCCAGGATGGCCCCCGTCCCGGCCGGTACCCGGCTCGGCGTGGCCAGGGACACCAGCACCATGGTGAGGAAGCCCAGCGGCACCGACCAGAGGGCGGGCCAGGCGAGCAGGGCGTGCAAGGCGCCGCTGCCCGGGAATCCCGCCATGGTCGCGGCGACGGCGACGAGTGCGGCGCCGCCGCCCACCAGCATCCCGGCGGCGGCGCCCGGTGGGGTCAGCCGCCGCCACCAGATCCCCAGCACGAGCAGCGGGCAGAACGACGACGCCGACACGGCGAAGGCCAGTCCGACGGCGTCGGCGACCGGCAGTCCGCCCACCAGGACGCTGGCGGCCAGGGGCACGGCCATCGCGAGGACCGTACCGAGCCTGAAGTGCCGTACGCCGCGTGACGGGAGCACGTCCTGGGTGAGCACCCCCGCCACGGCCATCGTCAGTCCGGACGCCGTCGACAGGAACGCGGCGAAGGCTCCCCCGGCGACCAGGGCGCCGAGCAGGTCGCCGCCGAGGCCGCCGATCACGCGGTCGGGCAGGAGCAGTACGGCGGCGTCCGCGTTGCCGGTGAGGGTGAGTTCGGGGGCGTACAGGCGGCCCAGGGCGCCGTAGACCGGGGGCAGCAGGTAGAAGGCGCCGATCAGGCCCAGGACGGCGACGGTGGTGCGGCGGGCGGCGACTCCGTGCGGGCTGGTGTAGAAGCGGACGACGACGTGCGGCAGGCCCATGGTGCCGAGGAAGGTGGCGAGGATCAGTCCGTACGTCGCGTACAGCGGGCGTTCGCCGCGGCTCTCGGCCTGCGAGGGTGACAGGCTGCCGTCGCCGACGCGGTCGGCCTCGGGGACGGGGGCGCCCTTGCCGAAGGTGAGCCGGGTGCCGGCGTCGATGTGGTGGGTGCCTGCGGGGAGCCGCAGTTCGGTGTCCTCGTGGGTGCGGCCGTCGACGGTGCCGCTCACCGTGACGGTCAGCGGGGTGTCCAGCTTCACGTCGAGGCTGTCGTCGACTCGGACGACGCGCTGCTCGCGGAAGGTGGCCGGTTCCTCGAAGGCGCGGGTCGGGGATCCGTCGCCCTGCCAGGCGAGGACCAGGAAGAGAGCCGGGACCAGCAGGGCGGTGAGCTTGAGCCAGTACTGGAAGGCCTGCACGAAGGTGATGCTGCGCATGCCGCCGGCGGCGACCGTGGCGACCACGACGACCGCGACGATCAGCCCGCCGAGCGAGTCCGGGGCACCGGTGAGGACGGTCAGTGTCAGCCCGGCGCCCTGGAGCTGGGGCAGCAGGTAGAGCCAGCCGACGCCGACGACGAAGGCGCCCGCGAGCCGCCGCACGGCCTGGGAGGAGAGGCGGGCCTCGGCGAAGTCGGGCAGGGTGTAGGCGCCGGACCGGCGCAGCGGGGCGGCGACGAAGATCAGCAGCACCAGATAGCCCGCCGTGTAGCCGACCGGGTACCAGAGCATGTCGGGGCCCTGGACCAGGACCAGTCCCGCGATGCCGAGGAAGGAGGCGGCGGAGAGGTACTCGCCGCTGATGGCGGCCGCGTTGAGGCGGGGGCCGACGGTGCGGGAGGCGACGTAGAAGTCGGAGGTGGTGCGGGAGATGCGCAGGCCGAACGCGCCGACGAAGACCGTCGCGAGGACGACCAGGGCGACGGCGGGGACGGCGTAACCGGAGTTCATCGGTCTGCGGCTTCAGCGGTCTTCGACGAGGCGTACGAAGTCCCGTTCGTTGCGCTCGGCACGCCGCACGTACCAGCGGGCGAGCAGGACGAGGGGGGCGTAGAGGCCGAAGCCGAGGACGGCCCATGCCACGCCGTGGCCGTCCGGCATGGTCGCGAAGAGCAGCGGCAGCGGGCCGACGAGCAGGCCGAGCACGGCGACCACGGCGAAGGCGGCACGCAGTTGGGTGCGCATCAGGGAGCGGACGTAGGTGTGGCCGAGGGTGGTCTGCTCGTCGATCTCGGTGCGGGGGCGGTAGTAGCCGGAGGCGGGACGGCTGCGGCGCGGCGGGCCGGTGACGACGACGCGCCGTTCGGCGGGATCCTGGTTCGGCACGGCTACGGCCTCCTCATCAGCAGTTCCCGCAGCTCGCGGGCGTGGCGTCGGCTGACCTGGAGCTCCTCGGAGCCGACCAGGACGCTGACGGTGCCGGCGTCCAGCCGGAGTTCGCCGATGTGGCGCAGGGCGACGAGATGGCGGCGGTGGATGCGGACGAAGCCGCGGGAGCGCCAGCGCTCCTCCAGGGTGGACAGCGGGATGCGTACGAGGTGGCTGCCCTTGTCGGTGTGCAGCCGGGCGTAGTCGCCCTGGGCCTCGACGTGCGTGATGTCCTCGACGGCGACGAAACGGGTCACGCCGCCGAGTTCCACGGGGATGTGGTCGGGGTCGGGTTCGTGCACGGGTATGTGCGGGGCGCTGTCGCGCAGCTCGGCGGCGCGGCGGACCGCCTCGGCCAGCCGTTCCTTGCGGACGGGCTTGAGCACGTAGTCGACGGCCTTGAGGTCGAAGGCCTGCACGGCGAAGTCCTCGTGGGCGGTGACGAACACGACCAGCGGCGGCTGGGCGAAGCCGGTGAGCAGCCGGGCCAGGTCGAGTCCGTCGAGGCCGGGCATGTTGATGTCGAGGAAGACGACGTCGATGGCCTCGGGGCCGTGCGGGCCCGACTCCAGTGCCCGGTTGATCCGGCGCAGCGCCTCGGTGGCGTCGCTCGCGCCCTCGGCGGTGCCGATCCGGGGATCCGCGTTCAGGAGGTAGAGCAGCTCCTCCAGCGAGGGGCGTTCGTCGTCGACGGCGAGGGCGCGCAGCATGAACCCGGAGTCTAGGAGCAATTCGTAGGACCGCAACGTGCCCGGGGCGGACGTTCGCGCTGGATACAGTGCGGCCATGAACAGCAGGGCCGCTTCCTTCGACGACCTCGACCGGAAGATCATCACCGCGCTGATGGCCAACGCGAGGACCAGTTTCGCCGAGATCGGGGCGGCTGTCGGGCTGTCCGCCACGGCCGTCAAGCGGCGGGTGGACCGGCTGCGGGAGGCGGGTGTGATCACCGGGTTCACGGCGACGGTGCGGCCGTCCGCGCTGGGCTGGCGCACGGAGGCCTATGTGGAGGTGTACTGCGAGGGGGCGGCGCCGCCGCGGCGGCTGGCGGAGGTCGTGCGCAACCATCCCGAGATCACGGCGGCCATGACGGTGACCGGCGGCGCGGACGCGCTGCTGCATGTGCGGGCGCGGGACGTCGAGCACTTCGAGGAGGTGCTGGAGCGGATCCGTGCGGAGCCGTTCATCCGGAAGACGATCAGCGTGATGGTGCTGTCCCATCTGATCCCGGAGAGTCCGGAGGCGGGCGCGAGCCAGCCCGCCCCGGAGGGCGCGTGAGCGGCGCATGAGACGTGCGCTGGGCAGCCTAAAGACGCAGTATTCCTGCGCGGACACGCAAGCTTCGTTTCTTGTCGGGCGTATCGGTCACTTCCTAACGTGGTGTCAACCCCAGTCGGCACCCCAGGAAGCGGAGGAACCCCTCTGTGTCCGAAAGCCGTGTGCAGCGCCGGCGGCGCTTCCTCGTCTGTGAACCCAGACACTTCGCCGTGCAGTACGCGATCAACCCCTGGATGCATCCCGACGTCCGCGTCGACGTCGATCTGGCCCAGGAGCAGTGGCAGTCCCTGATCAGCACCTACCGGGCCCACGGCCACACCGTCGACGCCGTGGAGCCGGTCCCCGGCCTGCCGGACATGGTGTTCGCCGCGAACTCGGCCGTCGTCGTGAACGGCCGCGTCTTCGGCTCGTTCTTCCACGCGGCGGAGCGGCGCCCCGAGTCCACGCACTACGACATGTGGTTCAAGGCGGCGGGTTTCACCGTCCACCGCCCGGAGTCGGTCTGCGAGGGCGAGGGGGACCTGGTCTGGACGGGCCGGTACGTCCTGGCCGGCACCGGATTCCGCACGACACGGGAGGCGCACCGCGAGGTGCAGGAGTTCTTCGGGCACCCGGTGATCAGCCTGACGCTGGTCGACCCGTACTTCTACCACCTGGACACGGCGCTGTTCGTCCTCGACGAGGACACCGTCGTGTACTACCCGGAGGCGTTCTCCCCGGGCAGCCGCGAGGTCCTCGCGCGGCTGTACCCGGACGCCGTGCTCGCGACCCGCGACGACGCGATGGCCTTCGGACTGAACTCCGTGTCCGACGGACGCCATGTCTTCATCGCGCCCCAGGCCGAGTCCCTTGCCGCCCGGCTCGACGACCACGGCTATGTTCCCGTCCCCGTCGACCTGTCCGAGTTCCAGAAGGCCGGCGGGGGCATCAAGTGCTGCACCCAGGAGATCCGCCCATGACTGCGCCCGTCCGTACCCGTTCCTCCGCCGACCTGATCCGGGCCGAAGAGCCGGTCCTCGCGCACAACTACCACCCGCTGCCCGTGGTCGTCGCCCGCGCCGAGGGCTCCTGGGTGGAGGACGTCGAGGGCCGCCGCTATCTCGACCTGCTGGCCGGCTACTCGGCCCTCAACTTCGGCCACCGCCACCCCGCGCTGATCGAAGCCGCCCACGCCCAGCTCGACCGGCTGACGCTGACCTCGCGCGCCTTCCACAACGACAGGCTGGCCGAGTTCGCCGCACGGCTCGCCGCGCTGACCGGCCTGGACATGGTGCTGCCCATGAACACGGGCGCCGAGGCCGTGGAGAGCGGCATCAAGGTAGCCCGCAAATGGGCGTACGACGTGAAGGGCGTCCCCGCCGACCGGGCGACGATCGTGGTCGCGGCGGAGAACTTCCACGGCCGTACGACGACGATCGTCAGCTTCTCGACGGACGAGACCGCTCGACAGGGCTTCGGCCCCTTCACGCCGGGCTTCCGGATCGTGCCGTACAACGACCTCGCCGCGCTGGAGGCGGCGGTCGACGAGACGACGGCGGCGGTGCTGATCGAGCCCATCCAGGGCGAGGCCGGGGTGATCATCCCGGACACCGGCTATCTGGCCGGCGTACGCGAACTGACCCGCCGCGAGGGCTGCCTGTTCATCGCGGACGAGATCCAGTCGGGGCTGGGCCGTACGGGCCGTACGCTCGCCGTCGAGCACGAGTCGGTCGTCCCCGACGTACTGCTGCTCGGCAAGGCACTGGGCGGCGGCATCGTGCCGGTGTCGGCGGTGGTCGCGCGCCGGGACGTGCTGGGTGTGCTGCGGCCCGGCGAGCACGGGTCCACGTTCGGCGGCAACCCCCTGTCCGCGGCGGTGGGTACGGCGGTCGTCGAACTGCTGGAGACGGGTCAGTTCCAGCAGCGGGCGGCCGAACTGGGGGCGGTGCTGCGGGGCGGGCTGTCCGCCCTGGTCGGCAGGGGCGTCGTCGGTTTCCGGTCGCGCGGGCTGTGGGCGGGCGTCGACGTCGACCCGGCCCTCGGCAGCGGGCGCGAGGTCAGCGAACGCCTCATGCGGGAGGGCATCCTCGTCAAGGACACCCACGGCTCGACGATCCGCCTCGCCCCGCCGCTCACCATCACCGCCGGGGAACTCACCCAGGCTCTGACGGCACTGGAGGAGGTGCTGAGGGCCTGAACCCCGGGCACGCACGAGGAGCGCGACCTTGCCCGGCAGCGGTTCGACCGGCCGGTGCCGCACCGCTGCTGCTCGTAACGTGCGAAACTGGGGTGAATCGGCGATGAGGCGGCAGCCATGAAGGACGTGGCGATCGACTACCGGGCGGTCTTCGAGGGGCTGCCCGGAATGGTCGCGCTGCTCACCCCCGAGCTGGTGTACGTGGACGCCAATGAGGACTTCCTGCGCCTCTCCCGGCGCAAGCGGGAGCAGGTGGTGGGGCGCTACATCTTCGACGTCTTCCCCGAGAATCCCGACATCCCGGCATCGAAGGGCATGCACAACGTGCAGACCTCCATGCGGAGGGTGGTGGCCACGGGCCAGCGCGACACCATGGCTCTGCAGCGGTACGACGTCGAAGCCCCCGAGCGCCCCGGGCAGTGGGAGGAGCGCTACTGGAGCCCGGTGAACGCGCCGGTGTTCGGGCCGGACGGCACAGTGGTGCTGGTGGTGCACCGGGTCGAGGACGTCACCGAACTCATCCGGGCCCGCGGCGGCCCCAGCGGGAGCCGCGCCCGGGTGCTGGAGGCCGAGCTGTACACGCGCGGCCGTGAACTCCAGGAGGTCAACGACCGGCTGCGCCAGGCCCACGCCCGCGAGCGCGAGGTCGCCCTCGCCCTGCAGGAGGCGATGCTCCCGGGCCGCCGGCAGGTCGGCGACCAGCGCGCCGCGGTCCGCTACCGGCCGGCGGTCGGCGCCCTGAACGTGTGCGGGGACTGGTACGACCTGGTCGACCTGGTCGGCGGCAACCGCATCGGCGTCTCCGTGGGCGACGTGGTCGGTCACGGCCTGGGCGCCGCCGGAGTCATGGGCCAGCTGCGCAGCGCGCTCACCGCCACCTCGCGCGTCGCCGAAGGGCCCGCGCAGGCGCTGGACGTCCTGAGCCGGTACGCCCATGTGGTCGACGGCGCCGAATCGGCCACCGCGGTCGCCACGTTCATCGACTTCGACGCCCACACCATCACCTACAGCAGCGCCGGGCACCCACCGCCCGCGCTGCTGCACGCCGACGGCCGGGTGGAGTTCCTCGACCGGGCCACCGATCCCCCGCTGGACGCCCGTCCGGACCCGGCCCCCAGACCGGAGGCCCGCACCACCTTCACCGAGGGCGCGACGCTCGTCCTCTACACGGACGGCCTGATCGAACGCCGCCGCGAGGACATCGACACCGGTCTGACCCGCCTCGCCGACTCACTCGGCCGCCACCTGGGGGCGGACCCCGAGACCCTCGCCGATGCCGTCCTGCTGGAACTGCTGCCGCCGGGAGGTGCCACCGACGACACGGCGCTGATCGTCGTACGACTGTGACGTCACTCGACCTGACCAGCCGTCAGGAATACACCGGAAGGCCCGGATCGGTCCGAACCGGCCCGGTTCCGGCCATCCCCGCCTGCCCCTACACTGTCACCTCACGGCATACCGGTTGACCTGCTGGAACACGGCCGCCGAGCCGATCCGCCGGGAGCGAGGAGCACCCCTTGTTCTACTACCTGCTCAAATACGTGCTGCTGGGCCCCCTGCTGAGACTGGTCTTCCGGCCGCGAATAGAGGGACTTGAACACATTCCGGCGACCGGCGCCGCCATCGTCGCCGGCAACCACCTCTCCTTCTCGGACCACTTCCTGATGCCCGCGATCCTCAAGCGGCGCATCACCTTCCTGGCGAAGGCCGAGTACTTCACCGGCCCCGGGCTCAAGGGCCGGCTGATCGCGACGTTCTTCCGCAGCGCAGGGCAGATCCCGGTCGACCGCTCCGGCAAGGACGCGGGACAGGCCGCGATCCGCGAGGGCCTCGGCGTACTGCGCAAGGACGAGCTGCTCGGCATCTACCCGGAGGGCACCCGCTCGCACGACGGCCGCCTCTACAAGGGGAAGGTCGGCGTGGCCGTGATGGCGCTGAAAGCGCAGGTCCCCGTCGTCCCCTGCGCGATGATCGGCACCTTCGAGGCGCAGCCGCCCGGCAAGGTCATCCCGAACGTCCACCCCGTCGTCATCCGCTTCGGCAAGCCCCTCGACTTCTCCCGCTATGCCGGCATGGAGAACGAGAAGGCGATCCTGCGTGCCGTCACCGACGAGATCATGTACGCGATCCTCTCGCTCTCCGAGCAGGAGTACGTCGACCAGTACGCGGCCGTCGTCAAGGCCGAGCAGGCCGCGGCGGGCGCGGTGAAGGAGCGCCGGTTCCCGCGGCTGCCGCTCGGCTGAACTCTGCTGTCGGCATAAGCATGTCCGATCGGGATCTCTCCGCCCGTACGGTCGCCGTATGAGACGTGCTGTGGTGCTCGGAGCGACAGGACAGATCGGACGGCCGGCGGTGAGCGCGCTGGCCCGGGACGGCTGGGAGGTGACCGCCGTCTCGCGGGGCGGCGGGCGGGACGAGGGCTGGCCCGAGGGCGTACGGGTCGCGCGGGCCGACCGGGCGGACGACGCGGCCCTGGCCGCCGTGGTCGGCGACGGATGTGACGTGCTGGTGGACATGGTCGCCTACGGGACCGGGCAGGCACGGCAGTTGGTCTCGCTCGCCGGCCGAGTGGGCTCGGCCGTGGTGATCTCCAGCGTGTCGGTGTACGAGGACGACAAGGGCCGGAACTTCGACACGCTGGACGAGCCGGACGGCTTCCCGGAATATCCGGTGCCGCTCACCGAGGCCCAGCGCACCGTCCGGCCCGGCGACTCCTCGTACAGCACCCGGAAGGCGGCGCTGGAGCGTGAACTCCTCGCGGCCGGCGACCGGTTGCCCACCACGCTGCTGCGTGCGGGGGCGATCCACGGCCCGCACTGCCGGACCCCGCGCGAGCTGTACTTCGTCAAGCGCAACCTGGACGGCCGGACCCGGCGGATCCTCCCCTTCGGCGGTGAGAGCCGCTTCCATCCGGCGAGCGTGCACACCATCGCGGAGCTGATCCGGCTCGCCGCCGCGCGGCCCGGCACGCGCGTGCTCAACGCCGTCGATCCCGAGGCGCCGACGGTGGCGGAGATCGCCGCAGCGATCGACGCGGTCATGGGCGTGGCGGCGGAGAGCGTGCTGGTGGACGGGGGGCCGCCGGCGCCGACCGTGGGCGACACTCCGTGGTCGGTTCCGGCGCCCGTGGTCTGCGCCATGACCGCCGCCGAACGGGAGCTGGGCTACCGCCCGGTGGTGACGTACGCGCAGACGCTCCCCGACACGGTCGCCTGGATCGAGCGCCGACTGGCCGGGCGGGACTGGCGGGAGGCGTATCCGAGGATGTTCCAGACGTACGGCGACCTCTTCGACTACGCGGCGGAGGACGCCTGGCTGGACGCGTGAACCAGGGGCGGCCGGGGATTGCCGGCCGCCCCTCATGCCGTACGACGGTTCACGGCTTGGGCGTGGCGTGCGGTGCGCAGGTCACGTCGGCGCCGTCCAGCTTGCCGGTGAGCAGGTAGGCATCCACCCGCTCGTTGATGCAGGGGTTGACCAGGCTGGTCACGCCGTGGGAGCCCGCGTCCCGCTCGGTGATCAGGCGGGAGCCCTTGAAGCGCTCGTGCAGTTCGACGGCTCCCCCGTACGGGGTGGCCGCGTCCCGCGTGGACTGCACGATCAGCACGCCCGGCAGGCCCTTGCCGGTCTGCACGTTCACCGGGGTCTGCTGCTTGACCGGCCAGGTGGCGCACGGCAGGTTCAGCCAGGCGTTGGACCAGGTCAGGAACGGGTAGTTCTGGTGCAGCGCCGAGTTGTCGCGGTCCCACTTCCGCCAGCTGGTGGGCCACTTGGCGTCGGTGCACTCGACGGCCGTGTAGACGGCGTTGCCGTTCTCCGCGGTCGCGTTGCCCGCGGTGTCCGACAGGTCGGGGGCGGCCGCGTCGACGAGCGCCTGGGTGTCGCCCGCGAAGTACTTGCTGAACACCGTGGCGACCGGCACCCAGGAGGAGTCGTAGTACGGAGCGCTCTGGAAGAAGCCGGTCAGCTCGGCCGGTCCGACGACCCCGCCGATGGGGTCCTTCTCGGCCGTGGCCCGCAGTTCGAGCCACTTCGCCTGGACGGCTTCGCGGGTGGTGCCGAGGTGGAAGGCGGCGTCGTTGGCGGCGACCCAGTCCTGCCAGTCCTGCCAGCGCGTCTCGAAGGCGACGTCCTGGTCGAGGTTGGCCTCGTACCAGATCTTCTCCCGCGACGGGTTGACGACGCTGTCGACGACCATCCGGCGGACATGACCGGGGAACATGGTGCCGTAGACCGCGCCGAGGTAGGTGCCGTAGGAGACGCCGAGGAAGTTGAGCTTCTTCTCGCCGAGCGCGGCACGGATCACGTCCAGGTCGCGTGCGGTGTTGGGCGTGGTCATGTGCGGCAGCATCTCGCCACTGCGCTCGTAGCAGCCCTCGGCGTACTCGCGGGCCAGCTTGCGCTGGGCGAGCTTGTCGGCCTCGGAGTCCGGCACCGGGTCCGCCTTGGGCGCCTTCACGAACTCCTGCGGGTCCATGCAGGAGATGGGCGCGGACTTGCCGACGCCGCGCGGGTCGAAGCCCACGAAGTCGTACGCCTTGGCCGTGTTCGCCCACACCGGCGCCTTGGTCGTGACGCGGCGTGGGAAGCGCAGGCCGGAACCGCCGGGACCGCCGGGGTTGTAGAGGAGCGCGCCCTGGCGCTCCGCCTTGGTGCCCGTGTTGCCGATGCGGTCGACGGCGAGCTTGATCTGCTTGCCGAACGGCTTGGCGTAGTCGAGCGGGACGGTGACCCAGCCGCACTGGATCGGCTTCTCCAGTCCCCAGTCGGCGGGGCAGTCCTGCCAGTCGATCCCGGCCCTCGCGGCACGGTCCGCGGCGACGGTGACGCCGAAGTCCGCACGGTCCTGGCCGTGCCGGGCGCCCGCCGTGGCGCTCGCCGAGGGAGCGGCGACGGCACCGGAGATCAGGGTCGCCGTGACGAGCACTCCGGCCGAGCCGAGCGCGGCAGCCCGCCTTTTCGGTCTGATGTCCCTCAAGTGGGACCTCCCCGTACGTCGTTGAGTTGAGTACGGGGATCCTCTCGACTGTGCGTTCCCTGAGAACAGACGTGGTGGGCGTTCTTTACCAATCCGATAACCGGATTACGCCGTTCGCTCGGCGGGACTCCCTTCGAGCGTCACCAGCGCCTCGTCCAGCACCCGGCGCAGCCGCAGCGCGTCCGGTGCGACGGCGGTGACCAGCACGGCGGGCCCGGCGAGCGGCGTCACGGCAGCCGTCTCCCCCACGACCCGAGCCACCGCGGGCTCGTCCGCGAACTCCGGTCGTACGACGACCAGTTGCCCCACGGCCCGATGCCCTGCGAGGACGGCGGGCCCGTCCCAGCCGCCCGGCGCCCCCAGGCCGCAGGCCAGCTCCTGGTCCAGGACGGTCCGCCCCGCGATCCGCACCGTGAGACGGCTGGTCAGTCTCCCGGGTTCCTCGCCGACGCGACCGAGCACCTGTTCCTCGCGCAGGACGAGCCGGGCGTTCGCACCGAGGTCGACCTGTGTGCCCACATACAGGTCACTGCCGTGCGCGGAAATCAACTGCTCGGGCAGCCACTGCAGTTCACCTCCGTCGGCGACGCAGAGCCGCACGTCGTAGCGGGCCTCGTCCTTCGTCTGTCCGGGCAGCGCGATGGTCGCCGCGGCCGACCCGACACGCAACCGGGCTCCTTCGGCCACGTCCGCGACCACCGTGAAGTGATCCCCGCCGAGCGGCCCGCTCATCGCGCCGACGAGCACGACATGTGCCCCAGGGCCACTCCCCCGCGTACGCCGCAGTGCGATGGGCCCCTCGCCCTCCAGCACCGGCAGGGCGGTACCGCCGCGTCCGTCCGCTCGGGCGCCGATCCTCGCGGTGGCCCGCACACCCGGCACGGTCACGCCCGCCACGCGGCGAGCCGCGCCCGCACCCAGCCGGCGACGTCCGCCACGCCGGCCTCGCTCCTCAACGACTGGAACACGACCGGCAGTTCGGCCCGCTGCGCCTTGGCGTCGGCCGCCATCCGCGCCAGGTCCGAGCCGACGTACGGCGCGAGGTCGGTCTTGTTGACCACCAGTAGGTCCGCGGTGGTGACCCCGGGTCCCCCCTTCCTCGGAATGTCGTCTCCTCCGGCCACGTCGATCACGAAGATCTGCGCGTCGACGAGCCCCTTGGAGAAGGTGGCGGTGAGGTTGTCGCCACCGGATTCGACGAGGATCAGATCGAGCGGTCCGACCTCGTCCTCCAGATCCTCGACGGCTTCCAGATTCGCCGAGATGTCGTCCCGGATCGCCGTGTGCGGGCAGGCCCCCGTCTCCACAGCCGTGATCCGCTCCGGCGGCAGGACGGCCTCCCGCAGCAGGAACTCCGCGTCCTCGCGCGTGTAGATGTCGTTGGTGACCACGGCCAGGGACAGCTCGTCCCGCAGAGCCCGACAGAGGGCGGCGACGGTGGCGGTCTTCCCGGAACCGACAGGTCCGCCGAGCCCTACCCGGAGGGCACGCCGGGAGCCGTCGGGGCGGTGAGCGTCGGCGCTGACGGCCGGGGTGTGGTGGTGGGAGTGGTCGAGGTGCATGAGTGCGGCTCCAAACTCTTGTACATCTCTCAGCCCGTCCGGCGTTCGAGGACGAGGCCGTTCAGGCCGAAGCGGGGGTCTGGGGGGGGCGGCAGCCCTCAGACAACGGACGGGTAGGGGCGGCGGGGGCGAGAGGAACTCAGGACGCGAACAGCCGTACAGCCCAAGCCGCATGCACCTCCGCCCCGATCTCCAGCAGCGGGGCCGAAGCCGCAGGCAGCACCTCGACCCCCTCGTCACCCACCCGCCGGGCCGCCTCGACTGCCGCGTCCGCCACCCGGTCCAGCTCAGGCGCCAGCCGCGCCAGAACCCCCGTCGCGTCGAACGGATCAAGACTCAGCAACCGCACCGTCGCCGACGCGGCCCCGCTCACACTCTCGTACGCCGAGCAGTACGCCGCATCGACGGCCCCCAACCCGGCGGCCCGCGCCGCCAGCCCCAGCACCACGGGCTGATGGGCCCCCTTGGGAAACTCCCGTGCCACGGCATCGAGTTCAGCGGACGGCCACGTCGCCCGAGCGGCCCGCATCAACTGCCGGCCCAGCTTCCGCGCGGCGACCCGCAAGGCCGAAGAGGGCGTACGGGCGTCCGCCGCCGCATCCAGTGACACCGGATCGGCCCCCGCCGCCGCGGCTGCCGCCAACGCCGCCGATACCAGCCCGGCGGTGTGCAACCGCCCCCGGCAGAACTCCTCCAGACTCGCCGCCCCGGTGACCCGCCCGGCCTTGACCGCGGCCTCGGCCCCGCCGGAGTGCGCATGCCCCCCGGCGGGAAACCGGCCGTCGGCCAGGACGAGTAGCGCTGCCCTTGACATCGAACCCGGCCTCAGAAGAGGAAGTACCGCTGGGCCATGGGCAGTTCGGCGGCGGCGGTCGCCTCGACCAGCTCCCCGTCGATGTGCACGGCGAAGCTGTCGGGGTCCACCTGGACCCGCGGCCGTGCGTCGTTCTCCCGCATGTCGGCCTTGGTCACGCCCCGAGTCGACTCGATGGCGACGAACCTCTTCCCGAGCCGGAGCCGCTCCGGCAGCCCGTCCTCGATCGCCGGCTGCGCGACGAAGTTGACCGAGTTGGACGCGGGCGCCCGCCCGATCGCGCCGAACATCGGCCGCGGGAGAATCGGCTGCGGGGTCGGAATGGAGGCGTTGGCGTCGCCCATCTGCGCGTACGCGATCTGCCCGCCCTTGATGACGAGGTGCGGCTTGACGCCGAAGAACGCGGGCTCCCACAGCACCAGGTCGGCGAGTTTGCCCGTCTCGACGGAGCCGATCTCGCCCGCAAGCCCCTGCGCGAGCGCCGGGTTGATCGTGTACTTGGCGACATAGCGCCGTACTCGGCGATTGTCCGCGCGACCGTCGCCCGGCAGGGCGCCCCGCCGCCGCTTCATGACGTGCGCCGTCTGCCAGGTGCGCATGACGACCTCGCCGACCCGGCCCATGGCCTGGGAGTCCGAGGAGATGATCGAGATGGCGCCCAGGTCGTGCAGGATGTCCTCCGCGCCGATCGTGGACGGCCGGATCCGGGACTCGGCGAAGGCGAGGTCCTCCGGCACGGCCGGATTCAGGTGGTGGCACACCATCAGCATGTCGAGGTGTTCCTCGGCGGTGTTCACCGTGAACGGCCGCGTGGGATTCGTCGAGCTGGGCAGCACATGCGGCTCGGAGACCACGGTCATGATGTCGGGTGCGTGCCCGCCGCCCGCGCCCTCCGTGTGGTAGGCGTGGATGCCGCGTCCCGCGATCGCGGCGAGGGTGTCGCCCACGAAACCGGCCTCGTTCAGCGTGTCCGTGTGGATGGCGATCTGAATACCGGTCTGGTCCGCCACGGTCAGCGAGGCGTCGATGACGGCCGGAGTGGACCCCCAGTCCTCATGCAGCTTCAGCCCCAGCGCTCCGCCGCGGATCTGCGACAGCATCGCGTCGTGGGAGACGGTGTTGCCCTTGCCCAGCAGACCGAAGTTGACGGGGTAGGCCTCCATCGCCTCCAGCATCCGGGCCAGATGCCACGGGCCGGGGGTGACCGTGGTCGCCTTGGAGCCCTCGGCCGGTCCCGTGCCGCCGCCGATCAGCGTGGTGATGCCGCAGGACAGCGCCTCGTCGGCGATCTGCGGGCAGATGAAGTGGACGTGCGCGTCGATGGCGCCGGCCGTCAGGATCCGCCCGTTGCCCGCGATGACCTCCGTCTCGGGGCCGATGACGAGGTCGGGGTGCACCCCGTCCATCGTGTCGGGGTTGCCGGCCTTGCCGATGCCGGTGATCCGGCCGTCGCGGATGCCGAGGTCGGCCTTGACGATCCCCCAGTGGTCGACCACCACGGCCCCCGTGATGACCGTGTCAGGGGTGCCGTCTGCGCGCGTAGCACGCGACTGGCCCATGGACTCGCGGATGACCTTGCCACCGCCGAACACGGCCTCGTCACCGGCGAGTCCGGGCCCGCCGGAACGGTCCTCCTCGATCTCGATCAGCAGATCGGTGTCGGCCAGCCGGATCCGGTCGCCGGTGGTCGGGCCGAACAGGTCGGCGTACGCGGCACGCGAGATCTCAGGCATCGAGGGCACCTCCGGTCTCCCCGCGCAGCCCGGGCACGACACGGGCGCCGGCGAGCGGGACGAGTTCGACCTCGACGGGGATCCCGGGCTCGAACCGTACGGCCGTACCGGCGGCGATGTTGAGCCGCTTGCCGCGGGCGGCGGCGCGGTCGAAGTCCAGGCCGGGGTTGGCCTCGGCGAAGTGGTAGTGGGAGCCGACCTGCACGGGCCGGTCGGCGGCGTTGAGGACGGTCAGGCTGGTGACCTCGCGGCCCTCGTTGTACACAACGGGCTCGTCCGCGAACAGGATCTCGCCAGGAATCATCGGCTCTCTCCGGGGATCATCGGCGGCCCTCAGACGATCGGGTCATGGACGGTGACGAGCTTGGTGCCGTCCGGGAAGGTCGCCTCGACCTGGACGTCGTGGATCATCTCGGGGATGCCTTCCATGACGTCGTCCCGGGTGAGCAGCTTGCGTCCGGAGGACATCAGCTCGGCGACCGTACGGCCGTCACGGGCGCCCTCCAGGATGTGCGAGGTGATGAGGGCGACCGCCTCGGGGTGGTTGAGCCTGAGCCCGCGGGCCCGGCGCTTCTCGGCCACGTCGGCCGCCACGTGGATGAGCAGCCTCTCCTGCTCGTGCGGGGTCAGTTGCACGTCCCACCTCACCTCCTCGCTCCGGACCGTGCGGGGCCCGGTTGCCGCGGCCACCGGGCAAAGTGCCTGGTGGCGTGGAGGGGCAGGCTAGTTGGAAGGAGTTTCAGGCACGTTAACCCGGGCTGTGATCCATCAGGCTTCGGACCGCGCGTCCCGTGCGCCCATCAACGCCCGCAAACCGTCCTGGAGGAATTCGACGGGGGCCGGACCGAGCATCGTCTGCTGGATGATGAACCCCTGCGCGGCGGCGATCATGGTCCGCGCGACATGATCCGCGGGCACGTCTCGCGGCATCATCCCGGCGTCCTGGTATGCCTCGACGATCCGCCCCCAGGCCAGGCGAATCGCTTCGAACCCCTCGATCATGACGGCGGCCAGGTCCTTGTTGCGCAGCGACTCCGCCCAGACCTGGATGATCAGCCGCGAGAAGACCGGCTCGCCGTCGACGGCCAGATGGGCCCTCGCGCCGAAGGTCCGGCCGAGCACCGAACCGATCAGGACGTCCGGCGGCGGGGGCGGCACCTGCTCGGTGGCCGCCTCGAAGGACATCCGAACCTCCCCGAGCACCTCAGTGAAGATCGCGGCGATCAGCTCGTCCTTACCGCTGAAGTAGCGGTACACCGCACCGGCCGAGAGATCGACCTCCTTCAGCACATCCTGCATGGACGTGGCGTGGAAGCCGTTGCGCGCGAAGCAGCGGGCGGCGCCGTCGAGGATCTGACGGCGTCGGGCGTCGAGGTGTGCCTGGGATACACGGGCCATGTCCGCAAAGTTAAAACGAGCATTCCTTCTTGACAAGGCAACGGCGCCCGGAGACGCTGGCGGCATAATAAAAACGAACGATCCTTCTTTTTGACGCCCGTGCCGACCCGAGGGGAATCGCATGCCCACCGTCACCGACACGCCCTCCACCGTCACCGCTGAACCCGCCGCCTTCGCCGCCCCAGTCACCGTCACCGACACACCCGCCGGCCGCTCAGCGGCAGCCCCGCCGCGCACCCGCCGCCTGATCGCGGTCCTCGTGCTCGCCCCCGTCCTCGCGGCACTGGCCCTGTGGGCCTTCGCCTGGCCCGCCGCCCGCACCGCGCCGCACGACCTGCCAGTCGGCGTGGCCGGGACCGCCGCCGCGACGACGCAGATGGAGGAGCGGCTGGCGCACCAGGAGGGCTCGTTCGACGTCCACCGCTACGCCGGTGAAGCCGACGCCCGGCACGCCATCGAGGACCGGACCGTATACGGCGCGATCGTCGTCACCCCCGAAGGCACCGAACTGCTGACCTCCACAGCCGCGAGCCCGGCCGTCGCACAGGTCCTCCAGCAGGCGTCCGCCGAGCTGAACCCGGTCCGGACGGTCGATGTCGTGCCCGCCCCCGAAAACGACCCACGCGGCGCGGCCTTCAACGCGAGCGTGCTGCCGCTCGTGATGGCCGGTATGGCGGCCGGCGCGGTGGTGACGTTCCTCGGGCTGCGCGGCCTGCGGGCCGTGGCCACGCTGATCGGCGCCGCCGCCCTGGTCGGCATCACGGCGACCGCGATCGCGGACAGCTGGCTGCACGTCCTCACCGGTGACTGGTGGGCGGAGGCCGGCTCGCTGGGTCTGGCGACGCTGGCGGTGAGCGGTGCCGTCGCCGGACTCGCCGCGCTGATCGGTCGCGCCGGGGTGGGGGTCGCCGCCGGCGTGATGATGCTGTTCGGCAACCCGTGGTCCGGGGCCGCCTCGGCGCCGCAGATGCTGCCGGAGCCCGCCGGGACGATCGGACAGTTGCTGCCGCCCGGCGCGGGGACGACCCTGCTGCGCTCGGTGTCGTTCTTCGACGGCGCGGCGGCGACCGGGCCCGCACTGACGCTGACCTGGTGGGCGGCGCTGGGCCTGGGGGCGGTACTGCTCGGGGGTGCGGTCAAGGGACGCACGAAGGGGGACATGCCGAAGAGGGACGTGCCGAAGAGGGACGTATCAAAGGGGGATGTATCGGAGGGGGGCGTGCTGAAGGGGGCGCGCGAGCTTTCGCCGGTCGGCTGACAGCGCCCCGCCAGGGCGCGGGTCGTATCGATATGTGACTCCGGCGCGATGGGGGTCCCCCGCTCATGGGGGTCCCCCCGCTCTGGCGAAGTCGAGAGTCGGGGAGCCTCCAGCCCTCCAGCGGAGCCCTAGCGGAGCGCTTACGTCTGATCGGCCCCCCGGTGCTCCGCCGCGATGCCGAAGCGCTGCCGTTCACGGGGAGCCGGGGCGAGTTCGCGGACGGCGGAGACCGAGCTGATCACCTGCTCGTCCGCGGGTTCCTTGAGTTGTTCGAGTCGTTCGAGGTCGGCGGCGGAGACAAGGGCGACGAGAGGCTTGCCGTGCCGCGTCACGACGACGCGCTCACCGCCGTACACCACCTTGTTGATCAGGTCGGCGAGCTCAGCCCTGGCTTGCGTCACCGGAATCTCGTAGGCCATGCCCCCAGCTTACGGTGACCCCCTCACGCTCGCACCGTACGTCCTGTACATTTTATACAGAGACAGCTCTGCCGAGGAGGGGTTCGCCATGACCCGACCGTCCGCCCGCCATGTCCTGCCCGAGTTCACGGAGCGCACCAGCTTCGGGCAGAAGACGATGGACCCGTACTCGAAGCTGCTGGAGGAGCGGATCGTCTTTCTCGGCACCCCGATCGACGACACCTCGGCGAACGACGTGATGGCGCAGTTCATGCACCTTGAGTACCAGGCCCCGGACCGGGACATCTCGCTCTACATCAACTCCCCCGGCGGCTCCTTCAGCGCGATGTCGGCGATCTACGACACGCTGCGGTACGTCACCTGCGACGTGGAGACGATCTGCCTGGGCCAGGCGGGCTCGTCCGCCGCCGTGCTGCTGGCCGCGGGCACACCGGGCAAGCGATTCGCACTGCCGGGAGCGCGCATGGTGATCCATCAGCCGGCGCTGCCCGAGCCGATCGAGGGACAGGCCAGCGATCTCGCCATCTACGCCGAGGAGTTGATGCGGACCCGGGCCCGACTGGAGGAGATGCTCGTGCGGCACACCGGGCGCACGCACGAACAGGTGAGCGCGGACATCGAACGGGACAAGATCCTCACCGCCCAGGAGGCCCTGGACTACGGACTGGTGGACCGGATCATCCCCAGCCGCAAGTCCACCATGGCTCCGCCCACCGGGAAGTGACCGCGGTGCTCCCGCCCGAACTCCCGCCGCTGCCCGCCCTCACCCGCGCCGAGGGCGAGCTGATCGACCGTTACCTCGATGTGGTCGATCTGCTGGGCCGGATCAACCCGGTGCACCACGGGGACACCTACCGCGGACTGCGCGCCGCCCAGGCGTTGGTGACCCGGGCGGCCGAACTGCGCGACGCGCTGGCACTGATGCACCAGCGGGGCGAGACCGAGCTGCACGGCCCGACTCTCACGCGGGCGCTGCGCGTGCTGGACGGCGAGCGCCGCACGGCGCGCGTCATCGTGCCGCCGCGCTCCGACAGTTGACCGACCCCGCCTTCGGTCCGGGCTCTCGCCACGACCGCGAGACGTCCGGGCCGGATCTGAAACGGACCAAATGACGTACCGCTGTCCGGAGTAGATGTTTGTAATTTTTTGGGACTGCCAGGCTTGCGCAACCCGCTTGCCTCCGGGGCCGATGAGAGGTTTTCGCGCTGGTCCGGGGCCCTGCGCGGCCCGGGACATCCACTCGAACACAGAGGTGTCCACCCGAACGGGTGAGTGGTGAGTAACGCCACAAATCCCCGATTCCATTGGGTTTTTCGCTCACCCGTGAGTGAAGATCCCTGTCTGACGACAAGCCCCCGCCACAACGGCGGGGCGATCCGGGCGGACGCCGAGTCCTGCCGCCGCCCGGATGACCGGTCGACAGAAGTGGATCGGCAGGAGTGGAGGACCCAAGCACGACGGGTCGCCGGAACGGTCACGCCATGACCGGGCCGAGCAGTCCTTGGGGTGAAGCCGCGTCAGCGGCCGGGCAACTTCGCCAGCCCGAATCCGACAGGTCATCCTTCACAGGCGGCTGACGAAGGGTTGCGCATGACTGCGCTCAATCGTGTCCCGTCGCTGATGGCCCGGGCCGGCACGGCCTCGGCTCTCACCCTGGCCGCCGTGGGCGGCTCCGTCGTGGTGCCGGGTCTCTCCTCAGATGCCGCGGCTGCGACTCCGGCGACGAAGGCACTCCAGGTCGCGGCCTCCAAGAAGGGCGCCCCGTACAAGTACGGCGCCACGGGGCCGCGCCGGTTCGACTGCTCGGGGCTGACGCTGTACTCGTACAAGAAGGCGGGCAAGAGCCTGCCGCGGACGGCGGCTCAGCAGTACAACAAGACACGCCACATCTCGGCCAAGAGCCGCAAGGCCGGAGACCTGGTGTTCTTCCACTCGGGCTCGAACGTCTACCACGTCGGCCTCTACGCCGGGAAGGGAAAGATCTGGCACGCCCCGAAGACCGGGGACGTCGTGCGACTGCAGAAGATCTGGACCAAGAGCGTCTGGTACGGCCGGGTCAAGTGACCTGAGCGACGCGGTGACGGCGTCCTGACGCGCCGTCACCGCGTCACCCCAGCGATCCGGGAACGAGCAGCACACCGAGGGCCGTCGGCGCGACGCCCTCGACCACGCGGGCGGGAACGCCGCCGACGCCGGGAGCGCCCCCCAGCTGGAACGGGAGGCGGGCCCGGCACATCTGATTTCTAAGGCTCCTGCTGCACCGCCGTCGTCGTCACCGGCCGCGCCGGTACCGTCCACGGCAGTTCGATGGAGATCGTCTTGCCGCCCTCGCGGGTGGGCCGGATTCTCAGCTTGCCGCCGAACTCGGCGGTCAGCCAGCGAATGATGACGAGGCCGCGGCCGTTGTCCTGCTGGACGGCCGCGGGCAGCCGTTTGGGGAACCGCGGATGGCTGTCCGTGACGCCGATGCGCAGGTGTTCGTCACGGTCGAGTTCGATGTCCACCGTGAAGGTGGGTGACTGCCCGAAAGTGTGCTGTACGGCGTTGGTGGCGAGTTCGGAGACGATGAGGCGGAGGGTGTCGGCCAGTTCCGTGTCGGCCGGCAGTCCCCATTCCGCCAGGGTGCCGACGACGTAGGTGCGGGCCGCGGAGACCGAGGCGGGATCGCTCGGCAGAGTGACGGATGCTTCCAGATGGTCTGCCATGGCGACGTCGTCCCTTTCCCACGGGACCGCAGTCCGACACGGAGCGGAGGGTTCGAGTACGGTCCCGGACTGGTGCTTCGTCGCCAGACTGCCATCACCGGGCCGGTCACGGGTGCGATCCACCAAGATATGCATATATCTGTCGCTCGAAGCGGTGAACTCTGCGACGGCAGACCGTATTTGGGCGGCCCGGAAGGAGTAAGGAGGAGCCCATGCAGCACGGTCCCGCGGTACGCCGCCGAAAACTGGGTGCCGAATTGCGCACGCTGCGCACCGGCGCCGGGCTCACGAGCGGCGAGGCGGCCCGGCTCGTGGGCTGGCACCAGTCCAAGGTGAGCCGCATCGAGACCGGTTCGAGCGGGGTGAAACCGGCCGATGTGCGGTTACTCCTGGACGTCTACGGAGTGGCGGATCCCCAACTGCGGGAGTTGCTCCTGGTGTTGGCGGGACAGGACGACACTGCCGGGAGGCACCACTGGTGGCATGCGTACCGGGGCGTGCTGCCGCCGACGTACCGGGATTTCATCAGCCTGGAGTCCCAGGCCAGCGCGATGCGCACGCTGGAGACCTCCGTCATACCGGGACTGTTGCAGACGCCCGAGTACGCGCGGGCGGTGACCCGGGCCGCGGTGGGCGGACTGGACGAGGACGCGGGCGACCGGCTGGACGCGCTGGTGGAAGTGCGCCTGGCCAGGCAGGACGTGCTGCGCTCGCAGCCGCCGCTGGAGCTGAGCGCGGTGCTCGACGAGGCGGTGCTGCACCGGGAGATCGGCGGGCCGGACGTCATGGCGCGGCAGTTGAAGCGGCTGATCGAGGCGGCGCGCTACCCCCAAGTGCGGCTTCAGGTACTGCCGTTCGCGGCCGGTGCCCACATCGGCATCACCGGTCCTTTCGTTATCTTCTCATTTTCGAGCACTTCTGATCTGGATGTGGTTGTTCTGGACCACTTGACGAGTAGCCTCTATCTCGAACGGAAAGAAGACCTCCAGGCCTACACCGAGGCCTTCAACACCCTTCAGTTCCACGCCCTTTCGCCCGACGACTCGTTGGATTACATCGCCGCGATTGGTGACAGCGTGTAAGGAGGCACCATGTCTGCACTGCCTCGGAACGTACCTTCCAGTACCCGACTGCACGCCGTGCGCTGGCTGCGCAGCAGCTACAGCACGGGTGCGAACAACTGCGTCGAGACGGCCCGGCCGCTTTCCGGCCCGGGGGCCGGGCTGCTCGCCGTGCGCGACTCGAAGGACCCGGCCGGGCCCGCGCTGCTCTTCTCCCCCGAGAGCTGGGCGGGATTCACGGCCGCGTTCCGGTGATCGCCCCTGCCCCGCGACCCCTCTGAATCAGTTCACGCGACGCACGGCCATGTCACGCCGACTCATGGTCGCGTCTCGCCGATCACTCCCACAGCGCGCTCGACCTGGGCCTCGGAGAGGTCCGCGCGGGCGGTGAGCCTCAGCCGTGAGATGCCGTCGGGCACGGAAGGAGGACGGAAGCAGCCCACGGCGAGACCCGCCGTACGGCAGTCGGCCGCCCACCGCACGGCACCCTCCGGGGACGGCGCGCGCACGGAGACGACCGCGGCGTCCGGACGTACCGCTTCCAGACCCGCGGCGGTCAGGCGCGCGTGGAGTTCGCGTGCCACCGCACGCGCCCGCGCCGCCCGCTCCGGCTCACGGCGCAGCAGCCGCAGCGCCGCCAGGGCCGCCCCCGCCGCGGCGGGGGCCAGACCGGTGTCGAAGATGAACGTTCGGGCCGCGTTGACCAGGTGCTCGATGACCCGGGCGGGGCCGAGCACGGCACCGCCCTGGCTGCCGAGCGACTTGGAGAGCGTGACCGTCACCACGACGTCGCCCGCGCCCGCGAGACCCGCCGCGTGCGGGGCGCCGCGGCCGCCGTCGCCGAGGACACCGAGGCCGTGGGCGTCGTCGACGACCAGACCGGCGCCGTGCTCCCGGCACGCCGTGGCGAACTCGGTCAGCGGGGCGGCGTCTCCGTCGACCGAGAAGACCGTGTCGGACACGGCGACGGCGGGGCCGTCATGCGTCCGGAGCGCCTTGCGCACGGCGTCCGGGTCGGCGTGCGCGACGACCTGGGTGCTACCGCGGGCCAGTCTGCAGCCGTCGATCAGCGAGGCGTGGTTGCCGGCGTCGGAGACGATCAGTGAGCCGTGCGGCGCCAGGGCGGTGACGGCGGCGAGGTTGGCCGCGTAGCCGGAGGAGAAGACCAGGGCCGCCTCGAAGCCGCAGAAGTCCGCCAGCTCGCGTTCGAGTTCGGCGTGCAGCGCGGTCGTGCCGGTGACCAGGCGGGAGCCGGTGGCGCCGCCGCCCCAGGCGCGGGCCGCGCTGGTGGCCCCCTCGACCACCTCGGGGTGGCGGGCCAGGCCCAGGTAGTCGTTGCTCGCGAGGTCGAGCAGCGGAGAGTCGGCGGGGCGGGGCCGCAGGGTCCGTTCCAGTCCGGCGCGGCGGCGCAGCTCCGCCTGTTCGTCGATCCAGCCGAACGCCATGACTCCTCCGGGACATTTGTAGGCAGTGCACAGACAGTAGTCGCACGACCAGCCACCCAGGATGTGGCAATACCCACACAGCCAACCGGCTCTGTTGTGGAATCTCTCCTTGGCCCGGGGCGCTCCCGTAAGACAGGATCGGACCTCATGGACCTGCTGAACACGCTGGTGGACAAGGGGCTTCGGCGCGAGCTGCCGACCCGTGAGGAAGCACTGGCCCTCCTCGCCACCTCCGACGACGAACTGCTCGATGTGGTGGCCGCGGCCGGCAAGGTGCGCCGCCACTGGTTCGGCCGACGGGTGAAACTCAACTATCTCGTCAACCTCAAGTCCGGCCTGTGCCCGGAGGACTGCTCCTACTGCTCCCAGCGGCTCGGCTCCACGACCGGGATCCTGAAGTACACCTGGCTCAAGCCCGACGAGGCCTCGCGGGCGGCAGCCGCGGGGCTCGCCGGGGGCGCCAAGCGGGTCTGCCTGGTGGCGTCCGGGCGTGGTCCGACCGACCGGGACGTGGACCGGGTCGCGGGCACCATCAAGGCGATCAAGGAGCAGAACGAGGGAGTCGAGGTGTGCGCCTGCCTCGGCCTGCTCTCCGACGGCCAGGCCGAGCGGCTGCGCGAGGCCGGCGCGGACGCCTACAACCACAACCTCAACACCTCCGAGGCGACGTACGGCGACATCACCACGACCCACACCTACGCCGACCGCGTCGACACCGTGCAGAAGGCGCACGCGGCCGGGCTGTCCGCCTGCTCTGGACTGATCGCCGGCATGGGCGAGTCGGACGAGGACCTGGTCGACGTCGTCTACTCCCTGCGTGAGCTGGACCCGGACTCGGTTCCGGTCAACTTCCTGATCCCGGTCGAGGGCACCCCGCTCGCCAAGGAGTGGCACCTCACCCCGCAGCGCTGCCTGCGGATCCTGGCGATGGTGCGGTTCGTCTGCCCGGACGTCGAGGTGCGGATCGCGGGCGGCCGTGAGGTCCATCTGCGCACGATGCAGCCGCTCGCACTGCACCTGGCCAACTCGATCTTTCTCGGCGACTATCTGACCACCGAGGGCCAGGCGGGCAAGGCGGACCTGGAGATGATCGCGGACGCCGGGTTCGAGGTGGAGGGCACGGATCACGTGACGCTGCCGGAGCACCGGGCGGGCGGTGGATGCCACGAAGGGGCCGGAGCCTGCGGTTCCGCCCCCGAGGCACCTCAGGTCAGCCATCAGGTCGGTCCGCAGGTCGGTCCGCAGGTCGGTCCGCAGGTCGGTCCGCAGGTCAACGAGGCCCGCACGGACCTCGTCGCCGTACGCCGCCGAGGGGCCGGAACGGACCTCGCGCCCAATGCCTGACCTGACCGTCCCCGAACTGCTGGACCTCGACCGGCGGCACGTCTGGCATCCGTACGGGCCCATGCCGGGCGCGGTGGAGCCGCTCGTCGTGGAGTCGGCGAGCGGGGTCCGGCTGAAACTCGCGGACGGCGCGGGCGAGCTGATCGACGGCATGTCGTCCTGGTGGTCGGCGATCCACGGCTACAACCACCCCGTGCTCAACGAGGCCGCGCTCGAACAGCTCGGCCGGATGAGCCACGTGATGTTCGGCGGGCTCACGCATGAGCCCGCCGTACGGCTCGCGAAGCACCTTGTCGACATGTCACCCGACGGTCTGGAACATGTCTTCCTCGCCGACTCCGGGTCGGTGTCGGTCGAGGTGGCGGTCAAGATGTGCCTGCAGTACTGGCGTTCGCTGGGCCGCCCGGCGAAGCAGCGCCTGCTGACCTGGCGCGGCGGCTATCACGGCGACACCTGGCAGCCGATGTCGGTGTGCGATCCCGAGGGCGGGATGCACGAGCTGTGGACCGGCGTGCTCCCGCGCCAGGTGTTCGCCGACGCGCCGCCGGCGGCGTACGACGAGTCGTACGCCGACCGCCTGCGCGCGCTGATCGAGCGGCACGCCGAGGACCTGGCCGCGGTGATCGTCGAGCCGGTGGTGCAGGGCGCGGGCGGGATGCGGTTCCACTCCCCCGCGTATCTGCGGGTGCTGCGTGAGGCGTGCGACGCATACGGTGTGCTGCTCGTGTTCGACGAGATCGCGACCGGGTTCGGGCGGACGGGGGCGCTGTTCGCCGCGGAGCACGCGGCGGTGACGCCCGATGTGATGTGCGTCGGCAAGGCGCTGACCGGCGGCTATATGACGATGGCGGCGACACTGTGCACATCGCGGGTGGCCGAGGGCATCTCGCGCGGCGAGGTGCCGGTGCTGGCGCACGGCCCGACGTTCATGGGCAACCCGCTGGCCGCGTCGGTGGCCTGCGCCTCGATCGAGCTGCTGCTCGGGCAGGACTGGCCGGCGGAGGTCAAGCGGATCGAGGCGGGGCTGCGGGAGGGGCTGGCCGAGGCCGCGACGCTGCCGGGTGTCCAGGACGTAAGGGTCCTCGGCGCGATCGGGGTCGTCCAGCTCGACCACGCGGTGGACATGAAGGCCGCCACGTCGGCGGCCGTGCGCGAGGGCGTGTGGCTGCGGCCGTTCCGCGATCTCGTCTACACGATGCCGCCGTACGTCACGGGTGACAGGGACGTGGCGCGGATCGCGCGTGCGGTGTGCGCGGCGGCGCGGGAGGGATGACATGCCGGTCCTGGTGATCACGGGCACGGGCACGGAGGTCGGCAAGACCGTCACGACGGCCGCCGTCGCCGCCGTCGCGCTCGCGGCCGGACGGTCGGTGGCCGTGCTGAAGGCGGCGCAGACGGGCCTACGACCGGACGAGCGCGGGGACGCCGACGAGGTCGCGCGGCTCGCGGGCGCCGTGACGGCGGTCGAGCTGGCCCGGTATCCCGACCCGCTGGCGCCCTCGACGGCCGCACGACGGGCCGGACGTGCGCCGGTGCACCCGCACGACATCGCCGAGGCCGCCGCCAAGCTGGCCGCCCAGCACGATCTGGTGCTGGTGGAGGGAGCGGGCGGGCTCCTCGTACGGTTCGACCCGGCGGGCGGCACCCTGGCGGACGCGGCACGGCTACTGGCGGCGCCGGTGCTGGTCGTGGCCTCGGCGGGCCTGGGCACGCTGAACACGACGGAACTGACGGCACGCGAAATCCGGTCCCGTCGGCTGGACTTGGCCGGAATCGTGATCGGCAGCTGGCCCGAAGCTCCCGACCTGGCATCCCGCTGCAACCTCGCGGACCTGCCGATCGTCACCGACGCCCCCCTGCTCGGCGCGCTCCCCGCCGGGTCCGCAGCACTCGACCCCGCCGACTTCCGCACGGCGGCCCCTACTTGGCTGGCCCCACGCCTGCACGGCATGTGGGACGCGGAGACGTTCCGGGTACGGGAGGCACCCTGACCCAGGGACCGCCACCTGGGGCATCCGGCATGCGGGAAGCGCCCCGATCCAGGGGAATCACCTAAGCACCCGGCATGCGGGAAGCGCCCCGACCCAGGGCGCTATCCGGGCGACCCACATGCGGGAAGCACCCCGACCCAACGCACCATCCAGGCCACCCCCCACATGCGGGAAGCACCCCGACCCCAGGCGCTATCCAGGCGACCCACATGCGGGAAGCGCCGTGAGCCGCGAGGCCTGACGGGCGGCGGCTCCGCGTGTGGGGACGCCATGAGCCACAGTCCGCCTTGCCGCCGGTGATCCGGGGCCCGTGCCGCACATGCCCCAGCAGGGTGAGACGGGTCGTCGGGTTCGCGGGGCGCGCGCGGGGGACAATCGCGGTAGGGCAGTCGTCCACCCGGGAGGTCGCCATGCCGCAACGGCCCGTCACCGGCTCCGGCAAGGTGTCACGGGACGCCATGCACCATCCGCTGTTCGCCCGGTACTACGCCCGTATCAGCGTCACCGCGGAGACCCGCATGGGGATGGGTGCCGTGCGCGACCGCATGCTGACCGGGCTGTCGGGGCGGGTGATCGAGATCGGCGCGGGCAACGGCCTGAACTTCGCGCACTATCCGAGCACGGTCTCGGAGGTCGTCGCCATCGAACCGGAGCGCCTGCTGCGGCAGTTGGCGGTGGAGTCCGCCCTGCGCGCCGAGGTGCCGGTGGATGTGGTGCCAGGTGCGGCGGAGGCGTTGCCGGTCAAGAGCGAGGCCTTCGACGCGGTGGTGCTGTCGCTGGTGCTGTGCAGTGTGCGGGATGTGCCGCGGGCGCTCGGCGAGGCGCGTCGGGTACTGCGGCCCGGCGGTGCGGTGCGGTTCTTCGAGCACGGCCGGGGCGGCGGCCGGATGATGGGCTTCACCCAGCGCGCGCTGGACCGCACGGTGTGGCCGCGGCTGAGCGGCGGCTGCCATCTGGCCCGGGACCCCGTCGCCGGACTGCGAGCCGCCGGGTTCGAACTCGGCCCGTACCGGCGGGTGCTGATGCCGGAGAACGGGCCGACGCTGCCGACTTCGTACTGCGTGCTGGGCACGGCGTGGCGGCCCCGGACCGAGTCATAGGCTCCACTGGCGCAGTTCCTCCGCGATGTCCTGGACCGTCGCCTCGCCGCTCTTCACCAGCCGGGCCAGGTCGCGGACCTGCTCGGGAGAGGTGACGACCTTCAGGCCGCTGGCGACGAGGTAGGCGTACGCGACGGCGGAGGCGAACAGGGCGTTGGAGCGCTCCAGCGCGGGCACGTGGATCAGCAGTTGCAGCAGCGCGGCGGCGCGGGCCTGCGGGCTGTCGTAGACGGGGACGTCGAATATCTCGGCCTCATGGCGTGCGACGGCGGCCACGAGCGCGCCCCAGTCGGTGACCTGGGGGTCTCCGGGCGTGTTCTGTTCGGCGAGCATGAGCAGCCAGGCAAGGTCGATTCTGAGATCGCTCAACGGATCAGCGGCGACCTTCGCGTGTGCCCTCACGGTCCGAGCCGAACTCCTCGGCGAACACGGACTCGTACTGCTTCATGAAGTCGGCGGCGGCCTCCACGAAGGTGTGGCCGACCTCCCCGGTGTCCTGTCTGACCAGTTCTTCTATGTAGCGGTTGACGCTCATGCCGCGGGCCAGGGCACGTTCGCGAGCCGCGCGGGCGGTGCCTTCGTCCACGCGTACGTTCAGCTGGGTCTTCGCCATACGTCAAAGCTAGCGCCGAAACGCTAGCGGCGGCAAGGGCTCATCCCCTGGGTGGAGAGCGGCCGGACCCCAAGGGGGATACCGAGTGTGTGCTGGATCACATTAGGCTCGGGCCTGACGACGAAGTCGTTATGTCCTGAATCGATCTCCTGAACCGAGGAGGCAGCCTTGTCCCCTTCCGCTGTGGAGCACGCCTCGGCCGACGGGATCGCGGCCCGCGCCCGCGGTCTGACCAAGGGATACGGCTCGGGCGAGACGGCGGTGCTCGCCCTCGACTCGGTGGACGTGGACATCACGCGCGGCCGGTTCACTGCGGTGATGGGGCCGTCGGGCTCCGGGAAGTCCACGTTGATGCACTGTCTGGCGGGGCTGGACACCGTGTCGGCAGGACAGGTGTGGCTCGGCGACACCGAGATCACCGGGCTCAGGGAACGGGAGCTGACCCGGCTGCGGCGGGACCGCATCGGGTTCATGTTCCAGTCGTTCAACCTCATCCCGACGCTGAACGCCGCCGAGAACATCACGCTGCCCATGGACATCGCGGGCAGGAAGCCCGACGAGAAGTGGCTGGACCAGGTCATCGACACGCTCGGGCTGCGGGACCGGCTCACGCACCGGCCGTCGCAGCTGTCCGGCGGCCAGCAGCAGCGCGTCGCCTGTGCCCGCGCGCTCGCCTCCCGACCCGAGCTGATCTTCGCCGACGAGCCCACCGGCAACCTCGACTCGCGGTCCGGTCTGGAGGTGCTGGGCTTCCTGCGCGACGCCGTCGACGACCTCGGGCAGACGGTCGTCATGGTCACCCACGACCCGGGCGCCGCCGCCCACTCCGACCTGGTGCTCTTCCTCGGCGACGGGCGGATCGTCGACGAGATGGAGCGGCCCACGGCGGAGGCGGTCCTGGAACGGATGAAGCGGTTCGATGTGATCCGCAGCCGGTACGACGACGCCGCGCCTTCCCCGGAGGACTGATCCCGTGCTCAAGGCCACGCTCCGGAGCTTTCTCGCCCACAGAGGTCGGCTGCTGCTGTCCGCGCTGGCCGTGATCCTGTCCGTGGCGTTCGTCGCGGGCAGCCTGATCTTCTCGGACACCCTCAGCCGTACCTTCGACCGGCTGTTCGCCTCGACCGCGGCCGACGTCACCGTCAGCCCCAAGGAGAACCTCGACGAGGCACTGCCCTCCGGATTCACGGCCACCCTGCCGGCCTCGCTCGTGGACCGTGCGGCCCAGGTCGAGGGAGCCGAGTCGGCCCGCCTGGACGTGGACGTGGACGGCATCACCGTCGCCGACGAGAACAACGAGTCGGTGGGCCCCACCACCGGTGCCCCGACGATCGGCACCAACTGGAACCCGACCGGCCGCAGCCCCGTCGAGCTGACGTCCGGTCACGCCCCCCGGGGGCCGAGCCAGGTCCTGCTCGACGCGGACACCGCCGACAGCAAGGACGTGGCGATCGGGGACACGCTCACCGTCATCGCCGCGCCCGGCTCCTTCAGGGCCGAGGTCGTCGGCATCGCCACGTTCACCACCACCAACCCCGGTGCCGCACTCGTCTTCTTCGACACCGAGACCGCGCAGACCAGGCTGCTGGGCGACCCGGACGTCGGCACCGGCATCTCCGTGGACGCTGCGGACGACGTCAGCGACCCGCAGCTCAAGAAGCGCGTGACCGCCGCGCTGGGCGCGGACACCTACGACATCCGGACCGCCGACGAGCAGGCCGAGTCGGATGTCGAGCAACTGGGCGGCTTCCTCGACGTCATCAAGTACGTGATGCTCGGCTTCGCCGGGATCGCCGTCCTGGTCGGCGTGTTCCTGATCGTGAACACCTTCTCGATGCTGATCGCCCAGCGCACCCGTGAACTGGGCCTGCTGCGGGCGCTCGGCGCGGATCGGCGCCAGGTGCGCCGCTCGGTTCTCACCGAGGCGCTGCTGCTCGGCCTCGTCGGCTCCACGCTGGGCCTGGCCACCGGCATCGGACTCGCCGCCGGGCTCATCGAACTGATGGGCCTGCTCGGCATGAACATCAGGTCCGCCGACATGGTGATCGGCCTGGCGACGCCTCTCGCGGCGTACGTCGTCGGCCTCGGCGTCACCTTCGTGGCGGCCTATCTCCCGGCCAGGCGCGCGGCGGGCGTCTCGCCGATGGCGGCGCTCGCGCACGCCGAGGTCGCGGAGGTGGGCCGGCCGGTGCGGGTGCGCGTGGTGGCGGGCGCGGTCGTGGGGGCGCTGGGCGCGGCGGCGCTGGTGGGCTGTGCCACCGCGGGGGAGGCATCCTCGGCGGCCTCCCTGCTCGGCCTGGGCGTGGTCCTGACGCTCGTCGCGACGGTCATCGCGGGCCCGCTGCTGGTGCGTCCGGTGATCCGGGTCCTCGGCGGTGCCTTCCCGGCGCTGTTCGGTTCGGTCGGCCGGATGAGCCAGCGCAACGCCCTGCGCAACCCCCGCCGTACCGGGGCGACCGCGGCGGCTCTGATGGTCGGGCTCGCGCTGGTCGGCGGGATGTCGGTGGCAAGCGCCTCGATCACAAAGTCGTTCGACGAGCAGATCGACAACACGCTCGGCGCCGACTTCGTCGTACAGAACAGCAATTTCGTGCCCTTCCCCGAGGAACTCACCAACCGGGTGGAGGACACGGACGGCGTCGGGCTCATCGTGCGCTCACGGCTCACACCGGTCGCGGTGAGCCTCCCGGACGGGGACCGCGTCGAGACGACGGCCGGGGCGTACGATCCCCGGCTCGACGACGTCGCCAACATCACGTACGCG
This sequence comes from Streptomyces blattellae, assembly GCF_009709555.1. Classification (GTDB taxonomy): domain Bacteria; phylum Actinomycetota; class Actinomycetes; order Streptomycetales; family Streptomycetaceae; genus Streptomyces; species Streptomyces blattellae. Next base: position 19,178 of record NZ_WJBG01000242.1, on the reverse strand, counting down.
CAGGGCGACACGGCGGCGGCGCTGGCCGACGGGCACCTCGCCATGGACCGGGACTTCGCGCGGGACCACGGCGTGCGCGTCGGCAGCACGATCCCGGTCGAGTTCCAGAGCGGACGCACGGCCGGCCTGACGGTGGGCGCGCTGACCGACCAGGACTCCGCCGAGGGGTTCGGGATGCAGGGCGGACTGTACTTCGGCATGGACACGCTGGAGCTGTACGCGCCCGGCGCGCAGGACTCCGCGGTCTATGTGAACGCCTCCCGCGGCACGAGCGCCGACGAACTGCGCACGGACCTGGAGACGACCCTCGACGCGTATCCGCAGGTGGACGTCCGGGACATCGCTGACTACAAGGAGCTGGTCCACGACCAGATCGCCGTCCTGCTCTACCTCGTGTACGCGCTGCTCGGGCTCGCGATCACCATCGCCGTGCTCGGCGTGGTCAACACCCTTGCCCTGTCGGTCGTCGAGCGGACCCGGGAGATCGGCCTGCTGCGGGCCATCGGACTCACGCGGCGCCAGCTGCGCCGGATGATCCGGCTGGAGTCGGTGGTGATCGCGGTGTTCGGCGCGGTCCTGGGGCTCGCCCTGGGACTGGTCTGGGGCGTGTGCACCCAGCAGGTGCTGGCACTGCAGGGCATGACGGCGTTCGCGATCCCGTGGACCACGATCATCGCGGTGGTCATCGGCTCGGCGGTCGTGGGTGTGATCGCCGCCCTGCTGCCCGCGTTGCGTGCGTCCCGCATGAATGTGCTGGCGGCCATCGCGCACGAGTGACGGAATCCTGGCAGGCGCGCAAGGCGCTTCGAGCCGAGGAGAGTTGCACCCTCTGTGCTCCTCCTCACACCCCGCTCACCCCCAGTAATTTACTAGGACGTCCTAGTATTTCTTCCGTCAGCGTTTCCCTGATCTCTCCGGGAAGGCCCCGATGAGCACTCTTCACCGCCCCCTGCATCCCGTCCGTCTGGTCACCGCTTCGGCGCTGTTCGACGGACATGACGCATCGATCAACATCATGCGGCGGATCTTCCAGTCCCAGGGCGCCGAGGTGATCCACCTCGGACACAACCGGTCGGTGCAGGAGGTCGTGGACGCGGCGCTGGAGGAGGACGTGCACGGCGTCGCCGTCTCGTCCTACCAGGGCGGGCACGTGGAGTACTTCGAGTACCTCGTCGAGTCGCTCCGCGAGCGGGGAGCGGACCACATCCGGGTGGTGGGCGGTGGCGGCGGCGTGATCGTGCCCGAGGAGATCACCCGGCTGCGCGGGGCGGGAGTGACCATCTTCTCCCCCGAGGACGGCCAGCGGATGGGCCTCGCCGGAATGGTCAACTCGGTCGTGAAGGACTGCGACTTCGACCTCTGGGACGGCAAGCCGGCCGACGCCGCCGGCGTTCTGGCCGGCGACCGGTTCGCGGTCACCCGTGCCATCACCGGCGCCGAACTCGGCAAGCTGCCCACGGAGCTGCGGGAACAGCTGCGAACCGCCGCGGCGGGCCGGGGCACACCCGTGCTCGGCATCACCGGCACCGGCGGCTCCGGGAAGTCGTCCCTGACCGACGAGTTGGTGCGCCGGTTCCGTGTCGACCAGCAGGACAAGCTGCGGATCGCGGTGCTCGCGGTCGACCCCACCCGCCGCCGAGGAGGCGGCGCGCTGCTCGGTGACCGGATCCGGATGAACTCCCTCGACGGGAACCGGGTCTTCTTCCGCAGCCTCGCCACCCGCGGCAGCCATGAACTGCCCGAGCACCTGTCCGACGTGATCGACGTGGTCAAGGCAGCCGGGTTCGACCTGGTGATCGTGGAGACCCCGGGCATCGGCCAGGGCGACGCGGCGATCGTGCCGTTCGTCGACGCCTCGATGTACGTCATGACGCCGGAGTTCGGCGCCGCCTCGCAACTGGAGAAGATCGACATGCTCGACTTCGCCGACGTGGTGGCGATCAACAAGTTCGAGCGGCGCGGCGCCAAGGACGCGCTGCGCGACGTGGGCCGCCAACTCGTCCGCAACCGCGAGGAGTTCACCCAGCGACCCGAGGACATGCCGGTGTTCGGCACCTCGGCCGCGGCGTTCAACGACGACGGTGTCACCGCGCTCTACCAGTACCTCAGGACCGTCCTGACCGAGAAGGGACTGCCGCTGTCCGCGGGCACGCTGGCGCCGGTCGACGTACGCCACTCCTCCGGCATCCGGCAGGTGGTGCCCGCGGGACGGGTGCGCTATCTCGCCGAGATCACCGAGACCGTCCGCGCGTACCACGCGGAGACCGAGCGGCTGGCCGGGGCCGCCCGGCGGGTGCAGCACCTGGACGTGACCAGGGAAGAGCTGGTCGAGGCCGGCTCCGACGCCGCGAACGTGGAGTCGCTGCTCGCCGGCGCCCGCAAGCAGCTTCCGCACGGCATCACGGAGCAACTCGAGAACTGGCCCGCGGTCGTGGAGTCGTACTCCGGCGACGAGCAGATCGTGAAGATCCGGGACCGGGAGATACGCACCAAACTGACCCGCGAGTCCCTGTCGGGCAACAAGGTCCCCCGCGTCGCGCTGCCGAGGTTCACCGACCACGGGGAGCTGGTGACATTCTGGCGGCGGGAGAACCTGCCCGGACACTTCCCGTTCACCGCCGGAGTGTTCCCCTTCAAGCGCGACGGCGAGGACCCGGCGCGGATGTTCGCCGGCGAGGGCGATCCGTTCCGCACCAACCGGCGCTTCAAACTGCTCTCCGAGGGGCAGCCGGCCACCCGGCTCTCCACCGCGTTCGACTCGGTGACGCTCTACGGCCGCGACCCCGCCGAACGGCCCGACATCTACGGCAAGGTCGGCACCTCCGGCGTCTCGGTCGCGACCCTGGACGACATGAAGGCGCTCTACGACGGCTTCGACCTGGTCGCGCCGACGACCTCGGTGTCGATGACGATCAACGGCCCCGCGCCCACCGTGCTGGCGTTCTTCCTCAACACCGTCATCGACCAGCAGATCGAATCGTTCCGCGCGGCCGAGGGCCGTGCTCCGTCGCCCGAAGAAGCGGCCGGGCTGCGCGCGCGGGCGCTGGCGACCGTACGCGGCACCGTGCAGGCCGACATCCTCAAGGAGGACCAGGGGCAGAACACCTGCCTGTTCTCCACCGAGTTCTCGCTGCGGATGATGGCCGACATCCAGGAGTGGTTCATCGCGAACCAGGTCCGCAACTTCTACTCGGTGTCGATCTCCGGCTACCACATCGCCGAGGCCGGCGCGAACCCCATCAGCCAGCTCGCGTTCACCCTCGCCAACGGCTTCACCTACGTCGAGGCCTATCTGGCACGCGGCATGCACATCGACGACTTCGCGCCCAACCTGTCCTTCTTCTTCTCCAACGGCATGGACCCCGAGTACTCCGTGCTCGGCCGGGTCGCCCGCCGGATCTGGGCCGTCACGATGAAGGACAAGTACGGCGCCAACGAGCGTTCGCAGAAGCTGAAGTACCACGTCCAGACCTCCGGCCGCTCCCTGCACGCCCAGGAGATGGACTTCAACGACATCCGCACCACCCTGCAGGGCCTGATCGCCATCTACGACAACGCCAACTCGCTGCACACCAACGCCTACGACGAGGCGGTCACCACCCCGTCCGAGGAGTCCGTACGGCGGGCGCTGGCGATCCAGCTCATCATCAACCGCGAGTGGGGCCTGGCGATGAACGAGAACCCGCTGCAGGGCTCGTTCATCATCGACCAGCTCACCGACCTGGTCGAGGAAGCGGTGCTCGTCGAGTTCGACCGGATCAGCGAACGCGGCGGTGTCCTCGGCGCCATGGAGACCGGCTATCAGCGCGGGCGCATCCAGGACGAGTCGATGCTCTACGAGCAGCGCAAACACGACGGCTCGCTGCCGATCATCGGCGTGAACACCTTCCTCCGGCCAAGCCACGACCTCCCGCCCCAGGAGCTCGAACTCGCCCGCGCCACCGAGGAGGAGAAGGACTCCCAGCTCAGGCGGGTCAACGACTTCCAGTCCGTACACGGCGAGGAGGCCGCGCAGGCGATCGACCGGCTGAAGACCGCGGCCACCAACGGTGACAACGTCTTCGAGGTCCTCATGGACGCCGCCCAGGTCTGCTCGCTGGGGCAGATCACCGAGGCGTTCTTCGAAGTCGGCGGCCAGTACCGGCGGAACGTCTGACCGGACCGGACCGCGCCGACGGCCGCGGTCCTCACCGCCGGACCTCGGCCTGACGCGCACGCCCACCCCCGCGCGCTACTCAACAGATAGGACCTCAGATGGATCCCGTAACCCGTCTCGGTGTCGTCGGATGCGGTCTGATGGGCTCCGGCATCGCCGAAGTCGCCGCCCGCAACGGAATCGACGTCCGCGTCGCCGAGGCCACCCATCACGCCGCCGAGGCAGGCCGCCGTCGTATCACCGCATCCATGGACAGGGGTGTACAGCGCGGCAAGCTCAGCCAGGAGCAGCGGGACCAGGCCCTCGCCAGGCTCTCGTTCACCCACGACCTCGGCGACATGGCCGACCGTCAGTTCGTCATCGAGGCCGTCGCGGAGAACCGTGACATCAAGGCCGACGTCATCCGGGCGCTGGACAAGGCGGTCGAAGACCCGGCGGCGATCCTGGCGACCAACACGTCCTCGATCCCCATCGTCGATCTCGCCGTCGTCACCGAGCGGCCCGCGCAGGTCGTCGGCATGCACTTCTTCAACCCCGTGCCCGTGCAGCAGCTGGTCGAGCTCATCCCCGCCCTCACCACCAGCGAGGAGACCGTGCGGCGCACCCACGACCTCGCCGGGCGACTGGGCAAGCAGGCCATCAAGGCGCCCGACCGCTCCGGCTTCGTCGTCAACGCCCTGCTGGTGCCCTACCTGCTCAGCGCGGTGCGGATGGTGGAATCGGGGGCCGCTCGCCCGGACGACATCGACCGCGGCATGGAGCTCGGCTGCGCCCACCCCATGGGTCCCCTGCGCCTGCTCGACCTCATCGGTCTCGACACCGCGTCGGCGGTGGCCGAATCGCTGTACGAAGAGTTCAAGGAACCGCTGTACGCACCGCCCGCCCTGCTGCGCCGCATGGTCGCCGCAGGCCACCTCGGCCGCAAGAGCGGTCGCGGCTTCTACACCTACGACGCCTGACGAAGGCGCGCTTGCCGAAGAGACCGCGAGGGCGGCCAGGCTTGTGTGGGCCTGGCCGCCCTCAGCGGGTTTTAGTGGGCATCGATCCGTCCCGGGGCGGACGCGACCGCTTCGGACGGTCCGCTCAGGCCGTGGTCAGGATGGCCTTGGTGGCCTTTCCGACCTGCGTGTCCTCGATGGCGGTGTCGATGTCCGCCAGCGGATAGGTGGTGATGAGCCGCTCGACGGGGAACATTCCGTGCCGGTGGAGGTCGATCAGGCGGGGCAGGAACAGGCGCGGAACGGAGTCGCCGGCGACGACGTTGTGAATCGTCTTCCCCAGCATCACCGGTGACTGCGACGCGGCCCCGAGCCCGGATGCTCCGGCTGCGAAGTGGCCGTCCAGCTTGAGCGCGGCGAGGTCGGTCAGCACGACCTCAGGGACCCCGGTCGAGTCGAAGGCGAAGTCTGCCGGACCGCCGACAGCCTCCTGGATCTGCGCCAGCACGTTGTCGCCGCGCCCGTCGACCGCGTGTGTCGCACCCACTTCGAGGGCCAGCTCACGACGCGACGCGAGCAGGTCGATCGCGACGATCCGGGTGGCGCCCGCCGCCCGGGCCGCCATGACGGCCCCCAGTCCGACCGGCCCCACCCCGGAGATGACGATGCTGTCTCCAGGGCTGACCCGGAGCGTGTTGAGAACGGCCCCTGATCCGGTCTGGAGGCCGCATCCGAGGGCGGCGACGATCGTGAAGTCGAGGTCGTCGGGGACGGGGATGACACTGGTGGACGAGAGGAGCGCGTGGGTCGCGAAGCAGGACTGCCCCAGGAACCGTCCGCCCACCGGGGATCCGTCGGAAGCGGTCAGGATCGTCGAGCCGTCCTCACGGGTGCCGGTGAAGTTCAGCGGCATCATCCGTGCGCATTTCGTGGGCCGGCCCTGCAGGCAGGACGCGCACCGGCCGCACCACCCGACGGTGGTGGCCACGTGGTCGCCGGGCTTGACCTCCGTCACGTTCGTGCCCACCCGATCGATCACTCCGGCCCCTTCATGGCCGAGTACCCCGGGCCACATCATCATCGGGCCGCCCAGCACGGCGAGATCCGTGTGGCACAGCCCTGCGGCGCTGATCTTCACCAGGACTTCGTCAGGGCCCGGCTCGGCCAGTTCGAGTGTCTCAAGAGTGAAGGGGGCTTCCTTGCCTCGCGACACAAGGGCACTGATGGTGGTCATGGAACTTTCCTTTCCTGGTCCTGACCTGTCTGAACTGGATGGTGACAAGCGGTGAAGTGCCCCGGAGCCAGCTCGCGCAGTTCCGGCTCCTTGGTCGCACACAGGTCGGTGGCGGCCGGGCACCGCGTGCGGAACCGGCAACCCGACGGCGGATCGAGGGGTGAGGGCAGCTCGCCGGCGATCTCCACGCCCTTGCTGCGCTGCCGCGGGTCAGGCTGCGGGATCGAGTTGAGCAGAACGCTCGTGTAGTGGTGCCGCGGGCGGGCGAACAGATCGTCAGGCGCCGCGATCTCGCAGGTCTTGCCAAGGTACATGACCATGATCCGGTCGCTGATGTTCTTCACGACGGCGAGGTCATGGGCGATGAAGACCATGGTGAGCTGGTAGCGCGCCTTCATGTCCTGGAGCAGGTTGAGGATCTGGGCCTGCACCGAGACATCGAGTGCCGAGACCGGTTCGTCGCAGATCAGGAGCTTCGGTTCCAGGGCCACGGCACGGGCGATGCAGATCCGCTGGCACTGGCCGCCCGACAACTCGCGTGGTCTGCGGCCCCCGACACCCGCCGGGTCCAGCCCGACCGCTTCCAGCACCTCCTCGATCCGCTTCGCCTGCACGTCCTTCGGGACGCCCTGGATGGTGAGCCCCTCGGCGACGATGTCCTTGATGCTGCGCCGCGGGTTCAGCGAGGAGATCGGGTCCTGGAAGATCAGCTGCATCCGGGTGCGGGTACGCCGCAGCTCCTCGTCCTTGAGGGAGGTCAGTTCGACCCCCTCCAACGAGACACTGCCGCTCGTCGGACGCGGGAGCTGCATGATGGCGCGTCCCGTCGTGGACTTGCCGCAGCCTGACTCGCCGACGATGCCGAGCGTCTCGCCTTCGAGCACGTCGAAGCTCACGCCCGACACCGCGTGAACCACCTGCTTCCGGCGTGCCGGGAACTCGACCACGAGATCCTCGACGCGCAGCAGGGCCTTGTCGGAGTGCCGCATGTGGTCCATCACGACGCCGGCCATCAGCTCGTCACCTTCGACTTGAGGGGCAACCCGGCGGCGGAGGACCCTCGCTCCAGGTTCTTCTTCAGAGCGTTCACACCGTCGCCGGTTCCTACGGGATAGAAGCACCTGAACCTGTGACCCTCGCTCCCGTCCTGGACGAGTGTCGGCGCGTCGGTGAGGCACTTGTCCTGGGCGAGGCGGCAGCGTGCCGCGAACCGGCAGGCCGCCGGCGGCGCGGTCATGTCCGGGGGGCGCCCGCTGATCGCTTCGAGTCTCACGTGGCTGGCCTCCTCGACACGGGGAATCGATGCGAGCAGAGCGTTCGTGTACGGGTGGCGCACCTCGTCGAACAGGGTGGTCGTGGATGCCTCCTCGACCACCTGCCCGGCATACATGACAGCCGTGCGGTCGGTGTAACCGGCGATGACGCCGAGATCATGGGTGATGAGGATCATCGCCATGTGGTGAGCCTCCTGAAGACTGGCGAGCAGTTCGAGGATCTGCTTCTGGACCGTCACGTCCAGGGCTGTGGTGGGCTCGTCGGCGATCAGGAGTCGAGGTTCACAGGCCAGGGCGATGGCGATCGTCACCCGCTGCCTCATGCCACCCGACAGTTCGTGCGGGTACTGGTCGAGGCGTCGCTTCGGTTCGGGGATCCGCACCTGGTGGAGAAGGTCGATCGCCCGGCTGCGTGCGTCGCGCCGGGACAGTCCCAGGTGGTGCCGCATCGACTCCGTGAGCTGGGCTCCCACCCGTTTGACCGGATTCAGTGAGGTCATGGGGTCCTGGAACACCATGGCGATCTGCGGGCCCCAGAAGTGCCGCGCCTCCCACCTCGGCATCTCGGTCATGTCCCGGCCGTCGAAGATCACATGCCCTGTGGGCCGGATGGCGTTCGCGGCGGTGAGATCCATGATCGAGCGCACGAGAGCGGACTTCCCCGAGCCCGACTCACCCGCGATGCCGAGCGTGGCGCCCTGTTCGAGCGTGAAGGAGACCCCGTCCACGGCGCGCAGGATGCCACGTGGCGTCTTGAAGTGCGTGTGGAGATCGCGGACCTCGAGAAGCGCCGGCGACGCCTGCTGCGGGGCCACGTGCGCGTCCGGTGCTCCGTCCTCCTGGGGCGCGGACTCGGTCGGGCGCAGCGTGCTGCTGTCGGACATGTGCGTCACAACTCCCTCTGTCGCGGGTCCCAGACCGCGCGTGCGCTCTCGCCCACTCGGTTCAGGGCGTAGACGGTCAGGAAAAGACAGGCACCGGGGATGAACACGAGGTGCGGATCGCTTTCGAACCGCGACTGCGCGGCGGCGATCATGTTTCCCCAGGTCGGTGTGGGCCGTTGGACACCGACGCCCAGGAAGCTGAGCGACGCCTCGGCGACGACGAGTGCCCCGACGACGATGACGCCGTAGGAGACGACGGGAAGGACGACGTTGGGCAGGAGTTCGCGCACGATGATGCGCCGGTTCTTCGCGCCGAGCGCCTTGGCGGCGAGCACGAACTCACGCTGTGCGAAGAGCAGCGTGTTGGCTCTGGTGAGCCGGATGTAGGTGGGCACGGTGAGGATGGCGAGCGCGATGGTCGTGTTGAAGATGCTGGGCTCCAGCACCGCGACCATGGCGAGCAGCAGGATCAGGGGCGGGAACGCCAGCATGGCGTCCCCGACCAGGCCCACGGCCGCGTCCACGATGCCGCGCAGGTAGCCGGCGACGAGGCCGATGGCCGCTCCGAGGACCATGCCGAGCACCGTCGCGCCGACGCCGACGACCAGTGACACGCGTGCCCCGTAGATGACTCCGCCCAGTACGTCGAGGCCCTGGGAGTCGGTACCGAGGGGATGGGACGACAACAGATCGGGCGTCAGCATCGGCGTCACGGTCAGCGTCTTCGAGACGTCCTCGTGTTCGGACAACGGCAGCAGGTCGGCGAAGGCGGCGCTGAGCGTGATCAGCGCCAGCCAGCCGGCCGCCATCCAGAGCCCGGTGTCGAAGGTGGCACCGAAGACGGCCTTGGCCACGCGGTCGATGCCGATGTACGCCGCGAGCAGCCCGGCGCCGATCATCGACAGCCGGACCCAGGTGGTCCCCTCGGTCATCACGACGGCGCCGAGAACGACCAGGGCGATGCCCGCGACGGCCGTCGGCACGCCGAACCTCAGCAGGCGTGACCGCCTTCGTGGGAGCATGGCGTCGATATCGGACGCTCCAGCAGCTGTGCCGGCTGCGACGTCAGCGCCGATCGTGGCAGGCTGGACGACCGGCTTGGTTTCGGTGGGTTCAGACACGGCCACGGCGAAGCCTCGGATCGAGTTGGCTGTAGGACAGGTCGACCAGGAGATTCACCAGCACGTAGAAGACGGCGATCACCAGGACGGAGCTTTGGATCACCCGCACGTCCTGCGCCCCGATGGCGTTGACGATGAGCGTTCCCATGCCAGGCAGGTTGAAGATGGTCTCCACGATGACGGTGCCGCCCATCAGTCGCCCGAGCGCGACGCCCGCCACCGTGATCAGCGAGAACGACGAGGGACGCAACGCGTCGCGCACGAGGATTCGCCACGGCGGCATCCCCTTGGCTCGCGCCGACAGGATGTAGTCCTCCTGCAGTGTCGTGATGAGGTCGTTGCGCAGCAGCCGCATGAAGATGGCGATCTCGGCCACGGCCAGGGTGAGGGCCGGCAGGAAGGCGTCGCGCAAGCTGGGCCAGAGGCCGTCCTCGCTGATGCGGGTGAAGCCTTGCCGTGGGAATTCCGGGAACCTGGCGAACAGCAACACCGCGAACCCGACCACCGCGAGCGCGAGGACCGCCCTGATCGCCGCCGCGCGTACCCGTTCGTTGCCCGGGGGATGGTCGGTCACCCCTCCCACCGCTCGAACCGCGATCAGCACCGCGCCCGCGATCCCGGCCACCAGCACGAACCAGCGGACCAAGTCGGTGTGGAAGAGCACGAAGAAGATGAGGAGCAGGCCGGTGAGGAACTGGGGCACCGCGATGGCGGCGAACGCCGTGCCGCTGGTCACCCGGTCGAACACCTTGCCCGGCCGGTAGGCCGCTGCCAGCGCCAGCACGATGGACACCGTCACCGAGATCAGCATGGCCATGGTCGCGATCTGGATGGTGACGGGCAGCCGGGACTGGATGAGATCGGTCACCGACTGCGTCGGCGGGGTCAGCGATTCGCCGAGGTCGCCCCGCAGCGTGTCCCCCAGCCAGTCGAAGTAGCGCGTGACGACGGATTCGTTCAGCCCGAGCTCGGCGCGAACCGCCTCGTACTGCTCCGGCGTGGCGTTGGAACCCAGGATCGCCACGGCGGGGTCCCCTGGTACGAGGTCGACGAGGAAGAAGGTCCCCAACGACACGAGAAACAGCACCGGCACCAGTCGGAGGAGCCGTGCGCCGAGGCTACGCAGCACCGGCGACCACCTCCGTCCGGCACCGGCTCCGCACAGGTGGCGTGTGCCACGGCACGTCACCCATGTTCATCAGCTGCCACACCATGCACATGCTTGCTCCTTGTCGGACCACCGTCGCCTTGGACCTTGCCGCGTCCCCGGCCCGACTTCCCGGGCCGGGGACACCCAGCTCGCGATCAGTCGGCGATGTACGCCGTGTCGAAGTAGACCTGGGAGTACTGCGACTCCTGAAGTCCCTTGATCGAGTCATCGACCACGACGTAGTTCTCGTTGGCGCCGTACGCGAGGGCCGGGAGGGTCTCGTTCCAGACCTCCTGGACGTCGGCCAGGGCCCCCTGGCGGGCAGCGGTGTCCGGGGCCGCGCGCAGGGCGGTGAGGGCCGCGTCCATCTCGGCGTTGGAGTATCCGCCCGCGTTCCGTGCGCCATCGGTCCCGACGGCGGCTGAGAGGCGCAGCCACGGGTCGGCGTCGGAGAGCGGCATGCTCCACGCCGCCCACTCGAAGTCGCGGTCGACGTGGACCTTGGTGATGAAGTCGTTGGGCGCCATCGGTTCGATCTTCACGGTCATGCCGGCCGCCTCAGCCTGTGCCTTCATCGCCAGGCAGACGTTGTTGGCCTCGACGCTGTTCTGGCACGGCAGGTCGAGGTGGCCGTCCCAGCCCGTGGCCTTGGCCTGCTTCACCAGATCGGCCGCCTCGGTCGCGTCGGCCTTGGGCCCTTCGAGACCGTCGTAGAGGACCGAGTCCTTGTCGATCAGCGCACTGCTGGGGCGCCCCTTGCCGCCGTACCCACGCTCGTTGATCACCTCGGGATCCATGGCCGCCGCCAGAGCCTGCCGGACCAGAGGCTCGGCCGTCGGGCCGTTCTCGTGGTTGAGGACGATGGTGTACCCGGCGTTGTCGACCGTGGAGAAGCCGGCGGCGCCGTCCTCCTTGGCCTGTGCGATGACTTCCGGACCGCGCAGGAAGGCGAGCTGGATGTCGCCGTTGGTGAACGCGTCGTAGGCCGGCTGGACGCCGCCGGCGACGGTGACGAAGCGCAGCGTCTGGATGCACACGGGGCCACCCCACCAGTCGTCCTTGGCCTTGAGCACCAGTTCCTCGCCCGGCGTGAACTTCTCGACCTCGTACGGGCCGACGCCGCCGCCCGTGGGGGCGGTGTTGAAGTTCTCACCCTGCTGCTCGACCACCGAGCTGTTGGTGATCATGCCCGCCATGTTCGCGAGCAAGGTCGGGAACCGGGCCCAGGACTCGTCGAGGTGGAACACGAGCGTCAGGTCGTCGACGACGTCCATCTCCGTGACCGCCAGCGACGCCAGGTAGTCCACGGACCGGTTGTCCGGGTCCTGGTGACGGGCGAAGCTGTCCCGCACCTGCTGCGCGGTCAGGGGATCGCCGTTCCCGAAGGTGACCTCCTCGCGCAGCTTCAGGGTCCACTCGGTGGAGTCGGCGTTGGGTTCGAGGGACTTCGCCACCACCGGGACGAACTCGTCGCTCTTCTGGTCGTAGCGCACCAAGGTGTCGTACAGCGCGATCACCTCGTTGCCGCCGCTGCCGCCCGTGCCCGGGTTCACCACGGGGTCGAGCCCGGGTGCCTGGCTCAGCGTCGCCATGCTCGCTTCGCCGCCGATGTTGGCTTCGGTGCATGCCGCAGGGCCGTTGTCAGCCGCCTCCTCTGAATCATCGGAGCTGCTGCCGCACGCCGTCAGCAGAAGGCCCCCCACCAGCGTGGCTATCGTCAGCCGCGCCTTGCGCGTTCGCTTCATTTCTGCCCCTCTCGTTGAACGGTCGTCACGGCTTCCGCGGCAACGAGTTGGCGCCCCTTTGTGCGCTCCGTGCACGTGACCGTCGACACATCGGCTGCTGCAAACTAACCTTGACTGATCGGTCAGTCAAGGTTTTGGTCGTGTTATCGGTGGGTTACGACTCAGGCTGAGACAGGCCCCGGGCACCGGCCTCAAGTTCAGTCGTCGACGTAGGCCGAGTCGAAGTAGATCTGGGAGTTCTGTGAGAGCCGCACGCCCTTGACCGCATCGCTGATCGCGATGAAGTTCTCGTTCGCCGCGATGACGAGACTCGGGAGCGTCTCGTTCCAGATCTCCTGGATGCCGGCCAGCGCCTGCCGGCGGTCGGCGGCATCCGGGGCGGCTCGCAGGGCGGCGAGGGCGGCGTCCATCTCGGCGTTGGAATATCCACCCGGGTTCAGCCCGCCGCCGGTTCCGACGGCGGCCGACAGCCGCACTGCCGGCTCGGCCTCGGACAGCGGCATGCTCCAGGAGGCGATGTCGAAGCTCCGGTCGACCAGGACGGTCGAGATGAAGTCCTGCGGAGCCATCTGCTCGATCGTGACGCTCATGCCGGCGGCCTCCGCCATCGCCTTCATCGCCAGACAGACGTTGTTGCCCTCGGGCGAGTTCTGGCACGGCATCTTGAGGCGGCCGTCCCAGCCGGCCGCCTTCGCCCGCTCCACCAAATCGGCCGCCCGGTCCGCGTCGGGCTCGGGGCCCGCGAGACCGTCGTAGAGGATCGACTGCTCGTTGATGAGCGCGGTGCCGGGAAGGCCGGCGCCGCCGTACGCACGCTGGTTGATCACCTCGGGATCCATCGCAGCCGCCAGGGCCCGTCGCACCAACGGGTCGGCGGCCGGCCCCTCGGCGGTGTTGAGAATGATGGTGCTTCCTGCGTTGTCGATCGTGGAAAGACCTTGGACTCCGTCGTCCTCGGCCTGCGCGATCACATCGGGCGCACGCAGGAACGCGAGCTGGATGTCGTCGTTCTTGAACGCGTCATACGTGGCCTGGCTACCGGTGATCACGACGAACCGCAGCGTCCGGATGCACACCGGCCCACCCCACCAGTCGTCCTTGGCCTTGAGTACCAGCTTCTCCCCCGGAGTGAAGGTCTGCACCTCGTAGGGGCCGACGCCGCCGCCCGTGGGAGCGGTGTTGAAGTTCTCACCCTGCCGCTCGACCACCGAGCCGTTCGTGACCATCCCCGGGAGGTCGGCGAGCAGGGTCGGGAACCGGCTCCATGGCTCGTCCAGGTGGAAGACGAGTGTCAGTGGGTCGACGATCTCCATCTCCGTGACCGCCAGCGACTCCCGGTGGGCCGCGGAGCGGTTCGCCGGGTCCTGATGGCGAGCGAAGCTGTCCCGCACCTGCTCCGCGGTCAGGGCGTCTCCGTTGCCGAAGGTGACTCCCTCGCGCAACTTCAGGGTCCACTCGGCGAAATCTTCGTCGGGCTTCAGCGACTCCGCCACCACCGGGACGAACTCGTCGGTCTCGGGGTCATACCGGACCAAGGTGTCGTAGAGCGCGATCACCTCGTTCGCGCCCGTGCCGCCGAGTCCCAGGTTCACCACCGGATCGAGGCCCGTGACCTGGCTCAGCGACCCCATGGTCACCTCTCCCCCGACCCGGCCCTCCGTGCACGTCGAGTCGCCCGTCGGGCTCGCGCTCTCCGGCTCGCCGTCATCTCCGCATGCCGCGAGGACGCAGCTCGCGATCGCCACCGCCACCACCGCACGCATCGTTCTCCCGTGTCCCATCGGTATCCCTCTTTTCGCCGACGTCGTCACGACAGTGGCCCGACCGTAGACCTGACTGGCCGGTCAGTCAATCAAGGGCGAAGGTAAAACCTGTCGGGACGTGCTGGTCGGCGAGGGCGTCTCAGGGACGGCCGGGCATCTGGCGCCCGGGAAGGCAGTTGTGGCCGGCCCGCGGACCACGGCCGTCACCGACGTACCGGGTCAGCTCACCTACGGGCCTGGGCCTTCACGCGGGACGGTCACCGCCGCGCCCCATGAGGACGATCCGGCGGTTCGGCAGCGCCCCAAAGGGGCGCGAGGCTCTATCGGCATGCGGCTCCACCGCACGGGCGCGACCCGCCACGATGGCGCCGCGGTCGAACGACGGCACACCACGGCCCCGCGGCGGAGCCGCATATCGACACACCCAGCGGAGCGCTCAGTCGGCGTCCTGGCCGACGTGATCCGCATGCCGGTAGTGGACGACCTCCGTGCCGGCCAGGTAATCGTGTGCCGCGCGGGGACGGGTCCCCAGCGGCGTGGTGACGGCGGTCCCGGCCACAGCCAGTGCGCCCAGCCACAGCGGCCACGCGAGAAGCAGCAGTCCGGGGAGGAGCCACCGCAGCAACGCCCTGGGGAGCGACAGTTCCGGACTGTCGGCACTCCGGGCGACGACACGGATGTCGAGCAGGTCCTTCCCCGGCGTCTGACCACCGTTGAACCTCAGGAACACGACTTCGTACGTCGCGCTCAGCACCACGAAGGCAACCAACGGGACGAAGGCCGAACCCCACGGCTCGGGGTCGAGGCGCCGGGTGGCGTCCCCCATGAACCAGAAGATCTGCAGGACGACGAGCACCCAGAGCACCGCGAGGACGGCGGTCGCGTCGACGAGCCTGGCGAGAAGTCTGCGCCACAGGGCCCCGGTCGGCACGGCGCCGCCGGCTCCGGCGAGAGGGCCGGTCGTCTCCCGGCCGGTGGTCGACATGCCAGCGATGGTAGGCCTCCCCTTCGGTGCGCGTGCAACGGACTTGCTCTGTCTTGTGCCGACCGCCGGCCATGACCTGACACGGCACCGAGTCGCGGTCCCGGCTTCATCAAGAGGGGTGCGGACTCATCAGCCGGGCTCCTCCTCGCGGCGACCCCACCGGCGGCCCCGCCGCTTGGGCGCTTGTCCCTCTCCTGCCGTCACCACTCCCGGCGGATCGACTCCCACGGCGTCGCCGCGGCCGATGTGGGCACTGTCGCGAAGCGGAATCTCGCGGAGGAAGCAGGCCAGGACGAGTCCGACCAGCAGCGCCACGGAAAGGACGAGGAACACGGTACCGATCGAGCGCGACATCCCTTCGACGACGGCCGCCTCGACGGGATCGGGAAGGGCCTGGATCCGTTCCGGGCTGCCGGCCAGC
This sequence comes from Streptomyces blattellae, assembly GCF_009709555.1. Taxonomy (GTDB): domain Bacteria; phylum Actinomycetota; class Actinomycetes; order Streptomycetales; family Streptomycetaceae; genus Streptomyces; species Streptomyces blattellae. The sequence goes on along the minus strand of NZ_WJBG01000242.1, from coordinate 3,507 downwards.
TCTGACGGGTCGCCAGAGGCTGGGACGTCGCTCAACTCATGGCTGAGACGTGTCGTGAAGATGACGCCGAACACCGCCGTGCCGACCGCGCCGCCCATCGAGCGGAAGAAGTTGATCGCCGATGACGCGACGCCGAGGTCGCGCCGGCCCACGGAGTTCTGCACAGCGAGGATCAAGACGCCCATGGTCATGCCGATGCCGAGGCCGAGCACGAACATGTTGACCGAGGTCTCGAACTGGCTCGTACCGGGGTCCATCCGGCTCAGCAACCACATCCCCGTCGCCGAGACCGCCGTCCCCACGATGGGCCAGACCTTGTAGCGACCGGTCGCCGTGACGACGTGACCCGTGACGATCGACGTCCCCGTGAGGCCGGCCATCAGCGGCAGCAGCAAGAGGCCGGAGTTGGTCGCGGACGCACCGGTCACGGTCTGCTGGAAGAGCGGCAGGAACAGGATCGCGCCGAACATGGTGCAGCCTGCGAGGAAGCTCAGGGTCACGCCGAGCGTGAAAATGCTGTCCCGGAACATACCGAGCGGCAGGATCGGCTCGGCGGCTCTTCGCTCCCAGAGAAGGAAGGCCACGAGCAGCAGCAGCGCGGCGGCGCCCAGCGTGACGATCGTGGCCGACGCCCACGCGTATTCGTTCCCGCCCCACTCCAGGACCAGCAGCAGCGTCGTGGCGCCGCCCATGAGGAGAGCGGCACCCGCCAAGTCGAGGCGTTGCGGGCGCCGGGCGAAGGGCAGGCGCAGCGCTGTGGTCGTGGCGAACAGCGCGGCAACGCCGATGGGTACGTTGACGAGGAAGATCCATCGCCACGACAGGTGGTCGACGAAGAAGCCGCCGAGCAGCGGACCCAGGACACTCGCAAAGGCGAGCAGCCCGCCGAAGTAGCCTGAATAGCGGCCCCTCTCGCGAGGAGAGACGATGTCGGCCAGTATCGCGAACGCCATCGCCGTCAGGCCGCCCGCGCCGACGCCCTGGAGACCGCGGAACAGAATGAGTTGCGTCATGTCCTGCGCGAGTCCGCACAGGACCGACCCGGCCAGGAACAGCACGATCGCGATCTGGTAGATCACCTTGCGGCCGAAGACGTCGCTCAGCTTCCCGTACAACGGCGTGGTGGTGGTGCTCGTCAGCAGGTATGCGGTGTAGACCCAGGGCAGGTTGTCGAAACCGCCGATGTCGCCCGCGATCGTGGGCACGGCAGTGGCGACGATCGTCTGGTCGAGCGCGGAGAGCAGCATCCCTGCCAACAGGGCGCCCAGCACGACGCGGACCTCACGGCGGCTGAGCGGACTGCCGGGTGGGGTCTGAGTGTCCATCGAAGTACCTCGCGGTGGTGGAAGTCGGCTACGTCGCCGCCGCGCCCGGGCGGGGCTCGCCCGCCGCTGATGCGGCGGGCGCGCAGACCTGTCCCTGGGACGCCGTCCGGTTCGGACCACGCCGTCCAGACCGGACTTCCGGCCGGCGACGACAGAGGTCACTCCGCCGGGGCAGGCTCCGAGAAGAATCCGATGACGGCGCTGTTCACCTCGTCGGGACGCTCGATGTTCGAGCAGTGTCCCGTGTTCGGCAGGACGATCAACTTCGAGTCCGGGATCCTGCGGTGGAAATCCTGCATGTCCTCCAGCGGTCGCAGGCGGTCCTTCTCCCCGGCGATCAGGAGCGTCGGCACACGGATGTTCTCGAGCGGCGCGCTGGCCAGTCGGTTGGCGGGCGCAGCCGACGTGCCGTCCTCGCCCGGCATGCGGAACCGAGCCGCGGCACTGCACTGCCATGCACCCGGGACCATGCTCATCTCGACTCGTCGCTTGATGTAGTCCTCGTTGTCGATCAGTGCTTCCTCGACGAAGATCGCCTGCAGGATGCGCTTCATCGCCTCGGGGGTGCAGTCGTACTCCAGCACCGCCCGACGGGCGTCGTTCACGGTCGCCGCTCCACCGCCACTGATGATCACCTGCCTGCGCACCGGTAGCAGCGGCTTCTCCCTCGTCGTCATCTCCAGGAGAAGTCCCGCCGACATCGAGTTGCCCACGAAGTCGGCCTCGTCGATCGAGATGACCTCCAGGAACCGGCGCATGTGCTCAAGGCGCCGGGCGAAGGCCCCGGCGGCGTTGCCCGAGCTGAAGTCGAAGATCTTGTCGGTGTACCCGAAGCCCAGCCAGTCAGGCGCTATCACCCGGAAGTGCTGCGACAACGGGCCGATGTTGAACTCCCAGCTGATCTCGGCCGCCGCTCCGAACTCCCCGCTGTGCAACAGCACCACGACAGGCCCGTCACCCGCCTCCAGGTAATGGGTCCGGATGCCGTCGACATTGACGAAGCGACTTTTCACACCGTCCAACGAACTCATGACGCTGCACCTCCTGTGGGCGTGACCGGGACTTCGTCGAACTCGATGTCGAGCTCGGCTTCTCGAAGGCGGGGCAGGACCTCCTGCGCCAGGAGGGTGAGGCTCCGTGAGGTCTCCTCGTACTCCATGTGGCCGGCGTGGCCGTGCAGGAGGAGGTGGCCGAAGCCGCCGACTGCCTTGTAGAGGCTGAGGAGCTGCTCGTAGACGCTGTCGGGGGTCCCGTAGATGAGCGTGCCCTTCTTGCTCATGGACTCCACGTCGAAGGCCGCGGCCACGCCCTGTCCACCGGCGACTTGGCGATTCCCGGCGGCGCGCTGGCGGAGCATACGGACGGTCGCCTCGACGCTGTTGTATCCGGGAGGGCCGGCGAACTGCGGCGGGATCTTGCGTCCGGGGCCGTTGACGAACCAGCTGAGCTTCTCGGCGCCGCTCCGTGCCGCGGCCTCGGTGTCGGCGCAGTAGACCAGGGCCATCAGGGCGAACCTGTCCATGGGCGCCTCGCCGGGACGGCCCAGCTCACGCCACTGCTTGCGGTAGACGTCGAACAACGGCCGCGTGTCATACCCCAGCAGGAAACTGGCGGACACATACCCGTACTCGGCGAGCTTCACGTTCGTGCCCGGACTCATCGCCACGAACCAGATCGGCGGATGCGGGTCCTGATACGGCCGCGGGAAGATGTTGACGTTGCGGAACTGGAAGTTCTCGCTCTCGTAGTTGAACGGACCGTCGTGCGAGGTCCACGCCGCCTTGATCAGGTCGTGCGCCTCCCACATCCGCTCATTCGTGCCGACCGGGTGGGAGTTGGCCGGGATGACCTCGTAGGGAACACCTCGGATCATGCCGACTTCCAGGCGGCCCCGCGACAGCACGTCGACCAGCGCGGTCTCCTCCGCGATGCGCACCGGGTCGCGCCGGTTGGCGACCGGGTTGCCCAGCTGCAGGATCCGCGCGTCCGTCGTCTGCCGCGCCAGCGCCCCGGAGATGACCGCCAGGGCCGAGTCGATGCAGGACGGGGTGGCGTGGTGCTCGTTGACCATCACGTCCAGCCCGACCGAGTCGGCGTGCAGGTACAGGTCCAGATTGCGGTGCCAGATATCGGCACCGAGCCTGGGATCGTAATGCCGGTTCGGGAACGTGACCCGAATCGA
>NZ_WJBG01000241.1 GCF_009709555.1 Streptomyces blattellae | reverse complement strand
TGTCGCGGTACGACGAGATGTGCATGAGTGCGTACGGGTAGATGTGTAGGTCTGTGTGCACGTGTCGGTCGCGTCAGTGAGGTGTCTCGGCCAGGCTCGGCGGCGTTGATGGCGTCGGTTGTGCTGCGGGGTGCCGGATGGTTCTGGATGCGGAACGCTGGCTGGAGTTGCGTCGGTGGCGTGGTCTGCTGGAGGCCGGGGCGACACTGGCGGAGATCGCCCGGGAGACCGGTCTGGACTGGCGGACGGTGAAGAAGTACCTGGCCGACGGTGTGGAGGACGGGCCGCCGAAGGCGGCCGCGCGGCCGGTACGTCAGAAGGCTCAGATGGTCCGTCAGTTCGCTGCGGTCATCGATGCGATGCTCCGGGCCGAGCTGCTGATCAAAGGCACGGTGGTGCACGAGCGGCTGGTGGCCGAGTACGGCTTCACCGGCAGCTACCAGCGCGTCAAGCTGTACTTGCAGGAGGCCCGCCCCCGGATCGCGGCCGAGCTGGGCATGTCCGTGGACGAGATGCGACGGCTGCACCGCCGCTTCGAAGTGATCCCAGGCAGCCAGGCTCAGGTCGACTGGGGCGACGAGGGCAAGGTCCTCGCCCACATGGGCATCGAGAAGGTCTACTCCTTCCACATGACCTTGTCGTACTCCCGCGACCCGTTCTGCTGCTTCACCACCAGTCAGGACATCGAGACCTTCTTCGCCTGCCACCGGGCCGCGTTCGCGCACTTCGGCGGGGTGCCCGCGACGATCGTCTACGACCGCACCAAGACCGTGGTCCGTCGCCACGTCGCGCCGGGCAAGGCAGTCCCCCTGCATCCGGAGGCCGTTGCCTTCGCCGGGCACTACGACTTCGAACCGGACGTGCTGGCCGCCTACCGGCCCACCGGCAAGGGCCGGGTGGAGCGGCAAGTGCGGATCGTGCGCGACCACGTGCTGGCCGGCCGCTCCTTCTCCTCGATCGAAGAACTGGACGCCGCGTTCCTGGCCTGGGTGCCGCTGCGCCGCGCCCGGGTGCACGCCACCCACGGCGAGATCATCGGCTTCCGCGCCCGCCGCGACCACGCCGCCCTCAAGCCGCTGCCGGCCACCGACTACCTGCCCGCCCACCGAGAGTGGCGCCACGTCGGCAAGGACTGCCTGGTCTCCTTCAACGGCAGCCTGTACTCGGTGCCCGCCCGCAAGGTCGCTTTCCGCCAGCTCGTCGAGGTCCGCGCCACCGCAGACAGTGTCACCCTTCACGCCGTCGGCCCGGACGGGCTCAAACGCGACCTCCTCGCCGAGCACCCCCGCGCCTGCCGTCCCCGCCAGCGCGTCGTTGACGAGGCGCACTGGGACGGCCTGCCCGACGGCCACACCCGCGCCGTCACCATCAGCCACGAAGACTCCGAGCCGGCGGGCGGCACCGTCGTGCCCCTGCACCGCTCCGCTCCCACCCCGGTCACAGGCCCTTTGCAGGCGCTGCTGACCCGCAACGCTGCCGCGGCTGTCGCGGTCGAGCGCCGCCCGCTCTCACTCTACGAACAACTCGCCCACGCCCACCCCGCCCCATCTCCCGCCCGTCTGCGAGCCGTTGAGGAAGACCGTTGAACGAACTGGTCACCACCCGCATCCGTGCCACCGCCCAGCGGCTCGGCCTGACTCACCTGCCCGAACAGCTCGACGCCTTCGCCCGCCGCGCCGAGGAAGCCTCCATGGGCTACCTCGACTTCCTCGACCTGGTCCTCGACGAGGAGGCCGCCCACCGCGACGAGCGCCGCTTCCGCAGCGCGCTGCGGCTGTCCAAGCTGCCGCACCACAAGACGCTGGACGACTTCGACTTTTCCTTCCAGCCTGAGCTCGACCCCCGCCGGGTCAAAGACCTCGCCTCGCTGTCCTTCGTGGAGGACAAGGGCAACGCCGCCCTGCTCGGCCCACCCGGGGTGGGCAAGACGCATATCGCAGTCGCCCTCGCGGTCGCCGCCTGCCGAGCCGGGTTCTCCGTCTACTTCACGACGCTGGACGACATGGTCCGCAAGCTCAAGAGCGCCGACACCATCGGCCGCCTCGCCGGCACCCTGCGCACCTACACCCGCCCGAACGTTTTGGTCGTGGACGAGATCGGCTACCAGCCCCTGGACCGCGCCGAGGCCAACCTGGTCTTCCAGCTGATCTCGAAGCGCTACGAGAAGGGCTCGATCATCCTCACCTCGAACAAGAGCTTCGGAGAATGGGGACAGGTGTTCGGAGATGAGGTACTGGCAACAGCCATCCTTGACCGGCTCCTTCACCACTGCGAGGTCATCACGATCAACGGCTCCAGCTACCGGCTCCGCAACCGCCTCGCCGCCCTCCAGGAGAACGAGCAGGTGGCCTGACCCGGTACGGCCAGAACGACACGTCTACGCGTACCCCTCACGACATACAAAGGGGTACGCGGACACCTGCTCGGCATGCGGGACCAACTGCTCACCGCTATCGGCGGGCAGCCGGGACGGATGATGACGTTCTGCGAGCTGGCGGACTCGACCAGCGTGCCTGCCGTTGGCCGGGCGAACATCGTCCGGCTGCTCTGGCAGCGCGAGCTCGGCGTTGACCTGGGCAGTCCTTTGCGGGACAGCTCGCTGATCTGGGCGGTGTGATGGCAGCCAGGGGCTTCTTGCAGATCGCACCGGGCAGGCGGGTCGCGCTCAACGGCGTCGAGTGGACGATCGAAGCCGTCCACGGTCAGTACGGCCGGCTCGTCCTCACGGACGACGACGGCCGCGCGGAGACCCGCTCGTTCCGCTGGCTCATCAACCATCCCGACCTGCGGCTCCTGCCGAAGGCCGAAGCGTCGGGGCCCCCGTCGCCAGTCGCTCAGCAGCCGAGGACCCTGGCTGACCTGACAAAGGACCAGCTGGAGCGGGCCCGGCTGCGGGCTGCGCACGTGCTGGAAGCCGAGACGGGGTTCCGGGAGGGCCACCCGGCTCGGGCCCTGCCGGGTGAGCCCCGGCCTGCCTACGACCCGGACCGCACGACGCTGACCGAGCGCCGCCGCTCGAAGGCTGCGGAGATGGAGGCGTTGCCCCGTCCGGAGGCGGTCCGGCTCGGCCTGCAGCACCTCAGCTACCGGACACTGATGCGTCTGTCGGGACTGTCGGGCGACAGTCTCCTGCTGGCCTGCGCGGACGGGCGCTGGACACGGCGACGCAGCGGGCACCGCAGCATCACCGAGGAGGTCCGGGAGGCGATCTTCGCGGTCAAGTCCGAGTGCCGCGAACGCGCCGGCCTGAGCCTGGCTGCCAGGCACCGGTTGATGCACCAGTACATGCGCGAGCGGTTCCCGGCCTTCCCGACCGAGAAGATCCCTTCCCGCTGGACGTTCGCGACGGTCTGGGAGGAGTGGTTCGGGCCCGGTGGGGCCCGGCCTCGTTACGGGCGGACGGCTGAGGCCGCTGCGGAGGCCGGGGTCTCCGGCCGGGTGGTGGTCCATCGGCCGGGCCAGGTTCTGGTGCTGGACTCGACTCCGATGCCGGTGAAGCTGCGCGAGACCGTCTTCGGTGATGCGGTCACCTCGACGCTCACCCTCGCGCTCGATCTCTACACGCACGGGCTGCCGGCCTTCCGGCTGACGCTGCAGTCCGACACCTCGGTCGATGTCGCGATGCTGCTGCGGGACGTGATGCTGCCGCTTCCGATGCGGGACGGGTGGGGCGAGGACATGGAGTGGCCCTACGCCGGGGTTCCGGCCGACGTGATCGCCGAGTTCACCGGGCACCGGGTCGCCGCCCTGCCGTTTTTCGCCCCGGAGACGGTCACCACCGACCACGGCGGCCCCTACAAGAACCACGACCTGGTGGAGGCCGAACGGGAGATCGGCTGCCGGATCCTTCCTGCCCGCGTCCTGCGCCAGACCGACAAGTTCGCGGTCGAGCGCCAGTTCCTCACCGTCCAGACCATGCTCTTCGAACACCTGCTGGGTTTCACCGGCGGTGACGTCGCGGACCGCGGGGCCGACCCGGAACGCGATGCGAGCCTCACGCTCGCACAGGCCGAGCACATCATCGCGACCTGGATCGTCCAGATCTGGCAGAACCGCAAACTCGGCGAATACGCCCCGAGTTGGGCACCGGGCGAGGATCACAGCCCCAACACGCTGTTCGCCGCGGCGATGGAACAGGGCGGCTTCGACCTGGACTTCCCCGAACCGAGCCTCTACTACAAGGTCCTGCGCAAGCACCACGTGAAGATCCATCCGCGTCGCGGCGTGAAGATCCTCGGGCTTTGGTATCACGACCCGATCCTCGACGAGCCGCGGTTCCAGCAGCCCTCCGCCCGAGGCGGCAAGCACGCGCGCCAATGGGTGGTCCGCAGCGACCGAAGGGACCGCCGACAGGTGTTCCTCCAGGACCACGCCGACCATGAGACCTGGCACATCCTGCGCTGGCGAGGGCTGCCGCCCGACGGCGAGATCCCCGCCTTCTCGGACAAGACCGCAGGCGCCCTTCTGGCGCACGTGAAGGCGAACAACATCAGGATCCACTCCGAGAGCGAACTCCTGGAGCACCTGCTGGGGATCCTCGGCTCGGTCACCCCCGTTGACCAGTGGCCCAGCCAGACCAAGAAGAAGGCCGGAAAGAAGCGGCGCGTCGCCCAGGCCCGCGAGATCACCCGAGCACAGGCCGCTGCGGCCGACCGCCCCGCCGCACCGGCACCCGCAAACGAGCAGGTCCCGGCGGAGATGCCCGTGGCCTGGGCCGAGCACGCCCGCACCATCGACCACGTCGTCGACGCCGACCGGCGCCGACGACGCGAAGAAGCACTCGCCGGCACCAGGCCCGTCGCTCCGGCAACCCTGCACGCAGCCCTGAACCGGCGCCGCATGTTCCGGCTTCCGCCTCCCGACGGCTCGGAAGCCGCCACAACGGTCCGGGAGGACGACACGTGACCCAAGCTCTCTCTCACGACGATTCGGTGGAGGGCCTGCCTTCACGAGCCAGGATCGCCGAGTTGATCCTGGGCAGCTGCCCGTCCCTCGACACCTACGCCGGCTGGCAGCACTACCGCACCCACTGCGATCTCCTCGTCCCTGCCTCCGTCATCTCGCCGAAGCAGTGGTCAATGCTTCCCGAGAGCCGCCAGTACGACTACGACCTTTACCGAGAGCTGACGAACGCGAACCTCCCACTGCAGGACACCCCCATGCACGACAAGGTCGGCAGGCTGATCCGGCGCCGGTTGAGCGGCAACACGAGGAAGAAGAACGACCCGACCCGCGCCGGCGTCATGATCAGCGGCTGGGGCAACTACGGCAAAACCGCGTCTGTCATCTCAGCCGGAGCCGTCCGGTAGTTGTCAAGTCAAATGAGACGTTCGCGGTGCTATGAACCTTGTGGTTCGGGTTGCCTGCGTTTCGCCGGGTCGTTGATCCAGACCTGGCCGGGTATCGCGGGTGGCCTCGGGCGGCGGGCGAAGCGTTCGGGGTGGCGTTCGTATGCGTCGGCGAGAGCGGCGGCCCGCTGGTCGCGGACCTCCTCTGCAGTGCCGAAGTGGACGGAGGCGGGGGTGTGCAGGCCGATCCCGGAGTGTCTGTGGTCGTGGTTGTAGTAGGTGATGAAGGCGTCCATCCACTCCCGGGCATGGGCCAGTGAATCGAACCGTTCCGGGTAGTCGGCAGCGTACTTCGTGGTCCTGAACTGGCTTTCCGAGTACGGGTTGTCGTTGCTGACCCTGGGGCGCGAGTGACTCCTGGTGATGCCGAGGTCGATCAGCAGTTGGGACACCTTCTTGCTGGTCATCGAGGTGCCGCGGTCCGCGTGCACCGTCTCGGGCACGATGCCGTTGCGCTCGATCGTCTCGCGGATCAATTCCTCGGCCCGCTCAGCCGTTTCGGCCCGCTCGACGGTGTGGCCGACGATGTAGCGGCTGAAGATGTCGATGATGACGTAGGCGTGGTACCAGATGCCCTTGCCCGGGCCGGGCAGCTTCGTGATGTCCCAGGTGAAGACCTGCGAGGGGCCGGTCGCCGTCAGCTCGGGGATCGTCCTGGCCGGGTGGGTGGCCTGGCGGCGGCGTTCGCCGTTCTGCCCGGCGGCGGACAGAATCCGGTACATCGTCCGCTCCGAGCACCAGTAGTTCCCCGCGTCCAGCTCACGCGCCCAGACCTGCGCGGGCGGCAGGTCGGCGTACTCCGGCCGGTTCAACAGCGCCAGGATCTCTGCCCGTTCGGCCGGCGAGAGGGCCGAAGCGGGCGTGGGTCTTGGGGACGGTGCGGACTTCGGCCTGGGGTTGATGTGACGGTAGTGGGTGGCGCGTGAGCGCCCGGTCAGCCGGCAGGCCGCTGTGGTCCCCAACTGGCCCCGGACACCCGCGAACGCTTCGTCGATCACGGGCGCGGCGGCGTGCTTCAGTCCGCGCTCTCGGAGAGCAGTTCCAAGCTTGAGATTTATCCAACTCAAGATCCACTTTGGCTTGGTTCCGGGATTCCCCGGACAGCAGGGCGGCCTTCGCGCGATCGTGTCTTCTCGCTGAAGTCGACACCGATCGCCCGAAGGCCGTAGAGGTGAGTCTGCTGCACGAACACGCCGACGTCGAGACGCTGTCTGCATTGTCCCGGTTCCGTGATCGGTTCTACGGCTGCCTGGATGCCCGGGCGGACGCGCTGTTCGAGCTGGCGGATGCCGCGATCTGCGCCGAGGGGCCTGTGACCTCCCTGGTCGAGTTGTCGCTCGCGCCCGTGTTCCGCCGGGGTCATGGAGCCTTGTATGACGCGCTTGCCGAGGGCGCCATCGACGAGGAGCGGCTGCGGGACCTGTTGGCCGACCAACTGCCGCCCGACGCCCCGTTGATCTTCGGCATCGACGCCACGACCTTCCCGAGGCCGAACGCCGAGTGCTCGCCCGACCGGGGCCTGCACTACGCGCCGTGCCGGTGCGATGGCGACCGGAAGGTCGTGCCGGGCTGGGAGTTCCAGTGGGTGACGGGCCTGGAGTGGGGCAGCTCGTCCTGGACGCTGCCGGTCGACGCCCGCCGCATAGCGGAGGGGTCCTGCCCGGTGACCTCGACCGCCGACCAGATCCGCGACCTGGCCGGACGGCTGGGCAGGCAGACGTTGGCGGGGCGACCGGCACCGCTGTTCGTGCTGGACCAGGGGTATGCGGCCACTGCACTGACCCACGCCCTGGGGGACCTGGAGGTCCAGACGCTCGTGCGGATCGCCGGCGACCGCGTCTACTACGACGGCCGGCCTGGCCCCCGTAAGCCCGGCCCTGGCCGCAACGGCGTGCACGGCCAGCGCTTCGAGCTCGCCGCGAAGGTGAACCTGCGCCGCCCGGACCAGATGCTGATCGTGCCCGACACAGCCAACTACGGGCGGGTCGAGGTCCGCGCCTGGCACCACATGCACCAGAAGGTGCAGCGTGCGGGCTACTTCGCCCGTCTGGGGGCCGAGCTGTTCGCCCGGCTGCCGATCATCGAGGGCACCGTCATCGAGGTGCGGGTCGAACGGCTGCCTGACGGCCGCAGCCCGCACCGCACCCTGTGGCTGTGGCACTCCGGCCCCCAAGCTCCCGACCTGGACGTGTGCTGGCGGGCCTACCTGCGCCGCTTCGACATGGAGCACACCTTCAAGCTGATGAAGTCCCAGCTCGGCTGGACCGCCGCCCGGCTACGGCACCCCGAGCAGGCAGTCCGTTGGACCTGGCTGCTGATCGCCGCCTATGTCCAACTCCGCCTCGCCCGCGACCTGGCCACCGACCTGCGCCGACCATGGGAGCGACGGCCCCGACCGGGCAAGCCGCTCACGCCCTACCGGGTCCGCCGCGCATTTCGACACGTGCGTGATCGCCTGGGGACCCCGGCCCGTCTGCCGAAAACCAGCCACCCCGGCCCCGGACGCCCACCGGGCAGCAAGAACACCCCAGCTCCACGCCACCGACTCGGATCCGAACTTCGCAAAACAGGCACACCAGCGATCAAGGCACGCAAGAAGAAGGGTTAAATCTCAAGCCAAGAGCGCGTTGGCTTTTCCCATGACTTCCAGGGCCGCGTCCCGGCGGGCCAGGTCCTTCTCCAGCCGTGCGACCTTCTTGCGCAGCCGTTCCAGCTCGGCCTGCTCGGTCGCCTTCTTCGGCCGCACCGCCGATGTCCGCCGGTCGACCAGGGCATCCAGCGCGCCGGCCTCCCGGGCTTGGCGCCACTCGATCACGTGCGAGTGGTACAGCCGCTCACGCCGCAGGATCGCACCCTTCTCCCCGGCCGGGGCGGCGTCGTACTCGGCAACGATCCGCAGCTTGTACTCCGCGGAAAACGTCCGCCGCTTCGGCTTCGGCGCCGGATCGTCACCGGCGGGTATAGGGGTGGTGCTGGCCATGCTGAAGGGATCTCCTGTCTCGCCCATCCAGACTAACCCGATAAACCGGGTGTCTCAGCCGAGGCTGTCAGAGAGGGGTCTTCGAAGACCAGTGGCTGGAACTGCACAGCCACCTCAACCCTGGGGCTGTTCCGGGCACTCGGGACCTTCATGCGCCAGTCGTCTATGTCTCGACCCCGGTGACCGCGACCCCGAAGAGCCTTTGCGCATCGATCCTGGCCTTCTTCCGCGCCCAGACCCGCAAGTCGGCCACGCTGCCGGAACTGGTACGGCAGGTCGCCGACTCCCTCCATGACCACGGCGTCAAAGCGCTGATCCTGGACGACATCAGCCGGCTGCGGATGCACAGAGCCGACGATCAGGACGTCCTCGACCTGATGCGGGCCTTCATGAGCCTGGACGTCACCCTGATCCTGACCGGCGTCAACATCCCCGGCACTGGGCTGCTTCGCGAGGCCACGTGGAACAAGAAGACCCGGCAGTGGGAAATGCCGCCGCTGGAGTCGACCCGCATCCACGGCTTGGAGATCACCCAGACCGAGCACCGCTTCGAGCTCATCGAGATCGACCGCTTCCGCTACACCACCCCGGAGCAGATCCAGGGCTTCGTCGATCATCTGGAGGGAATCGAGCAGCACCTGCGGCTTTTCAACGCGAAGGCGGGCATGCTCACTGCCGGCGCCATGCCGGAGTACCTGATGCGTCGCACCGGCGGTGTCATCGGCTTGCTGGGACGCCTGCTCGAAGATGGTGCTCAAGAGGCCATGGAGTCCGGGAAGGAACTGATCGACGAGAGCCTGCTGGACGAGATCGTGCTCCGACGGGATGCGCCCGAACAGGCACCGGACGAGCCCGTGATCCCGGCCGACCCTCCGACCGCTGACAAGACCCCCAAGCCGGCGAAGCGCCCCCGGAACACTGTCTTCGATGACGCCGGCCCGGCTGCCCGCGCAGGCGTCTGACGGGTGAAGCCACGATGCATCCACTGCCCCGGAGCCTCGAACCCCTGTCCGGAGAGTCCCTGGTCAGCTACATGCTGCGACTTGGGCACCGTCTCGGCCTCTCGCCTCTCCACCTGATTCGCGCGGCGGACTGGATCAAGGACGGCGCCAACCCAAATCACTTCCCCGGCAGTCTGCTGCTGGACCTTCCCAGTCCTCAGATCGACGCATTCGCCCGGCTCACGGGACAGACGGCCAGGGAAGTCTCCGCGCTGACGCTGGCGCAGTGGCGTGACCGCTACCCGCCGATCACCCGGTCCCTGTCCGCCCCAGGACGCTTGATGAGGCCAGACGCATGGCTCTACGTCGGCTCGCCCCGCTTCTGCCCTTCCTGCCTGGCGGGCGACGGCACTGATGTTCAGCAACGGCACAGCGGGCCCTGGCTCAAGCTCTGGCACCTGCCCATCGTCTTCGCCTGCACCGAGCATCAGACTTATCTGGAGGCCGAATGCCCGCACTGCGGTCAGCCGCACGACGCGCAAGGACCTCTCATCCAACGGGCCAACGACCACACGCTGCATCCAGCGCAATGCCGGTGGACGGTCAACGCGCAGACGCCGAGGAGGAAGTCTTTCGCCTGCGCCGGCAGACTCGACCACCTCACCGACTCTGGGCGCGACCGGCCACAACCGACTGCCGACATCCTCCGCTTCCAGAAGGTACGCATTCAGAAGGAATGGGCCTGATCGGTGACGGTCGGTGAGAGTGGCTGGTCAGGTGGTCTGTGCGATGGGTGGCATCCAGAGTTTGCCGGTGAAGGCGCGGTGGATGGCCTCGAAGGTGGTCAGGCCGTGCTTGCGGGCGGAGTCGAGGTAGGAGCGCACGGCGAGCCAGGCCGTCGCGCCCGTGTCGGACTGATGGCAGCCGGAGATCTTCAGCTGGGTCTTGACCGGACGCAGGGCCCGTTCGCCGCAGTTGTTGGTGAACGGCACGTGCCGGGGATCGTCGGCGAAGCGCAGGACGTCGTGGGCCTGATCGCGAAGCCGGGTCAGGAGGTTGTGGGCCGGGCTCTGCTTCCGGCCCGGCACTTTGGGATGGAGACTGAGCCCGACCTTGATGCCCTGGTGGAACGCTTCGCAGTGCAGCAGGAGCGCACCGGGGGTGATCTCGGCGGTCTCCTGGTTCCGGACGCGTACGGCCTGGGTGTTCAGTCCGGCCAGGGCCCAGCGGATCTGCTGGTGCCACTTCTGGTCGGGAAAGTCCTCTTCGGCGGCGGTCAGTTCGCGGATCAGGTGGGCTCCGCACAGCTGATGGGTGCAGGAGTCGTAGCCGGCATACAGGGACAGTGAGTCGTGGACCAGGACGCCCCGGTAGTGCGGGAGCACCTTGCCGGCATCTGCTCCGGCGCGCGAGCGCGGGGCGAGGTGGAGCAGGGTGAGGAAGTCGGTGCAGGCCACGTGGAGCCAGCGCCGGGTGGTGCCGATGCGGGTGGTGGTCTCATCCGCGTGGAGCACGTGTCCCATGATCAGCAGGGCACGGATCAGGTTCAGACAGTCCTCGACCAGGCCGGCGGCCTCGGGGAGCAGAGAGGCGACCCAGCCGGTGGAGACCTCGGCCCCGGTCACGTCCCGGATCAGGATCGTGGTCCGCTCGACGGGGATGTGCTGGAAGACCAGCAGGTAGACGGCCAGGGCACGCAGGTTGGGGCCATAGGAGGAGGGCGATCGGGCGACCTGGCCGGGCATCGGCGAGGCGGTCACCGTCCCGCACGCGCACCGGCAGCGATGGGCCCGGTGCTCGGTCACCTTCACCGTGGTCAGCGGGATGTCACGGACCTGACGGCGCTCGAAGCCGATGCTGTCGTCCTCGCCCAGCGCCCGGCCGCACCCGGTGCAGGCCGCTGGAAGGTGGTCCTCGGTGACATCGGGATCAGCGACCATGCACAGCCCAGATCCGTCGGCACCCGGCTGGCGTCCCCGCTTGCGGCCGCTCTTCGGTACCGGCTTCTTCTCCGGCCGACCGAAGGTGTCCGAGGACGGTGGCATCGAGGAGTTCCCCGAGTTCCGGCCAAGCCGCCGCTCCAGCTCTGCCACCCGCGCCGTCAACCGCTCATTCGCCGCGGCCAGCTCCTCGTTCTGTCGCTGGAGCAGCCCGATCACCGTGAGGAGGTCCTCACGCGACGCAGACTCCCACCCCGACGACATGACCACGGATCCTGCCGCACCCACCCGCAACCTGTCACATCGTCAGACAGCGAAGCCGATCACGACCTGCTGAATGCTTAC
>NZ_WJBG01000240.1 GCF_009709555.1 Streptomyces blattellae | reverse complement strand
GATGGCGTCCCTTGTCGTGGTGTAGCCGATCACGGTTAGGGAGTGCGCCGGGGGCGTGTGTCGACGTGGCTTCCGCTCCCTGCCCGTAGGGCGGGCCACCGTGCAACTCTCCGTAATGAACGGCCAGTTCAACGCGGGAGGTGCAGGGTGGCCCTGTCTCAGCATGACCTACTCCGGTTGTTGGAGTCACTACGTTCGGCGGACGGGCTCGAACTCGTCCGCGGTGTGGCCGAGCGGATGCTCCAGGAACTGATCGAGGCCGAGGCCACAGCCCGGATCGGCGCGGAGTGGAACGAGCACACCGAGACGCGCACCGCGCTTCGCAACGGCCACCGCGACAAGACGATCAGCACCCAGGCCGGCGACCTGGACCTGGCGATCCCCAAGCTGCGGTCGGGGAGCTTCTTCCCCGCGCTGCTGGAGCGACGCCGCCGCATCGACCAGGCTCTGTATGCGGTCATCATGGAGGCCTACGTCCACGGCGTGTCCACGCGGTCGGTCGACGACCTGGTCAAGGCCCTCGGCGCGGACACCGGGATATCCAAGAGCGAGGTCTCACGGATCTGCCAGGACCTGGACGGCCAACTGACCGCGTTCCGTACCCGTCCCCTGGACCACCTCCGGTTCCCGTACGTGTACCTGGACGCGACCTACTGCAAGGCCAGGGTCGAGCACCAGATCGTCTCCCGGGCCGTGGTCATCGCCACCGGGATCACCGAGGACGGCGGCCGGGAGGTGCTGGGCGTGATGGTCGGCGACAGCGAGACCGAAGTGTTCTGGACCGAGTTCCTGCGCCACCTGCGCGAACGCGGTCTGACCGGGGTCCGGCTCGTGATCGGCGACCACCACTTGGGGCTGGTCAAGGCCATCCGCAAGGTCATGCTCGGGGCCGCCTACCAGCGCTGTCGTGTTCACTTCCTGCGCAACGTGTTCAGCGTGATCAACAAGGATGCGGCGGAGATGGTCGCCGCGACGATCCGCACGATCTTCGCTCAGCCCACCGCCGACGCGGTCCGCACCCAGCTCGACAGCGTCGCCGACATGCTCGGCAAGCAGTTCCCGAAGGTCAAGGAGATGCTGCTGAAAGCGAAGGACGACCTGACCGCCTTCGCCGCCTTCCCGGAGCGACATTGGAAGAAGATCCAGTCCACCAACCCGCTGGAGCGGATCAACCGCGAGGTCAAGCGCCGCACCGACGTCGTCCAGGTCTTCCCCAACGATGACGCGCTCCTACGGCTGGTCACCGCCGTGCTCTTCGAACTGCACGACGAGTGGATCGCCTTCCCCCGCCGCTACCTCCCCGAGGGAAGCATGGACCAGCTCTACCCCGCCGAGCGCCCCGAAAGCGCCCCCGCGCTACCCAACACCACCAACACGACCGCCGGATGATCGGCTACACCACGGGAAGGGACACGACCAAAGCCGTCGTAGCCCTACGGGCGGAGGGTTGGCTACGTCTGGAAGTCGGACAGGGCAACTACGTGACCGACACGCCCCCAGAGAGCCCCTGAGCGCCCCTGTAAGGCTCTGTCGGCTACTGCCCAACCCTCTGAAGCCCTACGCACTCGAAAGACCGGGCTACCCCGCTCGGGAAGTCGGCCCGTGAAGGTAGGGGGGTGCCTCCAAGGTGTACGAGACTGCGCCAGGGAGACGGGTAGGCAACTTCACTAGGGACTCCTACGCAACCTGCCTGATGGGGTGTTGAGGGGTAGTCAGAGCACGTTTCCGCAGGTTAGAGTCTTGGCTAGTCACGTTGCCTTCTAAGCGCTTGGCCGCAGGTTCGAGTCCTGCCGGGGGCGCCTATTTTTGCAGGTCAGAGCCGCTTTTTAGCCCTTCACGAGATCAGTCGTGGAGGGTTTTTTCGACACCAGGGAGGGAGTTTCATGCCGATTTGCACCCCCGAGTCGGGCTCTCCGTCCCACATACGTCCCCCGGTTCGGGAGTAGTTCCACGGCCAATCACCGTCTGCGAGCGAGTAATGCCTGGTCAGAGCGATTTTGACGGCCCATTGGGAAAACATCGAGCAGGCGCCAAAGCGGCACCTGCTCTGTTCTTGTTCGCTGGCGCGGGGCCGGTACGGAGAGTGCGAAACCCAGGCGTTCGACGAGGCTTGGTGATCACCAGCTGGGAGGAAGCCGATGGACTGAGCGGCCGCGCGTCGATCACCGAGGCGGAGGACCTTCTCCCGCGCGCCCCTCAGGATGAAGACGCCTGGCAGCGCGGACACTTGGAAGCTTCATCACCATGGAGACCTACACGCAGAACCGCGTTGTCCCGCAGCTCAACGCGTCGCCGCAGAAGAGCTTCACCCATCGCCTTCTTCCGTTTCCGTCTCGGGTTCCGTGGTCAAGCCGGCAGCGTCCATCAGGTCCGGGTCCAGGTCGTCCCCTGTCACGCTCCGCCGCCGCTCGTCAGAGGGCTCCGCCGTATCCCCTCCTGGAGTCACATCACTCTCCACGAGCATCGGAAGGACGTACGCCTGGGCCAGTCCCGCCAGGTGAAGCGGGAGCGGCAGGGACAGCGCCGCGGCATAGTCCGGCGCCTGGCGCAGTTGGTGTACGGCGAGGGCCAGAGCCTCGGCCTCATCCGGCTTGCCCAGTGCGGGGACGGCCGGGTCGCCGTCCGCGTGACAGCCGAGAACCGAGATCTCGACCAAGGTCGGGTTCCAGGCGCTGGTGCCAGCCTGTGAGGTGAGGTTGCCCGCAGCGTTCACCCGGGTGGCGAGGCGGTCGAGAGCGGGCGATACCGCATGGGTACCGGGGCGTTCCGTGGTGCTGTAGAAGATCCGGTCACGTGAGGGGGCCCCGCCCGGCGGCAGGGTGGTCTGGGCCCAGAAGCCGGCCGGCTGTCCGTGCGGCTTACCGGGTTCCGCTAGACCCCACCACTGCGCGGTCTCCCGTCCGCCACACCCGCGGACGCGCACAAGGCGGAGTTCGTCGTCGAGCCGGCCCGCGGGAGCGTGGCCCGTCTGGATCAGATCCCGCTCGATCCGGCCGTCCTGCAGCCACGGCCAGTGCAGCCTGCTGTTCTGCGCGTGGGTGATCAGCGCGGTGGGCTGACCGCGCAGCGAGTGCAGTACGCGCTGGAGGAATGCCGACGTCTCCTTGCGCTGCTGGGCGAGGTTGGTACGCCACTGCTTGCCGGTCACACGGGAGCTCGCGGGGTACGGGTCGCCGTCCTGTGCGTCGGGCTCGGCGCATGCGTCGGGGTCGATCTCGGCCTGCTTGACCAGGCCGAGGAGGAAGCGCGGATACGGCACCCACTTCCCCGCGGCGTCGTCCCATCCGCGTACGGCCGCGAGGCCGACCGCGTCCGGCAGAGGGGTGGTCAGGACGGCCACAGGCAGGTGCTTGGGCAGCCGGGTCGGGCCGTCCTTGCGGCGCTTCACCATCCAGACGGCGGCGTACTGAAGTCCGTCGGGCAGGTCGTCGCCGAGTGTGTGCTGCGGCAGTACGCGGACGCCGAGCTGACGCAGTCCGTCGAGCCAGGAGCTGTGGGTGCGGTGCTCGATGCTGTCGGCATTGTCGATCTGCCGGTCGGTGGACGGCGTCACGACGAACTGGGTCAGTATTCCTGCGTCGGCGCACCCCAGGCGGACGGCGAATTTGGGGTCGGTCGTCGACGGACGGAAGGTGCTGCGGTGGGCGATCTCCACCAGGGCGAGTTCAGGGCGGTCGGGGTCGGCGCCGTCTGCGCTCAACCATGAGCGCAGGGCGCGCCGGCGCTCGCCGATGGCCGTCGCGATGGCCGCTCCCTTTGCGCCGACGGCCGGGTCGGGCACCAACCGGTCTCCGAGTCCGTCGGCCAGCGGCAGGCACCGCAGTCGTAGGGTGAGTGCCTCCGTCCGCCATTCGAGGACGACCGGGGCTCCGGGCCTGGCTTCGTCGAAGTCCCGGTCCGTGATCGCGGCGGCGGAAGCGCCGCCGTCACCGTCCAGCCCCAGGGCGTGTGCGAACTGGGCCACTGCTTCCTTCCGCACCTCCGGTGACTGCCACAGCAACCGGACCTCCACCAGCGGCGGGCCATTGCGGTGCGAGTGCCCGCCAACGATCCGCGCCTGCGCCGCGAGGTTCGCCCTGCGCGCCTGGGTTTCGCGCAGCAGCTCGGTCTTCTTGGCCTCGTCGGTCCTCGGTTTGGGTCGCCGGTTGTCCGGTGCGCCGATGCCCTTGCCGCGCCCCCGCCTCAGATCGGGTACTCGTACCACCGTCTCCGGAAGGGCCTGTTCGGCCCACTCGGTCAGCTGGGCTCGCTGGTTGGGCATGAAGCCGGTACCGATCTCGTGCTTCCCCATCCTGGTGCTGTGCACAACGGCGGCGCGGACGCCGCGGCCCTCGCCGATCCAGGAACCCGGTTCGGCGAGGAGTTGTTCGGGGTCGGGAAAATTCCCGGCGAGGCTGAGCCCGCGCAGGATGCCGGCGGTGTCGTTCTCCGACCAGGCGAAGGTGTCGGCCGCCCGGTCCCGGCGCAGCCGGGCGAGTGCGTAGCGCTCGGTGGCCGGTGCTCCGGGCAGCCATGGGATGGTGGGCCGCAAGTAGACCGTGGTGGCCTCCCGGTAGGACAGGTTGAGGCGTTTGGTGGCGGCCCGCGGCTGCGTCGCCCATCGTCGTACGCCCCAGTGCAGATGGAGGCGCGGCCTGGCGTCGAACGGCGTGGTGTGCAGGGAGATGTTGAGTACGACGGAGAACCACCACTCCTTGCGCTTGACGGTTCGGCACAGCGGCTGCGACATGAGTTCGGCGCCCTGGTCGCGGGGCCCGCGAGGCACGGCGCGAAAGCGCAGCTCGCCGCCTTCGAAGGGGTAGGGGTCGAGGGACAGGATGCGGCGGGCCAACGCGTCGGTGGCGAGCTGGAACTGCCGGGGGTCGGGGGCTGCGGTACCGCCGTCGGTGACGGGGGCGGTGAGCAGTTCGACGCCGGTGACCGGCTGCCACTCGGGCAGGTTCTGCTTGAGGCCGGTGCTGGTCGCGAGCAGCAGCGAACGGAACCCGGGATCCTGCCCCGCGCCCTTGGGGCCGAGTGTGCGCAGCCAGGCGTCCAGGAGCTGCCGCATGGAGAGCTCCGGGAGCGGATCGGTAGCCGAGGCAGGAACGTACATCCAGAAGTCTTCGTCGATCCGATGGCTCTGTTCCGGCCCCGGCTCGACGGGGATACGAGGGCGGGGGCGCACGATCACGTCGGGGGCGAGGGTCTGGAGTACGCCGTCGAGCCGGCGAGTGGGCAGGGTCAGCTGCCGTTTCTCCTCGTCGCGCCCGTGGTTGTGCAGTGTGAGAAGTTCCGCGTGCCAGTGTTCGGGAAAGGCGAGTGCGCGGAAGTCCTCGGTCCAGGGCTCGCCGCCCTCGGCCAGGTGGTACGCGGATCGGCGGATGTTCTGGTACATGTCCGTTCTCCCTGCGATGTCGTACGTGGTCGGTCGCGTGCCGCGTCTTCGACGGCCTTGGAAGTGGCGGGTCTCGGTGTGTCAGCCGGAGCCGCGCGGCTCGGGCACAGAATCCAGACCGCACAGCGCCTCGTACAACGGCCGATAGAGCAGCTTGACGAGTTCGGTGTCGGCCGGGTCGGGATCGGTGCCGCCGGTGGTGTTCTCAGTGCCGGTGTCGGTGAAGTACGGGGCGAGGACGTCCCGAAGGCGTACCAGGAGTCCCGGGTCGCTGGTGCGGGACCGCCCGCTCCTGTCAGCGACGGGTGCCTGTGCCGCCGCCAGCCGTGGTGCGAAGGCGGCGTCGACGAACACGACGCGGGCGGGCACACCACCGCGGACTAGGCGGCCGATGACCTGCCAGATGGTGACGAGCTGGTCCCAGACAAAGGACTCCTTCTCGTCGTCGGGAAGCGCGGAGTAGATGTAGGGGCGGGACAGTACGTGCCGCCAGACACGGCGGGCGACGGTCCGGAAGGTGCCGCCCGCCGCGTCGAGACCGTCTGCCTCTGTCACCAGCTCACCGAACGTTCCCTCCGGGCTGGTCAGTTGACCGCGTACGAATCGGCTCGCCCAGTCGTTGATGGCGAACACCGCCAGGGACAGGTCATCGGGGCGAGGGTGGGGGCGGACCAGGAAGAACACCGTCCCGAACGCCGCCACTCTCTCCTCGCCGGGACGCTGGGGGGTGGTGAGAATGTTGTGCCCTCGCTCGACGGCGAGCAGGGGGGCGACGAGCAGTTCGGCGTCCGGGTCCTCGGCGAAGGAGGCGAGGTCTCCACGCCGTACCGCCCCCGTGCTCCGTGTCCGGCTCCCCGCCGGTGCCGCGCCGTCGACCGCCGCTTCCAGTTCCGCGTCGTCGGCGGCCAGGACACGTACCCGCCCGCGCCAGCGCGGGATCTCGTCCAGGGCCGCGGCGGCCACTCCTGCCTCCGCGTAGCTGCCGACCAGGAGGAGGGCGCGCCTGCGGCGCTGGTCGGGGATCTGGGCGAGTTCGCTCTGCAGCGGGGAGGTGGTTCCGTCCCTGCGGGGACGGGCCAGTCGGTCGATCATCAGACGCAGGACGTCCTCGCGTTTGTCCAGGTCCTGTCCGGAGAGACGGATCGGCTGTCCGGCCGCATCGTGGACGAACTCGGTGCGGAACACGGTGTCCCGGATGGACCGCAGCGCCCTGCTCTGCGGTTTGAGGACCGCCCGGACGGGGGCGAGGACATGGGCGCGGGTGGACGTGCCGGCCCAGCTGGTGCCCGACATCAGCAGAACGTGCGGGCCGGCCTCCTCCCGGGCGGGATCGGCGCCGAGCTGGGGAAGGCCGAGAAGCAGTTCTCGGCCCACGCCCGCACAGCGGAAGAAGCGCAGGGTTCCGGTGCGACGGCCGTCCCTGTCGCGGGCGGCGGCCCGTTCGTCGATCAGGTACTGAAAACCGAGGACGTTGCCCATGGGCGCCTCGGGCAGGAGCGGCGCATAGTCGAGAGGGGGTCGGCGGGTCAGTTCGTGGCTCGCCGCATCGAGCCGCAGCGCTGCCTCCACCTGAGGCCACAGGAACGTCACCCGGTCTAGGCGCTGGTGCAACGCGGCGAGCACGAGGGTGAACTCCAGTCGCCGCGCGTTCAGTTCACGCCACTCCTCGGTGAGAGGCACCTCCTCGCGCGCCGGCTCCTTGCCCTGGCGGGCGGCGGACGGCGGGCGCTGCTGAGGACCCGGTGCTCCGACGAGGAAGGAGTCGAGGAGCGCGCGGACCCGGCTGCGTGTCCGTTTCTCGTCGAGGGTGTGCAGGACGTCGTGGGCGAGGGCGGTGAGCTCGTCTGCGGGCGTCAGATAGGGGCCCCGCCCACCGAGCGGATCGTCTCGGAAGGTGTCGAAGAACGCGGTGATCTCGCTACGGCGGTGCGCCCAGGGCACTTGCGGCTCGGGGACCCCGCGCCCTCCCGGCTGATCCTCGCCGCCGCTGTCGTCCTCGTCTTCGTACAGCGCGTTCTCGTCCTCAACGTCACCTGCCTCCGTGCCGTCGGGGCGCCGGACGGACCGGCCGGGCGTCAGCGGATACCAGGCGTTGAGCAGCTTCTCCTGGAGGGTCCATGCACTGAAGTAGTCGATCTGCGCCCAGTTCCGCAGCCCTTCGTCGTCGATGAGCATGGCGTACAGCCGGTCCGCCGCGGAGCCGACGATGTCCAGGGCGGCGGACCACCGTTCCACGTCCTGGTCTGAGAGCTGGAGCCGTCCCTGCCGGGCGAGTTCGGCGATCTCATGGGTCTGCAACTGGTCGAGCCAGGATTCGGAGACACCGGTGGTGACGAGAGTGGCCGACGGCGCGAACATCTGGTCCAGCTGCATCTGGACGCGGTCGGCCTCGTCGACGACCAGAATGTCGCTGCGAAGGCAGGCCAGTTCCAGGTAGCGCAGACGTTCGGCGTTGAGCTGGCGCGGTACGGCCGTCTGCACAAGGCTGGCGGGGTTCGCCACCCAGATCAGCGCGTCCACGAGGTCACGCGCGGCGGAGTGGCGAGGGCAGGCACTCCACAGCGGACAGGCGTGCGGGGTGCCCCACTCCTCCTCTTCGTCACTGTCGTCCTCGGGAGGCTGCCTCCCGGCGGCGCCACGGGCGCGTTCGAGTTCGCGTACGGCGTGTTCGGCCGCCGACTCCTGGGGAGCGTCGCCGGAGTCGGTGGCTCGCCGTACGGGGTGCAGGCCGCCGCATGGTGCGTCGTTGTAGCGCAGCGGCTCCGATGTGTCGAGGGCGCGCAGCGCGTCCAGCGGGCAGGCGGTGCTGAGGTGTCTGAAGGCCGCGTCGGTGTGGGCGAGGAGTGAGTGCGCTCCGCGCGCGGCGAGCCTGCGGTGCAGCCGCTGGGTGTGCTGAGGCCGTGTGGTGCCGCCCTGGATCAAGGCGGCCTTCAGGCCGAGACCGCGGAAGAGTTCGGTCAGGCTGAGCTGCTCGGCCACGTCACCGACGACGAGTGTGATGCGCAGGTCGTTGTGGTGTGCCCAGACTGCGAGCAGGGTCATCAGGGTCGACTTGCCTGCGCCGACCATGCCGACGAGGTGGGTGAGCCGGTCGAGCGGCAGCGCGGACGCCGGCGCGAAGGCGGTCCCGTCCGGGGTGCGGGTGTCGAGGTCGAGGTCGTGGAGGCGCTGGGCCCAGTTGCCCGCCTTTCGGCCGAGCCGCCGCTCCTCCTCGTCCATCCAGCGCGCCACGTCGGCGAGTTCGTCGATCGGTACGTCCAGCGGGCCCGCGGTGGCGGGGCGTTCGGTGGTGAGGGGGTGGCCCGGGAGGGGGTCTCGTAGCAGGTCGGCCGGGATGGTGACGGAAGTGCGCCGGTGGCGACGGTCCATGAAGCGGTGCTCGCCCTCCCCCACCTGCTCCAGCGGCTTGACGGCGAAGCCGGGCAGGTGCGCGAGCGCTTCGTCGTACGTGGCGAAGCGGTCGGCGGCGACCACGAGGGGGAGCCGGTACGCCGGTTCCCCCTCCGCCGGGACACGGTACGCGCGCAGTCTCTCCGGCAGTCGCAGGTACGCGTCCAGGGACTGGTGCCACATCCGGGCGCGGCGCATCGGCCAGAGCAGGTGCCGGGCCGCGGTGAGCGCGACCTGTTCCGCCTCGCCGACGGACAGCTTCGCGGCGCGCGCGAAGGCCAGGCCGTAGCCGCCCAGGAGCGTCCACGCCCCGTCGGCGGCATGGCCGGGCGCCACGGTCTCCATCAGCCGCAGGGCGAGTTCGACTTGGCACAGCAGGGCGGGCCGGGTCCTGGCGTGTTCTTCGGGCCAGGGTCCCAACGCGGCCACGACCGGTTGGTACCAGCTGCTGCGGTCACGCATCGCCCACTCCGTCCTGCCCGGCGCCCTCGGCCGGTGTCGTGTTGTCCGCGGGACGGTTCCCGGTGGCTCGCCGGCCGGGGCCCGACGGTCCGCCCGCTCCGGTACGAAGCGGGCCGATGAAGGCGTCCGGCCCGCGGTCACCTGCCAGACGCAGCCGTGCGGCCCGCACCAGCTGCCTGTCCGTCAGCAGCCGCAGTCCGCCCGCCTGAGCGCCCCGCTCCCTGGCGTAACTGTCGAGGTAGTCGTGGCGTGCGCGGACCCTGAATTCCGGGACGACCCAACAAGCCTCGTCGTAGGGAGGTTCGGCGCGCACCGCGGTCGCGCTGCGGCCGAGGAAGGCGGGATGCGCCCAGTCCTTGACGTCCACGGCCCACACGTGGCCGTCGGGGAACGTGACGCGCACGTCGTACGAGTCGAAGTTGGGCCACATCTCGACAGTGAGCCCCAGCGCCCGCAGCTCGCCCTCCAGGGAGGTCTCCGCCTGTCCCGGCCCGGTGACGGACAATCGCAGCGGTTTGCGCAGTTGGCGGACCTCTCCCACCAGCGCCGCCACGAGTTCCCGGCCGTGCGGCGCGGGACCCCGGTGCCGGCACTGGTCCCGCTCGCACCACCACTCGGTGTCGGAGACCGGATGCAGCAGGGTCAGGCAGCGGCGGCAGCACAGATAGGAGCCGTCCCGCCGGAACCCGGCGGGGACGGGGGCGTAGATCTCCTCGACGAGGAACCGGACCGGGTCGAGGAAGAGGTCGCAGCTGACCTCGGCCCATTCCTCCTCGGTGAGGACCGGCCGGGTGACCAGGAGGCGACGGAAGGCCGTGTACGACTCGGGCGAGGACATGGCGCGGCAAGCCCGCAGGGCTTCGTGGATGACCATGCGGTCGTACTGGCGTCCGGTGCTGTCGCCGTATCCGCGGACGGCGAGTTCGTGGCAGAGCTGTGCGGGTTCCCCCGAGTCCTCGTCGATCAGCCGGTCCGCGGTGTCGAACAGGTCGGGGGGCAGCTGGTCGAGGGGCCAGTTACCGAGCGGCCGGGCACGGGCCCAGCGCATCATCTCGGGGACACCGGTCGGGGGCTTGGCCTCGTTGCGCAGGCACTGGAGGACCAGGGCGTCCAGGGCGCGCTGCGCGCTGGACGGGTAGGGCAGGGTGAAGGCGTCGAGGTCGTCGACGGCGGCCAGATGCAGGACGGCGGTGGCCACGTCCCGGAGCAGGACGACGTCCGGGTTGAACAGCCAGTCCGGTGTGAGCTGTTGGTCAGTCATGGACCGGAACACCTCCTCGCGACTGCGGTGGGACGCTCGCCTTCGGAGCGTCGGCCTGCGAAGGCACGTCGGCGCCGCGCGGCAGCGGATGGTCGGTGACGTAGGCGGTGCCGGGCCGACACCAGGTCCGCGCCTGGCAGCCGTGGCAGTGACGTCCGGTCCTCGGTTCGTACGTGGTGTCGTCCAGAAGCGGCTGGGCGAGGCCGGCAATAACGTCCCGGGCCTCGTCGACGATCTCGGCGCGGCCGGGGTCGACGCGCTCGAGCCTGCTCTCTCCGTGGCCCTCGCGCAGATGCTCCAGTTCGACCCAGGAGCGGCGCGGGTCGTCGCCCAGCGCCCCCGCGTGGAACAACAGGACGCCGAGGGCCAGTTGCGGGTACGTGCGCAGCAGCGGCTCCCGATCCCACAACGGGCGGGCGGACGTCTTCGTCTCGCGCCAGATCCACCGGCCGCGATGGGAGTACACCAGATCGGGTACGGCGAGGACGACGACGTCGAGCTCCGGCACGTAGGCCGTGACCCGATGCTGTACGAGTACGCGCTCGTCGGCGTCGAGTCCGTTGAGCGGGCACAGCAGCCGGTGCTCGGCCAGCATTCCGGCGGCCTCACGCGCGGACGCGTCGTCCAGACCGGTCTCAGACCGCAGCGCGGCCGGGTCGGGGGACGCGCTGTCCCGGCAGCCGCGCACCGGCCGTTCGCCGTGTCGCGCGTCCAGCCAGGAGTCGACGACCCTGCCGCGCCGCGCTCCCTCGTTCTCGGTGGACAGATCGTTGAGATGCAGGCGCCGTACCAGGTAGTACTGGGCGGGGCATTCGGCGTACAGCCTCAGGTCCCAGGCGGAAACAGAGCGGCGCTTGCGTGCGAAGGACGGGGGCCGCCCGCCCCACAGACCCGGGGTGCGCCTCAGGTCCGTACAGCCGGCGACGGCCTTGCAGTCGACGCAGCTCTCGCCGGGGCGGGTGCCGGTCGCGGTCGTGGCGGCGAGGAACGCGGGCACCGTGTCGCCCTCGAACCGCTTCCTCGCCTCGCCGGGACCCTCGCCGAACCGTGGTGCCACGCCCAGCAGCGGTTCCACCGAGCCGTCGGCGCATCCCACGTCGAAGACACGCACCAGGGCAGGTGAGCGGGTGGTGTCGGTGGCCTCGGCCGGAGGTTCGTCACGCGCCCTGCGTCGGGGCGTGGGTGCCCCGTACGCCATCACCTGCGCCACGGCACCGAGTTCGGCCTCGGGGCGGCTGCTCTTGGCCCGGCCCAGTGAGGGCAGCCACAGATCGCGCACCGTCCCGTCGGCGGAGGCGTACATGCGGCCCCACAGGGTGTGCTCGTACTGCCGGGCACCGCGCGGATCGGGGGCGTCCGTGCGGCGGGTGCGCCACGTCCACGAGAGTTTGACCGCCGCGGTCGGCGGCAGGCCCGACTCCTCGGCGGCGGCCTGCTCCCGGGCGCGGGCCGCGATGTACCGCTCCAGGGCGTGGGCGGTCCACGCGAGGTGGACGGGGTGGACCGGCACGCCCCGGCCACGGAACGGCCCGCGGGTGCCGCGCAGTTCTGTACGCACCCGCTCGGCGGACCAGCCCTGGTGCTCCACGAGGTCGAGCGCCGTGAAGAGCGGAACGAACCAGAACTCCTCGTACGGCGTGGACAGGAACGGCACGGCCGGTTCGGCCACGAGCTGGGGCCGCATCGCAATGCGGCGGTGCGTGGGACAGGCCGCGCCGGCGGGCCGGGCCATCCGGGGACTCGCCCTGATCAGCCAGTCGTCTCCGGTGACGCCCGGTGGATTCTGCATGGTGACCCCCGTGGAGGGCGGCATGGGCAGGAGGGCGTCCAGGACCGTCGGGCTTCGCACACCGCCGCACGAAGTCCCGGACACAAAACCAGCATGGCATACATCTGTGAACTGAGTCCATGAACATCTCGCAGGAGCGTCACTTCACGCTACTCTGGTGCGCTGAATGGTGCGGGAGGCGAAGGAGCTGCGCGGCGTGGACGCGGATTCGTACGCGGAGATGTACAAGCCCGGCACGGGCGATCTGATCGACGGACGCTACGAGTTGACGGAGTCGCTCGGCAAGGGCGGGATGGCCCACGTCTGGCGTGCCCGCGAGGTCTTCCCGGGCCACGAGGCTCCCGAGAATCACGAGGTTGCCGCGGGGCGCGAGGTCGCGGTGAAGTTCCTGCGCCACGACTCCGAGGCCCTGTACGCCCTGGACCCGGAGGAGCGGGCGGCCGAACTCGCTGTCAGAAACGCCCGGTTCCGGCGCGAGGCCACCCTGCTGGGCACGCTCGACCACCCGGGCATCACGGAGCTGTACGGCAGCGGATCGCACCGGGGTGTGCCGTACATCGCCATGCGCCTGGTGACCGGGGTGAGTCTGCGGACCTTCCTCGACGAGCACACGCCGCTGCCGCTCATGTCGGCGATCGCCGTCGCCGTACAGATGGCGGGCGCACTCGCCTGCGCACACACGTTGCCCGTCGTGCACCGGGACCTGAAGCCTCCCAACATCATGATCGACGACGAAGGGGCGGTCGTCCTCATCGACTTCGGTATCGCCAAGCCGCTGCGGGCCGACGCCACCCGGTACACCGCGCACGGTTCCACGCTGGGCACCCGCGGCTACCTGGCACCCGAACAGCTCCTGGAGCGCGAGCCGACCGCGCGTACGGACGTGTACTGCTTCGGCTGTGTCTTCTACGAACTGCTCACCGGACGCCCGCCGTTCCCGCTCGGCGCGGAATCCGGTCTGACCGAGAGACATCTCTACGAGGATCCCCTGCCGCCGAGTGTGTACGCCGCGGGCATCCCCGAGGCGATCGACGACCTGGTGATCCGCATGCTCGCCAAGCAGCCCGGACAGCGTCCGCCCGTCGACGAGGTCCTGGCGGTCCTCGCCCCGCTCGGCCCCCAGCCTGGCGACCCCGAACCCCGGCCGCGCACCCGCCCCGACCCCACGGCCCCGCTGCGCCGGCCCGGGGACCGGGCTCCGCGCCCCCACCGCGCTCCCGCCGCGCCGCCGGTCGCGTCCCCGGTGGCGGGCGAGGAGGAGTGGCTGGACGCCCGCGCGGTGGAACTCCTCTGCACACGGGCCGAGTCGGAGATCGCCGCCGGTGAACCGGGGGACGCGGTCGGCCGTCTGCGCGAACTGGCGGAGCGGGTGCGCGCGGAGTGGGGAGCGCGCCGCCCGCTGGTGCGCCGCGTATGGCGGGGAGCGGCGGACGGGCTCCGGCTGGCCGGGGACTTCGGCTCCGCGGCCCGTCTCTACCAGGGCATCGACAGCACTCTCCTGCACGGCGAAGGTCCGGCCGAGCGGGCGGAGCGCGCGGTCGTGCGGCTGCGGCTGGCCGAATGCCGCCTCGCCTTCGGTGAGCTGGACGCCGCCGTCGCCGCCGTCGATGCCACGGGACGTACGGCCGCGGGCCTGCCGGGCGAACTCGCCGTGCAGGTCGAGTCCGTACGGCGCGAGGTCGATGTCCAGCTCTCTGCCCGGCTCGCGGATGCGGACGACCAGGGCGGCCGGAGCACCTGATCGCACGGCGGGGTGGTAGCGCGTCCGGTCACGCGGCCGGACGCGCTACACCCCGCCCGCCAGCCGCCCGGCCGCCAGTTCGTCGCCGAGGTCGTGGACGAGGTCGGCCCCGAGGTCGGCGGTGCGCCGCGCCAGCTGCTCGAAGGCGGCGAGCTCGCGGAACGCCTCACCGTAGCGCCGCTGTTCGCGGAGCGGCACCTGGCGGACCTGGAGGCGCCGGACGTCGATGCGGGAGGAGCTCGTCGCGTGCGTCCCGGCCTGCCGGACGTTGGCCGGAGCGCGCAGCGAACCGGCGAGGAACCAGGCGTCGAGCTGCTCGGGCTGCACCGTCACGGCGTGCAGTTGGGGCCCCAGGGCGGTCGGCGGCCCTTCGTGGACCCAGGCGGAGAACGCCCGCGCCACCCCCACCACCACGATGTCCCCAGGTTCGGCGATCACGGCCTCGCGCACCGCGGGGTCGTCGACGGCGAGGTGCCCTCTGGGTTCGCCGCCCGACAGCAGGTCGGGAACCGTCAGGAGCGGAATGTCCTCGGCGGACGCCTCCCCGGTGCGGACCGCCGCCTCCGATGGCTGCTGGCCGCCGCGCAGGGTGAGCGCCCCCGCCCGCGCCAGTTCGGCGACAGTGGTCGCCGCCGGCGAGTCCTGTGCGGCAGAAGTCAGCTCGAGCGACGCGAGCAGCCGGGCCGACTTTGACACCCTGGCAGTCAGGTCCTTGAACTCCCGCCAGGATGCGGCCAGCCGGGGCGCGGTGTCCGCCGGGGACGGGGTGATGTGGCGTCCCGGAGTGAGGTCGACCTCGTCGTCGAGGAGCTCGATGACGGGTACAGGCCGTACGAAGGGAGAGACCTCGGCCGGATCCGTCCGTCCGACGGCCTCGCGCACGAAGTCGCCGATCGCCGTCCAGTCGGGGGCCCACTCACGGCCCGGGTCGCGGGGAAAGCGGGACACGCCGTCGGCCACCAGCAGGTGGCCTCCCGTATGTAGCTCCTCACCTGGTACGGGCGCCCGCAGCACCCACAGGTGCAGGGAGACACTGTGCGGCGCGGCGCATCCCGGCGGCAGCGCGACGACGGCCTTCAACTGGCCGGTGCGCAGCAGCGACCCGCGGATGCGCCGACCCGCTTTACGCGCCGCCACGGCGGGGGGCAGCAGCAGCACGGCCGCGCCGCCGGGCCGCAGCCCTGCCAGACAGTGCTGGACCCAGGCGAGTTCGGGTTCGGTACGCGGCGGCAGCCCGTGACTCCAGCGGGCGTCCGTAGCCAACTCCTCGTATCCCCAGTCCCGTTCGTTGAACGGCGGGTTGCACAGGACGATGTCGGCGGGGACGCCGGCGAACGGGTCGTCGCGCAGAGAGTCCCCTTCGCGTACGTCGATGCGCGCGGGCTCTGTCCCCGACAGCTCCCCGGCGAGGCACAGACGGGCTTCGGCGAGTGCCGCGAGTACGGGATCACGGTCGCCGCCCAGCAGGGTCGGCGCCTCACCGCCTGCCGTCTTGACCGCCTCGGTCGCGGCCATCAGGAGATGGCCGGTGCCGCAGGCGGGGTCCATCACCGTGACGTTGCCGCCGACGGCCGCGACGCGGGTGGCGAGCTCCGCCATGAGCTCGGCCAGGGGCTCGGGTGTCGTGGCGATCTGGCGCACATGGACGTCCAGCCAGCGGCGCAGCAGGAAGGCGAAAATCTCGGAGCGTCCTTCGCGCCACCCGAGGTCCACGGCCCGCTCGATCAGCGCCGCCACCTCTTCGGGGAACGCGGGCTCAGCTGCCGGGTGCCGACGGGCAAGCCTCCTGCCCACCTCCGCGACCGCCGCCCCCGTCTCGTCGCGTCCGCCGAGCGCCTCGAAGCGGGGCCAGAGCCATTCCCGCTCGGCGGACTTCTTGAGCTTCTTGTTGTCGCGCAGCCAGTTCTCGATGTCGGTGAGGGAGAACTGGGGATTGACATCCGTGCCGGCGATCCGGGCGGGGAACGACGGATGACGCCGCCGCCAGTTGCTGACGGCGGCCCGCCCGACGCCCGCGAGACGAGCGATTTCCGCCAGAGACACAGGTACGGCACCGGGCGTGGACATCTGGACTCCCTGGACGTTTCTCAATGACTGCGGACACTCCCCCACCTACGGGCGCGTGTTCAAGC
Source organism: Streptomyces blattellae (assembly GCF_009709555.1). Lineage (GTDB taxonomy): Bacteria > Actinomycetota > Actinomycetes > Streptomycetales > Streptomycetaceae > Streptomyces > Streptomyces blattellae. Next base: position 31,354 of record NZ_WJBG01000240.1, on the reverse strand, counting down.
CACTTTCCCCCTCCCGCGCGTCCGGCAGACTACTACGACAAGACGCGAGCATTGACATTGTTCACAGGCCGACCGCGGGCGTCGCCCTTCCCGCTATCTCACCCCGTCGAGGAAGATGCTCGGCCGCCCGCTGTACGACATGTACAGCGCCTCTCTCGCCCGGGTGCTCGCCACGAACAGCAGGCACCGTTCCGCCGCGAGGTCCGTCGCGTTCTGCAGGGGATCGACGTCGGCCGGCGTCACCGCCGGCGGGAACGGGAACGCCGAGGCGGTCACCCCGGCCACGGCCACACAGCGGAACTCAAGGCCCTTCAGACTGTGCAGACTCGACACCCGTACCCCGGCCGCGTCGTCTGACTCCCCGTCCTTGACCCGCACCACGGGCAGCCCGGCCCGAGCGAGCCGGTCGCCGATCCGCGCGGTCTGCGTGTGGAACCGGGCGCAGACCGCGATCTCGGACGGCGCGACCCCGGCCGCCACCCACGCGCCCACCGTGCGCACGACGGCATCGGCCTCGGCCGCTTCCGTCCCATGCCCTTCGCACACGGGCCGCTCCCCGTGCAGCAGGGACCGGTAGCCGGAGAGCGAATCCGGCGCGTCACCGGTCAGATCCGCCACGGGCTCCCCGTCGAGCAGCGCCCGCGACCAGCGCAGGATCTCCTCCGTGGAGCGGTAGTTGAGACGCAGCCGCGCACCACGCCCCGCGACGGACACACCGAGGGAACGCAGCGAGACCCGTGAGTCGTAGATCCGCTGGTGCGGGTCGCCGGTGAGGAACAGGTCATCGGGCCCCTCCGGCACCAGGGCCCGCAGCAGCCGCCACTGGGCGGGGTGCAGGTCCTGCGCCTCGTCCACCACCACATGGTCGTACGAGGGGCCCTCCCCCGGCCTGTCCTTCAGCAGCCGGGCGGCCCGGGCGCACAACTGCAGCCAGGTGCAGGCACGGTCGCGGGCGAGTTCCTCCTCGAACTGCGCCATCGCCTGCCAGAGCCGCGGACGCTGCCCGGCCGCCAGTTTGCTGCCGCGCCCACGCCGGAGGCACTTCTCGTACTCCTCGCGGGTGCGCAGATCCTGGGCGAGCAGCACATGCCGGTATTCCTGGGCCAGGAAGGCGTCGGTCCACGGCAGTTCGAGCCTGCGGGCCAGACGCTGCCAGCGCCGCCGCTCGTCCTTGTCGCCGTGGACGCTCCCCGGGTTCCCGTGCAGCTCCCGCACGATGCGGTGCGCGGTGGCGTCGACCGTGGTGATGGTGACCCGGTCGAGGAGCGCCTGGTCGTGGTCGAGGAGCAGGGCGAGCCCGGAGCGCAGCGATCGGGCGAGCGCGCCGGTGTACGTGGTGAGCAGGACGCGGGTGTCGGGTGAGCGCCCGAGCAGATGCCTGACGCGGTGCAGGGCGACGACGGTCTTACCGGTGCCGGGACCGCCGGTGACCTGGGCGGGGCCCGCGTACGCGGGCCGGTAGGCCACCCGCCGCTGAGTCGGGTGCAGGAAGATCCGCCACGCGTCGAAGGGCTTGGCGAGAATGTCGGCGAGTTCCTCGGGCCCGGTGACGAGAGCGATCCGGCTGCGGGTACGACTGACGGCGGCGGCCAGCTCGCCCTGCTTCCCCTCGGTCTCCTCGACGACGACCGTCTGCCGTGCCGCGACGAGGTCACGGTAGATGTCGTCGGGGTCGAACCCTTCCGCGAGCAGCCACAGCGCCTCGAACTGGTCCTCGGGCATCAGCGACCCGAACGCCTCCAACTGCGCCTTGCTGGTGATGACGCGGGCGGCACGCAGTGTGACGTCGTCGACGCCGAGGTGCCGCAGCACGGTGTCCGACCAGCCGGCGAACAAGAGCTTCGGCGCGGCCTCGGCTTCCTCGGCGAAGAGCGGGGTGATCTGCTCCATCGCGGTGAGGTCACGCACTTCGAGACAGCGGGTGACCTCGTTGACGGTGTACAGCCGCCGCTTGGCCCAGGAGTACGCCTTGTCGTGCGAGACCACATGGACGAAGACGAACACGTCGCTGCCGTCGTCGGGCGCGAGCAGGACGATGCGCTGTCCGTCGTCGACCCGGATCGTGCGCATGCGCGGATCGCGGGAGCCGACCACGGACTCCAGGTGCAGGCCCTTGTCCGCGTGCAACTGGTGGACCGTCAGCTGCTGGAACTTCGCCATCGCCTTGTGGACGCGGGCGCGGGACGGCTTGTCGAGCCGGTCGACGCCCTCCCAGAAGGTGTTGGTGATCGCGATCTGCGGCACTCTCGCCCCTTCCCTCAAGCCAACAAATGACCGTTGACTGAGTTTACAGCCGCCCGACATGCAGGCAACAGCGCACTTCCGTGCAACTGGGGATTGACAGCCAACCTCGGAGTCGGGTAATTTTTTTTCTCCTTGTTAAGTCGAGAGAAAAAATCATCCGAAGAAAGGGGGAGCGGTGCCAGAGCACAACATCACCGTTGACGCCGAAGTCTTCGCGCGCCTGCAGCGCGAGGCCAAGCCGCTGATCGACACACCCAACAGCGTGCTGCGGCGTCTGCTCGCCCTGGACGAGGCGACGGTCCAGCCAGGCGCGCTCGCCAAGTTGCTCGCCGCAGGACTGCTGCAGCCGGGGCAGGGGCTGACCTGGCGCCGCCGCAACCTCGGGCAGGAGCACCGCGCGCGCGTCACCGCCGAGGGAAGCCTTCGCCTGGAGGACGGCCGGATCTGCGCATCGCCGTCCGGGGCGTGCGAGGCGGTGACCGGCGCCAAGGCCAACGGCTGGGACGCCTGGCACACGGACGACGGCACTTCCCTGAGCGCTCTTCGCAGCCGAGCCTGACTACTTCGACGGGGGGGGATCAACCACATGGACTTCCCCCAGCGCATGCTGGCGCAGCTCACCCTGCGCCAGCAGCTCACCGACATGCCGGGCGAGAGCTTCGAGCAGCTGATCCACCACCTGCTGAGCCTGCGGCACCCCGACTTCGTACCCGTACGCACCCACGGAAATCTCGGCGACCTGGGCGCCGACGGGCTCCTTCTGTGGGACCGGGTGCTCTGGGCGTGTTACTCGCCGCAGACTGACGACATCGGCCGGGTCAAGCGCAAGTTCGCCTCCGACCTGGAGAAGGCCCTCGCCAAACGGCCGGACGCCTTCGACACCTTCCGCTTCGCGGTCAACGATCTCAAGGGCGTGCACCCGGAGTTGAGCGTGATGATGTCCGAGGCACAGGAGAAGCTGCGCCCGCGCCGGGTGGAGCCCTACGGCTGGCACCGACTGTGGAACGACGTCATGCGACTCGACCTGATCGCCACAGAGGACCTGCTGGGTCGTGAACTGCCGGTCCAGGACAGGACGTACGGCATCGGACTCACCGATCTCGAGGCGCTGCTCGCCCGGCTCGGCGAAGAGCGGCACACATCGGAACCGCTCGCTGCCCTCCCCGAGGTCAACAAGTACAAGATCGAGTGGAACGGCCTGACCGGCGACGTCCGTGGCGCACTGATACAGGGGATCGGGCACAGCCACCTCGTCGACGGGTACTACGCCGGGCTCGGCGCACCCGACGAAGCGGACCGGGTCGCCCAGGGCTTCCGGGTGTACTACGACCAGGTCCGGACCGACACCGACGACCAGGACAAGCTGTGGGCCGCGCTGCAGGAGTACATCCTCGGAAACGCCGCGCCAAGCCTGAACTCGATGTACTGCGCCTGGATCGTCATCGCCCACTTCTTCCAGCGGTGCGACGTCTTCGACGTGCCGCCCGACGGCTGGGTTCCGGGCACGGAAGACCGGAGCGCGGCGTGATCACTCCGACGAAGGGCATCTCCCCGGACCGCTCTCTGCTGGCCGTCGGCGCGCAGATCCTGCGGGTCCTCGACATGCCTCTGACCGTCACCCAGACCTGGTCGAGGTTCCGCGCCGAACGTGCCCGGCTCGGCCACCACTCTCTGGTCTCCTTCCAGTGGTTCGTCCTCGGGCTCGATGCGCTGTACGCGCTCGGTGTGATCGAATTCCGCGACGATCTGCTGACGAGAAGGCGAGCCGATTCGCCGATCAGGAGGAGGGACGATGCTGCGTCGTCTGAGCGCTGACGATCCCCGGTTCCGTACCGTCGAGTTCCGGCGTGGCCTCAACCTTCTGGTCGCCGAGACCCGCCCCGGGGCAAGTAAAACGGACAGCCGCAACGGCACCGGCAAGTCCAGCCTTGTGGAGCTGCTGCACTTCGCCCTGGGTGCCCAGGCCGGCAAGGGCAGTCTGCCCACCCGCAACCGGCTTCGGCACACCCTCTTCACGCTGACCTTGGACTGGCCCGGGCGCGAGGAGCCGGTACGGGTAAGCAGGCGCGGTGCCCAGCAGGGCATCGTCCTGACTGATGCTCCCGGTGGCACGGAGGGTGAGGCCGGAGGGCTCTTCGAGATGAGCCTCGCCCGTGAGATGCCGGTGCCGGAGTGGAGAACACGTATAGAGGCAGACCTCTTCCGGCTGCCCGCCGACCACCCGGGCATCTCAGGGCGTGCCCTGCTGTCTCTCCTCGTACGCCGCGTCGGATCGCACGCCTTCAACGACCCGGTGCGGACCTACCCGCAGCAGCCCACCGCCGAGGCCGCGGCCAACCTTGCATATCTCCTCGGTCTGGACTGGCGGCTCGCCGCCGGCTACCGCGACATCGCCGCACGGGAGGCGACCCGAAGGCAGCTGCGGTCGGCGATGAACGATCCGTCCTGGCACCAGGTCGTCGGTACGACGGCGGACCTGCGCGGCCGAATCATCGTCGCCGAGGGTGACGTGAAGCGGCTCAGCGAGCAGATCGCCGCCTTCCGCGTGCTGCCGGCGTATGAGGAACTCCAACTGCGGGCCGACGAGTTGGACAAAAGAGTCCGCTCGCTGCCAGAGCAGGATGTCATCGACCGCCGCAACCTGGCAGAACTGCGGCGCGCGGTGGACGAGGCGAACGACCCTGACACGGCATACGTGGACGCCGTGTACCGGGAGCTTGGCGTCGTCCTCCCCGACCGGGTACACCGATCCTTCGAGGACGTACGCGGCTTCCACGCCTCGATCGTCCGCAACCGCCGCCGCTACCTCGCCGACGAGATCGAGGAGACGCAGGCCAGACTCACGGCGCGCGAACACGAGCGCGCCCGTCTCGGCGAGGAGCTCACCGAGACCCTGAGCGCACTGCGCGACGGAGGCGCCCTCGACGGCCTTACGGCACTCCAGCAGTTGCTCGCCCAGAAGCAGGCGGCGCTGGAAGCGCTGCGCAAGCAGCATGAGACGGCGCAGTTCATGGAGGCCAGCCAGCGGGAGATCACGGCACAGCGCGTCGAGCTCCAGGAGGAACTGGAGCTCGACCTCGAGGAACGCGGTGAGCAGACCCGGGAGGCCACCTGGCTCTTCGCCCGCTTCGCCCGCCGCCTCTACGGGCAGGACCGACAGGCTTACCTCACCATCAAGGCCGGCACCAGCAGCCTGGAGATCTCCGCCCATGTCGACAGTCAGGGCAGCGTCGGCATCAACAAGATGGTGATCTTCTGTCTCGACCTCACGGCCGCGGTGATCGCCCACCGCCACGACCGCGGACCCGACTTCCTGGTCCATGACAGCCATCTCTTCGACGGGGTGGACGACCGCCAGGTGACCGAGGCACTGACGCTGGCGTCCGAGGTCGCCGAGGAGGAAGGCCTCCAGTACATCGTGACGTTCAACTCGGACAAGCTGGAACGAGCCCGCCTGGGCGGCTTCGACCCCTCCCCCTATCTCATCGAGCCACGCCTGACCGACGCCTACGACGAAGGCGGACTGTTCGGATTCCGCTTCTGACCCGACCGTCGCACCTCACCGGCGACACACGGCCTACACCGTTTTGCCGCCGGGGTGGTGCGGGCGCACGCCCCAGTCGTCGGTCAGGGCCTCGACGAGCAGCAGGCTACGCCCCGACTCACCGCCGCCGGGGCGTTGTGGGGTCGGCCACCGCTCGCCGCAGGCGTCAGAGACATCGATCCGCAGTTCGCCCACGTCGAGGCGGGCCAGAGGTCCCGTGCATTGATATCCTTATTGCGAATCTAGATATCAGGCTCTTCGGAGGTGGTCCACATGGCCCGTACCGTGATCGACGTCGATGACGACGCACTCGCCGAAGCCGCCCGCTACCTGGGCACCACCACCAAGAAGGACACGGTCAACGCCGCCCTCCACGAGATCAACGACCGGCGGCGACGCGCTGCCGCCATCGAGCGCATGCGGCACATGGTCAGCGAGGGCAAGGTCGACCTCGACCTGATCGACGAGGACGACGCCGACTCCGGCGACCACTCGGCGGGAGTCGACGCCGCGTGAGGGAAGGGTTCCTGGCGGACACCTCCGCCCTCATCCGCTTCTACCGCGGCCAGACCTCCCCCGGCTGGGACGACACCGTCACCGCCGGCCTGGTCGGCCTGTGCGAGCCGATCCGCCAGGAATACCTGCGCGCGGTCGGTGGCCGCGCCGACTACTACGAGGCCGACGCCGTACTGCACGAGACCTTCCCCCACTACGAAGTACCCGAAGACGCCTGGCAAAAGACCGCTCAGCTACAGCGGGACCTCGCCGACCGCAGTTGGCACCAGTCCGCCAGCCCCGTCGACCTGGTCGTCGCGATCACCGCCGCACACCACAAACTGACCGTTCTGCACGCGGACAAGGACTTCGACGCCATCGCCGGTATCACGGGCCAGCGCGTCCGTCGTATCGACTGACAGAGCGGGGCCGGGGGCGGCGCGTGCGTAGAGGTCGCCGCCACCACCGTCCGCGTACGGGGCGCCAGGTTGACGGCGATCCGCAGGGTCTCGGGAGGCGGGCTCTACGGATGGGTGATCGTCGTGAGTGCGGCGATCAGGACGACCGCCCAGGCCGCCACGAGGGCCGCCGTGAAGGCGACCGGCCCAAGGCGCTTCCCGCACCCCTGGTGCGACATCACGAGCCGCCGCCCCTCAGTGGGAGTGCCGGCCGACCACGCACCGGGGTGAACGGCAGGACGGCCCCGGCGACCAACTCGATTCTCTGCCAAGGGAGTTCACCGCGCGGCTCCCTCGGCGTGGCAGGCACACGGGCACCGGCGCATCAGCAGCAGTCCCCGGCTGTACGGCAGGGGGATGTCCCGGGTCTGACGGCACCCGCCGTGAAAGGTCCCGAACTCGGGACGCTGCGCCAACGCGCACTCGGCCGACATGAACTCCGTACCTGCACGCTCTCCGCCGTCGCTGGCCTTACGGGTCATCGCACCCCACCCCCGACCGGGGTTGGGGGTGGCGACCAGGCCGACATAATCGTTTGCGTTTTCGCAGGTCACGGCGTTCCGGTCCGGCGCCGCCGGCTTCCGGTGCCCGCCCGTGGCGGGGAAGAGCCGGACCAGGATCCAGAGGACCAGGGCCAAGCCCAGGGCCAGCCCGAGTCTGTGCGGCGCCACCGCTCTACGCTCGGCCATGTTCATCGACTCCACTTCGGTCGGCGAGCCGGACGGAGTGCGAGCGACAGCGGACGAGTCCGCACAGCGGACGGCCCGAGACGGTGTACGCCACACGGTCGGCGTCGAAGGCGGCGGAAGGCGCGAACCGGGCGCTCAGCACGCCGCCTCCTCGCGAGTGACCGAGAGATGCGCCCAGATCGTCTTGCCTGCCTCCCTCGGACGCACGCCCCACTTGTCGGACAGCGCCTCGACGATGGCCAGCCCGCGCCCGTCGCAGTCGTCGGCGGGGTCCGCATCCCGTCTCTCGGGCATCCGCCACTGGAACGAGTCGGACACCTCGACGATCAGCACACCGTCCAGGCGGCGCAGCCCCACCTCGAAGAACTCGCCGATCCCTCTGGCGTGCACGACGGCGTTCGCCGCCAGCTCGCCCACGATCGACTCGGCGTCGTCGGCCAGTTCGCCGAGGAGCCACGAGGTCAATATCGCCCGGACATGGTCGCGGGCGACCGGCACCGCGTCCTTGCGTAAGCGGAACCTCTTGCTGTGCGTGCGTCCGGACACGGGTCCTCCTGGGTCGGTGGACATGCGGAACCAAGGTCACTCACCGTCCAATTCAGGCAACACCAAGTGACGCAATCCACGGTAGACCGCCACTGGATAGATTCGCAATCAATCTCAATACGCAAAGTTGCGACTAACCTTGAGTCGCCAATGAGCTAGCGTGTGGCAACTGATCCCGTGCAGACTGACTACACGCAGTAGAGGAGGGGGACATGCCCGCAGGTGGACGGTCTACCGTGCGCAGCAGACGGCTTGGCGCCGCCCTGAGGCGGTACCGCGAGGCCGCGAAGCTCGACCAGCAGCATGCGGCCGAGCACATCGCCGGGTCGAAGACCAAGATCAGCAGGATCGAGGCCGGTCAGGTCTCCGCTCGTCCGGGTGACGTTCGGCTCATGCTTGAGCTGTACGGCGTCGAGGACCGCGACATCTACATGAGGCTGGAACAGCTCGCGCGGGACTCCAACAAGCGGGGCTGGTGGCTCAACTACCCCTGGGCATCACGGGACGAGGGATACACCGACTTCATCACCCTGGAGGCGGATTCCACGTACATCCGCACATGGCAGCCGTTGTTCGTCCCCGGTCTCCTGCAGACCGACAACTACCTCAGGACTCTGCTGAGTTCGAGCCTGACCGTGCACACCCCGGAAGCCGTTGACGAAATGGTGACCATTCGGCAGGCGCGTCGGCAGACGATCGAGGAGAACGGCGCACGGTTCGCGGCGGTCATCTGGCAACCTGCGCTCACCGCTCCCATGCCGTCCACGAAGATCCATCGCGAACAGTTGCTGCACATCCTCGGCGTCGGGCAGCGGCAGAACGTAAGCATCCAGGTGCTGCCGCTCTCCGAGTGGCGGGCCGCACATCTGACGTCCCACTTCGTGATGTTCAGCTTCGGCCCCGAACCCTCGCCCGAGGCTGTCGCGTATGACACCACAACAAGCACGGTGATTCTCGAAGATCTGAAGGACATGGCTCATCACGCGCAGATCTTCGAAGCCCTAAGATCGGCCGCACTGACTCCGGATCAAAGTCTGGACTTCATCAGCAACGCAATAAAGGAACTCCCGGACGACGAGAGGGAATCAGCATGAAGAATCGGGACATCGTCACCGAGTTCAAGAAGGCAAGCGCCTCCCAGGGGGGCACACAGGACTGCGTAGAGGTCGCGCACACCGCCGACGGGGGCCGCGCGATACGCGACAGCAAGAACCCCGGCGCCATGCAGTTCTGCACGCCGACCGGGTGGGCCGCTTTCCTTGACGGCGTGAAGGCCGGCGAGTTCGGCGACTGATCCGGCCGTCCTGGCTCGCGTGGTGCCGCAGCGCCGCCAGCCACCGCTCCCGCTCGCTCGCGTTGCGGGCCTTCAGGTTCCTGACGGCCTTCGACTCGTCGCCCTCAAGGACCTTGAACGCCTCGTCGGGCAGACCGCCCGCGAGCAGCTTCGGTGTCGTGCCGAGCAGTCCGTTGCCGTGCTTGATGTGCGCGTCAAGGAACGTGAGCGGGCGGCCCGGCTTCATGGCCTCGATCCACAGGGAGACCTTGGCGAGTTCCACGGCCATCGGGTTGAGGTCGACGCCGTACACGCAGCGGGAGATGACCTCGCGCAGGGCGTCGCGGACGGCCTCGGCGGTCGGCTCCGGATCGTCGGTCTCGATCTCCGCGAGCCGGCGGGCGATGCGGCGGGCCGCCGCGACCAGGAAGTGGCCGCTGCCGCAGGCCGGGTCGCACACGGTCAGGGCGAGCAGCGCCGCCTTGCGCTCCTCCTTCGTCGTGCCCGAGCGGACGGCCCGTTCGATGACGGGGTCGAGGGCCGAGTCCAGGAGGCAGTCGATGAGCGGCGAGGGCGTGTAGTAGGAGCCGGAGGTCTTGCGGTCGTTGCCGTCCAGCTTCGTCAGGACGTAGGAGCCGTCGTCGTCCTGGCGGGGTTCCAGTTCGAGGAGCGACTCGTAGACCGAGCCGAGTTCGTCCGCGCCCAGGTGCCGGTAGTCGACCTTGCGGGGGCGGCCGAGCTTGGTGTCGAAGATGACGGCAAGGGCGCGGACCGCCTCGTACAGGGACTCGTTGGTGAGGGCGAGACCGTCCAGCCTCCCGTCCACAGCGGTGGGTTCGAAGAGGCCGCCGAGTGCGGGCAGGCCCAGTTCGGGACGCCCGCCGGGTTTGCCGAGGCCCTTGATGACGAGGGTGAGTGCCTCCCACTGGTCACCGTGCGGGCTGCCGGGGCGGTGGGCCAGGCGGCGCAGGCGGTCCGTGGAGAAGTACTTCTCGTAACGGTCGCGCGCGACGTCGTCGGCGTCAGGGTGGAGAAGCAGGCCGCGGTCCTCGGTGACGAAGAGGAAGAGCAGCCGGTAGACGAGCCGCAGCAGGGCGGGGTGGAGGTCGCGGACGGTGAGGGAGCGGGTGCGCAGGGCCTCGCGCAGGTCCGCGTTGTCGGGGTGGGCGATGAGCCCGCTGCCGATCACCGTGAGGGCCGTCTCTTACGCCCTTGCGGAGCTCCTTGAGGGCGCGGGTGCCGGAGTCGATGGCCTCGGTGCGCCACTTCTCCAACGGGCAGGACGCGGCGGGGTCGCCCTCGAAGCGGGTGCGGTGCAGCAGGCGCCACAGGAGGACGAAGTCGTCGGAGCGCTTGCCCTCGAAGATCGCCTGGAGGTCGAACTCGATGAACGCGGCGCCGGTCAGCGACGCGGACTCGCGCAGCAGCCGCAGCTGGCGGCCGTTGGACAGGACACCCCACAGGGCCTTGTCGCCGGAGCGGTTGAGGTACTCCTGGACCATGGACTGCGGTGCCTGCGGCGCCACTTGGGGGGTGCGGGTGTCCAGCGGGACGTTCCAGCCAGTGAGGTGCACGGGTACATGCGCCCACGCGTGGCTGAGCGGGAAGTTCTTCGTCCCGTCGTGGGCGGGGAGGCCGGGCTCCGGCACGGCGGACAGCGCGCCGAAGCCGAGCTGTTCGAACAGGGGCAGCAGCCAGCGTTCGGTGGTGAGCCCCACCGCGTGCACACCGGGATCGTCGTCCGCTCCGTCGCGGGCGAGGGCGTCCTGGTAGGCGGCCCAGACGCCGCGCAGGTAGCCCCAGGAGCGCTCGGCGGCGTCCCGTACGGACTCGCCCTTGGCGAACAGCCGGTAGTCGGCGGGCTTCGCGCCGGACTGCTCCTTGCCCTCCTTGATGCGGACGAGGAGGTCGTACGGCAGCAGTCCGCCAACGGTAGCGACGGTGTCGGTGACCAGGGTCCTCGCGGTGCTCATGCGTCGGCTCCGAGCTGGATCGTGGCGGCCGGGCGGTAGAGGAAGACGCCGAGGATGTCCGGGTCGCCCTGCGGGACGGCTTTCAGGCCGGCGAGGCGAGCCCGGGCGGCGGTGCGGACCCGGTGGTGCGAAGCCTCCAGCTCCTTCGCGGCCGCCTTGGAACGCAGCCGCAGTTCGTCCATGAGGCCGGTGTCGAGGGCGGCGAGGATCGACGTGATGTGGTCGGTGGCGAAACCCGGGTCGGAGTTGCCGGTGGCGCGGGCCTCCAGGAGGGCCAGGGCCTCCTCGTCGGGCAGCCACTGGGGCGCCTCGGGTCTGCCGTGGAAGGCCACTACCCGTGCGTCCTCGGCGAGTTGGAAATGTACGCCGCCGTCGCGGGTGGGCAGGCTCAGCTGGAAGCGGTGCCGGACGAGAAGCATCGTGGTGGGCCGTCGTACGGCACTCGTACGGATCACGCCGCAGCGGCGGGCCGGGCGCTGCCATGCGGGGAATTTCTCGTCCAGGGCGGTGTCCAGGACGAAGCGGGCGGTCGCGGCCACCACCGGGTCGGTGCGGGTGAGCGCCACCTCGCCGCGTGGGGCGCTCGGCGCGTCGTGGAAGACGACCGGGCGCGGATGGCGGGGGCCGAGCGACGCCGTCACGGCGTCGCGCAGGCCCTGCGGAAGGGCGTCGGTGTGCGCGGTGAACCCGCCTTGCTTGCGGCCAGCGGGCGCGCCGCGCAGCGCGCCGAGCGCGCGGCGGGTGAACTCCCTGACCTCCTCGCCGGTGCCGAGCGCGGCAAGGATCTCGGCGACCTCTGCGGCCACGTCCTCCTTCTTGATCCGGTTCTGGGCGTAGAGGGACCGGGACGCCTTCTCCCGCTCGGCGGAGGATTCCCAGGCGAGCTCCAACTGTTCGGCGGCGGGCAGCTGTTCGCGCTCGAACAGCCCCTCCTGCTCGAAGGAGGGGGTCTCGACGTTCAGGATCAACTGTTCGAAGACCGCCTGCATGGCGCTCTCCGCCTGCTGCGGCACCGGGACGGAGATGCCGGTGGCGCGGCGGATGCGCTCGTGCTTGCGCAGCAGCACCTTCAGGACGATGTCGTCGACCGGGTTGTCCGCCCCGTACAGGGTGAGGGCCTTCACGGTGTCGGTGCGCTGCCCGAAGCGGTCGACCCGGCCTTCGCGCTGCTCGTGGCGGGTCGGGTTCCAGGCCAGGTCGTAGTGGATGACGGCGTCGAAGGACTCCTGGAGGTTGACGCCCTCGGACAGGCAGTCGGTGGCCACGAGGACGCGCCGCTCGGGGGCCGGCTCGCCGTTCTCGTCCGTGCCGGTGAGTTCGGCGATCCGGTTCAGGCGCATGTCGGGCGAGAGCTCGCCGGTGACGGAGGCGACCGCCACCGGGTGCTCGGTGCCCTTCTTGTTGAGCACCTTCTTCAGGTGCTCGGCGACGTAGTCGGACGTGGCGATGTAGCGGCAGAACACGATCGGCCGGTAGCCGGAGTCGAGGAGGTCGGTGACCGTTGCCACCAGCTTCTTCAACTTGGTGTCGCGGGTGGGCCCGGCGAGCCTGCCCGCGGCCTCGGCCATGGCGACGAGTCGGGCCTTCTCATCGGCGTCGAGGCCGTCGGGGTCGGCTTCCTCGACCGTGGACGCGGCGGACGGCAGCAGGCTGCCCGGGACCTCATCGGCTGACTCCGCGCTGTCGGTGTCGGCCGGGTCCGAGACAGTCGACTGCCCGGTGCGGTCCGCCTCGTCGGGGGTGTCCGCCTCCTGGACACCGGCCCTGGTGTTCAACGACCGTACGGCGGCGGCGGGCGAGGAGGACAGGGTGCGCAGCAGCGCCAGCGTCGACCACCAGCGCTGCCGCTGCTGCAGTGCTCCGTCGGCGGAGCGCACCGTCTCGCGGGCGTACGCGAGGACCTCGGCGAGCAGGGCGCGGTAGTCGCGGTGCAGGGTGTAGGAGACCTCGGCGCTGTCCCGGCCGGAGGGGAAGTGCGCGCCGTCCTGGAAGTCCTCACGGATGTCGGCGCGGCGGCGCTGCACGAAGAACTGGGCAAGCAGCTCACGGCCCGCGCGGGACTCGAAGCCCACGGTGGCGAGGCGGGCGTCGAGGAGCCCGAGCAGCCTTCGGAAGGGTTCCTCCTTGCCGCTGTGCGGGGTCGCGGTGACCAGGAGGAGGTGGCGGTCAGGGGCGTCGGCGAGCGCGCGCAGCAGTCCGTACCGCTGCTGCGAGGTACGCGCCGAGACCTGCGCCGTGGAGTCCGCGACACAGGTGTGCGCCTCGTCGACGATCACCAGGTCGGGGCAGTTGTCCAGGAAGTCCTCGCGGTGGCGGGGCGACTTGATGAAGTCCGTCGACACGACGTAGGCGCCGTCCGGGCGGAACACCGACTGCCCGTACGGCGTCTCGCGTACGAGCCGGCCGATCGTGGCGGGCAGCACCAGACGCGCGTCGATGCCGAACTTGCCCCGCAGTTCGGCCCGCCACTGCTCGGCGAGCGCCGGGGAGCACAGCACGACCAGGCCGCGGGCGTCGCCCTGGGCGAGCAGTTCGGCCGCGATGAGACCGGCCTCGACGGTCTTGCCGATGCCCACGTCGTCGGCGATCAGCAGCCTCACCGTGTCCTGGCGAAGCGCCATCATCAGCGGCACCAGTTGGTACGGGCGCGGGTCTACGGCGATCGAGGCGAGGGACCGGAAGGGACCGGCCCCGGCCCGGAACCCGATCCGCAGGGCGGTGCGCAGCAGACCGGCGGTGTGCTGGTCGCCGAGATCACCGGGCGTCGGCGGGGCGAACGTGGCGGGCACCACGGTCTCCAGGCCGGGCAGCACCCCCGCGATGTCGACGTCGGCGCCGCCCAGCGGGCGCAGCACGAGGAGGTCCTCGGTGGAGTCCGGCAGCACCACCCATTCACGGCCCCGGGCGTGGACGAGGGAGCCGACGGCGTACTTCGGGGCCGGCGCAGCGGCGGTGGTCATACGGGCCTTCCGGGTGGTGCGGGGGCGGGGACGTGGGGTGTGTACGGAGCGGAGCGGCAGGCCGACGGGCTGCTGAACCTGTCGGCCGACGTGCCTGGAGAAGCAGGTCAGCGGCGGGGTTCGCCGAACACCTGAGGGTACTCGGCGACCTTCTTGGACCAGTCGTCGTCGTAGCGGACGCGGACCACTTCCCAGCCGAAATCCTTCAGCCGTTCCTCCGCCTCCTCGTCGCGCAGCACGACGTCGTCGTGGTCGTGGTGCGGGCCGTCGACGAAGACCGCGATTGGGCCGAACCCGGTGTCGTACACGAAGTCCGGCTTGGACAGGGCCTCACGCACCGTGATCTGCTGGTGGTCCGGGAGTCGGTGCCCGTGCGACCGCAGGTACTCGACGAAGCGCTCCTCCAGGGTGGAGTCGGCGCCCTGCCGCAGCGCGTCAGCGTGCTCGTCGCGCGAGCGGCCCGGGGTGGACTCGCCGACGGTGCCGTCCGCGAACGCCTGGAGCAGGTCGCGCACCAACTGCCGGTCGATGACGCGGTGGTGGCGCTGGTTGCCGAAGGAGAGCAGACAGTCGTAGCAGCCCTTCTCGCACGGGTCACCGTTGGTCTTCTCGTCGCCGCGGTCACGCCCCAGCTGGTCGAAGTGGGCGATCTCCAGGGCCTTGCGCGCGGCGCTGGCCAGTGCACCGGGCTCGGCCTGCAGACGCCGGAGCACGCCCGCGCCGCCCTCCGCGCTCTCGATGAACAGCAGCCGCTCGCGCGGCCCGTCGTACGGCGGCAGTTCCTCGGTGTCGAGTTCGGCGTCCTCCAGCTGGAACTCGGCCTCGATGCCCCGCTCCAGGGCGTACTGGAGGGTGACGGCGGTGTCCCGGTCGACCGGCTCGGCCAGCTGGAGGACGAGGATGTTCCGGGTGTCCTGCACATACGGGATCACCGGCATCTTGCGGCCCGCCTTCTCGGCGTCCGCGAGCCCTTCCTGCTCCTGGGGGGTCTCCCGGCCGTCCTTCTTGGCGGCGCCGCCCGCGAGCCACTCGCCCGTCACCGGGTCCATCCAGAAGCCGATCTCGCCCTTGGCGACGGAGCGGCGATAGCCGAGGTTGGTGAGCCGGACGGTGGCGCTGTCGCCGTACGCCAGCTCGGCGAGGGCGCGGCCGGACGCAGTCTGCGCCATGGCCCGCAGTGATCCGTCGCGGCCGTCCTCGTGCTTCTTGAAGCGGTAGGAGATCTCCACCTTGTAGCCGGTGCGCTGACGCTCCTCCTCGTCGGAGGAGATCCGGTCGCGGCGGTGGGTGAAGACGGTGTGCAGGTGCAGCAGACCGGTCCGCGCGTCACCGAGGCCACTGCCGCAGCCCCCGCAAACGTCCTCGCGCTGCTCCTCCGGGGACAGATAGCCGCAGCGCCCGCAGACCTTCGCGCTCTCGGTGGTCAGCTCGCCCGCGGTGTCCGGCGGCAGCTGCACCCGGTCCACCTTGTAGCGGCTGCCCTCGTGGTAGATCAGCGCACCGGGCCCGAACTCCCGGATCGCGATGAACCTGGAACGCTGCAGATAGTCACCGTCGTAGCCGCCGCGGCTGGTGCGGCCGGTGCCCGGGATGTAGGCGGCGAGCGGCAGCCGGGGGAAGGAATAACCCGGCAGGAAGCCCTCGGAGGCGAAATAGCGGTACGGGAAGAAGTCCGACATCACGGTCCGCTCGCCGCCCTGCTCGTTGCGCAGCAGCGCGAGCTGGCTCTCGGCCTGGGCGCGGCGGCGCTTGGCCTGGTCCTTGGAGCGGCCTGTGGCGGTGCGGTTGAGGATGTTGCGGTGCTGGATCTCGCGCTCTTCGAGGGCCCGCCTGAAGAGATTCCGCCAGCGCTCGCAGGCCCTGCGGAAGCTGCCCGGCGCGGCCTCGACGGTCTGCTCCAGCCACTGCTCGTGCCACCAGGACGTGGCGCGCAGCAGGTCGCCACAGCCGTCGAGGACGGTACGGGCCCGCGCCAGAGCGCGGCGCCGGGCGGCCGGCTCGTCGATGGCCGCAGCGACCGACGACGCCAGTTCCAGCGAGGGGTTGTCGCCGTCGGACTCGATCAGCCTGGCCATGCTGGTGCCGAGATCGAGCCGGGTCTCGGCGAGCCAGATCGCGTGCACATGGGAGGCGAGCAGATCCTCGTTGGCCAGGTCGAGCCGGGGCGGGGCGACGGCACCGGACACCATCTGCCTGCGCCGGGTGAAGTAGTACTGGTCGTGGCTGTTGCCGGTCGCGCAGTACGTGGTGACCAGCGCGGGCTGCCCGCTGCGGCCGGCGCGGCCCGAGCGCTGTGCGTAGTTGGCGGGGGTCGGCGGTACGTTGCGCAGGTTGACCGCGTTGAGGCTCTTGATGTCGACGCCGAGTTCCATCGTCGGCGAGCAGTACAGGAGGGGAAGCCGGGTGCCCTCGCCGAACAGGTCCTCGCGCTCCTGGCGGACGTCGGGGTGGACCTGGGCCGTGTGCTCGGCGGCGTGCAGACCGGCGAAGGTGGCGGCGATGTCCTGGTAGAGCCGCTTGAAGAAGGCGTTGACACGGGGGCCGCGCTCGTCGCGGTAGGTGCGGCGCAGGCGGTCGACAGCACCGTGGTCGTCGTCGCGGGCGTGCCAGCGGATGACCGTGTGGTTGATCCGGTAGCCGGGCTCCTCGCCCCGCCCCTGGGAGACCTCGGTCAGTACTCCGCCGTCCGCCAGGACCCGGAGCAGGTCGCGGATGACGTCCTGGGCCTCGTCCAGGGACAGTCCCTGTCCCCAGTCGGGGAAGGTGCCGCCCTTTCGGACGTGGCGGCCGAACGCGCCTCGGCCGGTGAGGTTCAGCTCGCTACGAACACGCCCGGTACGGCCCGGGCGTCCGGCGCGGGCGACGGCGACACCGGCCGGAGGCGGCGCCGCCTCCGTGTCGGCGATCCCCCACGCGTCGTTGAGCCGGGCCGACTCCTTGCGCAGTTCGGCGAACTTGGCCTCGGTGAAGTACGGGGTGTCCACGGCGCGCTGGCGGCGCAGTTCATCCATGAGGACCGTGGACAGCCGGTGGCGCACCTCGGGGGTGGCCGTACGCAGCTGACCCGCGGTGTCCTGCCACCGGTCCTCATCACCGGCGATCGCCTCCAGACCCGCGTACTCGAGGCCGAGCAGCCCGGTCTGCTCCAGGTTGGGCATGGTGACGCGCCAGCCGCGTTCCAGGTCGAGGAAGAGGCGGTACTCGGCGACCGCGGCCAGTGCCTCGAGCGTGCTCTCGGCGAGCTCCTCGATCTCGGTGGGCTTGGCCGCGTACTCGTGCGGGGAGAGCCCCATCGCCGCCACCACTTCTTCGCCGAGCCGCTTCCAGCGCAGCCCCTTGTCACCGGCCGCGACCATCGCCCTGTAGAGGGCGCCGCGCAGCTGCGTGACCATGACGAAGTCGTTGAAGTGCCCCGACTGGAGGCTCGCGTCCTGCCGGTTGTCGACGAAGGTGAGCAACTTCCTTGCGTCCTTCTTGAGTTCGCCCTCGGGGATGCTCTTGAGGTGACGCACGATCGAGGCGCTGATGACCGACGTGGCGGTCGAGCGGCCCTCCTGATCGAGGGTCATCAGCTTGGCGAAGTCGCGCTCCTTGACCTGCTCGTAGCCGACACCGCAGTCCAGGCAGAAGAGGAACGGGGCAGGCAGGTAGGCCGCGTAGATGCCACCGTTTGCCTTTCCCCCGCCGGTGCCGTCCGGGCGCACCCACACCGGCTGCGGCGCCCGCTTCCTGCGGCTCGCGGTGAGCACCGGGGCGCCCTTGCGCTCGTCGAAAGTGAGCCAGCTGTCGGGGAAGCGTCGCTGCTCGATGGCGTCGCCGACCTGTTCCGGCCACGGGTTGACGGCCGAGATGTACAGATACCCCTGCTCGTCGTCCTCGTCCTCGCGGGTACGGAAGGCGACGCTGCCGTCGCCGTCCTGGTCGCGGGCCACCATGAGGTACTCCTGTCCGCATTCACGGCAGAAGGACAGCGGCAGCAGCAGCTTCTCGGGGGCGTTGGGGACACGCTGCTGGTAGGTGCGGGTGATGTGGCGGTCGGCCTCTCCCTCCAGGGAGACGTAGACGGATCCGCCCTTAGACAAGAACTGGTGCAGCCTGAAGGCGAACAGCGGGCGGTCGCCCTCCTCCTTGCGGGCTGCCGCCCCCGCCTGGAGGGTGGCCCGGATGGCCTCCGTGCACGCCTCGTACCAGCGTTCCTCGGGCTCGCTCTCCTCGATGCCGAACGCCTCGGAGCGCAGATGCAGAGCGGCGGCCTCCACGGTGACAGGTTCGGCACGGACCAGAAGCGTGCTGCCGTCCTCGTCCTCGGTCTCCACCAGGCCGAAGGTGGTCTCGATCCAGCAGGCCAGCGGATCGGCGGCCAGCCGCCCGTACTCGGCCGGAGGGTTGTTCTCCCGTACCCGCTCGGCGAGTTCGGACGGCGTGGGTACAGCGGCCCCGGTCGCTCGTACCAGGGTCTCGCCGACCACGCGCTCCGGGGAGATCTCCGTGTCGAAGAGGGTCGAGGCGACGCGGGCGACCTCGCGGCGGCGCGCGGCGGGCGTGCCCCCGGTGGCCATCGTCGCGGACGTGCCCACGCACTGCAGATCGGGCGACTGGCATGCCTCGCGTACGCGTCGCACCAGCATGGCGACGTCGGCGCCCTGCCGCCCCCGGTAGGTGTGCAGTTCGTCGAGGACGAGGAAGCGCAGCCCCTTGGCCGCCCCGATGAGCTCTTCGCGCTCCTTGGGTCGGGTGAGCATCAGCTCCAGCATCACGTAGTTGGTGAGCAGGATGTCGGGCTTGGACTCGCGGATGGCCTCCTTTTCGTCCTCCTTCTCCTGACCGGTGTAGCGGGCATAGGTGACCGGCTCGTTCCCCTCGCCGTATCCGGCGGTGAGGAACTTCGCCAACTCCCGCTCCTGGCTGTTGGCGAGGGCGTTCATGGGGTAGACGATGATCGCCTTGATGCCGGGCGCGGCGCCGGTCTCCTTCTCGCGCAGCACCCGGTGGACGATCGGCACGATGTAGCCGAGGCTCTTGCCGGAACCGGTGCCGGTCGTCAGGACGTAGGAGTCCCTGGAGTCGGCGGCCTTGATCGCCTCCAGCTGGTGCTGGTGGAAGCGGATCGGGCGGACGGTGGCGCCTCGCTCGTCCTTGCCCGTACGGAAGATGTCCGCGCACGCCGGGTGAAGCAGTCCTCCCGGCCGCGCGAGGTCCTCGACCGAACCGCCCGGCTCGAAACTCGGGTTGAGAGAGAGATAGGGGTCGGGCCACTGGTCTCCGTCGGCGAGCGACTTCGACACCTTGGCGTCGATGCGCCGGTCGTCGATCACCACCGACCCGGATGTGTACTCCTTGTAGTCCCGGATGAGCCGCTGGTGCACCTTGAAGACGTCCACGTGTTCCCCACTTGTTCCCGAGACAGTCCGGAGCAACGGTAGCCACCCGCCGGCCGCGGTGCGCCATACTCCCCTTGATCGTACGTCGCACATCACAGCATGCGATTGTGAACTAAGTCAATAGACGTCAAAGGTGGAGGGGTTGGTTCACGGAACAACGTGTTCATGCCACACTCTGTCCGAGGCGCCCGCCCGGCGGACGCGCCGGGCCACGAAGACGGACGCGGACGGAGTCGCCCCGCACATGGACATCGGACCTGTGATCGCCAAGCGCTACCGGATCAAGCGGGAGATCGGATCCGGCGGCATGGGCGTCGTGTGGCTCGCCCACGACGAACACCTCGGCCGCGACGTCGCCCTCAAGACCATGAACATGCCCCCTGGCTTGACCCAGGACCAGCGCACCCGGGACGCCGAACGCTTCCGCCGCGAGGCCCGCGCCGCCGCCCGCCTCGACCACACCGGTATCGCGACGGTCTACGACCTCGGCGAGGAGCGCGGCACGCGGTTCCTGGTCATGCAGTATGTGACCGGCATCGACCTTGAAGACCGGATCGCCGAACAGGAACGACTGAGCATCGAGGAAGCCGCTTCGGTCGGGGTGCAGATCGCCTCCGTCCTCGGCTCCGTGCACGCCCGCGACGTCGTCCACCGCGACCTCAAGGGACGCAACGTCATCATCCGCACCGACGGCGTGGTCAAGGTCCTCGACTTCGGCGTCGCCGCTTTCCTCGAACCCGGCACCGCCAAGCTCACCACCACCGGCGAGCGGCCGGGCAGCCTGGAGTGCATGGCGCCCGAACAGATCCTGGGCAAACCGGTCGACCACCGCACCGACCTGTACGCCCTCGGCTGCCTGCTCCACAAGATGCTGACCGGCGAACCCGTCTTCGAGCACCGGTCGGAACTCATGCTCCCCGGCCTGATCCTCGACCACTCGCCGATCCCTCTGCGCGACCTGCGCCCCGACACCCCCGAGGACCTGGAAGCCCTCGTACTCGAGCTCCTCTCCAAGACACCGAACGACCGCCCGCCCCACGCCGGCGAGGTCTGGCGGCGACTGGCCGCCTGGCTCCCCGAACGCGGCGACCCGGCAGCCGCACTCACACCCTGGGCCGAGGTCGATCCGCTGCGGCCCTTCCGGCACCCGATGGGGCCGGAAGCGCGCCCGGTGCGCTCATGGGCGAGGTCCCCACAGGCCAGCCGACCGGGCTGACACAAGCGCCCATCCAGCATCCGCCACGCGGTGGAACGCCTCCCCCGCGAGGCACAGGGCGCGGATTCCGAGCGCCCTGACCGGTTGCCGCGCCAGCACCCGCCCGGCAGGGATTTACGGTTCCCCGTTTCTCAGCCCTGCGCCAGATTCGGCTCGGGCCCACAGCGGTGCTCCACAGGCCCGGCACCGAAAGCCTGCCAACGCCGGAGGGAACGACTGGAGCGAGGAACCGATCCAGACACACATGCTTGACTTGATGACACAATTATCATGTCATGGAGCCATGCTGTACGTGACTCCCTCCCTGGACGCCGACGACCAGCGAGCCCTCGACGAGATCGAGAGCATGCGCCGCTCCCTGCGCCACATGCTCCGCGCCACTCCTCGCTGGACCCGCCAGCTGCGCCGCAACCTCACCGCCCGCGCGATCGCCGGATCGAACACCATCGAGGGATACGCTGCGACGGTCGACGACGTGGAAGCCCTCATGTCCGGCGAGGAGCCCCTGGAGACCGGTGAACGGACCCGCGCCGAGCTGGAGGGCTACCAGCGCGGCATGACCTACATCCAGGCTCTCGCCGACGCCGGGGACGACTTCCGGTACGACGCCGGCCTGCTCAACGGCCTGCACTTCATGCTGCAAGGCCACCACCTCGACAAGCGCCCCGGCCGCTGGCGCGATGGCCCCGTCTACGTCACCAGCCCCGACGATCCCCTGGTCCCCGCCTACACCGCTCCGGACCAGGCAGACGTTCCTGCTCTGATGTCGGAGTTCATCGACTGGCTCAACGAAGGCGACGTCGACGCTCCGGTCCACGTGCGCGCGTCGATGGCCCACCTCAACCTCGTCAAGATCCACCCGTGGAAGGACGGCAACGGGCGCATGTCCCGCGCCCTGTCCACCCTGGTGTTCTCCCGCGAGGCCCTGATGCCACCCGAGTTCTCCTCCATCGAGGAGTGGCTCGGCCGGGGACAGAACACCTACGCCTACTACCAAGTGCTGGAGGATGTGGGCGGCCCGCACTGGAGTCCCGAGCGGGACACCCGCCCCTGGATCCGATTCTGCCTGACCGCCCACCACCGCCAGGCGCAGCAGGCCCAGCGACGCTTCGACGTGATGTCCCGCGCCTGGACCCGTCTGGTCGAATCCGTCGAAGCAACCGGCCTGGACGAGCGCGTCGTCTACGCCCTGCTGCCCGCCTTCTCGGACGCGAAGGTCCGCCGCACCGTCTACCAGCAGGACGCCGACCTCAGCGACCAACAGGCCATCCGCGACATCCGCGAGCTCGTCGCCCGCGGCTGGCTCATCCCCCATGGCAAGGCCCGCGCCCGCTACTACGCCCCCGGGCCCCTCATGGACCCGGTCCGGGACGAGGTCCGCCAGTCCATGGAGCCGTACACGGATCCCTACCGGCGGGAGCGGTGACCCACCCATTCTCGATGGTTATGCCGCCAGGGTGGCCGAGGTGTTCTGCACCTCGTCGAGCCGCCGCCGCAGATCTTGCTCCTGGCCACTGATGCATTGCGCGTACGTGGCGAACAACACGGCGACACTGGTGCCGGCCCACGCGGCCACCTCAGCAGGCGGGATGCCGCTGTTCAGCCACATCGTCAGTCGGGTGTGCCGAAGGTCGTATACGCGTCGTCCTGTCGGTGATGCATATACGTGGGGTGGCAGGGTTGCCCTGCGGGCGTGGTCCCACATGCGGCGGTAGACGGAGCCCGCGAGAACTCCGCCATACTCCCCAGGGAAGAGGCGGTCGTCAGGGAGCAGGCCCGCGTCCTTGATGCGCGCCCGCAGGACATGGACAAGCGCGGGAGGGCACGGAACTATGCGCGTCTCGCCTTCTGCCCTCCCCTTCAAATACCTCTGATCGTGTCGGGTTCCGCTGTCAGTCCACGTGCGTCCGATCTCAGGCTCGGCGGTGTGCACCACGATCTCTGCCCACCGACTCTCGACCGACGCAGGCATGACAAAGTCTGAGACATGCAGCGCAACAGCCTCTTCCGGTCGCAGCCCCGTGAAGTACAGCGTGGCGAAGAACGCATGCAGTCTTCGCCCGCTCCGCGGCTGATCGCGTATCCAGTCGAGCAGCCGCGCCGCTTGCTGCGCATTGAGCAGACGGCGTCGATCGATCGCGCCAGCAGGCTGCGGAGTGAGGTTCCGCCCTTCGGGAACCGGATCGGACAGCAGAATTCCGCGCGCGATCGCATACTTCATCACCAGATGCAGAACCCTTCGATGCCGCTTCACGGATGAGGCCGCCGCTCGTCTACCGTCAAGCAACGTACCCAGCACCAGCAGCACGTCCTGCACCACGAGCGGATCGGTCCAGGCGTCCATGGTCGGAGTGTGACGTCGCACCCAACCAAGTAGCGAGACGATGTCCTCCGGCGCACCGCCACGGCGGTTGGTGTTGAAAGCCCAATCGCTCAGCGCCGTACGGACACGGCGAGACGGGACACCGGGCGGATCCCGGTCCATCAGCGCGGTGGTGACGATCATCAATGTGCGCGCAGTGTTCCTCCGGTGATTCGCCGAAACTCGGGGCCACTGAGCGTCCGCGAACTGTACGGCGAAGTCATACCACCCAACCGAGGGCGCTCTCGGCTCATGCCGCTCCGGCAGGCCAGTCGACACGTTGAACGGCTCGCCAGCGTGCGTCGCAGTCACCAGCTCTGCTCGGAAACCGTCGGCCAGCGCGAATGTCTGGAACGACTTGCGATGACGTTTCCCGGCGACGGACCAGCGCACCCCATAGGACTCGCGAAGCCGCCCGGCGCCTCTCTCGATTTGCCAGACCCTGACGTCGAAGGTGGTGTCCATCGCCTGCACCTCGATCCGCCCCTGCCTACGGTGCCCGCCTCACGAGGGCCGACGCTTCCGGGCTACTACGAGCTCTACCTCCATGATCCCACCAGCAGCGGGCGTCACTGGAATCCCACTCGCCGACGCCTCACCCCGGCCCCGATCAGTCAGCGCGACCGAGCAAGATCGTCCCACATGCGTCCCCCAAAACAGCTGACGATGCGTCACTACACCACAAAAGTGCAGGTCAGACGGATAGAGGTACGATTAGACTGAGCGCCTTCTAAGCGCTTGGCCGCAGGTTCGAGTCCTGCCGGGGGCGCATATAGCCTCTCACCTGCGGAAACGCGTGAGGGGCTTTTTCGTGTCCAGATGCACATCGCTCTACGAGCAGGCGCCTTCACCTAATCACAATCGCGGGTAACGGTGTAGCACCAGGTAGCACACCTTCGCTATCGTGGACAGCATGACAGGGCAGCCGGAGATCACTCAGCGCGATCTGCGCACCCGCTCCAAAGAGATCATGGACGCCGTCCAGGGAGGACAGGCGTTCACCGTCACCCGCGACGGGCATCGTGTCGGCGAGTTGATCCCGCTCCGCCGCCGTCGCCGCTTCGTTCCCCGCGCCGAGTTCGCGGCCATGTCACGTACCGCCCCTGACATCTCGCTGGACGCCTTCCGCGACGACCAGGACGCCGTCGTCGAGCAGGAGTTGGACGACCCGTATGCCCGTTGAGCACGAGCAAGGCCTGCTCGACACCAACATCATGATCCTGCGCAAGTGGATCGACACCGACGAGCTACCTGCCGAGATGGCCATCAGCGCCATCACCCTCGCGGAACTCTCCGCAGGCCCCCACCAGGTGCGCGGTGTCGAGCAGCGCGACTACGACGAACACGCCGAGCGGGCCCGCCGAATGGACGTCCTGCAGCGCGCCGAAAACGAATTCGACCCCATCCCCTTCGACGTGGAGGCGGCCCGCATCTACGGCAGGATCTGCGCCGCCGTCGTCTCCGCAGGCCGCAAGCCCCGTCGCCGTGTGGCCGACCTGATGATCGCCGCCGTCGCGGCCGCCGAGGGACTCCCCCTCTTCACCACCAACCCCGACGACTTCAAGGGTTTCGACGATTTGATCACCATCGTGCCCGTCACCCGGCCCGAGATCCTGCACGACCGGTAGTGCCCCGTCTGCCCTGCCCTGCGCCGGAGTCCAAGGTGGTTCCACTCCCGGTCGCGGGCACCCACCCCTCACCGACTCACGTCACGCGAGACCTCGATCTGCACGGAGTTGGCGCCCGGAGCCTCGGTGTCGGCACGCGCCCATACAGTTACCCGATGACGCCGATCAAGAAGTTCCAAGTCACCTTCGACTGCGCGGAACCTGAGCGGCTCGCTCGTTTCTGGTGCGAGGTGCTGGGGTACGTCATACCGCCGCCACCGGCGGGGTTTGCCACTTGGGACGATTTCAAGCGCTTGCAGCCACCTGAGCAGCGGGATTCCTGGTTCGCCTGCGTCGATCCCTCAGGTGTGGGCCCGCGGCTGTACTTCCAGCGTGTCCCCGAGGGGAAGGCCGCCAAGAACCGGGTGCATCTTGATGTGCGGGTCGGCACCGGGCTCGTGGGCAAAGAGCGCCTCGCCGCACTTGAGGCGGAATGCGCACGGCTGGTCCCGCTCGGTGCGGTGCACGTGCGCACGCTGTATGACGGCAATGATTCGTGCATCCCGATGCTGGACATCGAGGGCAACGAGTTCTGTATCGACTGATGCACGGTGGTCGCCTGACTGTCGTCAGTGGCTGCGGCGAGGTGCACTTCGCCGGCGGGCGAGACGGCCGTTGCGACGGATCAGACCAGATCCACGCCCGCCGTCCCAGCCGGGAAGACGCGCTCTGCCGCCCCGCTGTTCGCGTCCCAGACCCGCACGGTCGCATCGTCGCTCCCGGTGACCAGCCACGGTTCCCGGCCTGGCGGGCTTGCCCAGGCGACCGAGTTGACCGCGCGGCCGCGCCCGGTCACCGTCCGTAGCGCGGCGCCCGTCTTCGCGCCCCAGATCCGGGCGATGCCGTCCTTCCCGCCGGTGGCCAGGAGGACAGCCCCGCTCGGAAGCTGCGTCAACGCCACCGACAACACCCACTCGCGGTGCCCGCGCACGCTGCGTACGATCTCGCCCTCGTGGGTGTTCCACACGTGGGCGGCACCGTCGTCGCCGCCCGAGGCGAGCACCTGCCGCTGCTCGACGAGCAGGATCGAGATGCCCTTGTGCGCGGGACTCGCCTCCGGGTCGGTCTTGCACAGCAGGGCGATCAGCTGCGAGCGGCGGGAATTGGTGATCCACGTCTTGGCCCCGTTGATCACGTAGCCGCCGGCGTCCTCGCGGGCGACCGTACGCATCGCCTGCAGATCCGAGCCGCCGCCCGGTTCGGTCAGCGCCATGGTCGCGCGGATCTCGCCGCCGGCCATCCCCGGCAGACAGCGCCGCTTCTGCTCGTCGGTCCCGAAGTGCAGCAGCAGCTTGGCGACCACGGTGTGCCCGCCCATCGCCCCGGCCAGGCTCATCCAGCCGCGGGCCAGTTCCTCGGTGATCAGCACATAGCAAGGCATGGAAACGGGTGTGCCGCCGTACTCCTCCGGGACGGCCAGGCCGAAGACGCCGAGCTGCTTCATCCGCTCGATGAGGGCGTCGGGGTAGGTGTCGGTGTGCTCCAGCTCCCGGGCGACCGGCCTGACGTCGCTGTCCACGAAGTCGCGCACGGTACGGACCATGAACTGCTCGTCCTCGGACAGGATGTCGAGAGTGCTCATACTGCGTTGCTCCCAGAAGAGGATGAGACCGGCGTCAGAGGGCTCAGCCGGACCGTAGCCCAGTTCCGCCAGGAGGGGCGGCCTGCTGCCCCCTACCTCCCCCCTTCCGCGCCCGGCCGACTGAGCCTGCCGATGTCTGGGCCCGGTCACGTAAGGTGCACCAGACGCTGGGCCCCGGCCACGGAAAGGAGCCGCCGTGCGGCTGCGCTGCGCTGTGCTCGACGACTTTCAGAGGGTGGCGACGGAGGTCGCCGACTGGTCGCCGCTCGCGGACGACGTGGAGGTGGTCCCCTTCGCCATCCACTTCCCGGACGAAGACGCCCTCGCCGAAGCTCTCGCCGGGTTCGACATCGTGGTCACCCTCCGCGAACGCGTCCCCTTCCCCGCCTCGCTGCTCGCCCGGCTCCCCCGCCTGAGGCTGCTGATCGCCTCCGGCATGCGCAACACCGTCATCGACTACGCCGCCGCCGGGGCGCACGGCGTCACCGTGTGCGGCACCGGCAGCTCCTCCACCCCGCCGGTCGAACTGACCTGGGCCCTGCTGCTGGGCCTCGCCCGCGGCATCGTGGCGGAGAGCAACGCCCTGCGTTCCGGGGGCCCGTGGCAGTCCACCGTCGGTGCCGACCTGCACGGCCGCCGCCTCGGGCTGCTCGGCCTCGGGAAGATCGGCAGCCGCGTGGCGCAGGTCGCTCTCGCCTTCGGCATGCAGGTCGGCGCCTGGAGCCGGCACCTCACCGAGGAACGCGCCGACGAGTTCGGCGTGCGACTGGCCGCCTCCAAGGACGAGTTGCTCGCCGAGAGCGACTTCGTGTCGATCCACCTCGCTCTGAGCGACCGCACCCGCGGTCTCCTCGGCGCCGCCGAAATCGCCCTGCTCAAGCCGACGGCGTACCTGATCAACACCTCGCGCGCGGCGATCGTCGACCAGGACGCCCTGCTCACCGCCCTGCGCGAGGGACGCATCGCCGGCGCCGGCATCGACGTCTTCGACATCGAGCCCCTGCCCGCCGACCACCCGATGCGCACGGCTCCCCGCCTCCTCGCCACACCCCACCTGGGCTATGTCTCGCAGGCCAATTACGCGACGTACTACGGCCAGGCGGTGGAGGACATCCAGGCGTTCCTGGCGGGTTCTCCGGTACGACGGCTGCCCTGACCCCGGTGGTCGAGCGATGCCGCCGGACAGGCGCTGCCTTGCCGGACAGGCGAGGTCGCGATCACACGCTGTCGACGGCCTCGGCCTGCCCCGTCTCGGCCTGCCCCTCGGCCTGCCCCATCTCGGCCTGCCCCTCGGCCTGCGCCGCCTCGGCCGGCCGACGGTAGATCCCCTCGCTCCGGCGGAGATGGCGCAGGTCCACCAGATGGCGCCGTAGCGTCACATGGTCGATGTCGTCGCTGTCCTGGCACCAGGCACGCAGCTTGTCGTTGACGGCCCGCTCCGGGTACTCGACGCCCGGCTCGAAGGTCTGCTCGGCGATGTGCCGCAGCACCAGCTTCTTGCGGGTCCACTGCGCGGGAAGCCGGACCAGCCGCCCGTCCCGGACGAACGTCCGCAGGACGACATCGGTCCCGTCGCTGCCGGAGGAGGGGCTCTCGGCGGCCCCGGAGTCGTCCGCCCGCTGCGCCGCCGCTCGCGCGTATTCCTTCAACAGGCCGTAAGCGACACCCAGTTGGCCGTCATCCCCCGCTGTCACGACGCCCTGTTCCCGCAGCCGCCGCAGCGCCACGGCCGTCTCCTTGGGGGACAGACCCGCCGCGCGGGCGACCTGCTCGGCGCTCCCGGCGCCCAGCGCCACGGCGGCGAAGGCACGCACCCGGCTCTCCTCGGCGAACAGTTGGACCAGTTGCTCCGTTGCTTCGGTTGCCATGCCCGGAGGCTAATGGGCGCCAGGCACGGGACCGAGCGAATTTCCCCCCGCGCGCCGGGACTCTTCCGGTGCGAGTCGGGCAGCCCGTCCACATACGTACCTCATACGCACCTCATGCATATCGGTAGATCCGCGACACGTCCTCAAGCTCGTCCGGAGTGACATCCCACGGCGGCAGCCTCTCGTGCCGGGCGACGATACGACCGTACTGGGGACTGTCCTCGCCGGGCGGCCGGTCCGGCAGGTAGCGGTGATTGCGGTGACGCCGCTGCCAGCGCTGCCACTGCAGGTCCACGAAGGCGTGGACCAGCCAGAAGACGGGGTCGTTGACGGAGGCGCCGCCGAGCATGGCGCCCCCGACCCAGCGGTGCACCCGGTTGTGGTTGAGCCATGGGTTGCTGCCGCCGCCCCACCCCTCCAGCTGGTTGCGGAAACCTCTGGTCACGGTCGAGTCCCACGGGGAGACGTCGTAGACGGGGTCGTCCAGCGCCCGGTCCAGATCGTCCTTGGTGGGCAAGGCGATCGGTTTCCGGGGGCGGCCCAGGTCGCGGGTCAGGAACTCGTCGTCGGTGATGCCCACCCGGATGGTCCAGTAGCCCGCCCGGTAGGCGAACGGCCCGGTCATCACCTGCCGGTCGAAGCGCCGCCCGTTGCCGCCGAGCAGATCGTCGGTCCACGGCACCGAGGTGGTCGTACGGTCCCGGGTCCAGTCCCAGTACGGCACCGTCACCGAGGAGTCGACACGGCGCAGGGCACGCTCCAGGTCCAGCACGAACCGGCGGTGCCAGGGCAGGAAGGAGGGCGTCATATGGGCGGCACGCAGACCGCGGTGGCCGTCCCCGACGAAGTGCGCGACATGGAGCCGTACGAACTCGTCGTACTCGCCGCTCTGTTTGAGCTCCAGCAACGCCTCCACGAACCGCCGCCGCTCGGTCCGCGTCAGCTTGCTGACGTTCTTACGCGTGTACGTCATGCTCTGCCCCCTGATGCGGATGCCCGCCGCCCAATGGCCCGGGGGCGAGGTCGCGCAGCCGTCGGCGGGGCCCGAGTTCGTCGACGGCCGCGCGGGTCGCCTCCAGCGGGGTCCGGAACCAGCTGTAGTGGTCGAGCATGCTCAGCCAGCTGCCGTCGGCCCGGCGCATGAGGTGCAGCGGGTGGCCGTCGACGGTGACGTGCCATGCGACGTCGATGCCGCTGAGGCCGCCGAGTGGCATCAGGAAGCCCTGGATACGGCGGCCTTGATAGATCTCGTCGAAGGCGGTACCGGTCTCCTCCGGCCCGTCCGCCGACCACGCGCGCCGGGATGCGACGACGAACGGGGCAAGCGCGACGACGGCGGAAGCAAACAGTCCCCGCGCCACCTCCCGCCGCGTCCGCCTCGCCGACACGCTCCTCAGCGGGGCGCCCACCGACACCCCGCCGGCACTGACGGTCATCGCTCACTCCTCGTACGGTTCGGCTGTCCGTACGAGCAACCGCCCAGCCCGCTCCACGGTCACCGCAGAGACAGCCATACGGCGGTGTCAGGTCGTACGCATTCAGAAGGAATGGGCCTGATCGGTGACGGTCGGTGAGAGTGGCTGGTCAGGTGGTCTGTGCGATGGGTGGCATCCAGAGTTTGCCGGTGAAGGCGCGGTGGATGGCCTCGAAGGTGGTCAGGCCGTGCTTGCGGGCGGAGTCGAGGTAGGAGCGCACGGCGAGCCAGGCCGTCGCGCCCGTGTCGGACTGATGGCAGCCGGAGATCTTCAGCTGGGTCTTGACCGGACGCAGGGCCCGTTCGCCGCAGTTGTTGGTGAACGGCACGTGCCGGGGATCGTCGGCGAAGCGCAGGACGTCGTGGGCCTGATCGCGAAGCCGGGTCAGGAGGTTGTGGGCCGGGCTCTGCTTCCGGCCCGGCACTTTGGGATGGAGACTGAGCCCGACCTTGATGCCCTGGTGGAACGCTTCGCAGTGCAGCAGGAGCGCACCGGGGGTGATCTCGGCGGTCTCCTGGTTCCGGACGCGTACGGCCTGGGTGTTCAGTCCGGCCAGGGCCCAGCGGATCTGCTGGTGCCACTTCTGGTCGGGAAAGTCCTCTTCGGCGGCGGTCAGTTCGCGGATCAGGTGGGCTCCGCACAGCTGATGGGTGCAGGAGTCGTAGCCGGCATACAGGGACAGTGAGTCGTGGACCAGGACGCCCCGGTAGTGCGGGAGCACCTTGCCGGCATCTGCTCCGGCGCGCGAGCGCGGGGCGAGGTGGAGCAGGGTGAGGAAGTCGGTGCAGGCCACGTGGAGCCAGCGCCGGGTGGTGCCGATGCGGGTGGTGGTCTCATCCGCGTGGAGCACGTGTCCCATGATCAGCAGGGCACGGATCAGGTTCAGACAGTCCTCGACCAGGCCGGCGGCCTCGGGGAGCAGAGAGGCGACCCAGCCGGTGGAGACCTCGGCCCCGGTCACGTCCCGGATCAGGATCGTGGTCCGCTCGACGGGGATGTGCTGGAAGACCAGCAGGTAGACGGCCAGGGCACGCAGGTTGGGGCCATAGGAGGAGGGCGATCGGGCGACCTGGCCGGGCATCGGCGAGGCGGTCACCGTCCCGCACGCGCACCGGCAGCGATGGGCCCGGTGCTCGGTCACCTTCACCGTGGTCAGCGGGATGTCACGGACCTGACGGCGCTCGAAGCCGATGCTGTCGTCCTCGCCCAGCGCCCGGCCGCACCCGGTGCAGGCCGCTGGAAGGTGGTCCTCGGTGACATCGGGATCAGCGACCATGCACAGCCCAGATCCGTCGGCACCCGGCTGGCGTCCCCGCTTGCGGCCGCTCTTCGGTACCGGCTTCTTCTCCGGCCGACCGAAGGTGTCCGAGGACGGTGGCATCGAGGAGTTCCCCGAGTTCCGGCCAAGCCGCCGCTCCAGCTCTGCCACCCGCGCCGTCAACCGCTCATTCGCCGCGGCCAGCTCCTCGTTCTGTCGCTGGAGCAGCCCGATCACCGTGAGGAGGTCCTCACGCGACGCAGACTCCCACCCCGACGACATGACCACGGATCCTGCCGCACCCACCCGCAACCTGTCACATCGTCAGACAGCGAAGCCGATCACGACCTGCTGAATGCTTAC
>NZ_WJBG01000239.1 GCF_009709555.1 Streptomyces blattellae | reverse complement strand
ATGCCGAAAGTCACCGAAGCCCATCGAGTCGCCCGCCGGGGCGAGATCCTCGACGCCGCGCAGCGCGTGTTCGCCGCCCACGGCTACCGGGGTTCCTCGATCACGCAGATCGTCAAGGCATCCGGCCTGTCGGCCGGGGCGGTCTACAGCTACTACTCCAGCAAGGAGGAGCTGTTCCACGCCGTGGTCGAGCGGACGTTCGCCACCCGCACGGCCGCGATCACGCAGGTCAGGCCGGATGTCCCGCGCCCGCCGGGGGAACTGCTGGGGTCGGTGATCGCCGAGCTGGGCGAGGACATCTACACCATCGCCCCGCAGGTCTGGGCCGAGGCGGCAGTGGAGCCCGAGGCGCGCGCCGCTGTGGCGGGGGTGTTCGAGCAGTTCGGCGGGCTGCTGCGCGCCGAACTGACGGAGTGGGCGATGTCTCACCCGCAGCGCGCGGGCGGCGACCCCGCCGCCTGGGCCGCCCGTCGGGTCCCGGTGCTGGTCGCGATCATCCCCGGCTTCATCATGCAGCGTCTGACGATGCCCGGCTTCGACCAGCGGGCCTTCCTCGACGCCCTCGCTGAGACCTTCGACGCCTGAGTGCGTCGTCACCCACCGGACAAGCGGACCCGCCGCCGGGCAGGCCGAACGAAGGAGCAGAGATATGAGGATCGCCCTGCTGGGTGCCACCGGGCGGACCGGCACCGAGTTCATGGAGCAGGCTCTGGCCGCGGGCAATGAGGTTGTGGCCTACGTGCGCCGCCCGGAGGCACTCGGGGCCCGTCCTGGGCTGAGCGTGGTCGGCGGCCAGCTCGACGACCGAAACGCTGTGAAGGGCGCTCTGGCCGGCTGTGACGCCGTCGCGGTGACGCTGGGCCCGAAGATCAGCCAGCGCAACGCGCCGATCATGGCCACGGCCATGCCTCCGGTGATCGCCGCGGCCAAGGAGAACGGCGTGAAGCGGATCGTGGTGCTCTCGGCCCTCGGCGTCGGCGACACGTTCGAGAACACCCAGTACCCGTACCGGTTCGGGTGCCGCACCTTCCTCGCCTCGAACTTCCGCGACCACGTCGCCGGCGAGTCGCAGCTCGTCGGCAGCGGCCTGGACTGGACCACGGTGCACCCCGGCCCGCTGTCGGACGCGCCGCGGACCCCGCACCCGCTGATCGTCGACGCCGCCACCGGCCGGCAGATGCCGCGCGCGCCCCGCACGCGCCGCTCTGACGTCGCCGCCGCGATGCTGGCGATGATCGAGGACTCAAGCACCTTCGGCAAGCAGATGCTGATCACCTCCGCCGTGCAGGCTGCCTGATCGAAGGACGAGGAGGGGATCGCGATGGCCCGTCGGGACCGATGCACCTGCGAAAGCATGAAAGCGGCGGGATGTTCGACCGGTTCACAGAGCATGCCGACCGGCTGACCGTCGAGATCCTCGGCCTCGCGTGGCCGGCCGACGTCGACAAGGTGGTCGGCAGGACTTTCCGGTCCGGGCCGGTGGACATTGTGGTCAACAATGCCGGGTACGCGGTTGTGGGCGCCGCCGAGGAAATGACCGTCGAGCAGCTTCGCGACCAGATCGAGGCCTTCCTGCTCGCGCCGATGGTGATCACCGTGCCTTCCTGCAGCCGGCGCGTGAGCAGGGGGAGGCCGAAAGGGCGAAGCCCCTGGGGGATGGGGCGGGTAGGGGCCGCGGGGCGAGGACCCTTCGCGAGCCATCCACCCACCCGAGCGCCATCATGACGTCCGTGGCCCTCCGGTGACTCAGACGCCGGCCGGGGGACCGGCCGCACGCACCAAGGCCCGCATCACGCGCAGATCCCCGCCCATCTCCGGATGCCACTGCACCCCCAACACCCAGTCGCCGGAAGGAAGTTCCACCGCCTCCACGGTCCCGTCCGCCGCATACGCCGACGCCACCAGCCCCGCCCCCAGCCGGTCCACGGACTGATGGTGATACGTCGGTACAGCCGTCTCCTCCGGGACGACACCCGCGTACAGCGTCCCCGGCACGGGCTTGACCGAGTGCCGCCCGAAGACGCCGACCACCTCCGCATGCCCGTCGAGATGCTGGACGAGCGTGCCGCCGAGGGCGACGTTCAGCAGCTGCATGCCGCGGCAGATGCCCAGCAACGGCACGCGGGCCTGCAACGCGGCCTCGATGAGCGCGAGTTCCCAGGCGTCACGCGCCCGCGCCGGCGGCCCCGTCCGGTCGTCGCGCTCGGCGCCGTACCGGACCGGATCGACATCCGGCCCGCCCGCGATCACCAGACCGTCGAGCCGGGCCACGGCCGACGCGGCGAGCGACGGCTCGTCCGGCGGAAGCATCACGGCCAGCCCGCCCGCCGCCTGTACGAGCCGCGGATACCCGGCAGGCAGCAACGCGGCCTCCAGCTCCCACACGCCCCAGCGGGCCCCGGCCTCCAGATACGTACTGATGCCGATCAACGGCCTGCCGGTCATACGTCCTCCCGCTCCCGTCAATGGATCGCGCTCACACCATTGCCGTAATCATCCTCCAACGGCAAGCCCGCCCTCAGGTCAGGAACCCCCGCAACAGCGCCGCCGTCCCCCCGCAGTGCTCCCGCATCATCTCCCGCGCGCCGTCCGCGTCCCCGTCCAGCACCGCCTCGACGATCGCGAGATGCTGCCGCTGGGAGTGCTCCAGGTTGCGGACGAGCAGCGGGATGCAGTCCAGCAGGTCGTTGACGGTGGCCCGGACCGCCGCGTACTGCGCGGTCAGCGACGGCGACTCGCACAGCTCGGCCAGGGTGAGGTGGAGCAGTGTGTCCAGTCGGCGGTAGTCGGAGAGGGGAGCGTCCTGAGTGCGGGCGAGGGCCTCACGGAGCCGGGCGGTCTGCTCGCCGGTGAGGCCGTGCGCGGCGCACAGCCCGGCCGCGCCGACCTCCAGTACCTCGCGGAACCGCAGCACGTCCTCGATGTCGACCGCGGCGACCCGCCGCCGCAGCTCGTCCTCGCCGCCGCAGTCCTTTCGGGGCAGCACGAAGGTCCCGCCGTACCGCCCGCGGCGGGACTCGACGAGCCCCTGGTCCTGAAGCACCTTGAGCACCTCGCGCAGGGTGACCCGGCTGATGCCGAGCCGCTCCGCCAGCTCCCGCTCGGCGGGCAGCCGTTCGCCGCCGGGCACCAGGCCGAGGCGGACGACCTGGAGGATCTGCTCAAGCGCCTCCTCGAAGCCGTTGCCGGCGCGCACCGGACGCAGCACCGGGGCCAGCCCGTCCTGAGCGATGCCGTCGGGATCGACCGACATATGGCCGTGCCCCCTTCCCAAGCAATGGTTCTCCGCAATACCTTATGGCTCTCGGCTGGCTGAAACCAGCGCGCAGAAGCCCGAAGGAGGCCCTTCCCGTGGCAGACCGCACACCCCCGCTCGGCGTCGAGGAGCTGCACGCACTCGTCGCGGGCGGTGAGATCGACACTGTCGTCCTGGCCTTCCCCGATATGCAAGGGCGGCTCCAGGGCAAGCGGTTCGCCGCCCGCTTCTTCCTCGACGAGGTCCTCCACCACGGCACCGAGGGCTGCAACTACCTCCTGGCCGTCGACACCGAGATGAACACCGTCGACGGCTACGCCATGTCGTCCTGGGACCGCGGCTACGGCGACTTCGCCATGCACCCCGACCTGAGCACCCTGCGCCGGGTCCCCTGGAACGCGGGCACGGCCATGGTGATCGCCGACCTCGCCTGGACCGACGGCTCCCCGGTCGTCGCCGCCCCGCGCCAGATACTGCGCCGCCAGCTGGAGCGCCTCGCCGAACTCGGCCTCACCGCCCAGGTCGGCACGGAGCTGGAGTTCATCGTCTTCAAGGACACCTACGAGCAGGCCTGGGACGCGAACTACCGGGGGCTCACCCCGGCGAACCAGTACAACATCGACTACTCCGTCCTCGGCACCGGCCGCATCGAGCCCCTGCTCCGCCGCATCCGCAACGAGATGGCGGGCGCCGGCCTCACCGTCGAGTCCGCCAAGGGCGAGTGCAACCCCGGCCAGCATGAGATCGCCTTCCGCTACGACGAGGCCCTCGTCACCTGCGACCAGCACGCCGTCTACAAGACCGGAGCCAAGGAGATCGCCGCCCAGGAGGGCGTGTCCCTGACCTTCATGGCCAAGTACGACGAGCGCGAGGGCAACTCCTGCCACATCCATCTGTCGTTGGCGGATGCGGACGGGAACAGCGTGATGCCGGGGGAGGGCAGTGGTATGTCACATGGCACCGACGGGACGGGTACCGATACCGATACCGGTGCTATGTCACATGTCATGCGCCACTTCCTCGCCGGACAGCTGGCCGCCCTGCGCGACTTCTCCCTCCTCTACGCCCCCAACATCAACTCCTACAAACGCTTCCAGCCCGGCTCCTTCGCCCCCACCGCCGTCGCCTGGGGCTACGACAACCGCACCTGTGCCCTCCGCGTCGTCGGCCACGGCCGCTCCCTGCGGTTCGAGAACCGGCTGCCCGGCGGCGACGTCAACCCGCACCTCGCGGTGGCCGGGCTGGTGGCGGCCGGGCTGTACGGCATCGAGCAGCAGCTGGAGCTGCCCGAGCCCTGCCCGGGCAACGCCTACGCCGCCGAGTTCGCGCACGTGCCCACCACCCTGCGTGAGGCCGCCGAGCTGTGGGAGAACAGCCCCGTGGCCAAGGCCGCCTTCGGCGACGAGGTCGTCGCGCACTACCGCAACATGGCGCGCGTCGAGCTGGACGCCTTCGACGCCGCGGTCACCGACTGGGAGCTGCGCCGCTCCTTCGAACGCATGTGAGGCCCTCCTTGTCCGCCGAGCACGAACTCGAAGTCCTGAACCCCGCGACCGAGGAGGTCGTCGCCACCCTCCCCGCCGCCGACGCCGCCGACGTGGACCGTGCCGTCGCCCGTGCCGCCGCCGCCCAGCGGTCCTGGGCGTTCGCCGCCCCCGCCGACCGGGCCCGGCTGCTGCGCCGCTTCGCCGACGTCGTCGACACCCACAGCGAGGAGCTGGCCCAGCTGGAGGTCCGTGAGGCGGGCCATCTCCTCGGCAACGCCCGCTGGGAGGCCGGCAACGCCCGCGATCTGCTGCTGTACGCGGCCGGCGGCGCCGAACGCCTCCTCGGCAAGCAGATCCCCGTACCGGGCGGCTGGAACGTCACCTTCCAGGAGCCCCTCGGCGTGGTAGGCGTCATCGCACCCTGGAACTTCCCGATGCCCATCGCCGCCTGGGGCTCCTTCCCGGCCCTCGCCGCGGCCAACGCGGTCGTCCTCAAGCCCGCCGAGACCACCCCGCTCACAGCGCTGCGGCTGGCCGAACTCGCGCTGGAGGCCGGCCTGCCCGAGGGGCTGTTCCAAGTCCTCCCCGGATACGGCCATATCGCGGGCCGCGCCCTCGTCGACCACCCCGGCGTGGCGAAGATCGTGTTCACCGGCTCCACCCGAACCGGCCGCGAGATCATGGAGCGCTGCGCCCGCCTGGTCAAGCCGGTCACCCTCGAACTCGGCGGCAAGAGCCCCAACATCGTCTTCGCCGACGCCGACCTGAAGAGCGCGGCCGACCCGTTCTCCTTCCTCGACAACAGCGGCCAGGACTGCTGCGCCCGCACCCGGATCCTGGTCCAGGAGTCCGTGTACGACGAGGTCCGCGAACTGCTCGCCGACGCGCTGTCCGCGGTGGTCGTGGGCGACCCCGCCGACGACAAGACCCAGATGGGCCCGCTGATCAGCCGTCAGCAGCTGGACCGCGTACGGTCGTTCGTCCCCGAGGACGCCCCGGCCCTGCGCGGCAGCGCCCCCGACGGCCCCGGCTTCTGGTTCGCGCCGACCGTCCTGACCGGGGAGCGGCACGATTCCGCGGCGGCCTGCGAGGAGATCTTCGGCCCGGTCGCCGTCCTGCTGCCCTTCACCGACGAGCAGGACGCGGTCCGCCTCGCCAACGACACCCCGTACGGCCTCGCGGGCTCCCTGTGGACCCGCGACCTGGGCCGCGCCCTGCGCGTCTCGCAGGCCGTCCGGGCCGGCAACCTGTCCGTCAACTCCCACTCCGCCGTCCGCTACTGGACCCCCTTCGGCGGCGTCAAGCAGTCCGGCGTCGGCCGTGAGCTGGGCCCGGACGCCCTGTCCGCCTTCACCGAAACCAAGAACGTCTTCATCAGCACGGAAGGCCCCGCACAGTGACCGAAGAAAACGTGTGCCGCCGACTGGTCGGCCGCACCGCCGTCATCACCGGAGCCGGCAGCGGCATCGGCCTCGCCACCGCCCGCCGGCTCGCCTCCGAGGGCGCGCACATCGTCTGCGGCGACGTGGACGAACAGCGCGGCAAGGCGGCTGCCGACGACATCGGGGGGATCTTCGTGAAGGTCGACGTCACCGACGCCGAGCAGGTCGAGGCGCTGTTCAAGACGGCGTACGACACCTACGGCAGCGTCGACATCGCCTTCAACAACGCGGGCATCTCGCCGCCCGACGACGACTCCATCCTGGAGACCGGCCTGGAGGCCTGGAAGCGCGTCCAGGAGGTCAACCTCACCTCCGTCTACCTGTGCTGCAAGGCCGCGATCCCCTACATGCGGCGCCAGGGCAGGGGGTCGATCATCAACACCGCGTCCTTCGTGGCCCGGATGGGCGCGGCCACGTCGCAGATCTCGTACACCGCCTCCAAGGGTGGCGTCCTGGCCATGTCCCGCGAACTCGGCGTGCAGTTCGCCCGCGAAGGCATCCGCGTCAACGCGCTCTGCCCCGGACCGGTCAACACCCCGCTTCTGCAGGAGCTGTTCGCCAAGGACCCGGAGCGGGCGGCACGCCGGCTCGTCCACATCCCCGTCGGCCGGTTCGCGGAGGCCGAGGAGATCGCCGCCGCGGTCGCCTTCCTGGCCAGCGACGACTCCTCCTTCGTGAACGCGACCGACTTCCTCGTCGACGGCGGAATCTCGGGGGCGTACGTCACGCCCCTGTAGGCGGCGCCCTACAGTGCCGAGATGAGCATGACGCCCCCGCCCGGCTGGTACCGGGACCTTTCCGCCCCGCACCTGGAGCGCTGGTGGGACGGAACGGCCTGGACCGAGCACCGGCGCGCGCCCGAGATCCCCGGGCCGCCGGTGCCGGCCCTTCCGTCCGCCGGCGGGGCCTCCGGGCGGGCCAAGGCTGTCGCCCTCATCAGCGCGAGCGTCGTCCTCGTCGTCGCGATCGTCACCGGGACGGTCGTCCTCGGCCGGGACGGCGGCGGCGTGAACCCGATCGCGGACCCGACGCTACCGACGCCGACCGCCGAGGCACCGACCGGCGAGGCACCGGCCGGCGAGACTGCGTCCCCGTCCACCAGCGAGCCGTCCGCCGACGACGCCGACCTGGTCGTCGACCAACTCAACGGCATCACCCTGCCGTTGCTCGACGGCTGGGTCCGCCCCCGGCACATCGCCGAGGCCGACGTCCTGATGACCACCGACGGCGCCTACGACTGCCCGGCCGACGCCGGAGCCTGCCACCACGGCCTCGTCGTCTCCCGCACGGTCACCGGCCACGACGAGAAGTCCCCCGAGGCCCTGGCCAGGGCGGACATCCCGGATGCGGCCGGTGACGCCTACGACCGCGACCGCATCGGACGGCGCCCCTTCGGCGGCATGGAGTCCCACAAGCTCGTCGGTTCCGGGCCGGTGGCGGTGGCGGGCCGCGCCGGGTACTACGTGCGCTGGCGGGTCAGCACGGCCAAAGGGCCGGGCGGTTACGTCCAGTCGCTGGCGTTCCCGTGCGGCGCCGGCCCGGAGTCCCGGGTCATCGTCCGCTATGTCCTCGACGCGGGCGAGGACGGGCCGCCGCTGTCCGACATGGACCGGTTCACCAAGGGAATCAAGGTGATCGCCGACGAGGTCGGCGGCGGAGGTGTGGGCAGCAGCATAGGACCGAGGGGCTGACGAGCTACAGGAAGGTCAGTCCCTCGCCGCGATACGTCGGTACGGTCGCCGTCACCGAGTCCCCCTCGATCAGACGCAGCGCGTCGAACCGCTCGCACAGCTCACCGGCCTTGGCATGCCGGAACCACACCTTGTCGCCGATCAGCAGATCGTCGGCGGGCGGCCCGAGCAGCGGCGTCTGCACCTCGCCGGGACCCTCCTGGGGGTCGTACTCCAGCCCTTCCGGCAGATACGGCACGGGCAGCCGGTCGAGCCCGGCCGCGCCGGACGCCGGATAGCCGCCGCCGAGGACGGTGACGACCCCGACGCCCGGCCGGCGTACGACGGGCTGGGCGAACAGCGCGGCCGGACGCCCGCTGAACGACGTGTAGTTGTCGAACAGCCGCGGCACGTACAGCCCCGACCCGGCCGCGATCTCCGTGACGGAGTCCTCGGCGGCGGTGTGCTGCACACTGCCGGTCCCGCCGCCGTTGACGTACTCCAGATCGGGTGCCACGGCCCGCACCGCGCGTACCACCTCGGCCCGCCGCTCGGCGAGTTCCCGGCGGGCGGTGGACTGCATCAGCCGGACGGCACGCGAGCGCAGCGGCCGCCCGGCGATCGCGTCGCCGACGCCGGCGATGTGCCCCTCGTAGGCCATGATCCCCACGAGCTTGAAGCCGGGCCGGCGGGCCACCGTACGGGCCAGGTCGGCGACTTGGGCGGGGGAGTGCAGCGGAGACCGCCGCGCCCCGATCCGCACGCGCCCGCCGAGCAGCTTCAGGGAGGTGTCCAACTCCAGGCACACCCGCACCACTTCACGCCCGCCGCTGCGGGACGCGTCGATGAGCGCGAGCTGCGCCGGGTCGTCGACCATCACGGTCACCGCGGCGGCGAGTTTGGGATCACCGGCCAACTCGGCGAATCCGGCGCGGTCCGCCGACGGATAGGCCAGCAGGATGTCGTCGAACCCCGACCGCGCCAGCCACAGGGACTCGGCGAGGGTGAAGGACATGATGCCCGCGAAGCCGTCCTTGGCGAGCGCCCGTTCGAGCAGGGCCCGGCAGCGTACGGACTTGCTGGCGACCCGCACGGGCTTTCCGCTCGCCCGGCGGACCAAGTCCTCCGCGTTGGCGTCGAAGGCGTCCAGGTCCACGATCGCGAGAGGGGCGTCGAGATGGGCGGTGGCCCGGTCGTAACGGGTCCGGTCGGCGGCGCGCGCAGTCATGAACGAAGCCTGCCAGACTGGATTACCGCAGGGTAGGGGGATGTTCCGGGCAGATGCCCCGGTGTTGTGGACCGGTTCCCGTTCCACCGGGGGCAACCCGTAGAGTTGCGCGCACGCACGCAGGAACGACTCCGGCCCGCGCAAGGCCCGGGCATGAGGAAACGGGGGGTGCATGAGCACGGAAGCGAGGCGCGCGCCCGTGCCCCCACGCCCACCTCATCCGCCCACGGTTCCGGCGGAGTACGACCAGCCGGTGAACGGTACGCCCGAGGCAGCGGCACGGGACGACGCCGGTCAGACGCCGACCCGCGGCACGGGCGGGCCGGGATCGGAGGCCGCGTCGGCTCCGACCGCGGCCCCGCAGTCCGACGTGCCCTCCCAGGGCAGGGGGCCCAGACCGGACGCCCCCCGCACTCCTGCGCGCGACACGACGGACGCCCCCGGCTCTCAACCCCCCTTCACCGACCCGTCCCCCCAGGACACCGCCCCACCACCCCCGCCAAAGGCCTCCGCCCGCTTCCCGGACACCCCTCCCCGAACACCCACGGACACCACCACACCACCACGCCACCCGGCCGCGCCCGCATCAAACCCTGCCCCCGCACCCGGCCCACACCCATCCGCGCCCCCTGCCGCACCCTCACACCGTCCCGGCGGATCCGGGGTTCCTGCCGAGCCCACGCGTCGTCCGGCCACACCGACGGCGACCGCTGACGGTTCGCTCCGTCCGGGTGGATCCGTGGTTCCTGCCGAGCCTTCGCCCCGGCCGGGCGCCCCGGCACCGGCCGCCGACCGTTCGCGGCGTCCGGGCGGTCCCGCGGTGAATGCCGATGCGGAGCCTGGTCTGCGCGGTTCTGCGGCTTCCGCTGAGCCGTCACAACGTCCGAACGCATCGGCGCCGACCGCCGACCACTCGCGCCGCCCGCGCGTACCCGCGGCTCCCGCCCAGCCGCCGCGCCCTCCGGCCGCCGCGCGCCCCGCCTCCGCCGAGGCGCTGAGGCGTGCCGGCGGGCAGCCGCTGCCTGCCGAGACGCCGCGCCGCCCGCGCGTACCCGCGGCTCCCGCCCAGCCGCCGGTGCCCCCCGAGCCACCCCGGCGCCCCGTCGCCCAACCGCTGCCCCCGGAAACTCCCCGACGTCCCGACGTGCCGCCCGCGTCTGCCGAGGGCTTGCGGCGTCCGGTCGTAGCCCCGATACCGGCCGAGACCGTCTCTGAGAGGACCACCCGCTTGCGCCCGGTCCCGGGTGATTCGGCGTCGACTGCTGAGTCCGGCGGGGGTGGTGTGCCTCCGCTGCCCGACTCGCCGCCGGCGGGTGGGCGGTCCTTCTCGCCCGACCCCGCGTTCTCCTGGAGCGCGTCCGTGGCGCCGGGCGGGACGGGGCGGCCGTTCGTGTCGCTGGGGCAGCCCGAGGGATACGACGACCGGGCGCGGCCGCGTCCGCTGGGGGGCCGGGTGCGGAATCGTACCGTCGTGGCGGCTGCCTGCCTGGTGCTCGGGCTCGGGTTGATCGGCGGTGCGGTGACCGGGAGTTGGCTCATCCCCGACGGCGGTGAGGGCGGTTCGAGCGGCGCGTTCGCCGCGGCCGGAAGCCTGTGGCACAGCGTGCCGGTCGATCAGCTGTTCCAGCCCACCATCGAGGGCCAGGGCGCCGGGCCCGGCGGAGCCGACCGCACCTGGACCCGCATCGCCGTCGCCCCGGACAGCGGCTGCGCGGACGCCTTCGACCCGCTGCTGCGCAAGGCCCTCGCCCCCGTCGGCTGCCAGCGCCTGCTGCGCGCCACGTACACGGACGCGACCCAGAGCTACGTCACCACCGTCGGTCTGCTCTTCACCAAGGGCGACTCCGCCGCCATGGCCGCCCTGCGCACCCGGTTCAAGAACGAGAGCCTGGACAGCCGTACCGACCTGATGCCCCGCCCGTACGCCGCGAAGGACACCGCCGCCGCAGGCTTCGGCAGCGAGCAGCGCGCCTCGTGGACCGTCTCCGTCCTCACCGACGCCCCGGTCGTCGTCTACTCCGTCTCCGGCTGGGCCGACGGCCGTACCGTCGACGAACCCGAGCCGGCCGCCGAGGCCATGGCGTCCGGCGCCACCACGGCCGTCGCCCAGGCGGGCCTGGGCCACGAGGCGCGGGGCCTGGCCGACCGCGTCGAACGGGCGCTGCGCAAGACCGTCGACTCGGCCACGGAGCAGCCGTCATGACCGCCACCCGCCGCCTCGGCGTCGTCAGCGCCCTGCTCGCCGCCTCCATCGCCCTCGTGCCGCCCACCGCCGCGCACGCCGACGGCATACGCGCCCAGCAGTGGGCCCTGGAGGCCATGCACACGGAAGAGACCTGGCAGACCACGAAGGGCCGCGGCGTCACCGTCGCCGTCCTGGACACCGGCGTCGACTCCGGCCACCCCGACCTCGCCGGCAACGTCCTCGAAGGCAAGGACATGATCGGCTTCGGCGCCACCCGGGGCGACCGCGCCTGGGCCCGCCACGGCACCGCCATGGCCGGCATCATCGCCGGTCACGGCCATGGCGCGGGCAACGGCGACGGCGTCATGGGCGTCGCCCCCGAGGCCAGGATCCTCCCCGTCCGCGTGATCCTCGAAGACGGCGACTCCGCCCGCGGCAAGGCCCGCAACACCCGCGGCAACGCCCTCGCCGAAGGCATCCGCTGGGCCGCCGACCACGGCGCCGACGTCATCAACCTCTCCCTCGGCGACGACTCCAAGTCCGCCCACCCCGAACCGGCCGAGGACGAAGCGGTCCAGTACGCCCTCAAGAAGGGGGCCGTCGTCGTCGCCTCGGCCGGCAACGGCGGTGACACGGGCGACCACATCTCCTACCCGGCCGCCTACCCGGGCGTGATCGCCGCGACCGCCGTCGACCGCTACGGCACCCGCGCCGCCTTCTCCACCCGCCGCTGGTACGCCACGGTCAGCGCCCCCGGCGTCGACATCGTCATCGCCGACCCCGACCGCAAGTACTACGAGGGCTGGGGTACGAGTGCCGCCGCGGCCTTCGTCTCCGGCGCCGTCGCCCTCGTCAAGGCGGCCCACCCCGGACTGACCCCGGCCCAGATCAAGAAGCTCCTGGAGGACACCGCCCGCAACGCCCCCGTGAACGGCCGCGACGACTCCCGCGGCTACGGCCTCGTCGACCCGGCAGCCGCCATCGAGGCCGCCGAGCGCCTCGAACCGAAGGGCCTGCACGCGGCCGGCTACGACGACGAGTACTTCGGCTCGGGCCCCGACGCAGCCGAGGCCGAGGACACGACATCGGGCTGGGCCGCCCCGCTGGCGGGCAGCATCGGCGGTGTCCTGCTGGTCGTCGCCGTCGTCGTGTGGCGCGGCCGGCGGTACGACGACGCGTAGCCCGCGCCCGAACGCTCCGCGCCGGCTGTGTCGATGCGCGGCTCCGCCGCGGGGCCGCGGCAGGCCGTGGGCCGTCTGCGGCGCCGTCCTGGCTGGTCGACTTCGCCCGGCCCGCTCAGGGAGCCGAGGCGGAGGCCGAGGCGGACGCGGACGGCTCCTGTTCTCCGAACACCGAGACCGCTGCCCGCGCCGCCGCCTCGACCAGTGAAATCCCCTTCGCCTGCGTCGAGTTGCCGTCGGACAGCACCGCCACCAGATAGTCGTGACCGT
Organism: Streptomyces blattellae; assembly: GCF_009709555.1. Taxonomy (GTDB): domain Bacteria; phylum Actinomycetota; class Actinomycetes; order Streptomycetales; family Streptomycetaceae; genus Streptomyces; species Streptomyces blattellae. The sequence goes on along the minus strand of NZ_WJBG01000239.1, from coordinate 39,312 downwards.
CGACGGTGATCCGCCCGATGCTGTTGATGTCCCACAGGCCGGTGGCGCTGCGCGGCAGCCAGCCGTTCTTCAGCGCCCACGCCGAGCCGTCGGCCGCGGCCGACACCCCCCACTGCTGCCCGGTGGCTATCTGCCCCATCAGCCCCTGGATGTACGACCGCGAGGCCTCGGTCAGCTCCGAGTCCTCCCCGAACACCTGCTGGAGCAGCACGATCTGATCGGCCGCCGTGGTCTGCGTCAGCCCCCACAGCATGTCCTCGCCGCCCTCGGTGCCGGTGAGCCCGAGACGCTCGTTCGCGGCGTCGAGCCCGTCCGCCCTCCCGATCGTCCGCCACAGGGACGCCGCGGAGGCGTTGTCGCTGGTCTCGATCATCGCCGTCGCGTACGACTTCTCCGTCGCCGTCAGCTCACGTCCCGCGTCCTGCGCCTGGAGGAGCAGGGCCGCCAGGATGTCCACCTTGACGATGCTCGCGGTGTCGAAGAGACCGTCCCCGTACGTGGCGCTCGCGCCGGACTCCACGTCCAGCACCGCCACCGACACCTCGGCACTGTCCTCGACGGTCACCGGGTCCATCGCCTCGGCCAGCAGTTCGTCGTGGTCCACCACCGGCTGCGCGGTCGCCGTCTCCACCGATGCCTCCCCGCTCGCCGAGGCCGACGGCGACGCGGAGACCGACGATACGGCCCCCGTACCGGAGTCCGCCTGTGCCTTCACGTACACGGTCCCCACTGCCGTACCGCCCACGACGGCGACCGCGGCGAGGGCGGCGTACACCAGGCTGCGGCGGGACGGAACGCGGCGAGCGGGTCCGGGAGGCTCCATGCCCGCGATGCTGGGGCATTCGGCTGTGCGGTCTGTTAGACGGAGGTTAGATGTCTGTCAGGGATCTCTGAGAAACCGGTGAAGGTGTCACGGCCGGGTTTCCGGGGCCGCACAACCGCAGCAGCTTTCCCCCGATAGGGTCGGTGACCGTGGCGAACAAGAACATTCCCGACCCCGGATTCTCCGACGACGACGGCTCTGCCGACCCCCGGCTGAGCGCGGCGCTCGCCGGCTGGGCCGAGGATCGCACCGCCGTGGAGCCGGTGCTTCAGGCGCTGAAGGGCGCCCGCCTCCTCGTCCCTGTCGTAGCCGTACTCGGTGAGGTCGAAGAGGACACTGAGGAGGGGCGCGAAGCTCCTTGGAAGGGCGGTGGTGGGAGACGGGAGGGCGGGCTGCGCCGCGAGAAGACCAGCGACATGGCCGTGCCGACCCTGAAGGCCGGCACCCGCACGGCCCTGCCTGCCTTCACCTCCACCGACTCGCTGGCCCGCTGGGACCCCGCGGCCCGCCCCGTCGCCGTACCCCTGCACCAGGCACTGCGGGCTGCGGCGCACGAGAAGGCGGACACGATCGTGCTGGACCTGGCCGGACCGGTGCCGTACGAACTGACCGGGCCCGCGCTGCTGGCGCTGGCGGAGGGCCGTACGACGACCGATCCGCTCGCCGACCCCGCCGTCACCGGCGCCGTACGGGCCGCCGTGGCCGCCGAGCCCGCCGTGCTGCGTGCCTACCTCGGCCCCGGACAGGCGGACGGCACGCTCGCCCTCGTCCTCGACCCCGGCGCCACCCCGGGCCCGGCCGCCCGCACCCTGGCCGAGCGGCTGGCCACCGACGAAACGCTGCGGGCCCGCCTGGTGCGCGGCCTCGACCTGGCACTCCTGCCGACCGGGGCGACACCACCGGGCGAGCCCTTGTACGTACGCGGGTAGCCAGGGCCCGTCCGGTCCGTCGGATGCCCGAGTCGCGGCTCCGGTCCGTCGGATGCCCGAGTCGCGGCTCCGGTCCGTCGGGTGCCCGATGTCGCGGCTCCGGCCTGTCCAATGCCCGAGTCGCGGCTCCGGTCCGTCGGATGCCCGAGTCGCGGCTCCGGTCCGTCGGGTGCCCGATGTCGCGGCTCCGGCCTGTCCAATGCCCGACGTTGCGGGTTCCGGCCCGTCGTCGAGTGCCGGCCTCGCGGGCTCCGGCCCGCCCGTCCGCGACGTCCTCGCCGACGGCCGACTCCCGACGCTCGCCCGCGCGCGCGGGACCAGTCGGTCATCGCGGCCGGTTGCTCCGCGGCCGACCCGCTCGCCCTCGCGCGTGGGACCGATCTCGCGGCCGACGCGTTTCAGGGCTGCGATGGCCGCTCGCCCTCGCGCGCGGGACCCATCGCGCCGACGCCCTCCCCGGCCTTGCCGCCGGAGGCTCTCCGCACCCTCGAATCCGCTCACGCGGGGGCACCCCATCGCCCCCGCTCACCCGGCTCACCCGCACTGACCACTGACGAGGTGCCGTTCCGGGCAGCCGGCCCGATCCGCCCGGGCAGTTTTAGCCGTAGACCGGGCCGGTGTACTTCTCGCCGGGTCCCTGGCCGGGCTCGTCCGGGACGATCGACGCCTCGCGGAACGCCAGCTGGAGCGACTTCAGACCGTCGCGCAGCGGGGCCGCGTGGAAGGAGCTGATCTCCGTGGCGCTGGCGTCGAGCAGTCCGGCGAGGGCGGACACCAGCTTGCGGGCCTCGTCCAGGTCCTTGTGCTTCTCGCCCTCCTCGGTCAGACCGAGCTTCACCGCGGCGGCGCTCATCAGGTTGACGGCGACCGTCACGATCACCTCGACCGCGGGGACCTCGGCGATGTCACGGGTCATGGCGTCGAAGTCGGGCGTCTCAGGCGGGGTGTCACTCATGCCGGACACGATAGGCCCCGATGCACGCCGGTTCGCACCACCCCCGGGTTGCTGCTAACCTTGTGTAACGACCGGTCGGACACGTATGCCACACGGCACGGGCCCGACCTACAAGTGGAGGCTTTCGAACTCCCACCTGACCGCCTTCCGGGCGGCGGGTCACCGGTCAGGCGGTCCCGTTCAGCGACGGGCATCCGCCCGAAAGTGCGCCCCGCGATCCTCGCGGCGGTCGCTCCGGTAGTTCGAGGAGCCCCGCCTGTGATCGTCCGGGGCATTTTTTGTGCTTCGGCGCGGTTAGGTCTATCGAAAAGAGACGTTACGCGGCTGTCCTCCAGACAGTCGTGTGGTGCTACCGAGGAGGATCCATCAGCGCCGAGCCCCGCATCAACGACCGGATTCGCGTTCCCGAGGTGCGACTTGTCGGTCCCAGCGGCGAGCAGGTGGGCATCGTCCCGCTGGCCAAGGCCCTGGAGCTTGCGCAGGAGTACGACCTGGACCTGGTCGAGGTCGCGGCGAACGCCCGTCCGCCCGTGTGCAAGCTCATGGACTACGGGAAGTTCAAGTACGAGTCGGCCATGAAGGCCCGTGAGGCGCGCAAGAACCAGGCGCACACGGTCATCAAGGAGATGAAGCTCCGGCCGAAGATCGACCCGCACGACTATGACACCAAGAAGGGTCACGTCGTCCGGTTCCTCAAGCAGGGCGACAAGGTCAAGATCACGATCATGTTCCGTGGTCGCGAGCAGTCCCGGCCCGAGCTGGGCTACCGACTGCTGCAGCGTCTCGCGGAGGACGTCCAGGACCTCGGTTTCGTCGAGTCGAACCCGAAGCAGGACGGCCGGAACATGATCATGGTTCTCGGTCCGCACAAGAAGAAGACCGAGGCGATGGCCGAGGCCCGCCAGGCGCAGGAAGCCCGCAAGGCGGAAGCGAAGGCCAACCCCGGCCGCTCGCAGAACGCCGCGGACTCCGAGAACGCCGTGGCCGCCGAGGCGCCTGCCGAGGCTTCCGCCGAGGCGTGATCCCGGGGGGCGCGAGTCCCCAGGATGTAACCGATACAACAGCGACGCTCCACCGTGCCCGGTTTCGCGACCGGGCATCGGAGCGCCACCGACGAGGAGAGAACGGCGCTATGCCGAAGAACAAGTCGCACAGCGGTGCCAGCAAGCGCTTCAAGGTCACCGGCTCCGGCAAGGTGCTCCGTGAGCGCGCCGGCAAGCGCCACCTGCTTGAGCACAAGTCGTCCCGCGTGACGCGTCGCCTCACCGGCAACGCCGAGATGGCCCCGGGCGACGCCGCGAAGATCAAGAAGCTTCTCGGCAAGTGACGTACGGGCGCCTGGTCTTCTGATCACCGAGCGCCGTACGCCAGGACCGGGACCCAATCGATTCCGGGCCGTGTGAGTCCAACCACGGCCCCGCTACAAGGAGTTAACAAGTGGCACGCGTCAAGCGGGCAGTCAACGCCCACAAGAAGCGCCGGGCGATCCTCGAGCAGGCCTCCGGCTACCGCGGTCAGCGTTCGCGCCTGTACCGCAAGGCCAAGGAGCAGGTCACCCACTCGCTGGTCTACAACTACAACGACCGCAAGAAGCGCAAGGGTGACTTCCGCCAGCTGTGGATCCAGCGCATCAACGCCGCTGCCCGCGCCAACGGCATCACGTACAACCGCTTCATCCAGGGCCTGAAGGCCGCGAACATCGAGGTCGACCGCAAGATCCTCGCCGAGCTGGCCGTCAACGACGCCACCGCGTTCGCCGCGCTCGTCGAGGTCGCGCAGAAGGCGCTGCCGGCGGACGTCAACGCGCCGAAGGCCGCGTGACGCCACGCTGGGCCTAGGCCGACGTGACTGGACGGACCCGTGGGTTTCTGCCTGCGGGTCCGTTGCTGTGTGAGCACCGGTTTCTTTCTGAAGGTGAGCTGTATGCCTCCCGTATCTCCCGAGCTGATCTCCCCCCGCTCGCCCCGCGTCTCGGCCGCCCGGCGGCTGGCCAAGCGGAACTTCCGGGGGAAGGAGCGGCTGTTTCTCGCGGAGGGGCCGCAGGCCGTGCGGGAGGCGGGGGGGCGGGCGGACACCCTCGTCGAGTTGTTCGCCACCTTGGACGCCGCGGAGCGGTACGCCGACATCATCGGGCGGGCCCGGGACATCGGCGCCCGTGTCCACCTCGCCTCCGAGCAGGTCATCGCCGACATCTCGACCACCGTCACCCCGCAGGGGCTCGTCGGGATCTGCCGGTTCCTGGACACGCCGTTCGAGGAGATCCTCGCCGCCCGCCCCAAGCTGGTCGCCGTCCTCGCCCACGTCCGCGACCCCGGCAACGCCGGGACCGTGCTGCGGTGCGCCGATGCCGCCGGAGCCGAGGCCGTCGTACTGACCGATGCGTCTGTCGATCTGTACAACCCCAAGGCCGTGCGTGCCTCCGTCGGTTCGCTGTTTCACCTGCCGGTCGCCGTCGGTGTCCCCGTCGAGCGGGCCGTGGCGGGGCTCAAGGACGCCGGGGTGCGGATTCTGGCCGCGGACGGGGCCGGGACCGACGATCTGGACGACGAGTTGGACAACAGCACCATGGGCGGCCCGACGGCCTGGGTGTTCGGGAACGAGGCGTGGGGGCTGCCGGAGGAGACCCGCGCGCTCGCGGACGCCGTCGTGCGGGTTCCGATCCACGGGAAGGCAGAGAGTCTGAACCTCGCGACCGCCGCCGCCGTATGTCTCTACGCGTCCGCCCGTGCACAGCGCGCCTCCGGAGGGTGCCGCTCCGTCACCGGGAGCTAGTAGGGTGGCCTGTTCGGGGCCCTGCGCCGTCTGAGAGGTGGGGTACGGGGATGACCATCGGCACCAGCAACGCGCCGGAAGCACGGGGTGCGGGGCGACCGCCCGCGTCCCGGCCGTCCGGCGATGTCGCCGGGCTCGGCATCGACCCCGATCAACTGCCGGACGGCCTCGTCGTCGCCGATGAGCACGGGCGGGTCGTCTGCTTCAACACCGCCGCGGAGCGGATCACCGCCGTGTCCGCCGCCGACGCCCTCGGCATGCGGCTGGAAAAGGCGCTGCCGTTAGAGGACCTGGAGGGCAGGCGCTGGTGGCAGCTGACCGATCCGTACGGCGGGCTCGCCATCAGGGTGGGGCAGCCCGAGCGGAACCTGCTGCTGCCCGGCGGGCGTGAGGTCCTCGTCTCCGCGCGGTACGTCCGTACCGAACCCACCGGGCCCGTCCACCGCGTCGTCGTGTCCCTCCGCGACACCGAGGCCCGTCGCCGCACCGAGCGCAGCCATGCCGAGCTGATAGCGACCGTCGCCCACGAACTGCGCTCCCCCCTCACCTCCGTCAAGGGCTTCACCGCCACCCTCCTCGCCAAGTGGGAGAGGTTCACCGACGACCAGAAGCGGCTGATGCTGGAGACTGTCGACGCCGACGCCGACCGGGTCACCCGGCTGATCACCGAGCTCCTCGACATCTCCCGCATCGACTCCGGGCGGCTGGAGCTGCGCCGCCAGCCCGTCGACATCGGTGCCGCGGTCGGCCGGCACATCCAGGCCTACGTCGCCGCCGGGCTGCCCGCCGACCGGTTCCTGCTGCGTATCGAGCAGCCGCTGCCCGGTCTGTGGGCCGACCCCGACAAGGTCGACCAGGTGCTCAGCAACCTGCTGGAAAATGCCGTGCGGCACGGCGAGGGAACCGTCACGATTGACGTCACGCCCGCCACGTCCCCCCGTGAGGGAGAGGACACCGGCACATCGGTCACCGTGAGCGACGAGGGCCCAGGCATCCCGGAGGAGTCCATGAACCGCGTCTTCACCCGCTTCTGGCGGGGCAGCAAGCGCGGCGGCACCGGCCTCGGGCTCTATATCGTCAAGGGCATCGTCGAGGTTCACGGCGGCACCATCACGGTCGGCCGCGCCCCCGGCGGCGGCGCCGAGTTCCGATTTACGTTGCCCGTGAGCACTCCGGCGTATCTCACCTGAGACGTCCGAGCGGCCCGCGGGCGCATTCGTATACCTCCACCCCGTTAGACTCGGCCTTTGGCACCCATGTGTCCTCGCGGAGTCTGTGATGGGGACCTTCAGCCAGCCAATCGGAAGCACGGGAAGAGATGTCGGCACCGAATAAGTCGTACGACCCTGTCGAGGTCGAGGCCTTGAAACCGGAAGCGATCGAGCGCATGCGGGACGAGGCGCTTGCCGCCTTCGCCGCCGCGGACTCCCTCGACGCGCTCCAGGAGGCCAAGGTCGCTCACTCCGGCGGTACCTCCCCGCTGGCCCTCGCCAACCGCGAGATCGGGGCCCTGCCCCCGCACGCCAAGGCCGAGGCAGGCAAGCGTGTCGGCATGGCCCGCGGCGCCGTGAACAAGGCGCTCACCGCCCGCCAGGCGGAGCTGGAGGCCGAGCGCGACGCCCGGATGCTGGTCGAGGAGGCGGTGGACGTCACGCTGCCGTACGACCGCGTTCCGGCCGGCGCCCGCCACCCGCTGACCACGATGATGGAGCGGGTCGCCGACGTCTTCGTCTCCATGGGCTACGAGATCGCCGAGGGCCCCGAGGTCGAGGCCGAGTGGTTCAACTTCGACGCGCTGAACTTCACCCCGGACCACCCGGCCCGCCAGATGCAGGACACGTTCTTCGTGCAGGGCCCCAAGGGCTCCGACGGCGACGGCGAGTCCGGTGTCGTACTGCGGACGCACACCTCGCCCGTCCAGGCCCGCTCCCTTCTCGACCGCGAGCCCCCGGTCTACGTCGTCTGCCCCGGCCGGGTCTTCCGCACCGACGAGCTGGACGCCACGCACACCCCGGTCTTCCACCAGATCGAGCTGCTCGCCGTGGACGAGGGCCTGACCATGGCCGACCTCAAGGGGACCATGGACCACATGGTCCAGTCGCTCTTCGGGCCGGAGATGACGACGCGGCTGCGCCCGAACTACTTCCCCTTCACCGAGCCGTCCGCCGAGATGGACATGCTCTGCTACGTCTGCAAGGGCGAGTCCGTCGGCAACCCCGACCGCCCCTGCCGCACGTGCTCCTCGGAAGGGTGGATCGAGCTGGGCGGCTGCGGCATGGTCAACCCGCGGGTGCTGATCGCCTGCGGCGTCGACCCGGAGAAGTACAGCGGATTCGCCTTCGGGTTCGGCATCGAGCGGATGCTGATGTTCCGCCACAACGTCGAAGACATGCGAGACATGGTCGAGGGTGACGTCCGGTTCACCCGGCCGTTCGGGATGGAGATCTGATGCGGGTCCCGCTTTCCTGGCTGCGGGAGTACGTCGACCTGCCGGCGACGGAGACCGGCCGTGACGTACAGGCCAAGCTCGTTTCGGCCGGTCTGGAGGTCGAGACCGTCGAACAGCTCGGCGCCGACCTCAAGGGGCCGCTGGTCGTCGGCCAGGTGCTGACCATCGAGGAGCTGGAGGGCTTCAAGAAGCCGATCCGCTTCTGCACCGTGGACGTCGGCGCCGCTGGGGGCACCTCCCAGGCTTTCGGCTCTGGGGAAGACAGCGGCCGGCCGCAGGAGATCGTCTGCGGCGCCCGGAACTTCGCCGTCGGCGACAAGGTCGTCGTGGTCCTGCCGGGTGCCGTCCTGCCCGGCGGCTTCGCGATCAGCGCCCGCAAGACGTACGGCAAGACCTCGCACGGCATGATCTGCTCCAGCGAGGAGCTGGGCATGGGCGACGACGGCACCAAGGGCATCATCGTGCTGCCGCCGCAGCACGAGGTCGGCACCGACGCGATCGAACTGCTCGAACTGGTCGACGAGGTCCTCGACATCGCCGTCACACCCGACCGCGGCTACTGCCTCTCGCTGCGCGGTATCGCCCGCGAGGCGGCGACCGCGTACGGGCTGCCGCTGCGTGACCCGGCGCTGCTCGACGTGCCCGGTCCGAACGCCTTCGGCTACCCGGTGGAGGTCGCCGACCCCTTGGGCTGCGACCGCTTCACCGCCCGCACGGTGACCGGCCTCGACCCCGAGGCCCGCTCCCCGATCTGGCTCCAGCGGCGCCTGCAGAAGGCGGGCATGCGCCCGGTCTCGCTCGCCGTCGACATCACCAACTACGTGATGCTGGAGCTGGGCCAGCCCCTGCACGCCTACGACCGCGCCCGCGTCCAGGGCACCATCGGCGTGCGCCGGGCCGAGGCGGGCGAGAAGCTCGCCACCCTCGACGGCGTCACGCGCACGCTGGACGCCGACGACCTGGTGATCACCGACGACCGCGGGCCGATCGGCCTCGCCGGCGTCATGGGCGGCGCGAACACCGAGATCGACGAGACGGACGGCACGACCACCGAGGTGGTCATCGAGGCCGCCCACTTCGACCCGGTCTCCGTCGCCCGCACCGCCCGCCGCCACAAGCTGTCCTCCGAGGCCTCCCGCCGCTTCGAGCGGGGCGTCGACCCGCTGGCCGGCGCCGCCGCCGCGCAGCGCACGGTCGATCTGCTGGTGCTGCTCGCGGGCGGCACCGCCGAAGCGGGCGTCACGGAGATCATCGCGCCGTCCGCGCCGCGCACGATCACCATCCCGGCCGACCACCCGGACAAGGTCGCGGGCGTCGAGTACGGCCGCGAGACCGTCGTACGCCGCCTTCAGGAGGTCGGCTGCGACGTGTACGGCCAGGACGAGCTGATCGTCACCGTCCCGTCCTGGCGGCCCGACCTCACCGACCCGAACGACCTGGCCGAAGAGGTCATCCGCCTGGAGGGGTACGAGAACCTGCCCTCCACGCTGCCCAAGCTTCCCGCGGGTCGCGGGCTGACCGGGCGGCAGCGGCTGCACCGGCGGGTCGGCCGTGTGCTGGCCGGAGCGGGCTACGTCGAGGCGCTGAACTACCCGTTCATCGGCGAGGCCGTCCTCGACCAGCTCGGCATCGACACGGACGACCCGCGCCGCACGCTGGTCACCCTCGTCAACCCGCTCTCCGACGAGGAGCCCGCCCTCCGTACGACGCTGCTGCCGGGCCTGCTGAGCGCGCTGCGGCGCAATGACGGGCGGGGCTCGCACGATCTGGCGCTCTTCGAGACAGGGCTGGTCTTCCGGCCCACGGGGCGGGAGGCGATCCCGACGCGGCTGCCCGTCGACCGCCGGCCCACCGACGAGGAGCTGGCCACCCTCGACACCGCGCTGCCGCGCCAGCCGCGCCGCGCCGCCGTGGTGCTGGCCGGTGCCCGGGAGCAGGCCGGCTGGTGGGGCCAGGGCCGCCCGGCCGACTGGGCGGACGCCGTCGAGGCGGCCCGGCTCGTCGCCCGCGAGGCCGGTGTGGAGCTCACCGTCCGCGCCGACCAGCACGCGCCCTGGCACCCCGGGCGGTGCGCCGCGCTGTACGCGGGGGAGACCTTCGTGGGCCACGCCGGTGAGCTGCACCCGCGGGTGGTGAAGGCGATGCATCTGCCGGAGCGGACCTGTGCGATGGAGGTCGAGCTGGATCTGCTGGAGGCGGCCGGCGCCGGTTTGCCGACGGGGCCTCGCATCTCGGCGTTCCCCGTGGCCACGCAGGATGTCGCTCTGGTCGTCGACAAGTTCGTACCGCACACCGATGTGGAGGCCGCGCTGCGCGCGGGCGCGGGTGAACTCCTTGAGGCGATCCGGCTGTTCGACGTGTACGAGAACGACGATCAGCTGGGTGAAGGCAAGAAGTCGCTGGCGTACGCGTTGCGGTTCCGTGCGGCGGATCGGACGCTGACCGTCGACGAGGCCTCCGCGGCTCGGGATGCGGCGGTCGCCCTGGCGGGCGAGCGGACCGGGGCGGTGCTGCGGGGCTAGGCGCCGTAGGGGACCGCCCTGGCGGGGCGCTGGAGTCACCTCACTCAATTGGGTGAGGTTTTGGGGTGATCTGGTCCTTACGGGCCATGTGGTCGACAGAATCGGACCGGCCTTTCGGGGCCGGTCCGATTCTGTGCTGTCAGGGCCTATTGGGGGGCCATCGGCATGAACCGCGTCAAGGCTGGGGTTCCCCGCAGGGCGGGGCGCCGGGTGCTCGCCATCGGGCTGCCGACGGTGTGGGGCGCCATAGCGGTCACGTACAAAATGGTCTGTCCACTCGCCCAGCAGACCGGGCTGGGAGCGCGGATCGTCACCAGCGCCGTCTTCTTCGCCGTGGGCACCGGGCTGATCGTCCATGTCCGGCAGACGCTGCTGCGTGAGCTGCGGCAGGTGCGCCGGGTCGCGGGCGCCGCCCAGAGCGTGCTGCTGCGGCCCTTGCCACCGCGCGTCGACGGGCTGCATGTCGCCGCCGCCCAACTGTCCGCCGAGCGCGGCGCGGTCATCGGTGGCGACCTGTACGAGGTCATCGCCACCGAGCACGGAGTACGGGCCGTGATGGGCGACGTACGCGGACACGGTCTCGCCGCCATCGGCACCGTCGCCGCCGTCCTCGGCAGCTTCCGTGAGGCCGTGCACGACGAGCCCGACCTCGGTGGTGTGCTGCGCAGGCTGGAGCGGGCCCTGGCCCGGCATCTGCGGGAGCGGGCCGGCGCCGCCCCCGACAGCCCGGTCGCCGAGGAGTTCCTCACGGTCCTGCTGCTGGAGATCGATCCGGACGGAGAGGTGCGCGCCCTCAACTGCGGTCACCCCTGGCCGTACCGCCTCACCGGCACCCACGTCGACCCGCTGACCCGCGCCGACCCCCTGCCCCCGCTGGGCCCGTTCCCGCTGCCGGCCGATCTGCCCGCCGTACCCTGCGGTCAACTCCACGCCGAGGAGGCGCTGTTCCTCTTCACGGACGGTGCCGAGGACGCCCGAGACGCCCATGGCCGGTTCTTCCCGCTGCCGACCGTGCTGGCAGAGGCGCTGAGCGACGGCGTGAACACCTCCCAGCCCCTCCTGGGCACGGTCTTCACCCAACTCCTGCGCCACACATCAGGCAGACTGACGGACGACGTGGCCCTGCTGGTCCTGGGGAACCATCGAACCAACGTAAGCAGCGTGCCGATAGGGGCGCGGGGAACTGCGCGACAAGCCCCCACGCACCGTCAGCCGACAAACCACCTCTGAACCAACGGCGTTCAGTCGCACCGCCAAGCCCCTGGCCGGGCCGCCGCACTGTACGAGGGGGAGCCGGCGGCCCGGCCGGCCTCTGACGAGGCATTTCAGTCAACCGGCCGGCGACTCTCCGCAACAGCGCACGCACGGTGCGGATTCGCGTACTCGGTTCACACCCCGTGTGAAGACGGAACCACTAACCTGACGCCACCGAGCCACCCGGGGGGCAACCCATGCAGCCCAACACCCTGCTCGACGCGATCCTGGACGAGGCGGGAATCTCACACGCGGGACTGGCCGCACATGTGAACCAGGCAGGGCGGGCCCGCGGCCTCGCCCTCCGGTACGAACACACCGCCGTGGCACGGTGGCTGAAGGGCCAGCGACCTCGCGGCCAGGTCCCCGACCTGATCTGCGAAGTACTCGCCGCCCGGCTGCAACGCCCCGTCACGCTCGACGACATCGGCCTCGGCGTGCCCGGTGAGCCGTCCGCCCCGCACGGCACCTCGCTGTCCGGCTTCGTTGAGCGGGCCACCGCCCTGTGGCGCTCGGACGAACAGCAGCGCCCGCACATCCTGGGCGCCCCCGCCGTCACCGGCACGCCCGCCGTGATGCCGGTGTGGGAGTGGGAGAACCCGCCGGAGGACGTCGACGTCTCCCGCGGCGGGCGGCACCGGGTCACGCCGAGCGACCTCGACATGCTGCGCGCCGCCCGTACGCACTACGAGCAGATGTACCGCAAGGCCGGCGGCATAGCGACCCGCACCCGGATCGTCGGCTTCCTGAACGCCGAGGCGGCGCCGCTGCTGCGCGGCAGCTACACCGACGCCACCGGCCGCCAACTGCACCGGGCCACCGGCGGGTTGGTGGCGATCGCCGGGATCTGCACGTACGACTCCGACGCCCACGGACTCGCCCAGCGCTACTTCCACCAGGCACTCAGGCTCGCGAAGGCCAGCGGGGACCGGGGACTCGGGGCGTACATCATCGCGCTCCTCGTCAACCAGGCCCTGTTCATGCGGGAACACCGCCAGGCCGTGGCCTTCGCGGAGGCCGCGCTGCGGGCCGCGGGCAAGCACATCACCCCGGCCCTCGCCTCCGACCTGTACGCGATGCAGGCGAAGGCATACGCCCACCTGGGCGACGGCACGAGCGCCCTGTCCTGCATCCGGCGTGCCGAGACGGCCGCCGAACGCATCCGGCGCGGATACGAGCCCGACGAGACGGGCTATGTCCAGCCGGGACTGGTCAACGTCCAGGTGGCTGAGGCGCTGCTCAGCCTCGGTGAGCTGGCGGCGGCGGGTGAGCATGCCGCGGCTGCCGTGGGCAACCCGGCCCATGACCGCGGCCGGGTGCACCGGCTCGCCATGCTCAGCACGATCGAGCTGCGGCAGGGCAACGCCGACAAGGCGGTGGCCACCGCGGTGCAGATGGCCGAGCAGGCCCGGGGGATGGAGTCCCAGCGGCTGCGCGACAGACTCCGGGCGGTACGCGAGCACTTGGTACGCAACGGCTGTGCGGGCACGGCCGAGGCCGCCGAACTCATCGACGGAGCACTGCGCGTGCCGCTGTAATCCGGCGCTCGAACCCGGACACTCATACTCCCTGCTGCGATATTGCCACTTACTCGACGGAAGGTGGCAGAACCGTGCAGTGGACGAAACAGAACGAACAAACTGTGTATGAAAACCGCTGGTTCACCGTCAACCTGGCAGATGTGGAGCTGCCTGACGGCCGGCACCTGGACCACTTCCTCATACGGCTGCGGCCGGTGGCCGTGGCCACGGTGGTCAACGAGGCCAATGAGGTCCTCCTCCTGTGGCGCCACCGCTTCATCACCGACAGCTGGGGGTGGGAACTCGCGGCGGGCGTCGTCGAGGACGGTGAGGACATCGCCCGCGCGGCCGCCAGGGAACTGGAGGAGGAGACCGGATGGCGGCCGGGACCCTTGCGCCACCTCATGAGCGTGGAGCCCTCCAACGGGCTCACCGACGCCCGGCACCACATCTACTGGGCCGACGAAGGCGAGTACATCGGCCCGCCTGTGGACGACTTCGAGTCGGACCGCCGGGAGTGGGTCCCGCTCAAACTCGTCCCCGACATGGTCGCCCGGGGGGAGGTCCCGGCCGCCAACATGGCGGCCGCGCTACTGATGTTGCACCAACTCAGGCTCGTTCAGGACGACTTGCCCTGAGGGAACGTCCCTGAAGGAATGTCCCTGGTCAGTGCCCTACTGTCTGCCAGATCGCCACGACGAGAGCACCCACGGCGGTGAGGGCGGCGACCGCGGGCAGCGGCCAGCGCGCGTGTTCCAGTGTGTTGATCCGGGTGCTCAGCTCGTCGAGTTCCTTGGCGGTCTCCTCGGTGCGGTGCGTGAGCAGAGCCAGGTCGCCCGCCACGTGGGCGTAGTTGACGTCGAGACGACGTCGTAACTCTGCGAGTTCACCAGATACGACCGGATGCTCGGGATCGGCGGTCACGAGTCCGCTCCTTTCCGTAGTCGTTTCTCATCCGTGGCATACGCAGAGAAAGTGAACTCGCCTGGTGGGCGTGTGGGGAGAGTGTGCGAGGGGCATATGCGAGCCCGGAGCGCACACGGTGTGTGAATGACACGGGCCCGGCACCTCCGCGGTGCCGGGCCCGTGTACGTGGCCGGAATCTGACCTTCTGTAATCAGTCGTAGGTGTAGAAGCCCGCCCCGGACTTCCGTCCCAGGCGGCCCGCGTCCACCATGCGCTGGAGCAGCGGGGGAGCGGCGTACAGCGGCTCCTTGTACTCCTCGTACATGGAGTGCGCCACCGAGGCGACCGTGTCCAGGCCGATCAGGTCGGACAGCTTCAGCGGGCCCATCGGGTGGGCGCAGCCGAGCTCCATGCCGTTGTCGATGTCCTCGCGGCTGGCGATGCCCGACTCGAACATCCGGATCGCGGAGAGCAGATAGGGGATCAGCAGCGCGTTCACCACGAAGCCGGAGCGGTCCTGGGCCCGGATGGCGTGCTTGCCCAGCAGCTTCTCGGCGAAGGCCTGGGCGCGGCTGAGCGTGCCCTCGGAGGTGGTGAGCGCCGGGATCAGCTCGACCAGCTTCTGCACCGGGGCCGGGTTGAAGAAGTGGATGCCGACGACGTGGTCGGGCCGCGAGGTGGCGACCGCGAGCTTCACCAGCGGGATGGAGGAGGTGTTGGAGGCGAGGATCGCGTCGGGGCGGGTCACGACCTGGTCGAGCACCTGGAAGATCTCGGCCTTCACCTGCTCGTTCTCGACGACGGCCTCGATCACCAGATCGCGGTCGGCGAACTCGCCGAGGTCGGTGGTGAAGCCGAGCCGGGCCTGTGTCGCCGCCAGCTCCTCCGCCGTGATCTTGCCGCGCTCGGCCGCCTTGGAAAGGGAGTTGAACAGCCGGGTACGGCCGATCTCCAGGGCCTCGCCGGTGGTCTCGGCGACCTTCACGTCCAGTCCGGCGCGGGCGCACACCTCGGCGATGCCCGCGCCCATCTGGCCGCAGCCCACGACTCCGACGCGTTGGATGTCGGTCACATCGTCCCCTTACTGATCGACGCCTGCGACAGGCCGCCATTGGTGTGGAGCCTGCTCCGATCCTGCACGTTACCTGTAAGTATCGATGATCGATCGCGCGGGTGCGGGCATCCTGGGGCGCGGAGACGATCCGTGACCGGGCGGGTCCGCAGCGTATGGGGTGTGCAGATGGGGCGGTTGTCACGTCGGGCGTTCGCGGTGGCCGCGCTGGCGGCCCTCACGCCGGCGTCGAGTGCGGCGGCCGTACCGCGGTATCCGCGGGCCGCGACCGAGATGCGCGGCATGTGGCTGGCGACCGTGGCCAACCGTGACTGGCCCTCCCGGGCGGGCCTGAGTCCGTCCCAGCAGTGGGGGGAACTGGTCACCCACCTCGACACCGCGGTCCGCAACCGCCTCAACACCGTGATCTTCCAGGTGCGCCCGACGGCCGACGCGCTGTGGCCCTCGCCGTACGAGCCCTGGTCGCAGTACCTGACCGGCACCCAGGGCAAGGCCCCCGGCTGGGACCCGCTCGGCTCGGCCGTGGAGGAGGCGCATCTGCGGGGCCTGGAACTGCACGCCTGGTTCAACCCGTACCGGATCGCCAACCACACCGACCCCAAGCGGCTCACCGCCTCCCATCCGGCGCGCAAGCACCCGGACTGGGTGGTGGGATACGGCGGGAAGCTCTACTACAACCCGGGTCTGCCCGAGGTCCGCGCCTTCGTCCAGGAGGCCATGCTCGACGCGGTGCGCAAGTACCCCGTCGACGGCGTTCACTTCGACGACTACTTCTATCCGTATCCGGTGTCGGGCCAGACCTTCGACGACGACGCCGCCTTCGAGCAGTACGGCGGCGGCTTCGCGAACCGGGCCGACTGGCGGCGGGACAACATCAACCGGCTGGTGGGCGAGATGGCGGCCCGCATCAAGTCGATCAGGCCGGGCACACAGTTCGGGATCAGCCCGTTCGGGGTGTGGCGCAACGCCGCCACCGACCCCCGCGGCTCCGACACCCGCGCGGGGGTGCAGACATACGACGACCTGTACGCCGACACCCGCAGGTGGGTCCGCGAGAACTGGATCGACTACGTCTGCCCTCAGCTGTACTGGAACATCGGCCTCGCCGCGGCCGACTACGCCAAGATCCTGCCCTGGTGGGCCTCGGCCGTGCGGGGCAGCGGGACACGGCTGTACGTGGGTGAGGCGCTGTACAAGGCGGGCGACCCGGCGCAGCCCGCGGCCTGGCAGGACGCCGGTGAACTCTCCCGGCATCTGACGCTCGCGAAGAACCATCCCGAGGCGCGCGGGCATGTCTTCTTCGCCGCGAAGGACGTGGCGACGGACCGGATCGGCGCGATGGCGCGGGTGGTCGCCGACCACTACGGGCGGTCGGTGAGGCCGCCGCGCTGACCCAGTGCCGGATTCCTTGATCTAATGCCGGACTTCCTTGTGGCGGATCTCGGTGTCGGGGCCCGGTGAGCACACGCCCTCGTGCCCGTCCTCGAACTTGACGCGGTACGGGGGGTTGCCCTCCCGCCCCATCACTTCCACGATCTCGCCGACCTTGTCGTGCTGTCCGACCACCCTGCCGTGCTGGACAAGCTGGTCGCCCACGGTGGCACGCATTCTGTAGGGCCTCCTCACTCTGCGCGGGAGCAGCGGTCCGTGGCCTTGAGTCTACGGCGCCTGGCACCGGTCGGGACCGGGGCGTGCACGCCGCTCAGCCTCGCGCCCGCTGGGTGACGGCGATGCAGACGAGCACCGCCGCGGCCGTGAGCGGGGCGGCCACTGTCAGGTGCTCGCCCAGCAGCAGCACCGACCACACCAGTGTGAGCAGCGGCTGGGCCAACTGCAACTGGCTGGCCTTGGGGATGCCGATCGCCGCCATGCCCCGGTACCAGACGACCAGGCCGAGGAACTGGGAGCCCGCCGCGACCCACAGCAGTCCGGTCACGCTGTGCGCGGTCAGCCGCACCGGCTCGTACGACAGGGCGAGCACGGCCGCGGGCACGCCGATCGGCAGACACAGCACCAGCGCCCAGCCGACGACCTGCCAGCCCGGCATGACCCGGGCCAGCCGACCGCCCTCGGTGTAGCCGGCCGCGCACATCAGCAGCGCCCCGAAGAGATACAGGTCGGCGGTGGTCAGCGCGCCGCCGCTCTGCCGCACGGTGAACACGACCACCGCGGCGGCGCCCACGAACGCGGCCGTCCAGAAGGTGCGCGAGGGGCTGAGCGGGTCTCGCGAGGTCGGCTGCGGTTCGGTAGCGCCCCGAAGGGGCGCGGGGCTGTGACATATGCGGCTCCGCCGCGCGGGCGCGACCAGCCACGACGGTCCCGCAGATACTCGACGGCCGAACGTGGCACGTCCCGCGGAGCGCCTCGTGCCGACGCGCAGGGCGGAGCAGAGCGCGGTGGTCAGCGGGAGCAGGCCGACCACGACGGCGGCGTGGGCGGTGGTCGAGGTCTGCAGGGCGAGGGTCGTCAGCAGCGGGAAGCCGACGACGACTCCGGCGGCGACCACGGCCAGTCCGGGCCAGTGCGCTCGTTGCGGTACCGGTACCCGAAGCGCCAGCAGACAGCCGCCCGCGATCAGTGCCGCGAGCACACTGCGCACGGCGACCAGGGACCACGGCCCGAAGCCTTCCAGTCCCCATGCGGTCGCGGGGAAGGTGAGGGAGAAGGCGATGACTCCCAGGGCGGCCTGAAGGGTGCCTGTGGCGGTACCGGGCCGACCGCTGACCGCTATCCCGGTCGGGGTGATAGCGCTACTCTGTGTTCTCATGCACGAGCGTAGCAGCGTCGGTGAACTGGTGTATCGGCTGCGACAGGAGCTCAACCGCTACTCACCTGGTGGAAAGCTCCCGTCGAGCCGTGTCCTCGTCGAGCGGTACCGGGTCAGCCCGGTGACCGTCTCGCGTGCCCTGGCGCAGCTGGCCGCCGAGGGGCTGGTGGTGACCCGCCCCGGCGCGGGTGCCTTCCGCGCCCGGCCCCGTACGACGCCCGCGCCCGCCGGGGACACCTCCTGGCAGGAGGTCGCGCTCAGCGCGGACGGCGCCGCCGATGTCGTACCGCGCTCGGTGGACGCCTCCGGAGTCGTGGTCTCGCTCGCGGCTCCGCCGCCCGGGGTGATCGAGTTCACCGGCGGCTACCTGCACCCCACGCTCCAGCCCGAGCGTGCGCTGACCGCCGCGCTGGTCCGTGCGGGGCGCCGGCCGGGAGCGTGGGGCCGTCCGCCGATGGACGGCCTGCCGGAGCTGCGCGAGTGGTTCGCCCGCGAGATCGGCGGCACCGTGACGGCCGCCGAGGTGCTGGTCGGCGGGGGCGGCCAGGCGGCGCTGACCACCGCGTTCCGCGCGCTGACGCCGCCCGGTGCGCCGGTCCTCGTCGAGTCGCCGACCTATCCCGGCATGCTGGCCATCGCCCGCGCGGCCGGACTGCGGCCGGTCCCGGTGCCGGTCGACCCGGACGGCGTGCGCCCCGCCCTGCTCGCCGACGCGTTCCGGGCGAGTGGGGCCCGGCTCTTCGTCTGCCAGCCGCTGTTCCAGAACCCGACCGGGGCGGTGCTCGCCGCGGACCGCCGCGCGGAGGTGGTCGCCATCGCGCGGGAGGCGGGCGCGTTCGTGATCGAGGACGACTTCGTACGACGGCTGGTGCACCAGGACGCCGGACCGCTGCCGCGTCCGCTGGTCGCCGACGACCTCGACGGAGTCGTCGTCCACGTCAGCTCGCTCACCAAGGCCACCTCGCCGAGCTTCCGAGTGAGCGCGCTCGCCGCACGCGGCCCGGCGCTGGAGCGGCTGCGCGCCATCCAGATCGTCGACACCTTCTTCGTGCCGCGCCCCCTTCAGGAGGCCGCGCTCGAACTCGCCGGATCGCCCGCCTGGCCACGCCATCTCCGGTCGATCTCAGCCGAGTTGAAGACCCGCCGCGACACGATGACGGCCGCTCTCGGGGCCGGCCTCCCCGAACTCGCCCTGCCGCACACCCCGTCCGGCGGCTACCACCTCTGGCTGCGGCTGCCCGACGGCACCGACGAGGCCCTCCTCACCGCCGCCGCCCTGCGCGCGGGCGTCGCGATCACCCCCGGCCGCCCCTACTTCAGCGCCGAACCCCCGGCCGGGCATGTGCGGTTGAGCTTTGCGGCCGCGACGGGGACGGGCGAGATCACAGAAGGGGTACGGCGGCTGCGTACGGCTGCCGACGAGGTGTCCGGGCGAAAATGACCCCCGCCCGTGCGGCCGTGAGCGGTACGGTCCCGGCATGGACGACGAGGACGGTTACTTCTCAGAGAGCATCGCGGCCGGGTACGACCGGTCGGCGGCGGACATGTTCCGCCCGGAGGTGGTGGATCCGGCGGTCGACCTGCTGGCCGGACTCGCCGGCGACGGCGCGGCGCTGGAGTTCGGCGTCGGCACCGGCCGGATCGCGCTGCCGCTCGCCGCGCGCGGAGTGCCGGTGCACGGCATCGAGCTGTCCCGGGCGATGGCGAACCGGCTGCGCGACAAGCCCGGGGGTGACGAGGTCGGTGTGA
Organism: Streptomyces blattellae; assembly: GCF_009709555.1. Classification (GTDB taxonomy): domain Bacteria; phylum Actinomycetota; class Actinomycetes; order Streptomycetales; family Streptomycetaceae; genus Streptomyces; species Streptomyces blattellae. The sequence goes on along the minus strand of NZ_WJBG01000239.1, from coordinate 19,594 downwards.
CCATCGGCGACTTCGCGACGACACGGGCGCCGGGCGAGTTCACGGTCACCTACCTCGTCTTCAACACGATCAACAACCTGACGACGCAGGACGCGCAGGTGGACTGCTTCCGCAACGCCGCCGCGCATCTGGCACCCGGCGGCTGTTTCGTCGTCGAGGTCGGAGTGCCGCAACTGCGCCTGCTGCCGCCGGGGCAGACCGCCGTACCGTTCACCATCAGCCCCACCCGATGGGCGTTCGACACCTACGACGTCGCCACCCAGGCGATGAGCTCGAACTACGTCACCGTCGTGGACGGCCACGCCGAGCACTGGTCCCTTCCGTTCCGCTATGTCTGGCCCTCCGAACTGGACCTGATGGCCCGCCTCGCCGGGCTGCGGCTGCGGGATCGCTGGGAGGGATGGTCACGCGAACCGTTCACCGGTGAGAGCCGGGGGCATGTCTCGGTCTGGGAGAAACCCGCAGGTCGTCAGTCGGGATTTTCGAGTGAATCGCCCCATCGGTCCTGACCGTGAGGTAAGGCTTCACATACCCTGGGTAACTCCCTAGTAACTCCCAAGTATTCCCCCTTGACCTGCACACTTTCCGCGATTCACGATCCCTGTATGCCACTTCGGGTCACGTTCGTCGCCGCCGCGCGCAGCTCGCCGCTGCTGGCGGAGCGGTTCGAGGACGACCGGCCGCTGGATCAGGCGGGCTGGGGCGAGGTGCAGCGGGCCGCCCGGGATCTGATCCCGCTCGCGGCGGCCGAGCTGCGCTACTGCTCGCCGACGCCGCGCAGCCGCGCCACCGGTGACGCCCTCGGCTACGCGCCGCTGGTGCAACTCGCGCTGCGCGACTGCGACATGGGGCGCTGGCGGGGGCTCACGCTGGGGGAGGCGATGGCGCGGGAGCCGGAGGCGGTGGACGCGTGGCTCGCCGACCCCCGCGGCACGCCGCACGGCGGTGAGTCGCTGCTCGCCTTCATCACCCGGGTCGGCGGCTGGCTCGACACCCGGCCGGTCGACGACGGGGGCCGGATCGTCGCCGTGGCCGAGCCCTCGGTGATCCGCGCGGCGCTGGTGTACGCGCTGAAGGCGCCGCCGTCGACGTACTGGAACATCGATGTCCGCCCCCTGTCGGCGACCACCGTCACGGGCCGGGCGGGGCGCTGGAATCTGCGCTTCGAGGGGGCGCCGGCTCAGCCCACGCGCACGTAGCCGGTCGTGAGGACCAGCGCCTGGCCGGACCGCCGATGCACCAAGGGGTGCGTCAGTGGCCGGCGGTGGAGGACGGTTCGCTCCGGGGGTTTGACAGGTCATGCCTGTCCGACGGCGACGGAGTGCCCCCGGTTCTCGCTCGACTCGCGAGATCCCGCACGGGCCGTACGGACCGCCAGGTGCCGGCCGGAGACGCCGGCACATCCGGCACCGGCCGCAACTCGCCCATTCCGTAACGCTTTCCGTCCCATCCGCCTGTGCGTGACCCATTGACGTGCCCCGGTCACCTCCTTATCTTGCCGTTCGAAGTGCTGACCATAGCCCGATATTTCGAACAGCTAGAGCCGCGGAGTATCCATGTCACGCACCACCCGCACGCGCTGGAGACAGGGCCTCACCGCCACCGCCCTCCTGACGGCGGCCGTCGCCCTGCCCGCCCCCGCGCACGCCGAGGCCGTCGCCGACTACGCGATCACCGTCGACCCCGCCTCCCAGGGCGCGAAGATCGACGACACGATGTACGGCGTCTTCTTCGAGGACATCAACCGGGCCGCCGACGGCGGACTGTACGCCGAGCTGGTGCAGAACCGGTCCTTCGAGTACTCCACCGCCGACAACACCGCGTACACGCCCCTCACCTCATGGGCGGTCGCCGGGACGGCAGACGTCGTGAACGACGCCGGGCGCCTCAATGAGCGCAACCGCAACTACCTCTCCCTGGGCGCCGGTTCATCGGTCACGAACGCCGGATACAACACCGGCATCCATGTCGAGCAGGGCAAGAAGTACGACTTCTCCGTATGGGCCCGCGCCGACAGCGGCACCACGCTCAGCGTGACCCTGAAGGACGCGCCGGGCACACTCGCGACCACCCGCCAGGTCGCCGCGAAGGGCGGCTGGGCGAAGTACACGGCCACCTTCACCGCGACCCGCACCAGCAACCGCGGCCGGCTGACCGTCACCTCGTCGAGTGCCGCCGCGGTCGACGAGGTCTCCCTCTTCCCGCGCGACACCTACAAGCACCAGCCGAACGGCCTGCGCAAGGACCTCGCCGAGAGGATCGAGGCCCTGAACCCGGGCTTCGTGCGCTTCCCCGGCGGCTGTCTGGTCAACACCGGCTCCATGCAGGACTACAGCGAGGCCTCCGGCTGGCAGCGCAAGCGCTCGTACCAGTGGAAGGACACCATCGGCCCGGTCGAGGAACGCGCCACGAACGCCAACTTCTGGGGCTACAACCAGAGTTACGGCCTCGGCTACTACGAGTACTTCCGCTTCTCCGAGGACATCGGCGCGATGCCGCTGCCCGTCGTACCCGCCCTCGTCACCGGCTGCGGCCAGAACCGGGCCACCGACGACGAGGCGCTGCTCCAGCGGCACATCCAGGACACCCTGGACCTGATCGAGTTCGCCAACGGCCCTGTGACCAGCACCTGGGGCAAGAAGCGCGCCGAGATGGGCCACCCCGAGCCCTTCCACCTCACGCACCTCGCCGTCGGCAACGAGGAGAACCTGCCGAACGAATTCTTCGCCCGCTTCGAGAAGTTCCGGACCGCGATCGAGGCCGAGTACCCCGACATCACGGTGATCTCCAACTCCGGCCCGGACGACGCCGGAACGACCTTCGACACCGCCTGGCAGCTCAACCGCGAGGGCGACGTCGACATGGTCGACGAGCACTACTACAACAGCCCGCAGTGGTTCCTGCAGAACAACGAGCGCTACGACAGCTACGACCGCAGCGGTCCCAAGGTCTTCCTCGGCGAGTACGCCTCCCAGGGCAACACCTTCAACAACGCCCTCTCCGAAGCCGCGTACATGACCGGCCTGGAACGCAACGCCGACGTCGTCAAGCTCGCCTCCTACGCCCCGCTGCTCGCCAACGAGGATTATGTGCAGTGGCGCCCGGACATGATCTGGTTCAACAACCACGCCTCCTGGAACTCGGCCAACTACGAGGTCCAGAAGCTGTTCATGAACAACGTCGGCGACCGTGTCGTCCCGTCCACCGCCACCAGCACCCCGGACGTCAGCGGGCCGATCACCGGCGCCGTCGGCCTGTCGACCTGGGCGACCAGTGCGGCGTACGACGATGTCGAGGTCACCGGCGAGGACGGCTCGACGCTGTTCAGCGACGACTTCTCCGCAGACGCGTCGAAGTGGACGCAGGGCGGCACCGGCAGCTGGAGCGTCCAGGACGGGCAGTACGTCCAGACGGACGCCGTGGCCGAGAACACCATGGTCACGGCCGGCGACCCGGCCTGGCAGAACTACGACCTGCACGTGAAGGCCACCAAGCAGTCCGGCCGGGAGGGCTTCCTCGTCGCCTTCGGCGTCAAGGACACCGGCAACTACTACTGGTGGAATCTGGGCGGCTGGAACAACACCCAGTCCGCCGTCGAACAGGCCGTGGACGGCGGCAAGTCGACGCTGATCTCCAAGGCCGGGTCGATCGAGACGGGCCGCGCCTACGACATCGACATCAAGGTGCGGGGCCGTCAGGTGACCCTCTACCTGGACGGCCAGGAGTGGGGCAGCTTCACCGACGACAAGCCGGCCGAGCCGTTCCGCCAGGTCGTCACCGCGGACGCGAAGACCGGTGACCTGATCGTCAAGGTCGTCAACGCCCAGTCCACTCAGGCCCGTACGGCGATCGACCTCGGCACCGCCAAGGTCGCCTCGAAGGCCCGGGTGAGCACCCTGGCCGCCGAACCCGACGAGGTGAACACCGAGACGGACACGCCGGTGACCCCGGTGACGTCCACCTTCCAGGGGGTCGCCGAGAAGTTCACGTACACCTTCCCGGCGAACTCGGTCACCTTCCTGCGGATCAAGCAGCGGTGACGCGACGGGCGGCTCAGGCGACGCCGAAGTACGCCTGGGCCGCCCGCGCCCGCAATTGAGGGGCGCGCATAACTCGGTTGCGCCCCGGCGGCGCTGCTGTCACGATCCTCCGCATGATGAAGCGAAAGGCGGACCTCGAAGTCCTCCGGTGAGCCCCAGGACGGCACGTCCCCACTCCACCGCCGAGTGGGTCGCCCCGGCCCGCGCCCTGCGCGACGAATGGCTGCGGCACGGACTCACCACAGGCCCGTCCGACCGGGCCCGGGCCGAATCGGCCATCACCGACCTGTACCGCCTCCTCGGCGAGCCGCCACCCCGGTTCGTCTGGGCCCCGTCGCCCGTGGCGGGAGTCAGCGAGGTACGCGACGATCGGTGCAGTTTCCCATCGGCCGCGCTTCGCGCCTCCGCCACCAACCTGCGCAAGAGTCCCGTGCCCGCCCGGCTGGCCTGCCTGGCCGCGGATCTGCGCGAACGCATGGACGAACGGCTGAGGCGTGATCCATGGGCCTGGGGCAGGGGGTGGGACACCTCGCCCCGCCCGGGCGGACCCGGCCCCACACCGGAGGCGGCGCTGGCCGCGGGCGCGACCTGGGACGCCGTGCTCCGGGCCGCCGTGGACAGCCCGCTGACCACGAGCCTGCGCGACGCGGTCCGCGCTCCCCTGCGCACGGCGTTCCTGCCCGCCGACGCCTTCACCCTGACCTGGCACGGCCAGCACGAGGCGTACTGGATCGCGCCCTACGAGATCCGCGCCCGCCTCGGCCTCGTCCGCTACCTCGGCGCCGACGCCCACCAGCTCGGCCTCTGGGCCGACCTCGCCCGGTCCACCGGCTGGTGGTGGGCCGGTGACGGCGTGTGCGTGCTGGCGGAACGACCCGCCGAACTGCACACCGAGCGCCTCGGCGACCAGGGCGAGCGGCGACTCCACCGCGCCGACGGGCCTGCCGTACGGTTCGCCGACGGCACCCGCCTGCACGCGCTGCACGGCACGATCGTCCCGGAGTGGGCGATCACCGACCCGACCGTCGACCGCATCCACGCCGAGCACAACGTCGAGGTGCGGCGCAGCGCCATCGAGCGCATCGGCTGGCAGGCCTACGTCGACCAGGCCCGGCTGCGCCTCGTCGCCACCGCCACGGACCCCGGCAACCCCGGCTCCGGTCTGCACCTCTACGACGTACCACTCGACCTCTGGCGGCGCCCCGCGCGCCTGCTGCTCACCGTCAACGGCTCCGTCGAACCGGACGGCACCCGCCGCCGCTACGGCCTCGGTGTGCCCGACCGCTTCGACGACCCGGTCGCGGCGGCCGGCTGGACCTACGGACTGTCCGGCGAGCAGTACGCGCAACTCGTCCGCCGCACCTGACCCTCCGATTTCCCGAGGTGACGCACATGACCATGACCCTGTCCGAACTGACCGCCCGTACCGGCCTCGACGTCCTCGACCACCTCGAACGACAGGTCGCCGTCCCCGTCGTCGACGGCATCCAGGCCCAGGGAGACCTCATCGTCATCCCGTACGTGCTCGTGGCGGACGCCGTCCGAGTCCACTACCAGCGCTGGGACGACGTCCCGGCAGCCGGCATCGAACTGCTCCGCAGCGCCGGCGGCGGCAATCCGCACGCCCTGGTCGCCGACCCCGGCACCTGCCGCTGGACCACTTACGTCCTGGACGACGAGCGACTCGCCCTCGGCGTGATCGACGCGTCGGCGGTCGCCTACCTCCTCCACCCGGAGCACGGCGCCACCGGCATCGCCCCCGGCCGGTACGTCGTACGCCGCCAGCGCGAGCGGGTGACCGACCGATCGGCTGGGCAGGGCTACCGGATGATCGCCGACTGACACGGGCCCGGTCCCGCCACGCGCCGGCGGTCCACCCTTGGATCGCCGGCAGGAATCGCCCTTGCCGTGATCCCCTTGTGGATGCCGGGGACTCGTCCCGCTGATCACTGTGACCGAGATTTTTAGTTGGCACATCTCCGTCTGAGCTGTGCAGGTCAGGCCGGCTTGGAGAACTCTTGTTGGCACACCTTGAGCGAGATAGTTGGCACCTCAAGGGTGCGGATGCTTACTGTGCGTGAGCTCCGGGGTGAGACGGTCCCACGTTTAGGTGCGGCAGGTCGCTGGGCGGGTTTGGAGTAACCCGCCCAGCGACTTACGGGGGTGGGGGCGTGATTTGGGCGAGGCGGACGCGGTGGCCTTCTGCGGTGTCGCCGAAGTCGCGTTCGTCGTCGTCGCGGAAGCGTTTGTAGAACCACTCGGGTACTCGGGTGGTGTCCAGGCGGGTGCGGAGAACGCCGTCCTGCACATCCCGTGCAACGGTCCGAAGGCGGTGCCATTCGTCGTCGGGTACGGGGCCGGGGTGTCCGTTGTGTAGCTCAGTATTGACGACCTTGGTGAGTCGGTCGCGCTCGTCGGCCACCTTGCGTTGGCCGGACCAGATCTCGTAAGCGATCTGGTAGGCCGCCAGAGACGGGACGAAGAAGCTAAGGAGAGTGTCGCCCAGAGTGGCGTCCGCGACCACCAAACCCGCGACGAAGCCGATAGTGGCCCACAGCATCGCAAGCGTGGCGATGAGGTGGCTGTAGCGGCGGCGGAGGCGGGCGTCCCAGGCAAGGTTCTGTTCCTGGGCGATGAAAATGTCGTAGGGGTGGTGGACGTCGTGGGTGGGGTCGTACCAACCGTCGGTGATGCGCTTATCCTTCGCGCCACCTCGGGGGAGCTTGCGCGCGAGACGGCGGACGTCGGGTTCGGGGATGGGATCGCCTGCAACGGTGGAACGCCACGGCAAGTGGAACAGGGTGACGTCGAACATCTCCTGGAGCAGGGCGCCCTGCCGGGCTGTGCTCCCGGCGAGGCCCTTGAGCAGGAACGCGGAGACGACGAACCAGAAGAACCCGACGATCGAGACGGCTGTCCGGCCGTGGCCGATCAGCGTGATCAGGACACCGGCGGCGGCGAGCAGAACGGCGGCGGTGACGCGCACGGCCTCGAGGAGCTGGCCGCGTTGGTGGCTTGCTGACGCGGCGCGCTGGAGGAGCAGCATGCCGTCGTCGAGCTGCTGCTCGTGGATGGCCCGGGATGGGATCCCGTGGACGCCGCCGGGGTCGGTGGAGAGGTTCATGGCCTGGTCATCCTGTTCCCGAACAGCTTCTTCCACTCGTCGTAGGCAGCGCGCTCCTGGCCCTCGTCCTCCAGGTCGACTGCCTGCTCTGCGATGGCGCGGGCCTGGGTGAGTGCGTTGGCCGCGGCGAGCTTCTGAGTCGCGTTCATGACGGCGTTGACGTCACCGCCCAGGCCGGCGGGGTCAGGCCACTCGTCGCCGATGCGTTCGGCGGCGGTGGCCAGGAACAGCACGATCTCGTCCTGGTAGCGCCCGATCGGCGGTTTCACTAGCGACTGGGCCATGACCTCCAGCAGGAAGGAGGGCGACACGGGCTCGCCGAGTTCGCGGTTGATGCCCTTGACCATCTTGACGAAGGGTACGTACTTGCCGTCGCAGTCGGCGTTCTTGGCGATGCTCAGCTCGTGGTGGCGCTTGGGGTTGGTCGCGATCCAGTCGCCTGCCGAGGGATTGGGGATGTAGTAGCCGCCCTCGTCTCGCTTGAAGGCGGGGACTACGTCGATCGACATGACCTCGTCGTCGGGGCCGTAGGGGATGACGACGGCCATGCCGTCGCGGGCGGCAGCGCTCCACTTCTGACGGAGCAGCGTCTCCAGGGCGTTGATCACTTGGATGGGCGCCTGATTGAGGAAGCCGGCCTGGGAGCCGTCGGCGTCGAGGACCACGAAGATGTCGATGTCCTTGAGCTTCTTCGTCTTGGTGTCGCGCCGGTAGCTGCCGGTGAGGAAGTCGTCGGCGAGGTCCCAGTGCGACCGGACGAAATCGCGGATGGCCTCGTGCCGTGCCTTCGCCAGGTTCTGCTCGGTCTGGGTGATCTCCAGGTTGTGCTTGAGCTTGGTGAAGGCGTCGTCGATGTATCCCATAGCGGTGTGTCCCTGCTCGTGGTCTCAGGTGTGGTAATACCGCATGCCGGTCGAGGCGTGCGGGGCGGAGCCGAGGGTGCCGAAGGTGATGCCGCGCAGGCCGTCGGTGCTCGCCCGATGGCCGGGGCCCCAACCTGGTTGCGGGGTGCGGGGCCTGTTGAAGGTGCAGAACAGCCGGTAGGTGGTGCCCGCGGGCACCCGGTCGAACTTGGCCCGGAACCGGGCGGCTCGAGCACGAGAGGCGGTGAACTCGGCGTTGCCGTCGCCGGAAGTGGTGTAGGACACCGGGAACTCGATCACCGGTGCCACGGTGCCCGAGGGCTGGTGGCACTCGAGGACGACCGTGTCGAGGGATGCCTCCTCGATCCACGCCTTGATCGCGTTCTCGTTCTGCACCCAGTCGCGATGCAGCCGGTCCATGTTGATACCCAGGTCGGCGAGGATGTCGGTGATGGTGCCGAGGATGACGTCGGTCAGGTGCGTGGCGGTGTGGGTCCGGGTGTAGCTGTAGCTGTAGGTGTAGGTGGAGGTCATCGCTGAGTGACCGCCCGTCGCAGAGCCTCACGGTCGATCAGCAGACCGGAGTGGGCAGCCTTCGTCTCCGGGTCGGGCGGGACAGCGTCGGACAACCGGGCGTGACCGTCGGCGGCTGCCTTCACCTGCTCCTGGAGCGGGGCCGGGGACGGCAGGTGGATCGTGAAATCGTCGGCGCCCGCCGCGCCGGGGACGGGGTTGAGGTTCTCCTCCAACGTCAGCGCCGCCGTGCCGGACACCGTCGTGATCTCGCAGTGCACCTTGCCGGCCACCAGGATGATCGGGTGCTGCTGCAGGTGCCCTGCCGCGATCAGCATCCGCCCGACTGCCTCGGCGGCCGACATCGCCTGCACCGCCTCGTCGCGGGACAGTGCGGAGGACTGCGCCACGGTGTCCGCCACGAGGTCCGAGATCACCGCCCAGGTTCCGCTGGCGCTGCGCACGGGAGAAGCCGCCACCTGCCTAGTACGCCGCACGGGACACCTCCGGCTCACCCGTCTCCGCGACGGCGTTGCGCACCGCGGCGGCCAGGTCGTCTTCGGTGAGACTGCCGGGGTCCAGCACCGTGTCCAGCCGCTGAGCCAGGGCTTCAAAGACCACCTTGCGCGTACGGCGGCCGTCCAGCCCGCGAGCCGCCTCGGCGACGCGCTCCATCGCCGAGGAGCGCGCCAGCTCACCCAACGCCGGGTACTTGTCGGCCAGCGTCACCAGCGTGGAGGCCAGGATCTTCCGCAGTGCCTCCGGCTCGGGAAGCGGGACGAGGATGGCGGCGTCGGAGCGGGAGAGGAACGCCTCGTCCAGGGCGGTGGTGAAGTTGCTGGTCGCGACGAAGAACAGGTGCGGGTGCTCGGCGGCGTTGAGATCCAAGGCGGTGAGCACCGCGTCGGTGGCGCGGTGGACGTCGGCCGGGTTGGCGGCCAGCGATGCCGCCGAGCGGGCGACTGCCATCGACTCGACCTCGTCGAGGATCACCACGGTCGGCACGCCATCCGACGCGAGACCCGGTACGTACTCGCCGAGCAGCTCGCTGACCCGCTGCTGCGACTGCCCGTGCTCGGCGCTCATCAGCCCGTGCGGGTTGATCTCGATCCGCCGGACCGCGCCTCCGGCGACGTAGCGGGCGACCTGTGCCGGCAGACCCCGCGCCAGGGTCGTCTTGCCGGTGCCGGGAGGGCCGTAGAGCGTGCACAAGCCATGCAACGCCGTCACCGCAAACGGCAGGTCAGGCCGCACGAGCAGCGACAGCACAGTCTGGTTGCGCAAGCGCTCCTTGATCTCCTCCGGCACCACGATGGCGTCCCACAACGAGGCCTCCGCCGAGTCGGCGGTGATCACCTCGTCCGACAGCACGCACTCCTGAACCCGCATCCCCTCAACTCCGTCCCCCCACGCATGGTGGGTCACCTCAGATCTGAACATCATCTTCTCTGGTTTCGGTAGAGTACATGACGTGGCGGAGATGCAACTCGACACACTTCACTCGGGCGTGTTCGGTTGGAGCCGAGCGATTTGACCGACCGGTAACCAAGGTGTGCCTAAGATGCGGGCGGAGCATTCAAGATCGGGAATCGTCCGCTGATCGGCGGACGCGGCCGGGAGGCGAGCGACGTGAACGACCTGCGACTGGACCCTGGTGACATCGCAGCCCTGTTCGATCGCGCCCGGCTGCGAATGGCGCGCGAACTCCGGGGGCTCACCCAGGTGCAACTGGCCAGGGAAGTGGGCTCCGTCACCGCAGCCTCGATCAGCCAGTTCGAAAACGGACACACCAAGCCCGCTACATCGACGCTTCGCCGGCTTGCGGTCGCTTTGCGGGTACCGCTGTCGTTCTTCGCCGCGCCAGCCCGCCCCCCTGCTCAGGATCAGGTCAACGGGTTCTTTCGCAGCCTTCGATCGACCTCCCCTCGAGATCGCCAACAAGCGCTTGCGTACGTGCACCTCGCACGAGAACTCGCGCTTGAGCTCGAAAAATACGTCGCGCTTCCCGACCTCAATCTGCCGCGCATTCCAATCAACGAAGAGCATCCTCTTCAATCCGCCGACATCGAACAAGCGGCAGCACAGATCCGTGATCACTGGAATGTCCCACGCGGTCCCGTACGAAACGTCGTGCGCCTGATGGAAATGAACGGCGTTGCCGTCGTTCGCTTCCGTGTCAGCATTGAAAAAGTTGATGCATTCTGTGTCGACTTCCCTGACAGGCCTATTGTCGCTCTCGGGGCCGACAAGGGACTGCGTGACCGCTCCCGCTTCGATGCGGCCCATGAGCTAGGGCACCTGGTCTTGCATGGCCTCACCGGGAAAATCGGCGACAAGGTCACTGAGAGTCAGGCCCACGAGTTTGCTGCTGCGTTCCTCATGCCAGCTAACGACATCAGATCCGAACTTCCGGAACATCTCGATTGGCCCGTATTTCTTCGCTTGAAAGCGAAGTGGCACGTTTCTCTAGCAGCTCTCCTGGTTAGGGCAAAAACGCTCGGTGCTATGAGTGAACACACCTATGCGCAGGCATGGAAAGCCTTGTCCGTCCGGGGGTGGAGGAAAGTTGAGCCAGGCCCTCTTGGGAATCCAGAAGTTCCCGTACTCTTGCAACGAGCACTAGAACTCATGGAGACAACCGGGATCTCCTTCGCTGATTTCATCAATCGTTCCGGACTTCCGGAAGCCGACATTCGAACCCTGCTCAGTCGGGATATCAGCGAACGACCCCGTGTGGAATTCTGACCGGCCCCGCTCGGTTACTCGGTATGCGAGTTTTGGGAGGAGGTGAGGGCATCCTTCCAGACGGCTGCCCCTTCACTGTCGGCCCAACGCATGCAGCCACGGTAGATGCTCGTCTGCTCGAACGCGTCACGGCTAAGCGCGGCTCTGGCGGAGCGTTCGATGACATCGTGTCCCACTTTGGCTGCCCACCGCCGTTTCGCGACGAGTGAGAATGCCTTGGCCAGGTCGTGGCCGGAGCAGTACTGCTCCCTCTCCGTGACGCGTGCGAGTTCTGCCTGCAGAAGGGCGAGCAGCCCAGGATGGTCTTCGGGCTCCTTTCCTGCGCGTTTGCAGGCGAGCGTGATCAATGCGGTGAGGTCGATGCTGCCGACGTTGTTCCTTGCCACCTCGGTCAACGGGAAGTCCCGCAAATTCAGCGCGAGCCCGTCACGCTGAGACATGAAGCGCAGGAGCCCGACTGGGAGCGCCAGGTGGACACAGGCGGCGTTGATGTCCTCCTGGGTGCAGCCGTCGGCGCCGTGCCGAAAACTCAGGTCAGTGCAGAAGCTGGCCGCGAGTGCTTCGTATACGTGCGGGGCGAAGAAGATGCAAGCGTCCAAGTCGTAGAAGTCGGTGTAGATCACTGCGTGGTGGTCCATACCGTTGTCCAACAGCCCTACCCAGTCGCGGTCAAGGATGGCATAGACGGCTGCGAGTTGGTCGCTGTCGTGGACCCTCGCGATGGCTCCTTGGGCTCTTTGCTTGCCTAGCGCGGGAACTGTGGTGAAATTTTCGGCGTTTATGAAGCGGTCCAAGACTGCGCAGTCCGCAGAGCCTTCGACGAGTATGAAGGCGCGTGAGTCATTGGCCCGGAGCATGATCAGTTCAGCGTAGAGGTCGTTTGCATCGAGGTCGTCGAACACCTTGTCTGCTACTCCGCGTCCGGGCCGAGCACGACCATGCGATCCGCCCACTTTCCGGCAATCTGAGGGGAATGAGTGGCGACGATAGTCCGGAACCTCACCAGGGACGCGATCTTGCGGAGGTCCGTGATGAATCCCTTTTGCCAGGACACATGAAGGGAGATCTCCGGTTCATCGATTAGGACGAGAGCGCCCAAAGGCACATTGAACAGGAGGTCGTAGACCAGCACCAGTTCATGCTGCTCTCCGGAAGACAGGGAAGCTAGTTCGAGTTCCTGCCCGTCGTCGTCGCTGACCAGTCGGAAGCCGCGTTCGCGGTCGATCTCGAGGTGTTTGAACAGGAACCGGCTGTTGACGATTTCACGCAGTCGAGAAACTCGATCGAGAGTGTCCTGGAACGTCGCCAGTTTTGCTTCGGTGTCACGGAGATAGGTCCACAGCACCGCGCGCTGCCAGTCCTCCATGCGCTCGGGGATCTCGATCACGCTGGAACGTTCGTCATCGTCAACCAGCGAGATGTCACCGAGCTGGCGTCGTAGCTCGTTCTGGGCGTCGTAGCGTTCCCGAATCGCCTGCTCGCTCACGTCGACAGCGGGGTTCTCCAGAAGGCGCTGTGGGTAGGTTCGGTCCAGCTCCTGCGAAGTCCGTGAGTTCTCCGCCAGTTCTTTCGCCAGTCTGCGGGCCAGGTCCTGAGCGAACTCCTCGACTTTCATCAGTGTGGGACGCTGCCTCCGTCCTGGCCGATCCTCTGGCACCGACAGGCCAAGCAGCCGGTGGGTGTCGATGGAATGGACCACGATGCCCGTCAGGTACTCACGCATCTCTGCCGGCATGAGCTCGCTCAGCAGGTCCCTGAGCGCATCAGGGGGCTCGTCCCCCCACTGTGCCAGGAGGTCCAGGAGAGCGACCTCGTCGGTAGCGTGCATTAGCTGGTTTCGTAGCAACCTTTGGTTACGGGACAGCAGTTCAGCGCTGCCCGTTTCGAGGCGCATGAACGCGCGCCGGGCCTCCGCTCGCCCTACGGGGAGCTTGGGCGACCACGTGATGCGAACGGGGCCAGGTCCTTCGAGGAGGAAGGACAAGGATGCCGGAGCGGTCCGGGTTTCGTCGTCTGGAGAGGCTTGGTCCTCTTCGTGCATGCTCTCCGGCTCGGGCTTTTCGATAGAGAGCTGCGAGCCGTCGCTGAAGCACATCTGAAGAGTCTGAAACGGCACGCGTGCGATCTTGCCGAAGTCCACCGGCCACGACACCGCGCTGATGAGGTCGAGGAGCATTGTCTTGCCCACACCATTGGGCCCGTGGACGATCACGAACTCGTCGGTAGCCGGGAAGTTGACCGTATGCGTGAACCTGCCGAGCAGGCCAGTGACCTTCACTTGGGTGAGCGCACGAGCGCTGTCCATCAGTTGTCCATCCGGTGTCTCGTTCCCATTGCGGGCGAAGTGATCGTATCTCTGCTCCGTACCCCATGTTGGAGATCGCCGCCATCTGCGATGCGGTGATGACGGTGGGCGGGGCTGCGTACGGTGCTGTACGGGCTCTCGGGAGCAGAGCTACGGACATGGATGTCTACTGTGCGTTAGCGTCGGGACGTTGGGTGATCCGTTGACCTCATCCGCGAGGGTGGCCGTGGGCCCAGCACCGGCGTCGATTTCCCGTGCGAGTTGCTGTGCGTACTTGGCGAGGACGTAGCGTAGGTCCGCGTAGTGACGCAGTGGATCGGGGCGGGAGAACTGGAACCATGCGGTGTTCCGCCGCGCGGCCCACTGTTGCTGGATTTCGGTGGGTTGTGCGGCTTCGAGTGGGCGGGGAGCGAAGAGGTGCTCGCCTCGCGTGACCAGCGTCCAGATGAATACCGAGGCGTCCTGGCGCTTGCGGTCGTCGGTCCGGGTGCGGGTCTGGGTGCGAACGGACGGGAGTTCTTTGACCAGCGCTTCCCAGGAGTCGATGCTGAGCACCCACTCGTGGAGTGCTTGCCGTCTGTGCCAGTAGTCAACTGGTGGTTGACGTCGTGATTGCAGTTCTGAGGCGAGAGCACGAAGGGCTTTGTCGACCTCAAGAGGGTTGCATCGCGTCCATGCTGAGCGCCGGGTCTCGCGTCCGGTGAGTAGGTGTGTCTGGACTGGCGTGATCCCGAGGAACTCGGCGGCGTCATCGTAGGTTCCGCCCATGGTCCACTGGACGAGCCGGACGGCGGCGGCCCTGCGCACGGACTTGACTTCCGAGCCCGCGCAGCTGGCCAGGTAGCGCTGATACCAGTCGGGTTCCAGGAACGCCGGGATGTGCTCGGGCTGGTAGCCGCTGCGGAGTGGTCCTCGTGTGCCTCCGCGTCCGCCGCCGACCCGGGGGAACGTCCGAGTGACGGGTTCAGCGACCTGGCGGAGTCGCTCGGAGCAGCCGCTCTTGTGTCTGTCGTAGAGAACGGCCCATGGTGTTCGGCTTGAAGGGCTGCCGAAGGCAGCACGCGTGAGATTCGAGATGACGTCGGGCAGGTCGTCTCTCGAAAGCAGGCGGTCTGCGGCCATGAGCAAAGCTCCGCAGGTAATGGGGTCACGCGGCGGCGTGTCGCGGACTTGTTGGTTGTGCCTCCCGCCCGGACTGGCGTGCATTGTCTGCGAGTTGGAGTCGATTCGCTCAGCGGTGTTGGCATCGAGGAGGTCCAGGCTGTGAGGAGCAATGCTTAGGACTTGTGGATCAGTCCCGGGAGGGACGCGAAGGGCGTACCTTCCCGAATGATCCTGTGATGGTCACCGAGTAGGCCCGCGTTCGCAGCGCGGGTCGGGAAGGCACGCCCGTGCTCAGCGTAGTGAACGCCGACGGCTCCACCGAGTCCGGCTCCCTGATCGACGAGATTGTCCGCGAAGGCGCTCGGCGGATGCTTGCCGCCGCGCTGGAGGCCGAAGTCAACCAGTACATAGCCGAGTTGGCCGCCGAAACGGATGAGGCCGGGCGCCGCCTGGTGGTCCGCAACGGCCACCACCGACCCCGCACCGTGACCACCGCCGCAGGCCCGGTCGAGGTCACGGCCCCGCGCGTGAACGACAAGCGGGTGGACGCGGCCACCAGCGAGCGGATGCGGTTCTCCTCGAAGATCCTCCCGCCCTGGTGCCGCAAGTCACCCAAGGTCAGCGAGGTGCTGCCGCTGCTCTACCTGCACGGACTGTCCTCGGGGGACTTCGTGCCCGCGCTGGAGCAATTCCTCGGCTCGGCGGCCGGGCTGTCGCCGGCCACCGTGACCCGGCTGACGAAGCAGTGGACCGACGACCACGCCGCCTTCCAGCAGCGGGACCTCGCCGAGTCCGACTACGTGTACGTGTGGGCCGACGGGGTGCACCCCAAGGTCCGGCTCGGACAGGCGCACTCCTGCGTCCTGGTGCTGATGGGGGTGCGCCTGGACGGCACCAAGGAACTGATCGCGCTGGCGGAAGGGCTGCGTGAGTCGGCTGAGTCGTGGGCCGACCTGCTGCGTGACTGCCGCCGCCGGGGCATGCGGGATCCCGAGCTGATCGTCGGCGACGGCGCGATGGGCCTGTGGAAGGCGCTGGCCGAGGTGTTCCCCGCGGCTCGCCACCAGCGGTGCTGGGTCCACAAGGCGCGGAATGTCACGAACGCCCTGCCGAAGTCCGCACAGCCGGGCGCGACGAAGGCGATGCAGGAGATCTACAACGCCGAGGACCGCGCGCACGCCGAGAAGGCGATCGAGGCGTTTGCCAAGACCTACGGCGCCAAGTTCCCCAAGGCCGTCGCGAAGATCACCGACGACCGCGAGGAGCTGCTGGCCTTCTACGGCTTCCCCGCCGAGCACTGGATCCATCTGCGAACGACAAACCCCATCGAATCAACCTTCTCGACGGTCAAGCTCCGGACCAAGGTCACCCGCGGCGCCGGCAGCCCGGCCGCTGCCCTCGCGATGGTGTTCAAGCTCGTCGAGTCCGCTCAGGAACGCTGGCGGGCCATCACCGGTGCGCACCTCGTGGCCCTGGTCCGCTCCGGCGCCCGGTTCGAAAACGGCGTCCTGGTCGAGCGGAAGAAGGTCACTGCAGCCTGATCAGGCACGCAATCGACATCCGGCAAGCTCCGTTTGATTCCTCTCGGCTTGACGCATGCCGATATAGGCATATGATCGCTGCCATGGCACGAGCAGCGACGACATCGGACGTCTTCAACGCGATCGCCGAGCCGCAACGCCGGGACATCCTGGCGCTGCTGCGGGCGGGTGAGCGGCCGGTGACCGATCTGGCCCAGGAGCTGGGGATGAGCCAGCCGCGGGCGTCCAAACACCTGCGGGTGCTCCGGGAGGTCGGGCTGGTGCGGGACCGCAAGGCGGGCAAGCAGCGCCTCTACGGCCTGGACGCCCGCGGGCTGCGGCCGGTCCACGAGTGGACCGGCGGATTCGAGCGGTTCTGGAACGAGAGTTTCGACCGGCTGGACACCTACGTGCAAGACCTCAAGCAGACATGGCAGGAGGATTGACCGATGGCAGGGGCAAGGCAGGAAACGCGGGCGGAGCCGGCGACGGCCGACCGGGAGATCGTGATCTCCCGGCTCATCGACGCCCCGCGGGAGCTGGTGTTCGAGGCGTTCACCGAGGTCCGGCACCTGTCGCGGTGGTGGGGTCCGGAGGGGTTCACCACCACCACGCGGTCCTTCGAGTTCCGCGAGGGCGGGGAGTGGGACTTCGTGCTGCACGGGCCGGACGGGACCGACTACTCCGAGTGGATCCGCTGGCTGCGGATCGCCCCGCCGGAGCGGATCGAGCTGCTGCACGGTGAGTCCCGCGACGACCCGAACGCCTTCGAGTCGGTCCTGACCTTCGCGCAGGACGGCGCGGCGACCCGGATCGTGATGCGCACGGTGTTCCCCACCAAGGAACTGCGCGACGAGGCGGTCGAGAAGTACCACGCGATCGAGGGCGGCCGGCAGACCCTGAGCAACCTGGCGGCCTACGTCACCGACCTCGCGCGGAAGGGGGCAGAGGGCTGATGGCCGGGAAGGTGTTCTTCAGCGTGTCGATGTCGCTGGACGGGTTCATCGCGCCCGAGTCCCTCGGGGACTTGATGGGGCAGCAGTGGATGGAACTGCAGCAGTGGATTTTCCCGCAGCGGTTCTTCCGGGAGAACCTGAAGCTGGGCGAGGGCGGCGAGGAGGGGCGCGACAACGACATCGTGCGGGAGACGTTCGAGCGCACCGGCGCGAGCGTCATGGGCAAGCGCATGTTCGACGCCGGCGAGCAGATGTGGCCGGAGGAGGCACCGTTCCACACGCCGGTCATCGTCGTGACGCACGAGAAGCGTGACCCCTGGGAGCGGCCGGGCGGGACCACCTTCCACTTTGTCAACGACGGCATCGAGACCGCGCTCGACCAGGCCCGCGAGGGCGCCGGCGACCGCGACGTCCGCATCGCGGGCGGCGGCGCGACGATCCTGGAGTACGTGAACGCCGGCCTGGTCGACGAGTTCTCGATCGCGCTGTCGCCCGTGCTGTTCGGCTCCGGAATCCGCCTGTTCGAGGGCGTGGACGCGTCCAGGGTCGCGCTGGAGCCGGTCCGTTCGGAGCCGTCGTCGCAGGTGACGCACCTGACCTACGCCGTGCACCCACGGTAGCCGCGCCACCACTCCACCCCAGCGACCCGAGCACCCGCGGCGCACACGCTTGAATCAGCAGTCCACCACGGCCAACTGCGAATAGTCGCATTACCTGATCCACAACTATTGACTATTGCTCGGCTGTGAGGCTATGCCGTGTTGATCAGCGCAGTGGCCAGCCGGAGATCGGTGAAGTACTCGGACGCGTCCGTGGCTCGAGTGGGTGAATCCAGGCGGCCCCGGAGGGACTTCTGGAGTAAGCATTCAGCAGGTCGTGATCGGCTTCGCTGTCTGACGATGTGACAGGTTGCGGGTGGGTGCGGCAGGATCCGTGGTCATGTCGTCGGGGTGGGAGTCTGCGTCGCGTGAGGACCTCCTCACGGTGATCGGGCTGCTCCAGCGACAGAACGAGGAGCTGGCCGCGGCGAATGAGCGGTTGACGGCGCGGGTGGCAGAGCTGGAGCGGCGGCTTGGCCGGAACTCGGGGAACTCCTCGATGCCACCGTCCTCGGACACCTTCGGTCGGCCGGAGAAGAAGCCGGTACCGAAGAGCGGCCGCAAGCGGGGACGCCAGCCGGGTGCCGACGGATCTGGGCTGTGCATGGTCGCTGATCCCGATGTCACCGAGGACCACCTTCCAGCGGCCTGCACCGGGTGCGGCCGGGCGCTGGGCGAGGACGACAGCATCGGCTTCGAGCGCCGTCAGGTCCGTGACATCCCGCTGACCACGGTGAAGGTGACCGAGCACCGGGCCCATCGCTGCCGGTGCGCGTGCGGGACGGTGACCGCCTCGCCGATGCCCGGCCAGGTCGCCCGATCGCCCTCCTCCTATGGCCCCAACCTGCGTGCCCTGGCCGTCTACCTGCTGGTCTTCCAGCACATCCCCGTCGAGCGGACCACGATCCTGATCCGGGACGTGACCGGGGCCGAGGTCTCCACCGGCTGGGTCGCCTCTCTGCTCCCCGAGGCCGCCGGCCTGGTCGAGGACTGTCTGAACCTGATCCGTGCCCTGCTGATCATGGGACACGTGCTCCACGCGGATGAGACCACCACCCGCATCGGCACCACCCGGCGCTGGCTCCACGTGGCCTGCACCGACTTCCTCACCCTGCTCCACCTCGCCCCGCGCTCGCGCGCCGGAGCAGATGCCGGCAAGGTGCTCCCGCACTACCGGGGCGTCCTGGTCCACGACTCACTGTCCCTGTATGCCGGCTACGACTCCTGCACCCATCAGCTGTGCGGAGCCCACCTGATCCGCGAACTGACCGCCGCCGAAGAGGACTTTCCCGACCAGAAGTGGCACCAGCAGATCCGCTGGGCCCTGGCCGGACTGAACACCCAGGCCGTACGCGTCCGGAACCAGGAGACCGCCGAGATCACCCCCGGTGCGCTCCTGCTGCACTGCGAAGCGTTCCACCAGGGCATCAAGGTCGGGCTCAGTCTCCATCCCAAAGTGCCGGGCCGGAAGCAGAGCCCGGCCCACAACCTCCTGACCCGGCTTCGCGATCAGGCCCACGACGTCCTGCGCTTCGCCGACGATCCCCGGCACGTGCCGTTCACCAACAACTGCGGCGAACGGGCCCTGCGTCCGGTCAAGACCCAGCTGAAGATCTCCGGCTGCCATCAGTCCGACACGGGCGCGACGGCCTGGCTCGCCGTGCGCTCCTACCTCGACTCCGCCCGCAAGCACGGCCTGACCACCTTCGAGGCCATCCACCGCGCCTTCACCGGCAAACTCTGGATGCCACCCATCGCACAGACCACCTGACCAGCCACTCTCACCGACCGTCACCGATCAGGCCCATTCCTTCTGAATGCGTAC
>NZ_WJBG01000238.1 GCF_009709555.1 Streptomyces blattellae | reverse complement strand
CGCCCTGTGCGTGTTCACGCCCTGTTCCGTGACCCTTCTCTCTCTGGTGTAAATCGCATGAAAGGGGTCTCCAGTGGACCTTCGGCGTGCGGTTGTCACCCATCCGGCGTGTATGTTCCGGGGCCGAGAGCCGTGGAAGGGACCGAACCGGTGAACAAGAAGCTCGCGGCCGCACTGTCCGGCGGTGCGGTACTGGTACTGGCGCTGTCGGCATGCAGCGGCGACGAGAGCAACGAGGAGCTCGACGCCTGGGCCAAGAAGATCTGTGACACGGCCACGGCGCCGAACGAGAAGATCGCCGCCGCCGACGCCGCGATCAACAAGGTGGCCACGGACAGTGAGCCCGAGGAGCTCCAGAGGGTCGACTCCCAGTCCTTCGGGGACCTCTCTGAAGGCTTCCAGGAGCGGGCGACCCACCTCCGGGACGCCGGAGCGCCTCCGGGTGTCGACGACGGTGAGAAGACGCAGCAGGACGCCATCAAGAAGCTCACCGCCGTCTCCACCGCCTATGCCGACCTGAAGAAGCAGGTGGACGCGCTCGACACCAAGGACCAGGCGAAGTTCGCGTCCGGGCTGAGCAAGGTCTCGGACGGGATGACGGATGTGGTGACCCTCCGCAAGAACGCTGTCACCGCGCTTGAGAAGCTGGAAGAGGGCGAGGCCAAGAGCTCGCTGGTGAAGCAGGAGAGCTGCAGGTCGGCGTCGGCGTCGGCCCCGGCCACCGACAGCTGAAACGCCACTGCGGACGGAGGCTGGGTCCTCGTGGACGGGTGTGGAGTCGTCGTGGACGGACGTTGAGTCGTCGTGGGCGGACGTTGAGTTGTCGTGGGCGGACGTTGAGTTGTCGTGGGCGGGCGTGGAGTCGTCGTGGGTGGACGCGGAGACCTCGTGGGTGGACGCGGACTGCTCGCGGCCGGACGGAGAGTCTCCTCGGCCCGATGCGGTGCCACTACGGTCCGACCCAGAGCCCTGGCGGCCCGGTGCGGGTCACAATGAGGGCGTGAGTAACTCCAGCCTGTCCCCGCTGCCTTCCACCGACCGCCCCGAGGTCACCTCCCGCCTCCGGGACGCCCTGCTCGCGGCCTCCTTCACCGC
Organism: Streptomyces blattellae; assembly: GCF_009709555.1. Classification (GTDB taxonomy): domain Bacteria; phylum Actinomycetota; class Actinomycetes; order Streptomycetales; family Streptomycetaceae; genus Streptomyces; species Streptomyces blattellae. Next base: position 14,499 of record NZ_WJBG01000238.1, on the reverse strand, counting down.
TGACGGACTGCTCGAACTGCTCGGTGTGCCCGCGTACGCGGCGCTCGCCCGGAGCGAAACCGTGCCGGCGCTCCGGGCGACCCGCGGCGACACGCCGCTGGAGACGCTCGTGCGGCTGTTCCTGTTGCAGCAGCCCGCGCCGCACGCGCGCGTGGCGGACGTTCTGCCGCTTCCGGAGTGCCTGGAGAGCGGGTGGCTGGTGTCCGTCGGCGGGGACGAGATCGCGGCCACCGTGGATGTACGGCCGTACGGCGGGCCCGGTGGCGAGGACTGGTTCATCGTGTCCGACCTGGGGTGCGCGGTCGGCGGGGCCGGTGGCATCGGCAGCCGCGACGAACGCGTCGTCCTGGGCGTCGGCGGCGCCTCCACGACCCTGGCCGGCATCACCGTACGTACGCCCGTCTCCGCCGCCCTCGACCTCGGCACCGGCTCCGGGATCCAGGCGCTGCACGCCGCGCAGCACGCCACGAACGTGACAGCGACCGACGTCAACCCGCGCGCGTTGCACATCACCGCCCTGACGCTGGCGCTGTCGGGCGCCCCGGGGGCCGATCTCCGGGAGGGCTCGCTGTTCGAGCCGGTCCGGAACGGGGAGACGTACGACCTGATCGTGTCGAACCCGCCGTTCGTGATCTCGCCCGGTGCGCGGCTGACTTATCGCGACGGCGGGATGGGCGGGGACGATCTGTGCCGCTCGCTCGTTCAGGGGGCGGGGGAGCGGCTGCGGGAGGGCGGGTTCGCGCAGTTCCTCGCCAACTGGCAGCACGTGGAAGGGGAGGACTGGCAGGACAGGATCAGGTCGTGGGTGCCGCGCGGGTGCGATGCCTGGATCGTGCAGCGCGAGGTGCAGGACATCACGCAGTACGCCGAGCTGTGGCTCAGGGACGCCGGCGATCACCGGGGCGACCCGGCCGAGTACCAGGCGCGGTACGACGCGTGGCTGGACGAGTTCGAGGCGCGCAAGGTGAAGGCGGTCGGCTTCGGCTGGATCACGCTGCACAGGACGGGTGCGGCCGTGCCCTCGGTGACCGTCGAGGAGTGGCCGCATTCGGTCGAACAGTCGCTCGGTGAGACGATCCGGGCGCACTTCGACCGCCTCGACTTCCTGCGTACGCACGACGACGCCGACCTGCTCGAAGGCCACTTCCGGCTCGGCGCCGAGATCGTCCAGGAGCAGGTCGGGCTGCCCGGCGCCGAGGACCCGGAGCACGTGGTGCTGCGCCAGCACCGCGGTATGCGCCGGGCCACCAAGGTGGACACGGTCGGCGCGGGCTTCGCGGGCGTCTGCGACGGCACGCTGAGCGCCGGACGCATCCTGGATGCCATCGCCCAGCTGATGGGCGAGGACCCGGTCCTGCTGCGCGACCGCACGCCCGCACAGATCCGGCTGCTGGTGGAACAGGGGTTCCTCGATCCGGCGTAGTGACGACATCTCCGACTCGATCAAGCAGTGCGGCAACAAATTCAGGTCGATCTGGGCATCCGGTTCGAAGCCGGTTCGAAGCCGGTTCGAAGCCGGTTCGAAGCCGGTTCGAACTCGGTCGGGGCGGGTCGGGGCGGGTCGGGACCGGTCGAGATGGGGCAGGGACGGGTCCGGAGCCCGTCGGCGGGACCGGTCCGGAGCCTGTCGGCGGGGGATCCACAGCTGCGTCGGCCTCTCGTTCACCTGAGGTTCGCCGGGTCGCCGTCCGCGCGTGCCAGCCTCCCGGCACTGGGCACGCGCGGATCGGAGAAAAGGGGCCACAAAGAGCCATGGAGAGCGGACCGGCGATCTTCGCGGGTGTGGTGTTCGCCCTGTTCGGCGGCGGGCTGCTGGTGTGGACGGCGGTCCGGGTGCGGCACCGCGAACCCGTTGCCCACGGTGTGAGCCCCGTCGCATCGGCGACCCTCGCGACCCTCGCCGCGGTGATCGCGCTGATCCTCGGAACGTGGTGCTTCACCCGCCTCTGAGGACCGCCTCAGGGCAGGCACTTCGACAATTAGGAGGTCATCCTCCGGATAGGCTCGAAAAGTCCGGCGGGTACTCCGGGCGGCAGGAATGGCGGGAGTCGGGTTACCGTTCGAGTGGCCGTTGCGGGCTTTTCCCGTTTGACACGGGGGCGGGATGTACCGTCACACTCCGCAGCGTCAGCATGACCCGACCCCGGGAACCAAGGCCTGGGGATCGACCCCAGCGTCGACCGGAGAGAAGAGCGAAGTTGTCCCCGACCAGCGAGACCGCACAGGGCGGCCGCCGACTCGTCATCGTCGAGTCGCCTGCCAAGGCGAAGACGATCAAGGGCTACCTCGGCCCCGGATACGTCGTCGAGGCGAGCGTCGGGCACATCCGCGACCTCCCCAACGGCGCCGCCGAGGTGCCCGAGAAGTACACCGGCGAGGTCCGCCGCCTCGGCGTGGACGTCGAGCACGACTTCCAGCCCATCTACGTGGTCAACGCTGACAAACGGGCCCAGGTCAAGAAGCTAAAGGACCTGCTGAAGGAATCCGACGAACTCCTCCTCGCCACCGATGAGGACCGCGAGGGCGAGGCCATCGCCTGGCACCTCCTGGAGGTGCTCAAGCCCAAGGTCCCGGTCAAGCGCATGGTGTTCCACGAGATCACCAAGGACGCGATCCGCGCCGCCGTGGCCAACCCGCGCGACCTCAACCAGCGCATGGTCGACGCCCAGGAGACCCGCCGCATCCTCGACCGTCTCTACGGCTACGAGGTCTCGCCGGTCCTGTGGAAGAAGGTCATGCCGCGGCTGTCGGCCGGCCGTGTCCAGTCGGTCGCCACACGACTCGTGGTGGAGCGGGAACGCGAGCGCATCGCGTTTCGTTCTGCTGAGTACTGGGACCTGACGGGCACCTTCTCCCCCACCTACGGCTTCGCTCCGGCGGGGGGACCCCCATCCGGCCGCGCGGGGGACCCCTCGGACCCGTCGTCGCTGGTCGCCCGCCTCCAGACCGTCGACGGCAGGCGGGTCGCGCAGGGCCGCGACTTCGATTCCCTGGGACAACTCAAGAGCGCGAACACCCTCCACCTCGACGAGGCGAACGCCCGCGCCCTGGCCGCCGCCCTGGAACAGACGCGGTTCTCCGTCCGGTCCGTCGAGTCCAAGCCGTACCGCCGCTCGCCGTACGCCCCGTTCCGTACGACGACGCTGCAGCAGGAGGCCAGCCGCAAGCTGGGCTTCGGCGCGAAGGCCACGATGCAGATCGCGCAGAAGCTGTACGAGAACGGCTACATCACGTACATGCGTACGGACTCCACGACCCTGAGCGACACGGCGATCACCGCCGCCCGCGCCCAGGTCACCCAGCTGTACGGCGCCGACTATCTTCCGTCGTCCCCGCGGACGTACGCCGGGAAGGTCAAGAACGCGCAGGAGGCGCACGAGGCGATCCGCCCCTCCGGCGACCGCTTCCGCACCCCTGCCGAGACCGGACTGACCGGCGACCAGTTCAAGCTGTACGAGCTGATCTGGAAGCGGACCGTCGCCTCCCAGATGAAGGACGCGACCGGCAACTCGGTCACGGTGAAGATCGGTGGCACCGCCGCCGACGGCCGGGACGTCGAGTTCAGTGCCTCCGGCAAGACGATCACCTTCCACGGCTTCCTGAAGGCGTACGTCGAGGGCGCCGACGACCCGAACGCCGAGCTGGACGACCGCGAGCGCCGCCTGCCCCAGGTGCGCGAGGGCGACGGGCTCAGCGCCGAGGAGATCACGGTCGACGGGCACGCCACCAAGCCCCCGGCCCGCTACACCGAGGCCAGCCTGGTCAAGGAGCTCGAAGAGCGCGAGATCGGCCGGCCGTCGACGTACGCGTCGATCATCGGCACGATCCTCGACCGCGGCTATGTGTTCAAGAAGGGCACGGCACTCGTCCCCTCCTTCCTGTCCTTCGCCGTAGTCAACCTCCTGGAGAAGCACTTCGGCCGGCTCGTCGACTACGACTTCACCGCCAAGATGGAGGACGACCTCGACCGCATCGCACGCGGCGAGGCGCAGGCCGTGCCGTGGCTGAAGCGGTTCTACTTCGGAGAGGGCGACGCGACCGGTGCCGCCGACGCCGGGAACGGCGACGGGGACCACCTCGGCGGCCTCAAGGAGCTGGTGACCGACCTGGGTGCGATCGACGCGCGCGAGGTGTCGTCGTTCCCCGTGGGCAGCGACATCGTGCTGCGCGTCGGGCGCTACGGCCCGTACATCGAGCGTGGCGAGAAGGACACCGAGCAGCACCAGCGCGCGGACGTGCCCGAGGACCTCGCTCCGGACGAGCTTTCCGTCGAACTCGCGGAGGAACTGCTCGCCAAGCCGAGCGGGGACTTCGAGCTGGGTGCCGACCCGGAGACGGGCCACCAGATCGTCGCCAAGGACGGCCGCTACGGCCCGTACGTCACCGAGGTGCTCCCCGAGGGCACCCCGAAGACCGGCAAGAACGCCGTCAAGCCGCGTACGGCCTCGCTGTTCAAGTCGATGTCGCTGGACACGGTGACCCTTGAGGACGCGCTGAAGCTGATGTCGCTTCCGCGTGTCGTCGGCACCGATGCCGAGGGTCAGGAGATCACCGCGCAGAACGGGCGCTACGGGCCGTATCTGAAGAAGGGCACGGACTCGCGTTCGCTGCAGTCGGAGGAGCAGCTCTTCACGATCACGCTCGAAGAGGCGCTGGCGATCTACTCCCAGCCCAAGCAGCGGGGGCGGGCCGCCGCCAAGCCGCCGCTGAAGGAGCTGGGCGAGGACCCGGTCAGCGGGAAGCCCGTCGTCGTCAAGGACGGCCGCTTCGGGCCGTACGTCACCGACGGCGAGACCAACGCGACCCTGCGGTCCGGCGACAGCGTCGAGGAGATCACCCCGGAGCGCGGCTTCGAACTGCTCGCCGAGAAGCGGGCGAAGGGGCCCGCCAAGAAGACGGCGAAGAAGACGGCCGCAAAGAAGGCCCCGGCGAAGAAGGCTCCGGCCAAGAAGACGGCTGCCAAGAAGATCGCGACCAAGAAGACGACGACGGCGGCCAAGACGACGACAGCGAAGACCACGGCGGCCAAGAAGGCGACAGCGAAGACCACGGCGGCCAAGAAGGCGACAGCGAAGACCACAACGGCCAAGACGACGACAGCGAAGACCACGACGGCCAAGAAGGCGACGGCTTCGCAGTCGGCGTCCTCGGTGGAGGACTGAGGCTCGCCGCGGGTCGTGTGAGCGTCCGCATCTTGACTTCTGGTTCGCAAAAGGCGTGCCCCGGCAACACTTTGGTGTCGGGGCGTGCGCACGTTCGGACGGGCGCGGCGGGCTGTCGGTGGCTGCCGATAGGCTGAATGCATGACCCGAGCCGAGCAGCCAACGGCCCCTCACCCGGCCCCCGACGACACCCTGGTCGCGGATTCCCGCGAGCGTGCCGTCCGCGCCCTGCTGCGCCAACCGCAGCTCAAGCGCCTGTGGAGCGCGCATCTCGTGGGCGGCGTCGGTGACACGCTCGCGCTGCTGGTGCTGGTCGTCCTCGCCCTCCAGGTGGCCATCGCCGAGGGCTCGTTCGGCGGCGGCTACCGGGGCGTGGCGTTCGCAGTGGCGACCGTCTTCGCCGTGCGCATCCTCGCGACACTGCTCTTCGGGGCCGTACTGCTCGGCCCGCTCACCTCGCTGACGTCCCAGGACGGTCCGCTCGACCGCCGCTGGACCATGGTCGGCGCGGACGGGCTGCGGGCGGCGCTGCTGATCGTCGCGCCGCTGTGGATCGACTGGATGCCGGACAACGCGCTGGCCGTCCTCCTGGTCACCGTCTTCGTGACCGGCGTCGCAGAGCGCTTCTGGACGGTGTGCCGGGAGAGCGCGGCCCCCGCGCTGCTGCCGGCCCCGCCCCCGGAGGGGGCGACGGTGCGTCCGCTGCCGGACCACCTGGACGCCCTGCGGCGCCTGTCGATCCGTACGACCTTCGTGGCGATCCCCCTCGCGGCTGCCGGGCTCATCGCGGCGGGCCTGCTCAACAACCTGCTGGGCGCCGGAATCGACTGGTTCGAGCAGCACCAGGCCGCCCTCGCCTCGTATGTGGCGGCCGGTCTCTTCGCCGCCTCCCTGTCCGTGCTGTCCTTCCTGGAGCTGCCCGGCACACGCACCCCGCGCGCGCGGTCGCCGCTCGAAGGGCTGCGCCGTCCCAAGACGGGCTCCGGCGTCGACCGGGGCCGTACCGGCGCGCTGCCTCTGCTGGTGCTGTCCTGCGGTGCCGTGGCGGGGGCGATCGCCGCGGCCGTCGCCGTGTCGGTGCTGCACGCCAAGGACCTGGGCGGCGGCCCGGTGACGTACGGGCTGCAGGTGCTCGCGCTGACCGGCGGTGTCGTCGTCGGCATGCGTACAGCGCCTTCGATGCTCCCCTCCCTGTCGCGCCGCCGGCTGCTCGCGCTGGCCATCGCCTTCACCGGGATCGCGCTGCTCGCCGCCGGGCTGGTGCCGGACCCGACCACGGTGCTGCTGATCGTCGCACTGGCCGGCGTCGGGGCGGGCGTGGCCGCCAACACCGGGCACACCCTGCTCGACCAGGAGGCCGAGGACCACCGGCGGGCGCGTACGACCGAGCATCTGCACGCGGTCGTACGGGTCTTCGTGGCGCTCGGCGCGCTGATCGCGCCCCTGGTCGCGGCGCTCATCGGGCCGCATCGGCTGGAAAACGGCAAGTTCGTGTTCGCGCACGGCGGCGCGGCGTTCACGCTGATGCTGGTCGGCGCGCTGCTGCTGCCGGTGGCCGCGCTGGTGCTGGCCAAGGTCGACGACCGCTCCGGTGTGCCGCTGCGGCAGGACCTGCGGGACGCGCTGCTCGGCGGCGACGACCCGGAGACGCTGCCCGCAGCGTCCGGTTTCTTCATCGCCCTGGAGGGCGGCGACGGCGCCGGGAAGTCCACCCAGGCCGAGGCGCTCGCCGAGTGGATCCGCGCCAAGGGACACGAGGTCGTGATGACTCGCGAGCCGGGCGCGACGCCGGTCGGCAAGCGGCTGCGGTCGATCCTGCTGGACGTGTCGTCGGCGGGGCTGTCGCACCGCGCGGAGGCGCTGCTGTACGCGGCGGACCGCGCGGAGCACGTGGACACGGTCGTGCGGTCAGCCCTGGAGCGCGGCGCGGTCGTCATCTCGGACCGTTACATCGACTCGTCCGTTGCCTACCAGGGGGCGGGGCGCGACCTGTCCCCGACCGAGATCGCCCGCATAAACCGGTGGGCGACGAACGGCCTGGTGCCGCACCTGACCGTGCTGCTGGACGTCTCGCCGGAGACCGCGCGCGAACGGTTCACCGAGGCGCCGGACCGGCTGGAGTCGGAGCCCGCCGAGTTCCACGAGCGCGTGCGCTCCGGTTTCCTGACGCTGGCCGCCGCCGACCCCGGGCGGTATCTGGTCGTGGACGCGGGCCAGGAGCCCGAAGCCGTCACCACCGTCGTCCGGGCGCGGCTCGACCAGCTGCTGCCACTGTCCGAGGCCGAGATTCAGGCCCGTGAGGAGGCACGCCGGAAGGCCGAGGAGGAGGCCCGGCGCAAGGCCGAGGAGGAGGCCGCCCGCAAGGCCGAGGAGGAGCGGCTGGAGCGCGAGCGCCAGGAGCAGCTTGAGCGGCTGCGCGCCGAGGAGGAGGAGCGCAAGCGGCGCGAGCTGGAGGAGGCGCAGCGGCGCGAGGCCGAACGCCAGGCGGAGGAGGCCCGGCAGCGGGCCGAGGAAGCGCGTCGGCGTGCGGAGGAGGAGCGGGCCCGGCTCCTCGCCGAGGAGAAGGCGCGTGCCGAGGAAGAGGCCCGCCGCAAGGCCGAGGAGGAGCGGCGGCGCAAGCAGGCCGAAGAGGAGGCCCGGCTGCGAGCCGAGGCGGAGGCGCGGCGCCTGGAGAAGCAGCGCAAGGCCGAAGAGGCGCTGCTGCGCGCCGAGGAGGCACGCAGGCTGGCGGAGCAGGCGGCGGCCGCGGCGGAGGCGGGCCCTCGGCAGGCTGCGGCTCCTACGGCGCCGGTTGTGCGGCCGGATGCCGCGCCCGGTGCGGCCTCGGACGCGGTGACGGTGCCTACGCCGGCTGTGACGCCGGAGGACGCGGCACGCGGGCGCTCGGCCGAGGACACGGCTGTGCTGCGGCCCGTGCGGGATGTGCCGGAGGGCGGGACTGGCCAGGCCGGTTCTTCGAGGGCCGGTTCCGCTGGACAGGCCGCTGCCGGGTCTTCCGGACAGGCCGCGTCTGGGGCTTCCGCGGCGGGCGATTCCGAGGAGACGACCGAACTGCCGAAGCCTGAGGTGGCGTCGCCGGGGGCTGCGGACGAGACGGCGGTGTTGCCGCCGGTCGCCCCTCGTGCCGCCGATGAGACGGCGGTGTTGCCGCCGGTCATCCCTGGTGCCGCCGACGAGACGGCGGTACTTCCGCCGGTGCCGCCCGGTGCGGCGGACGAGACCGCGGTGCTTCCTCCCGTACAGGGGGAGGATCCGGCGGACCGGGTTCCGCCAGGGTTCTTCCGGGAGGAGTCTGCGAGGGCGCAGCCGGACGGGACTGAGGACCGTACACGCGAGATGCCTCAGGTCGATCCGGAGGCGGCGCCTCGGCGGCGGGCCCGGTCCGACTGGGCCGAGGAGACGCCGCTGGACGATCTGCCGACGCTGGCGGACGAATTGCTCGGACCGCGCGACGACGGCGACGACGGCGACGAGAACGACGACGACATCGACGACGAGCGGGGGCGGGGGCGCGGTCGGCGGCGCTGAGCGTTTCGGGTTGGGGGGTGGGGGCAGGGCGCTTGGCTGAGCTTGTTTGGCGACCTGCGCCAGGGCGGCCAGGGTGCGGGCCGGTGGTGGCTCGTTCGGCGAGTGGCGCCAGGGTGGGGAGGACGCGGGCCAGCGGTGGCTCGTTCGGCGAGCCGCTCGCAGGACCACCGCCCTACGACCCCGCCGGTCTCGGATGTCTTGGCGGTCTCGGCGGTCTCGGATGTCTCAGAGACTCCGTTGTCAGTGCCACCCCGCACAATGGATGGCGAACACGGACCGTGACGAAAGGGCGGGGTGACCCATGACCGTATGGGACGACCTGGTCGGCCAGGAGAAGGTGAGCGCGCAGATCGATGCCGCCGCTCGCGATGCCGATGCCCTGGTCACAGCCGCGGCCACGGACGTGCCGCCCCCCGAGGCGTCCAAGATGACGCACGCCTGGCTGTTCACCGGCCCCCCCGGCTCGGGGCGCGTCGCGGCGGCGCGGGCGTTCGCCGCCGCGCTGCAGTGCGTGAGCCCCGACCGCGCGCTCGGCGGAGCCCCCGGCTGCGGCTTCTGCGACGGCTGCCATACGACACTGATCGGCACGCACGCCGACGTCAGCACGGTGGCCGCCGTGGGCGCGCAGATCCTCGCCGACGACATGCGGGACACCGTCCGCAAGTCGTTCACCTCCCCGGCGAACGGCCGCTGGCAGGTCATCCTCGTCGAGGACGCCGAGCGGCTGAACGAGAAGTCGGCCAACGCCGTCCTCAAGGCCGTAGAGGAGCCCGCCCCCCGCACGGTGTGGCTGCTGTGCGCCCCCTCCATCGAGGACGTGCTGCCGACCATCCGCTCCCGCTGCCGCCATCTGAACCTGCGCACGCCCTCGGTCGACGCCGTCGCCGACATGCTCGTACGACGTGAAGGTATCGAGCCCCCGGTCGCCGCCGCGGCGGCCCGCGCCACCCAGGGGCACATCGACCACGCCCGCCGCCTGGCCACCGACCCGGCCGCCCGCGAGCGCCGGGCCGCAGTGCTCAAGCTGCCACTGCGGGTCGACGACATCGGCGGCTGCCTGAAGGCCGCCCAGGAACTCGTCGACGCGGCAGCCGAGGACGCAAAGCAACTCGCCGCCGAGATGGACGACAAGGAGACCGAGGAGCTGAAGGCTGCGCTGGGCGCGGCTCAGGGCGGCCGGCTGCCGCGAGGCACGGCGGGCGTGATGAAGGACCTGGAGGACAAGCAGAAGCGCCGCCGAACGCGTACGCAGCGCGACAGCCTCGACCTCGCCCTGACGGACCTCACCGGCTTCTACCGCGACATCCTCGCTCTTCAGCTCGGCTCCCGCGTGGCCATCGCCAACGCCGACGCCGAGGACACCCTGGAGCGCCTCGCCCGCGCGGGCTCCCCGGAGTCCACACTCCGCCGCATCGAAGCCATCGCCGCCTGCCGGGACGCCCTCGACCGCAATGTGGCGCCGCTGCTGGCCGTGGAGGCGATGACCCTGGCGCTGAGAGCGGGCTGACAGGGCGGCGGACCGGCATCCTGCTTGAACATGCGGGGGTGGCCGATGTGTTGACGACGTAACTCGTACGAGGCACGACCGCAGCCGTCCGAGGCGGGACGGACGCTCGTACGGGGGAGGCCCAGCAACTGTCCGAGACGGAACCGGTACCTGTACGGGGCGCCCCGCAAACAGATCGTCGCCCGACTGCGTCCGACCGACAGCTGACCGGCATCAACCGACATCAACCGACACCGGCATCAACCGACACCGGCATCAACCGACACCGGCATCAACCGACACCGGCATCAGCCGACACCGGCATCAGCCGACACCTGCATCAGCCGACACCGGCATCAGCCGACACCTGCATCAGCCGACACCTGCATCAACCGACATCCGACCGGCATCAACCAACACCTGACCCGCATCCGACCGAGACCGGCGCTGCACACCTACGGGCCACGCCCTGCACGCACAGCAATTGATCCATCGCGTAGGGTTACGCTCGCTGGATGCACACTAGGCGCTCCTCCCGACCGACCAGCCGGAGCCCGAAGCCCCAGACCAGGCTCCAGCCCTCCGCCCGCCACGCCACGGACACGGCCGGCACCCCCCGCCCCCAAGCACGCACCACCCCCCGCACTGCCGCGGCGGCACTCCTTACCACCGTCGCCCTGCTCGCTTCCGCCTGCTCCGCCGGAGGCGTGACGACATCGGCCGGTACGGCGGCGGAGGCGGCGCTGGCCGCGCTGCCGCAGGCGACGCCGGCGGCGCTCTCGCCGTTCTACGCGCAGAAGCCGGGCTGGCGCAGCTGTGGAGCCCCCGGGTTCGAGTGCGCCACGATCAAGGCGCCGCTCGACTACGACCGGCCCGACGCCGGCGACATCCGGCTCGCCGTCGCCCGCAAGAAGGCCACGGGGCCGGGCAAGCGTCTGGGGTCGCTGCTGGTGAACCCGGGTGGACCGGGCGGCGCGGCGGTCAGCTACCTGCAGGCGTACGCCGGTGTCGGCTACCCGGCGGAGGTCCGCGCGCGCTACGACATGGTGGCGGTGGACCCGCGCGGGGTCGCCCGCAGTGAGCCCGTCGAATGCCTCGACGGGCGGGACATGGACACGTACACCCGGACGGACACCACGCCCGACGACGAGCAGGAGACGACCCAACTCGTCGACGCCTACAAGAAGTTCGCGGAGGGCTGCGGCAGGGACTCGCCCGGACTGCTGCGCCATGTCTCGACCGCCGAGGCGGCACGGGACATGGACATCGTGCGGGCGGCGCTGGGGGACCGGAGGCTGAACTTCGTGGGGGCGTCGTACGGGACGTTCCTCGGGGCGACGTACGCGGGTCTGTTCCCGGACCGGGTCGGGCGGATGGTGCTGGACGGTGCGATGGACCCGTCGCTGCCCGCCCGCAGGCTGAACCTCGACCAGACCGCGGGCTTCGACACGGCCTTCCAGTCCTTCGCGAGGGACTGCGTGCAGCAGCCGGACTGCCCGCTCGGCGGCAGGGGCACGACGCCCGAGAAGGCCGGCGACAACCTGAAGGCGTTCTTCACGAAACTCGACGCGCGGCCCATCCCGACCGGCGACGCGGACGGCCGTACGCTCACCGAGTCCCTCGCCACCACCGGCGTGATCGCGGCGATGTACGACGAGGGAGCGTGGGCGCAGCTTCGTGAGGCGCTGGCCTCGGCGATGAAGGAGAACGACGGTGCGGGGCTGCTCGTCCTCTCCGACAGCTACTACGAGCGTGGCGCCGACGGCCGCTACACGAACCTGATGTTCGCCAACGCCGCCGTGAACTGCCTCGACCTCCCGGCAGCCTTCGACACCCCCGAGGAGGTGCAGGAGGCACTTCCCGACTTCGAGAAGGCCTCCCCGGTCTTCGGTGAGGGCCTCGCCTGGGCCACCCTGCCCTGTGCGTACTGGCCGGTGGCGCCGACGGGCGTACCGCGCCGCATCGAGGCCAAGGGGGCCGCCCCGATCATCGTGGTCGGCACCACCCGCGACCCCGCAACGCCCTACCGCTGGGCCCGCGCCCTGGCCGGCCAGCTCTCCTCCGCCCGCCTCCTCACCTACGAAGGCGACGGCCACACCGCCTATGGCCGCGGCAGCGACTGCATCGACTCCACGATCAACAGCTACCTGCTCCGCGGCACCCCTCCGACGAAGGCAAAGCGCTGCTCATAGCCCACCTCACCGCCCCGGAGCAGGTCGCTCCGGGGCCGGTACGGAGCACCCCCCGAAACTGTGTAGACTTACCGACGTTGCCGATCGCACCATAGTGCGGACAGCGCGCCGCCTTAGCTCAGATGGCCAGAGCAACGCACTCGTAATGCGTAGGTCTCGGGTTCGAATCCCGAAGGCGGCTCTATGGTGAACCCCAGGTCAGGGCTTTGACCTGGGGTTTCTTGTTTCAGATGACCTTGGAATCTCGGTAAATCGGGCACTTTTCGTCTGTGCATCGTAATGCGTAGGTCGGAGGTTTGGCTCTGTGACGAGATCGACGATCTAACGCTCTGACCTGGTCTTTTAATTGCTCGTGGGGATGGGCCAGGCTTGCGCAAAGGGTCCCGGTGGACAAGCGGTGGACAGCCGTGCGTGACCCTCCATCAGGGGGCTCCTGCTGCCCCTGGGCCGATGAGTGGAATCCACCGGTCTCCGATGGGACGATAGACGTGGTCGGGACTGTCCGGTCCGGACAGAAGTCGTATCCGGCTCCGGGCCTCGCGAAACCATCCCTGCCGTCCCCAAGGTAAGCATTCAGCAGGTCGTGATCGGCTTCGCTGTCTGACGATGTGACAGGTTGCGGGTGGGTGCGGCAGGATCCGTGGTCATGTCGTCGGGGTGGGAGTCTGCGTCGCGTGAGGACCTCCTCACGGTGATCGGGCTGCTCCAGCGACAGAACGAGGAGCTGGCCGCGGCGAATGAGCGGTTGACGGCGCGGGTGGCAGAGCTGGAGCGGCGGCTTGGCCGGAACTCGGGGAACTCCTCGATGCCACCGTCCTCGGACACCTTCGGTCGGCCGGAGAAGAAGCCGGTACCGAAGAGCGGCCGCAAGCGGGGACGCCAGCCGGGTGCCGACGGATCTGGGCTGTGCATGGTCGCTGATCCCGATGTCACCGAGGACCACCTTCCAGCGGCCTGCACCGGGTGCGGCCGGGCGCTGGGCGAGGACGACAGCATCGGCTTCGAGCGCCGTCAGGTCCGTGACATCCCGCTGACCACGGTGAAGGTGACCGAGCACCGGGCCCATCGCTGCCGGTGCGCGTGCGGGACGGTGACCGCCTCGCCGATGCCCGGCCAGGTCGCCCGATCGCCCTCCTCCTATGGCCCCAACCTGCGTGCCCTGGCCGTCTACCTGCTGGTCTTCCAGCACATCCCCGTCGAGCGGACCACGATCCTGATCCGGGACGTGACCGGGGCCGAGGTCTCCACCGGCTGGGTCGCCTCTCTGCTCCCCGAGGCCGCCGGCCTGGTCGAGGACTGTCTGAACCTGATCCGTGCCCTGCTGATCATGGGACACGTGCTCCACGCGGATGAGACCACCACCCGCATCGGCACCACCCGGCGCTGGCTCCACGTGGCCTGCACCGACTTCCTCACCCTGCTCCACCTCGCCCCGCGCTCGCGCGCCGGAGCAGATGCCGGCAAGGTGCTCCCGCACTACCGGGGCGTCCTGGTCCACGACTCACTGTCCCTGTATGCCGGCTACGACTCCTGCACCCATCAGCTGTGCGGAGCCCACCTGATCCGCGAACTGACCGCCGCCGAAGAGGACTTTCCCGACCAGAAGTGGCACCAGCAGATCCGCTGGGCCCTGGCCGGACTGAACACCCAGGCCGTACGCGTCCGGAACCAGGAGACCGCCGAGATCACCCCCGGTGCGCTCCTGCTGCACTGCGAAGCGTTCCACCAGGGCATCAAGGTCGGGCTCAGTCTCCATCCCAAAGTGCCGGGCCGGAAGCAGAGCCCGGCCCACAACCTCCTGACCCGGCTTCGCGATCAGGCCCACGACGTCCTGCGCTTCGCCGACGATCCCCGGCACGTGCCGTTCACCAACAACTGCGGCGAACGGGCCCTGCGTCCGGTCAAGACCCAGCTGAAGATCTCCGGCTGCCATCAGTCCGACACGGGCGCGACGGCCTGGCTCGCCGTGCGCTCCTACCTCGACTCCGCCCGCAAGCACGGCCTGACCACCTTCGAGGCCATCCACCGCGCCTTCACCGGCAAACTCTGGATGCCACCCATCGCACAGACCACCTGACCAGCCACTCTCACCGACCGTCACCGATCAGGCCCATTCCTTCTGAATGCGTAC
>NZ_WJBG01000237.1 GCF_009709555.1 Streptomyces blattellae | reverse complement strand
GCTGCGTGTGGGGTTTACCTGCTCTGAATTGCTCGGAGCAGGGGTCAGAACAGCAGGCCGCCCAGGTACGGGGCGTTCTGCGACTGGTCGATCGGGGCCGTGTTGCAGGCGGAGTAGTGAGAGTTCGTCGCGAGAACGCCACCGGCGACGGCTCCGTTGGACCACGGGGCGATGCACCGGCCGTCGACGACGGTCCCGTTGACGACGAGAACGCCTTGCTGCGGTTCGTTCACGACGACCGGGGACGTCGAGAAGCCGCCACCGCCCTTGACGGTGGTGTTGTTGCCGCCGCCGTCAGCGGTGGCAATGCCGGCGCTGCCGACGACGGTGCTGAGGGCGAGGGCCGTGATGACCGCGAACTTCTTGGACAACTCGATTCCTTCCTGAATTCACGGTTGCGCACGCTTACGTACCAGGAAACCCATATAACTGTGCATAAGTCACGGTGTGAACATTCAAACGCGGGCAGATTCCATCGGATGGCGCAACGTGGGCAGCCCGCCGGTGTTCGCCCGGCTTTCTTTCGCATTCATGGGGAAGCGTCCCGGGCGGGCGGGAACTGAGGTGGAATCCGCACGGCGATACCGGAAACGTGCGTCCGGCCCACCGGCAGGGTGAGGGCCGGTGGGCCGGACAGTTGGTTCGCGGGTGCCAGCGGGCTTGCGGGCCCGCCCTATGCGGAGGTGGAGCTGCGGGGCCGGATCCAGTATCTGGGCCGGCCGTCGGTCTCCGGCTGCCGAGAACCGGATCAGAGTCTCAGAATTCCAGGCCCAGCCATAGGGCTTTCGCCGGTACGGCCGACTCGCACGCTTTCACTTGCTCAGCATGGTGCCGAGCCCCGCGGCGGTCGGCGCATGCAGCGGGTGGACCTGTACGGAACCCTTTCCGGCCGGGTTCTTCACCGGAATCGTGGGCTTCTTGGCGGCGTCCGGGTCCATTCCATCCAGATAAATTCCGGACATTCCGCCAGAGCTGTTCTTGTCGAACGCGCTGCCCTTTCCGACTCCGCCTTCACGGACCAACTGCGTCACAGTGTCGGCCGCCGGCACGACAGCCGGAGACACCTTGGTCGGGGACATGAGACCGAGCGGAGCCGGGGCCGTACCCGAACCTCCGGCGGCCGATGCCGCGACGGCGGAGCCGCCCACAAGACCCGCACCGATGGCCAACGCCGCAGTGGTGAAAACTGCCTTCTTCATGATTCACCTCGCTTGAAAAGTTACCTCTGATCCGACGGTTGGAGAACATAGCAGTTCATGGGCACCGGAAAAGCGAAACGTTGCTCCATACGTATGAAAGTCGCGAGAGTGAAGAATGAAATGTCCAGGGCGCTACGGAGGGATTTAAATGAGATCGGTGAATCGATTGATCGTATGTGCGTCTGACCTTTATGGCGCTGACCTGACGTAAGCATTCAGCAGGTCGTGATCGGCTTCGCTGTCTGACGATGTGACAGGTTGCGGGTGGGTGCGGCAGGATCCGTGGTCATGTCGTCGGGGTGGGAGTCTGCGTCGCGTGAGGACCTCCTCACGGTGATCGGGCTGCTCCAGCGACAGAACGAGGAGCTGGCCGCGGCGAATGAGCGGTTGACGGCGCGGGTGGCAGAGCTGGAGCGGCGGCTTGGCCGGAACTCGGGGAACTCCTCGATGCCACCGTCCTCGGACACCTTCGGTCGGCCGGAGAAGAAGCCGGTACCGAAGAGCGGCCGCAAGCGGGGACGCCAGCCGGGTGCCGACGGATCTGGGCTGTGCATGGTCGCTGATCCCGATGTCACCGAGGACCACCTTCCAGCGGCCTGCACCGGGTGCGGCCGGGCGCTGGGCGAGGACGACAGCATCGGCTTCGAGCGCCGTCAGGTCCGTGACATCCCGCTGACCACGGTGAAGGTGACCGAGCACCGGGCCCATCGCTGCCGGTGCGCGTGCGGGACGGTGACCGCCTCGCCGATGCCCGGCCAGGTCGCCCGATCGCCCTCCTCCTATGGCCCCAACCTGCGTGCCCTGGCCGTCTACCTGCTGGTCTTCCAGCACATCCCCGTCGAGCGGACCACGATCCTGATCCGGGACGTGACCGGGGCCGAGGTCTCCACCGGCTGGGTCGCCTCTCTGCTCCCCGAGGCCGCCGGCCTGGTCGAGGACTGTCTGAACCTGATCCGTGCCCTGCTGATCATGGGACACGTGCTCCACGCGGATGAGACCACCACCCGCATCGGCACCACCCGGCGCTGGCTCCACGTGGCCTGCACCGACTTCCTCACCCTGCTCCACCTCGCCCCGCGCTCGCGCGCCGGAGCAGATGCCGGCAAGGTGCTCCCGCACTACCGGGGCGTCCTGGTCCACGACTCACTGTCCCTGTATGCCGGCTACGACTCCTGCACCCATCAGCTGTGCGGAGCCCACCTGATCCGCGAACTGACCGCCGCCGAAGAGGACTTTCCCGACCAGAAGTGGCACCAGCAGATCCGCTGGGCCCTGGCCGGACTGAACACCCAGGCCGTACGCGTCCGGAACCAGGAGACCGCCGAGATCACCCCCGGTGCGCTCCTGCTGCACTGCGAAGCGTTCCACCAGGGCATCAAGGTCGGGCTCAGTCTCCATCCCAAAGTGCCGGGCCGGAAGCAGAGCCCGGCCCACAACCTCCTGACCCGGCTTCGCGATCAGGCCCACGACGTCCTGCGCTTCGCCGACGATCCCCGGCACGTGCCGTTCACCAACAACTGCGGCGAACGGGCCCTGCGTCCGGTCAAGACCCAGCTGAAGATCTCCGGCTGCCATCAGTCCGACACGGGCGCGACGGCCTGGCTCGCCGTGCGCTCCTACCTCGACTCCGCCCGCAAGCACGGCCTGACCACCTTCGAGGCCATCCACCGCGCCTTCACCGGCAAACTCTGGATGCCACCCATCGCACAGACCACCTGACCAGCCACTCTCACCGACCGTCACCGATCAGGCCCATTCCTTCTGAATGCGTAC
>NZ_WJBG01000236.1 GCF_009709555.1 Streptomyces blattellae | reverse complement strand
GCCTAATGGGAGCTGCCGGGTCGGAGAGACTCGGTGCCGTAGCCGCCAGCAGGTGAGCACTTATGTCGCCGGAACCACTGTGAGTTCTGTGGTCAGACCGTGCCCCTGCTGGTTGGCCGGAAGGCCATGACCGCTGATGGGGTGGCGTGCCCGCCGAGCTGAGCGTGAGCACTGGATCCATTAGGCCGCGTGCCGTGTCTTCCGCGGGCTGCATGACCGGGAAGTACCTGACCTGGAGGATGAGTTGCTGCTGATCGGCGACGACTGGGCCGAGGACCACCACGATGTCGAAGTCCAGGACACCACCGGCCGCCGCCTCGCGACCGCAAGGTTGCCCGAGGGCGCGGACGGTATCACCAAGCTCCACGAGCTTGTGGCGAAGCATGCGGGTGAGGACCTCGTCCCCTGCGACGTGATCGTCGGGATCGAGACGGACCGCGGCACCTGGGTGCAGGCCCTGCTTGCGGCCGGCTACCGGGTCTACGCGATCAACCCTCGGCAGGTCGCCCGGTTCAAGGAGCGGTACAGCACCTCCGGCGCCAAGAGCGACAGAGGCGACGCCCACGCGCTGGCCGACATGGTCCGCATCGACCGCGACCAGCTGCGGCCCATCGCCGGCGACAGCGACCAGGCCCAGGCCGTCAAGGTCGTCGCCCGCGCCCACCAGACCCTGATCTGGGAACGCACCCGCACCTTCCAACGACTGCGCAACACGCTGCGCGAGTACTTCCCCGCAGCCCTGAACGCCTACGCGAGCCTGGAGCTGACCAGCACCGACGCGCTGGAACTGCTCATCAAGGCGCCCACCCCCCAGGCGGCGGCCAGGCTCACCCGCATCCAGATCACCGCCATCTTGGCCCGCGCCCGACGCCACAACCGGGACCAGAAGGCCGGGGCCATCCAGGCCGCCTTGCGCGAGAAGCACCTGGAACTGCCCGAGCCGGTGGCCGCCGCCTACGGGGCCACCACGACCGCCCATGCTCGTCTCCTGATCGCCCTCAACGAACAGATAGCCGCGATGGAAGAGCAGGTGAAGGCGCATTTTCTCGCGCACCCGGACGCTGAGATCTACCTCTCCATGCCCGGCATCGGAGAGATCACCGGCGCCCGGGTGCTCGCCGAGTTCGGGGACGATCCCACCCGTTACAGCTCCGCCAAGGCCCGCAAGAACTACGCCGGAACCAGCCCCGTTACCCGGGCCTCCGGCAAGAGCCACACCGTCCAGGCCCGCTACGTGCGCAACAACCGGCTCGCCGACGCGCTTCAGCGCCAGGCGTTCTCCGCCCTGCGGGCCTCACCCGGCGCCCGCCGGTACTACGACAAGCAGCGAGCCCGCGAGGCCGGCTACAACTCTGCCCTCCGCCAGGTCGGCAACAGGCTCGTCGGCATCCTCCACGGATGCCTCAAGACCCGCACCCTCTACGACGAAGCAACCGCCTGGTCGCACCACGCACAACCCCATACCGCTTGACACCAAACGACATGGGGTGTCTGACCAGGCGAAACGAAGAGCCGAGCCGCGATTGCGGCTCGGCTCTTCGGTGTGCGTCGGTTGCAGTTTTGGTTACGTTTACAGGCGACATTCGGGGCATCTCGGCAAACAGGCAGGCGCAGGCTCCCGTAACTCCCGGCGGGCAGTCGACACCAATCTGCGCAGCGGGGGCCTACGGAACTTGGTGGTAGAAGTCGCGACGGTTGCCTACGGCCAGGACCCACACGATCAACTGACCGTCCTCAACGGTGTAGACGACGCGGTAGTCGCCGACCCTGAGCCGCCAGCGGGCACTGTGCCCTTGTAGGGCCTTGATGTCGAACGCCGTGGTGTCCCCCGCGTCCATCGCCTTCTGGAGTTCGGTGAGGCGGTACAGGATGCGCAGGGCGTCCGGGCGCGGGACCTTGAGCATGTCTCGTTGAGCGTGCGACGTGAAGCGCGTGACGTACCCCATGAGGTCAGCCCTGATGAGCGCGCAGCAAGGCGGCCATCTCTTCGAGCGAGACCGACCCCTCGATACCCTCGGACTCAGCTTCGTCGGCCAGTCGGTTGAGCCACGCCTCCTCGGCGTTCTCCGCGATCTCACGCAGGCGCTGGTACTCCTGGATGTCGATCACGACGGCTTCCTGCCTGCCGCGCCGAGTGATGATCGTCGGGGTTTCCTCCCGACGAGCACGATCGATGACGTCGGCGAGGTGGCTGCGGACATCGGCCATGGATTCGATCACTGGATCACTCATGTCACAAATGTAGCAGATGTACATGAGAACCTCGCGAGCAGGCCCGTGCCCGCCCCGGCGTCGGGGATGCCGCGACGGCATCGATCTCCGCGACAGTCCCATCCGGGAGCGGGCAGGCGATCGCCGGATCACCTCCAGCGCGCCTGGCGAGGCCGGAATACACGCCGTGTCGGAGGCATCGCCCAGGGTACGACCGTCCGCACACGCAACACCCATCTGAGCGCCCCGGCCGACGGTCGCCCCTCACGCGTTCGAGCCCATGGCCTCCGCCCGAGCGGAGACCGCGAGGGTGCCGTACATCGACACGAGGGATGATGGGGCCCGGCCCCTCGCCTCGAACGGACGGACATGGTTGGCCAAGGACCTGGACGCGGTGGACCGGAAGATCGTCAGTCCGGACTCCGCCCAGGGGCGGATCAGTCACGAGGAGATCGCCCGGCGCGTGCGCGTGTCACGGCCGACAGCCGCTCGCACTAGGGATCGTCCCGGGCCCTCGCCGTCGACGTTCGGGCAGCACCGGCTGGAACTGATCACGACGGATGGGCAAAGCTCTGCCCAGCAGGGCAAATGCAAGGCCCCGACTGATCACGGCCTGGAGGCTTCGTCGTGCTTCGGCCGCAGATTTGTCGGAACGGTGCAGGTCTCGGACCGGCTGGGGTTGGACATGATCGTCCAACCAGTCGGTCTCTTCGTGCTCTCCCTCATGCCGGCCGTAGAGTGACGGCGAACTGCGGAAGTGCGACAAGCAGCAGAACGGTTCCCGTTTCGATCCAGCGGTATTTGGTGCGAATGATCTCGCTGGTCCTCACCAGGGAGGACAGCAATGGGCCGGTGGGATTGTGCCCAACCCGTTCGAAGGCGCGGCTCAGCCGCTCGCCGCCCAGTTCCGGCGTGAGGTGCTCGAAGTAACCGGGAGCGACCGTGCCCTGGCGCCGCCCTCCGCGGCGGCGCGGGGCGATGGCGCACACGAAGCAGACGATGGCCAGCAGTGCACTGATGACGGCGGTCCACCACAGTACGTGCATTTTCCAGGCGTTGGGCGCCTGTCCGGCGTCGGCGCTCCTGGTCACCGTGATGAAGACGCCGAGGACCGCTCCCGTGAAGCCCAGGAGCACGGCGGCCTTGGTATCCGCACGCGTGAGCTCCACGCCGTTGGCAGCCATGAAGCGCTCCATCGCCGCCACGGTCTCCGGGCTTGGTCCAGGCGGAGAACAGGCTGCAGGATGACGGCGGCGCAGTGTCCTGTGCAGCACCCGATGACGAGGGGCGGGAGACGGGCGCGGGGGCCTGGCAGCGACGCTTCGTAGCGCTCCCCGCACCGGGCCCCTGCCACCGACTGCCCGCGTCACAACGGCTGCCCTTTCACCGTGCCTCCCGCCCAGCTGTCGGCGCGGGAGCGGGCCCTCTCTCCGTCCACCCCTGAGCGCTCCTGCCCAGGTACCTGCCGCCCCAGGACGACGAGCCGGTCACGCAGCATTTCGGAGAGTTCCTGCCGTTCCTGAGTCGTCAGCTTGCCCAGCAGGCCGGCCACCTCGTCCTGCCAGTTGGACTCCCCCCGGATCAGGCTGGAGTGGTTCACTGTCCAGTCGAGTACCTGGCTGACCTGATCAGGGTGCCTGATCAGCCAGAGCGCCGCGAGCGACACCGGACCGTCCTGCACAGCCTGTTTGCAGAACACGTACTCCTCGCGACTCGTGTCCGACCAGGAATAGGGCAGGCCGGCGTCACCAGGCTCGCCCAGTCGCAGTTCGCCGTCGCCTTCCCGTGCGGAGATGTCCACGCCTCGGTAGGTCAGGCCGCAGTCCGCCAACTCGTGCGGTACGACCAGGTGCTGCATCATCTCGGATGCGCCGACTCCGTGTCCGTCGGCGGCGTACTCCTCCTTGAGGCGACGCAGACGCCGGTCGAGGGCCTTGCGCACCGCGAGCCAGCCGTGAATGGTACGCGACCGCACGACCTGGACCGGATCGTGTACCCACCACAGCACTTCAACGTCCACCGACTCGGTGCCGTAGTGAGTCGGCAGTGCAACGGCCCTTGTCCCCGAGTGTTCATCGAGACGGACGTAGAACGCGCTGTCGTACCCGCGCAGCCTCGTCCTCGTGCGGAAAACGGCCGCCTTCTTCGGTGCCTCGCCCGTATCGAGGGCCGCGCCGTGAGATGTGGCGTGCCGGGCCCTCACCAGGTGATAGCCCCCGCCCAGGTCCCGCAGCACCAGAGCACGGTCCAACCGACCGGACCAACGCTGCCACAGGATCTCCCGCCAAGGGGCGTGCGAAGCACGGGTATAGGCAGGCTCGTTGCTCTCAGTGGTCATCGTGTCCTCCGTGTGGTGATGCGGGGCTGAACTGCCGCGGCTCGCCCTTCCGCCAGGCGTCCAGCGCATGGCGTGCGATGTGTCGTCCGGCAAGTACGGGGGTGTCGGCCCGGTCGATCTCGACGAACAGGCGCAGCTCGCCGTGCCGCATGTCCTGAGCGAGTGCGGTGAGCAACGTCTCCACGGCCGTACTCTGCTGGTCGTCCCGGTAGGCCGTGCGGCACCAGCCGAGCAGAGTGCCGCGGGTGGCATCGAACAATGCGTCGTCGTTCAGTGTCCGGTGGACGAGGTCGATGATCTTCTCGGTGAACTCGCCTACGGAGAGTAGCTGTTCCTGGAACCAGGAGGGCTCCCGCAGCAGATGCGGAAAGGCCCAGAGCGACAGCTCCGCGTCTGGTCCCCCGCGATCGGCCCAGTCGGCGATGTGGTGGAAGATCGTCGGCTGGCTGCCCGCCGCGAAGAGCTCGCTCAGAGCGAGGCGAATGGCCCTGGCGACGGTGTACTCGTCACCGTCGAGCCCGCGGTACGCACGCCGCAGCAGCCGCATCGCCAGATCCGGCCGGGACACACCGAAGCCCGTACCGCAGGCGTACGCCACCGTGGCACGCCGCCGCCAGCCGGCACTCGTGCTCCAGTCGGTGAGGCGGTGCTTGACCTCGCCCGCCAGAATCGGATCCTTTGCCGCCATGCTCAGTGCGTACGTGGCGATCGCACGGCTGGTCCCGCGATCGGAGCCGGCCAGCCTGCTGATATGGCTGAGCGCCCGGCGGCCGCCGCCCCAGCCGGCGGCCATGCCCATGACCCGGCCCACGGGCTCGGCCAACTCGTACTCGTTTCCCGGAACTTTGTCCATCCACTCCGTCAGCAGCCCGGACAACTGACCGTACTGCCGCCACACGTGCCGCAGCACGGCCTCCGCCTGCCCGTGCCGGGTGAGCCGCACGGGTTCCACCGCGTAGGTGTAGCCGGAGGCGGTCCGGATCTCCTTGGGCGCGCACTGCGCGCGCACCATCCGCAGCAGGTCGTCGAGCGATCGCCGGAAGACGAACTTCGGGTTGGGCCGCGGGCCGTCCTGGCGACGTGCTGGACCGTGGCTGCCCTCTGCATCCCCACTCTCCGGCAGTACGGAGTCCAGGCGCCCGTCCGCCAGCACGAGGAGCCGTTCCGCCTCCTCCAGGACAATACGGTGGTCCAGCCCCTCGAAGACGCAGGCCGCCAAGAGGAAGGCGAGTCCGTCAGGGTCGTCGCGGAGCTTCTTGATCAGGTCCGGTACCTCTCCCTCTGCGAGGAAGCTCAGTCGGTCACGAAGGTCGGTGAAGCCCGGCCCCTCGTCGCCCGAACCGCTCATCGCGGCGACCAGCTCGGCGACCTGAGCAGGGACCAACTGGGGAGTCAGCAACTCGTCCAGCATGCCCGGCTCCAGCCGCGTAAGCCGCCGGTCACGCTCCGCGGGACTCGGTACGGCAGACTCGAAGAGAGCGTCGAAAACGGCGCGGGGGTGCGGGGGTTCGCACTGCACAGGGGAGACATGGAGGTCGCGCGACAGGCTGCGTGCAAGCTCTGGTTCGTCGGTCAGCACGATCACCATACGGGCGTGAGCGTCGCTCAACAGGCGGCGCAGGTTGGCGATCACCGCAGGGCCGAGGGGATGCTTGGGCAGCAGCCCGTACACGAGATACCCCCGCGCCCCGGTCTGGGTGGGACGCCAGGAAGACAGGTCCACGTCGCTGTCGACCGCTCGCAGGTCCATGCTGCCGCCGGTATGACGGCACAACAGGTTCAACGCCGCCGTTCGGCGTCCGGTACCAGGGTCTCCCATGAGGAACAGTACCCCGGTGTCGAGTTCCCTCATCGCGGCGGGGAACCAGTCGGGTTCCGCGAATCCCGCCTGGGCCTGCAGGATCTCCAGGGCGGAGATGGGGCCCTGGTGTGCCTCCACTCGCCGACCGGCGTGACTGGCCGCGCCGCTGACGTTCTCCACGTGCTGATCGCCCTGCACGGAACCGGCGTTGAGGTTCGCATACGGGGCGTGGATGTAGTAACGGGATGCCCCGTTGCCGGAAAGGCCGGCGAAGTGGTCGAAGCCCTCGTCGTCGGGATCGTCCTCTTCCCGCTGCACCGCCGGGCCCTTGGGCTCATCCGGGAGTTGGGACTCACCGTCAGCCTTTTCCGCATCGGGCGAGTGCTCCTCGGCACTCACCGGCGACCCTCGTTCTTGTCGCCCTGGACTGTGTCCCCCTGGTTGCCGTGGACCGAGCCCGCCTTGTTGCCGCCGACGTGGTCGCCGCCGACGTCCATGTTGCTGACACTCTGGCCGCCGTGCACGGTTCCGGTATTCACGTTCCCCTTGTCAGCCCTGATCGTCACCGACCGGTACGCCGCCTCGCGCCCGGCCGTTCGCCGGTCATCGCCGTCGTCTCCGCGCCGGGCCTCCTGGTCCTCGACCACCCGGTCGCCCAGGATGCGGCGGTCGTAGAGGTTGCCCGAGGGAGCGGGAACGTACAGCCAGGCCCGCTGATCGAATCGCTTGCCCTCCACGGTCGCGGGCACCTCGATGAAGTGGTCGGGGTGCCGCCCTGTGTAGCCACTCACCACCGCGTCCTGGTAGCAACGGTCGGAGAGGATGGCGGCGACCTGGGTGATGTTCTCGTTGGAGGCGGCCAGGATGGCCTTGACCGGGCGGGAGTCGAGCAGCCGGTGGGTGTCGTTGCGCGGTGTGCCGTTGCCGCCGAACTCATCTCCCGAATCCTGCAGCGGCCCGATGTGGAGGCTGACCCGGAGCCGGATACGCACCGCCCCCGTGGAGTGCACGGTGAACTCGGTGAGCACGTCCTGGAGGGTGTGGAGCCAGGGGTGGATCGCATACGGCATCCACGCCGGATCGAAGCCGAAGACGTACCCGTCGCCCGTGGACGCGGGGAACCTCTGGTCGTTCCAGACGTCCGCGATGCCGGCGCGTTCGAACGCCTGCTGGAGTAATTGCGGGATGGCCCGGCTGATCGCTCCGTGCTCGATGGACGGATAGCCGGTGAAGTCCTTGGCGTCGACGGCCACGATCCCTCGGTAGGGAGGGAGGTCGCGGCTCCGGGTGTAGGGCATGGCACTGGCTTCGGGCAGGGGCTGGCGGAACTGGGGCATCGGGACTCCTTGGCTTTCCCTTAGGGCTTTGGGTATCCGAGCTTCGCGGGGATACGTGTCGCGGTGTGCTCGCTCAGTGCAGAGGAGCAGTGACGGGCGTCACGGTGCGTGGGGTCGCCGTCGGGGGGTGGGCCTCAGCTGTAGAGCCCCGCAGTCGCTTGCCGCAGAGCGGGCAGGTCGTCGATGAAGATGCGCTTCCGTCCGGTATGAACGTGGAGGGGCTCAAGTTCAGAGAGGCATGCGGTGACCGTGTTACGCGACACCCGTAGGTGTTGCGCAAGTTCGTCCCGAGTCAGGGCAAGCTCCAGACGCCGCCCCGGCCGGATCGCGGAATGCCCTGAGATATCGGCCAGGTTCACCAAGGATGCCGCCAGGCGCACGACGGCATCACCGCCGCCGCGGGCGCGGTCCGACTCCCTCAGCCTGCCGAGGGCGTAACGCACCAGCACGGGAAACAGGTCATGGTCCGTGACGAACCGCAGGAATTCCGTCTTGCTCAGCACGTTGACTGAGCAGTGGGAGATCGCCTGGACGCTTGCCGAACGTACTTCGTCGTCCAACACCGCGACCTCGCCCAGCAGTTCGCCGGGACCGCGAAACGCCAGCAGCGTGAGGTCTCCGCTCCGCTCTCGCCGGATCACCTTGGTCACCCCGCTGCGTAGCGCGAGCACATGAGTGCCGGGCTCACCCTGCCGCAGCAATGTGGCACCGACTGGGTGTCGACGCTCGAATGACTGCTCCAGCATGTCTGTCCAGACAGCGTCACCCACAAGGCTACGCAACGTCCGACCTGATGGATCCGGCGCTCCCCCTACGCGATCACTCATGCGATGACCCTAGAAGAGAGCGGCTCCATCTGCCCAGAAGGTACGGGGCCGATCCATCCGCCCCTGGCATGCCATTGGCGAGGCGCCGGATGGTTGCAGTTCTGGTTGCATTCACCCGCGCACAGCACCGTTCAGAAGCCTTCCCGGCCGCCGCTCCACCGCAGGTCAGGACGCTCCCGTGCATCCCCGGACCCCCAGACGAACAGTTGGAAAGCATGTTGGGGGCAACCCCTCACGAGTTCGAGCTCTGGTGTGCCCTGGCCTCAGTTTTGGTCTCATTCATTTCCAACGTTCAATGCATTTCAGGCATGTGGCGAACGCGCCCTCGGTCGGTGATCAGCGGTTATGCATCGAGTGCGCCCCGGCCCCGGCCGGAGTCCCGGCCGCTGGTCTGGTCGATCTGCATGATCCGGGTCGGGCGCGTGATGTGCCGGAGTCGCTGCGCCGCAGGCTGGATGGCGGCGAGGCGGCGGTGGAGAGGATGCGCCGTGAGCGCAAGGTGGCTTTGCCGCCGGAGAACAGGTGTGAACCGTCTTCAACGGGACGTACGGAAACGCGAGGGCGTGCCGCAAACGGGTCGAGCGGCTCATGCGCGAAACCGGCCTCGCCGGTATCAGCAGCCGCGAGGTCGCCCCCGCCCGGCTCGTCCACCACGCCGATCACGGCTGCCGATACATGCCCATCAGGCTCACAACGCGCCTGGTCAAGGCCGGAATTCAGGCGTCCATGGGGAACCCGGGCCGACGCATTCGTGCTCGCGGGCCGTCCGACTCCGGTCGGCATGCCGGATGTCAGTTGTCCCCGTGAAGCGCATTCCTTCACCGGCCCCGCCTGAAAGCGCGGAGAGACGGGCAACCCACTCGTGTCGGCCGTGCCGATCGCGCGCGGCGTCCTGGCCGGGCTGCTGATGGAGCCTGCCCATGTCATCAGGGCATCCGCCGGCAGCCACGAGGAGTTCGGCCTGTCAGCTCTTACTCGCGGGCACCTGGTCGTGCCGCCCCAGGAAACGGAAGGCGCCGTCGGTGACCTGGTACAGGAAGTTCATGTTCACCATTTCCAGGAAGTGGGTGGCGCCGTCGACGAACCGGATCCGCTTGGCCGCCCCGTCATGGGTGGTGCGGAAGATGCGTTCGGCGACCTCGCCGGGTTCGATCCCAGCCCCCGCGCCAAGCGCCTCCACGGTGCGTGCGAGCAGACCGACGGCGTCGTACGCCTCGGCGGCCCAGCGGCCGGGGGGCTCGCCGTAGCGTTTGCGGTGGGCGTCGGTGAACGCCTTGGCGGCCTTGGTGTCGGCCGAGGCGGGATCGGTGTACGGGGCTTCGAACAACCAGCCCTCGGCTGCATCGCCCGCCTCCTTCAGAAAGGCCGGGCGCATCACGGGCTCGAATCCCATGCACGGCCCCGTGAAGCCCGCCGCGGTCAGCGCGCGGGCGCAGAGCGCGGCCCGGCTCGGTGAGGTGCCCGTGTAGACGACCGCCTGCGCCCGTGCGGCCAGAGCGGCGTCGACGGCGGGGCGGAAGTCGTTCTCGTCCGCCGCCACGGAGTGGACGGTGGTGGTTCCCTCGTCGGGCGGGAGCTCGCTCAGGTCACTGGCGAGTTTCCAGGACGTGTCTCCGGCCGCGCGGTCCTCGATGACGGCGGTCCGGCGTGCGGGGCGTACTCGGGACAGATAGTCGAGTACCGGCATTTTCTGGGATGTCTCGGAGACCACGGTCGAGCAGACCGTCGGCAGATCGGAGTCGGGCAGTCCCACGGTCTCGGGCGCCAACGACACGAGTACGAGCGGCATCGACGCGTCCGTATACAGGGGTGCCGCGGCGCGCGCGGCTGTCGCGGTCGTGGGGCCGATCGCCGCCAGGACCGCCGGGTTCGCGGTGATGCGGCGGGCCGTTTCCTGCGCCCTGGCTGTCTCGCCCCCGTAGTCGAAGGTCTTCAGGACGAGCTTGAACGTCGCGTCGGCACGGGCGTTGTGGGCGGTGACGGCGAGCCGGGCCCCGCGCTCCTGCGCTGTCCCCAGGGTTTTCTGCGGTCCTGTCAGGTCGAGTTGGAGGCCGATGGTGTGGGTCGGCAGGGTGCGCGGTGGGCTGCCGGCCGTGCTGTCCTCGCGAGTGAGCAGGACGGCGGCGGCGGTGCCGGAGGTGGCGAGTACCGCGGCGGCCGAACCGACGACGGCGAGGAGGCGGCGGCGTGAGGGCGGGTGTGCCGTGTCCGTGCCGGATCGTTCCGGCGGTGTGGTGGCGGCCGGGCGGGGCGGCGGGTCGAGTGCGCGGGCGGACCGCTCGGCCACCATGCGCAGCACCCCGGGTGGCAGCCAGTCGCCCCGGCCGGTGGGGTCGGCAGGTGCGTCGGAGGCCGCCTCCAGCCGTTGGCGGAGGCCGGCCGCCGTGGGTCTGTGCCCGGGGTCCTTGGCCAGGCAGTCGGTGACCGCCGCGCACACCGGCGGCGGCAGGAGCCGGTCGAGGCCGGCGAGGTCGGGTTCCTCATGGACGGTGCGGTAGAGAACGGCGGCGGCATCGCCGGTACCGAACGGACGTCGTCCGGTGGCCGCGTAGGCCAGCACACAGCCGAGCGAGAACACGTCGCTCGCCGGGCCCACCTCGCCCCCGCCCGTCCGGGC
The DNA here is from genome assembly GCF_009709555.1 of Streptomyces blattellae. GTDB lineage: Bacteria > Actinomycetota > Actinomycetes > Streptomycetales > Streptomycetaceae > Streptomyces > Streptomyces blattellae. Next base: position 52,783 of record NZ_WJBG01000236.1, on the reverse strand, counting down.
CTGCTCCGGGGAGAGGAAGCCGGGCGTGCCGATGACCGCGTCGGTGGCGGTCAGCGCCGTCGCGCCGCCGTCCTGCGCGATACCGAAGTCGATCAGCCGGGGCCCGTCGAGGGCGAGCAGGATGTTGCCGGGCTTGATGTCCCGGTGCACCAGCCCCGCCGCATGCACCTCCGCCAGTGCCCGCGCCAGCAGGCGGCCGAGTGTGGTGACGGTGTGCGCGGGCAGCGGCCCGTGGCCGTCCACCGCCTCGGCCAGCGACGGGCCGGGCACGAAGGTGCTCGCCAGCCACGGCTCGCGCGCCTCGGCGTCCGCGGCCGTCACCGGCACCACCCAGCGGCCGGTGAGCCCGGTCGCCAGCCGTACCTCGCGCCGGAACCGGGCCCGGAAGGCGGGATCGGCGGCATGCTCGGCGCGAATCATCTTCAGTGCCACCAGGGCCCCGGCCTCCGTACGGGCCAGGTAGACCACGCCCATGCCGCCCGCGCCCAGCCGGGCCAGCAGCCGGTGCCCGCCCAGGGCCTCGGGGTCCTCCGCCCGCAGCGACCTCACGCCCGTCCCCTTCGTCTTCGTCCTCGGAAGCTCTCAGAAGTCCATGGAGCGGACGTAGGCGAACCGGCCGCCGTCCACTCGGTACTGGTGGAACCGCGGCGTTGTGAGCCGTATGTTCTCGTTGAACGCGTAGGTGGCGACCAGCCCCTTGAACTCGCTCTTCTTGATGGCCTCGGTGACCTGCGCACGACTGGGGCGTCGGCTGCTCTGCTCGGCGAGTGCGGTGAGCCGGTCGATGAGCAGGCGTGCGACGTCGTACGCCTCGGCCCCCCAGAAGGCCGGAGCGCCGCCGTACCGCTTGCTGTGGGCGGCCGCGAAGTCCCGCACGGGTTCCGCCTCCGGAGCGATGTGCGAGGCCATGACCTGCCAGCCCTCGGCCGCGCTGCCCGCCGCGGAGAGGAACGACGCCGTGGCCAGGGTGGGTTCGAGGAACCGCGGACCGTCGAAGCCGCGCCCGGCCAGGGCCCGGGCGACAGCCGCGGCGCGCTCCGGGGTGCCCATGTAGTACAGGCCGTCGATGCCGTGGCCGAGCATGTCGGCGACCACGGGAGACAGGTCGGACGCGATGGCCGGGACGACCCGTGTGTACAGGTCCATCCGCTGCCTCTCCGCCGCGCGGGGGACGAGGGAGGCGGACTCCAGAGCGACGCCCCCGCCCGCGCGGTCGGCCAGCAGACCTGGGTGGCGGGAACCCGACTCAGCGAGCGTGGTGACCGTGCGGCCGGCGGTGTAGTCCGTTGTCGGCGTGGCATGGAAGTAGACCCGTGAGTAGTTCAGCAGGACCTCCAGCTCCGCGTACGGTGAGATTTCGGAGACGGTCAGCAGCGGCATCCCGAGGCGCTCGTAGATCTCCAAGGAGGCCAGGACGGACGTGTATCCGGTGGGGCCGAGGACGGCGAGTACCTCCTTGTCACGCGTCAGGCTCCGGGCCGCCTGCTGCGCCCGTGCGGTCTCGCCCCGGTCGTCCACCACCTTGAGCGTCAGCGTGAACGGCTTGTCCTTGCGGGCGTTGAACCGTTCCACGGCCAGCCGGGCGGCCCGTTCCTGTGCCCGTCCCGCCTCCTTCTGCGGGCCGCTCAGATCCGCCTGGAGGCCGATGACTCGGCGGGGACCCGTGGATTGTGCCGCCGGAGTCTCCTCGACGTCCCGCAGCGCCGCCCACAGCGCCGCGCCGCCGCCCGCCGCGAACACGGCCGCACCGCCCGCGGCCAGGGCCAGGATCCGCCGGCGGCCCGGTACCCGGGGCGGGGCCTCGCCCGGGACCTCGGTGGGCTCGATACCGGGCAGGGCGAGGAGCTCGGCCGACCGGTCCGCGACCATCCGCACCACGGCGTCCGGCAGCCAGTCGAGGGAACTCTCCGGGGCGTCCTCCACCAGCTCCGCGTCCATCTCCGCTGCCGTGGGCCGGCGTTCGGGCTCCTTGTCCAGGCAGCGCTCCAGCAGCGCCCGCAGTCCGTCGTCCTCGACACCGTCCAGTTCCGGTGCGTCGTGGACCGTGCGGTACAGCAGCGCGTCCACGGCGCCGGTGCCGAACGGCGGCCGTCCGGTGGCGGCGTACGCCAGGACGCAGCCCAGGGAGAACAGATCGCTTTCCGGGCTCACCCGCCGGGCCCGCGCCTGCTCGGGGGAGAGGAACCCGGGCGTGCCCACCACCATGTTGTCCGTGGTCAGCTCCGTCGCCTCGGCGGCCGTGGGCCGCGCGATGCCGAAGTCGATCAGCCGGGGCCCGTCGAGGGCGAGCAGGATGTTGCCGGGCTTGACGTCGCGGTGCACCAGGCCCGCGTCGTGCACCGCGGACAGGGCCTGAGCCAGCATCTTGCCCAGCACCCGCACCGCGCGTACCGGCAGCGGCCCGCATGCCGCGACCGCCTCGGCCAGCGACGGCCCCGGCACGAACGCCGTCGCCAGCCACGGCGCCTCGGCCTCCGCGTCGGCGCCCAGCACCGGCACCACCCAGGAACTGTCGACCCGGCCGGCGCTGGCCGCCTCACGGCGGAACCGGGCCCGGAACTCGGGCTGTTCGGCGAACTCGGGCTGGATCACCTTCACCGCCGCCAGTTCCCCGGCCCCGGTGCGGGCCAGGTAGACCACGCCCATGCCGCCCGCGCCCAGCCGCCCCAGCAGCCGGTGCCCGCCCAGCCGCGACGGATCGGACGGAACCAGCCGCTCCATCACGCACCACCCTTTGTGCCCGGCACGGACGTGCTCGGCGAGACCTTCGCCTCCGGTGAGCCGGAGAACGTCCCGTCATCCCACCCGATCTCCCTCTCCACCCGCGTCGTCACCTTGGCATGCGCCTCGCCGACCGGTTGGGACACGTCCGCATCGGTGTGCCCCCGTCCCCCGCACCCGGACACGGAGACCACCACCGGCCCGAGCATCACCTGATGCCAGTAGTACGGATACGGGCCACCCCGCGTGTCACTTCGGCAGCTGCCGGTCTCGCCCACCGCGTCGTCGTAGTCGTGGTTGTTGCCCTCGCCGAAGACGCTTCCCCACGAATTCAGCTCCGTCAGGCGCTCGCCCGGCCGCAGCAACTGCTCCTTGCAGCTGAGGGCCTCCTCCAGCATCCGGGCCTGCTCCCAGGCCGCGTCCAGGGGCGTCCGGTGCACGGTGACCGTGGCCGACAGCCGTATCGCCCCCTTGCCGCCCGCCGCGGGCAACTCGAAGTACCGGGTCAGGGAGGCCAGTACGTCCTTCGGCAGCTCCTGCTGCTGCCACGCGCAGTTTTCGCCCAGCACCGCCCAGCGGCCGGGGTCGCCCTCGTACGGCGTCGCCCGTACCACCCTCGGCCCGAACAGCTCCGGACCGGCAATCACCGTCCGGATCAACTCCCGCGCCTGCTCCTCGGTCTTCGGCTGCTTCCCCGCATCGAAGCTCGGTGTCGACCGTGCACCCGTCCCTCCGGCCGCTCCGGCCCCGCCCTCTGCCCCCGCGTCCGTATCGGCGCTCCGGCCGGCCTTCGGCCTCGCCGCCCCGGTCGTGTCTGTGCCACCGCCTCCGCCGTCAGCGCCGCCGGTGCACCCGAGCAGTGAGATCCCGCATACCGCGAGGACCCCGCAGACGCGCAGTGCTCTCGCACACACCACGATTTCCCCCTTCCCCCCTCTGCTCCTGCCCCTGCCCCTGCCCCTGCCCCTGTCCCTGTCCCCTGATCTCTCCTGAGTTCTTTCCCTTCCCTTGCCGCGTCTTGCGCTACGGAGCCGACGGACACAGCGCTGACGGCTGACGCATGCCTGTACCGATGCAACTGGCACGCCAGGCGGTTCCGCGTGTCCGCATCCGGCGCTCACGCCGCCGACAGCTCTCCCAGTCGGCCGGATACTACCTCCGGACTTCTCAACTCCCGCCATTTACAAGCACGTTAAAGCTCCCGGGCAAAGATGGAAGGCTGGCTGGACCGGGCTCAGGCGGTCACCCACAGCAGATCGGTGCGCCGATGGCGGCGCACCGAACGAGACTCCGGCTGGCATAGCGGCTCCGCCAAGGGTCCCCGCTTGCGGGCTTCGGCGATCAGGGCGACGACGGGGTCGTGATCACTGACGAACTTCGACGGGCCCTCGCAGTCGAGAACGAGGGTGCCTGCGTGGCTCAGTCTGCGGCGGGCCACTGCCCCGGGCACGCTCTTCGCCGTGCCGGGCAACGGCGATGGGGGTACGGGGCCGAGCAGCGCGGGAGGGCATGTGCTGTCACTGGGCGGTCGGTTGGCTGTAGGGCTGGAGGAGCTGGTCGACGGGTGCGTAATCGTCGGTGAGCACTTGGGCGTCGCCGATCCAGGAGGTGAGGTCGTCGCCGCTGGCGATCTTCCAATCGGTTTTTCGGGTGTCCAGCGATTCCTGGGTCGCGCGTAGGTCGACTGGTCGGTCGGAGGCGAGGACCACGACGTTGCCGCCCTCGGAGGCGGCGGTGGGGTCGAGGCCGATATCGGCGGGTTCGCCGACGAGGGCGACATGCTCGAAGGTCTCGCGCAGGGTGGCTACTTCGGCACGTGCGAAGGCCATGGAACCGTGATCGATGAGGTTGGCGACGTAGACGCCGTCCTCGTTGAGCACCCGCCGTACATCAGTCATCGCTTCCGCCGTGGTCAGGTGCCACGGCACGCTGACGCCCCCGAAGGCGTCGCCCACGACGAGGTCACGGCTGTCGGTGTCCAGTCGCCGCAGGCCGAGCCTGCCGTCCTCGACGCGTACGTCGATACCGTTTCCCGGTCTCAGACCGAGTTGGTCGCGGTTGACGCGTACGACCCCGCTGTCGATCTCGGAGACAAGGCTGCGCGTCCCGGGCCGCGTGGCCGCGAGGTACCGGGGAAAGGTGAGCCCGCCGCCGCCGAGGTGCTGGGCGGCAAGTGGCTCATCTTCGGGAAAGGCGGCATCGACGACCGACGCGATGGCGCGCACATACCCGAACTTCAGGTAGGTCGGGTCGTCGAGGTCGACGTAGGAGTGCCGCAAGCCGTCCAGGACGAGTGTGCGGCCGCTGCTTCGGTCGGGGTCTGCGACGACGCGTACGCAGTGGTACTGGGTCTCCGTGTCGCAGCCACCGGGCGCGACCGTGGTGGCGAGGCCGCCGGCAACGACCACGAGGGTGAGGGCAGGTGTGCCGCTCCACCCGCGTGTGCGCCACTCAACCAGTGCCGAGCCGACCACCAGCAGTGTTCCGAGGCCGATCAGGATGCCGCTGACCGGCAACCGCGATATGAGGAAGAAGCCGGTGAGGACGGTGCCGAAGATGGCGCCCACGGTGCCCACGCCGGACAGTCGGCCGACAACCGTTCCGGTCTCGGCGAGGCTGGTGAGGCGCAACTTGGTCACGATCGGCGTCACCGCCGAGAGCAGCGCGCCCGGGACGAGGATGGTCAGCGACGCGATCAACAAGAGCAACCCCGACGCCCACTCCCCGGTGGTGCGCAGCACGGCAGGGGTGAGTGCCACGACCGCTCCCGACACCCCGAGCGAGGGGCCCAGGAGCCGACGGGGATTGACCTGGTCGGCGATGCGCCCACCCATCCAGGAGCCGAGGGCGATCGCGGTGAGGGCGATGCCGATCACCATCGTGCTGGTCTCAAGGGTGAGGCCGAGGTAGGGCGCCAGCAGCCGCAAAGCGACGATCTCGACCACCAGGACCGCAGCCGAGGAGCCGAATACAAGCGCGGCAGCCGCACGGGGACCCAGGCCGTAGGTGCGAGGCGTGTCCTCGGCGACCGGCGAGGAAGACGTTCCGGTCACAGGCCACATCCTTGCATGCGACTCATCCGCAGACAGGAGTTCATCCACAGACAGTAGTTGAGAGGACGGTAGTTGAGAGCAGGAGGCGGCCTGGACGCTGCCGGTCTCCAGAGCGCCACTACGGCCTCTGCTTGCGGCTCAGAGGGCCGGACCAGGAAAGTGGTCCGGCCCTCTGGCGTTTACCCGCCGTCAGTTCGGCGCTCGCGAGCCCCGTGACGTGGCAGGAGGGGGGTCTTGGGGTCTTCCCCTACGTCGTCCTGTCGTGGTGGTTCCCGCGGAGCGTTCAGGTGCGCGAGAGGCCGACCATCTCGGCGCTCTGCTCCCAGAGGCCGTCGCGGACGTCGTCGTTCAGGGCGAGTTCCGAGGGGTCGGGGTAGGTGATGTCGCCCTTGACCAAGGAGACGTAGGTACGGCCCGCCGGGGGCGTGACGGCTCCGGTGGCGAGTTCGGCGAGTACCTGGCCCGCACGCTCGGGCCTGCCCATGGCGTAGGCGGGCTTGAACCGGCCGACCACGGAGAAGACCGGGAAGACCACGGCGCCCATGACCCGCCGGGCCCCCGGGCTCGCATCGCCGAGGTTGGTGCCGCCGGTGAAGCCCGGGTTGTACCCCAGCACCGTGATCCCGCGCTGATTCAGCTCAGGCGTGTCGGCGAGAGAGCGGGCGGTGAGCAGGTTGCAGAGCTTCGAGGCGGCGTAGGCGCGCATGCCGGCCCCGAGTCCGGACTTGGGTGGGTCGGCGAGAGCCTGCGGGTCGAGGCTCTTGGGCCCCAGGGGTGTGATCGCCGGATCGTGGGTGTCGCTGGTGGTGAGGATCAGCCGCGCCTTGTCGGCGAGATGGGGCGCGAGCAGGCGTGCCAGCAGGTAGTGGGCGAGGTGGTTGACGCCGAAGGTGGTCTCGAATCCGTCGGCCGTCCGACCGTCCAGGTTCCTGGACTGGGTGCCGGCGTTGAGGACCAACGCGTCGATCGCCCTCCCTTCGAGCCGTCGTGTCACGGCATCGGCGAACTCCCGGACGCTGGCGAGGGAGTTGAGGTCCAGCGGGAGGGTTTCGACGCCGGCGGGTACGGCGCGTCCGGAGCCGCGGGCTCCCACGAGGACCTGCGTGTCGGGCTCACGGGCGATCTGCTCAAGCGCGGCGGCGCCGATGCCGGAGGTGGCGCCGGTCATGACGACCACGCGAGGGCTGTTGGACGAGGAGTTGTGGGACATGTCACGCCTTTCGTCTGTAGTTGTCGTTTGCCGGTCGCGCGCAGCGGCCGGTGCGAGGCGTGTCCGAGAGGTCAGCCGAAGAGGTCAGCCGAAGAGGTCGGCCGCAGAGGTCGGCCGCAGAGGTCGGCCGCAGAGGTCAGCCGAAGAGGGCGGCTGCGCCGTCGAAGGCCGCCAGGTAGTGGCCGACGAGGGTGATGCTCGGGTCGGCGACGTACGCCTCCAGTGCGACGTCGAAGAGCGACAGCATCACCGTGGCGGCGGCCCGCGCTCTGAGCGGGTCGAAGTCCGGGCCTTCGCGCTCCAGTAGCGCGTCGGCGATGAACGTGGCGAAGGTGGAGAACTTCTCCTGCATCGCTTTGTGGAGCCGGGCGTCCGACGCGATCAGCCGCCGGACCCGTTCCGCGTCCTCGGCCGAGGCGCCCTTGCTGTCCAGCAGTGCCGCGATAACCGCCTTGACGTCGTCGGAAAGCCGGCCGGTGGGCCCGCCGGCCCGGAACTCGGTCAGCCTCGACGGGTCAGGGGCCGGCGGGGCTCCGAGGACAGCGTCCAGCTTCCCCTCCACGTAGTTGAACAAGGTCCGCCGCGAGACGCCGGCGCACTCGGCGACGTCATCCATCGTGAACCCGTCGATGCCGCGCTCCTCGGTGAGGGTCTGCGCACATCGCGTGATCCGGGCAGCGGTCCGCTTCCGGTTCAGAGAGATTGCACTTTCCGTCATGAGTGCAACTGTTGCACGCTATGGTCGACAGTGCAAGTTGCACGCTATGCTTGATAGTGCAATTCGAGGGTGCTTGAGAACGTGCCGGCGGCGCGGGCTGAGCTCTGTGGGTCCGCACCCGCCGGGACAGGACGCACCCCACCGGCAGCGCGCCCGCAAGGTCGCGTGACGTTGTCCACCGATATGCCGATACGTCGAGAAGGGTTTGTGATGGGACGCAGCGATTGGGTACTGGAGCGGCTGCTGGTGCGGGGAACCGCCACCGCCGTCGAGAGCGTCGGCGGCCGATGGCGGCGCGTCCGGCTGGAAGGGCCCGGCGGGCTCGACTGGCAGCCGGGCCATCACGTGCGGGTGCAGGTGGGGGAGCTGTCCTTGCGGGCGCCCCGCGACCTGCTGCGTACGTACACGGTGTGGGACTACGAGGGCGACGCGCTGGAACTCCGGGTGTTCGAGCACGGTGAGGGCCCGGGCGCGCGGTGGGCCAGGGAAGTCGAGCCGGGCGCCCCGGTGATGTTCAAGGCGCCTGAAGGCAGGTTCACCATACGGGAGGGGGCGGCAGGCCACCTGTTCGTCGGCGAGGAGACGGCGTCGGTGGCGTTCGGCGCGATGATGCGTGCCCTGGACGGGCGGGGCCGGGCCGTGGTGGAGGCCGGCGATCCCGCCGACCGGCTTCCGATCGAAGGCGACGTGGAGTGGGTCGACCGCGGCGCGGCCTCCGCCTTCGCCTCGGAACGGCTGGTGGAGGCCGTCGCGTCTCAGGAGGGGCTGGTACCAGGAACCGTGGCCTACATCGCCGGTGAGGCGAAGACCTGCCAAGCCGTCAAGCGCCACCTGCTGCAGGACCGGGGCTGGCCGCGCCGCGACATCGTGGTCAAACCTTTCTGGACCCCGGGGCGCCGCGGAATGGACTGACTCCCACAGGGCGGTGGTCCCCCGACGGCTTCTTCTTCCTGACGCGGCGCTGAATCCGGTTCACGACGCGGCGCTGAATCCGGCCGACATCGGCGAGATGCCCCGCCTGTCACCGGCGGTCGCGTTCGACGCCACGCTGATCGCGGGAGGGCTTCCGCTGCTCTGTGAGGACTCCCCCGGTCTGCGAGGGCGGCTCCCCTTGGTCTGTGAGAGGGCTCCCCCTGGTCTGTGAGAGGGCTCCCCCTGGTCCGTGCCGAGTGGCGGCGGCCCTAAGCGGACGCCCGGGATTTCCTCCGCGACTCGCCGGGCAACCCGGTCTGCTCGGCCGGACCAGGCACCGGTCAGCCGGGTCGGGTACCGGTCAGCCGGGCCAAGTGCCCGTCAGCCGGGCCAAGTGCCGGTCAGCCGGGCCAAGTGCCGGTCAGCCGGGCCAAGTGCCCGTCAGCCGGGCCAAGTGCCGGTCAGCCGGGCCAAGTGCCCGTCAGCCGGGCCAAGTGCCCGTCACGCGGCGGGTGGCGGTGGCGCCGCCGCGGTCTACGGCGGCTTTGACGCCGGCGAAGATCGCGCCCTGCAGGACAGCTGCCGACAGGACCTCACGCCAGGGGCGGTGCTCGTCGGTGGCATCGGGAGCGTCCTCCTCATGCCCGAGTTTCTTCCAGACCTGCTTGAACACCGCGCCGGCCAGGGCACCGCTGAGGGCACCCATGGCCATGCCGACCGGCTTGTAAGCGATCTTCGATGCTTTCATCGGTGCCTCCGCGAGCGGCGGATGATCAGCAGCGCGACGAGCGCGCCGACGGCGGCGAGCAGCGGGGCGCGCTTGGCTCGCGCCGCCTGCATGCCCTGGTCGGCCTTCTCACGGACCGGTTCCGGTGCCTTGTCCCGGGCCAGCTCTGCGACGTGCACGGCCCTGTCGCGGACCTGTTCGGTGGCCGCGGCGGCCTTGGCGCGCACCGGCTCAGGGGTCCTGTCCTGCACCGCGTGGGCCGCATGCGTGGCCCTGTCCTGCACCGCGTGGGCCGCATGCGTGGCCCTGTCCTTCAGCTGGGTCCTGGCCTGTGTGGCCTGCTCGGCGACCTGATGCTTGACGGCCGTCGTCTTCTCCCGTGCGCGGGTCCTGACGTCGGTCTTCGCGGCGAGCGCCTCGACGGTCTCGCCGAGTTCCTCACGGGTCGCCTCGGCCTTCTCGCGCAGTTCCTCCGGGGAAGGTGCCGCTGCCTCATCGCCCGAGTGCGGCTTGTCCGGGGTCATCGCTGTGCCTTCTCCTTGATCTCGGCCACATCGGCCTTGACGCTGGTCATGGTCTGTTCGGGCGTCGGCGGGGACGCCTTGCCGATCTGCTTGCCGATCTGCTTGCCGATCTGCTTGCCGATCTGCTTGCCGATCTGCTTGCCGATCTGCTGCTTCCCGAGAGCCGCCATCAGCGCGGTGACGGCGACCAGGACGCCGGTGGCGATCAGAGCCGGCACCAGCACACCCACCAGGCCGGCGCCGCCGAACAGGCCGCCCCCCCTTGCCGAACCGCCTGCCCTTCTCGGTCATCTCCGCCTGCGCCGGGCGCATCTCGTCACCGTCATGGGTGCTCACCTCTCCTTCGTCGGCGATTACGGCAGGCCCGCTCGGCGCTCGTTCGTGCTCGCACGCCCCTGGCCCGTGCGTTGGTCCGGTCCGATCGGCTGTCCGGGTACCCCCGCCTCACCGCCTCACCGCCTCACCGCACGTTCAGTAGACCCACACCCTCAGTGTTCAAGACGGCGGCGGTCCTCCTCGTCCCACTTCCGGGTGTCCCGTGGCTCGACGTACGGCTCGTCCCCGGGCGGGTGACCGCCCGCGGCGGCGCGCTGGCGGGCGAGTTCCGCGTCGCACTCCAGGCCCAGCAGGATCGCCAGATTGGTGATCCACAGCCACACCAGGAAGATGATCACGCCGGCGAAAGTGCCGTAGGTCTTGTTGTACGAGGCGAAGTTCGCCACATACAGCGCGAACCCGGCGGAGGCGATCAGCCAGATCACCAGCGCCAGGAAACTGCCCGGTGTGATCCAGCGGAAGCCGCGGACCCGCGCGTTCGGTGCCGCCCAGTACAGGATCGCGATCATGATCGTGACCAGGACCACCAGCACCGGCCACTTCACGATCGACCAGACCGTCAGCGCCGTGTCGCCGACACCCAGCGCGGCGCCGACCTCCCGGGCCAGGCCACCGGTGAACACGACGATCACCGCGCTGACCACCGCCAGGATCATCAGCACCACGGTCACGCCGACGCGGACCGGCAGCACCTTCCACACCGGGCGGCCCTCCGGGACGTCGTAGACCACGTTGGCGCTCCTGATGAACGCGGCGACATAGCCGGAGGCCGACCACACCGCCAGCAGCAGACCCACGATCGCCATGACGGAACCGAGCCCGGCGTTGCCCTGCATCTGCTGCACCGCGTTGCTCAGCACGTCCCGCGCAGCGCCCGGAGCCAGGTTCTGGATGTTGTCCAGCACCTCCTGCGCCGCCGACCGCCCGACGACCCCGAGCAGCGAGATGAGCGCCAGCAGCGCCGGGAACAGCGCCAGGATCCCGTAATAGGTCAGCGCCGCCGCCCGGTCGGTCAGCTCGTCCTTCTTGAACTCCTTCAGGGTGCCTTTCAGCACCGCCTTCCAGGAACGCTTGGGCAGGTCCGTCGGGCTGTCCGGCGCCCGCCGCTCCACCTGCTCATCCGGCCCGGCCTCAGGCGCCGGCGCGGTCCCGGCCTTTCGGTCGGCCACGGCGTGCCCGCCGTGCCTTCCATGCCGTTTCGACGTCCGTACCATTCCGCACGAGTATCCGCCCGGGCCCCGCGCGTAACACCATTACCGGCATATCCGAATAAGGCTCACCTAAGGCTCATCGATCCCATCGCACCGCTCGCATCCTCCACACCTCGCCTGAACAGGCATGACGCCACCCCTCCTACGCGCAGCCTCAGGTGGCCCGCACCGTGCTCGCCAGGGCGGGCGGGCTGCGGCGAGGGCTCGGGCAGCAGGGACTGCAGCTCGATGTCGATGGAGCGAAGTCGTTCCTGCTCGCCCGCGTCCCGGGCGGGTTCGCCGTCGCGGATGAGGCGGTCGGCCCCGTTCGGGCGGCGCATACGGTCGCGATAGCCGCATGGCGTGTTCGCGCAAGGCGGTCGGTGCGGGCCGTGCCCGGCGCAGCAGGTCGCGTCGAGGTGGGCTTTTCGCCGGTCGCCCTCTCCACAAGGCTCCACGGTCCCCACAAGGTTCCACGGTCTCCGCGGGCTCCATGGGCCATCACGGGCCATCACGGAACGGGGAAAGGAAATGCACCCCTCCGAAGTGGCCAGCCGGCAGCGGCGGCGTCAGGCGCTCGACGCTAGGTCGACGAAAACTGGAATCCGAAGGCAGCGGCGCCCTTCTGGCAGGACCTGCCGTGACTCCCGGCCCGGGTGCGGGGGCGCGAGCGCGACCGGTGAGTTCTTGGACACCATGCCCGGTGAGGCACTGGCCGTATCTGGCGGCAGCACCAGTACCGGCACCTCCGCCAGATGGATCACCCCAGAGCGCGTACCAGAACCCGTTGCGCTCAACACAAACGCCCGGTGATCGTCCGCGAAATCGAAGCAATACTCACGCTCGATCCCCGCGAACTCGGCGTCTGACAGCCCCGGCTCAAACTCATACAAGCCCGTCTCTGCCAGACGGCGCGCGGCCCCCGCACCTAGACTCGTTACTTCGCTGATGATCACAGCCGCACGCCGGCGCCGACCAGGCCCGCAGGCACCCGAGTTGTCCTCGGCGACATGAGTTACGGCGTTCTGCCGCGTCAGCTCGAAGGATAAGCGCCGCCCCGTGACGCTGCCGCGAACAAGGCGGCTCGGGAACGCCACATCAACAGTCTTGATCAGTTCGTGGCGCTGCGCATCGACGGCACGCTCACCATGGACTCTGTGGATCGGCGACGACAGCCACACCAAGCAGTTCCGCATGCCGGGCGACACCCGTGGCACACGGGGCGGCACTGACGGCAAGCCGCCGACTTGACGGTCACCTTCCTCGACGTCAACCAACCCGTGACCGTCCTGGCACCACCATCCGAGGACCGAACAGCGCCGCGCTGGCGCATACTGACGGCAATGACAAAGCCAGCTGCACCGAAGCGCTATCTGCCCACCAGCCCATTCAAGGCCCCGGCCACCTCGGCTCCCAAGGAGTTCGCGGTGGGCGACAGGGTCACACACGACATGTACGGCCTCGGCCGAGTGGTCGGCATCGAGGAAGGGATCGCGGCACTTGTGGACTTCGGTTCGGCGCAAATGCGGATCATGAGTCCCTACGCCAAGATGACCAAGCTGTAGCCGGCGGCCAGCACGCTGCCGTGCCCGGTTCCGGGATGCCAGAAACGCCTCTGCGCCTGTATCGATTGGAAGATCTCTCATCGACCTGACCTCGCTGTTCTCCGCTCCGGACGGGGCGGCGCCGCACTGTGCGGTTGCCGCATCACCCCCTCCGGCGACCGATCCCTTCCAGGTTCCGGACTTCGGGGAGAGCGAACCTCTCCCGCTCGACTCAGAGCAAACAGCGCACGCGGCCGACCGGCGTCAATAGGCTTCAACGCGTAGCCGGCCCTCGGCGTCGGTTCGTGCGCGGTCGGCGCTGCGAGAACTCTGCTCGGCCGGCCGACAACTGAGCCGGACGGTCAGGCTGGATTTCCCGCCTCACCCCGCGTGAACGTGAAAGTGATCCCTGCCTGACCGGCCAGTTCGCCGCCGGAGCCGAGGAGCGACACCGTTCCCTTGGCGCTCACCTCAGCGCTGAACGTCACCTCGTTCAGCTGGAACTCACCGGCCCGTTGCGGCAGCGAGGCGATCACGCCCTGCATCGTCGTCACGAAATCGTCCAGCCGGGAACGGAGTTCCTCGGCGGGAATCTCCGTACGGGCCGCCCGCCACTCCTCCAGGCGCCGCAAGCTCAGCCGGTCGGTACGGCCCCCGTCGGTGTCCTCCAGGCCGAGGACACTGATCGTCCTCGCGGTGTCAGGGGTCGGCTGGAGCTGGGACATGGGGTCTCTCCTCGGGTGTCGGACGGACGTGCAGGCCCGGATCGGCGTACGCGGCATAGGTGAGGCCGAGTGGATTGCGCAGGGTGTGCAGGAGGTGCAGCCGGGACTCCAGGAGGGCTCTGCCCAGCGGGATCCGGCGGATGAGGAAGCGTTCGTACAGCGCCTTGGAGAAGGCGGCGGCGATGTCGTCGGGGATCTCGGTCTCGGTGCCGATGAAGCCACGGTTGCCGTTCATCAGGAAGAGGTACGGGAACGACGGCGCCCCCACAGCTCGCATCCGGCCCGACCCGCAGGCGTTCATCATCACCAGCGGCAGGTCGAAGGTGCGCAGGTCCTGGCTCGCCCCGAGGGCGACGAGGTCTGCACCGAGGGCGCCGAGCGTGGTCCGGAAGTGATGGCCGGCGCCGCTGAGCTCGATCTCGGCGGCGAGTGCGTCGTCGGAGCGGGTGTAGCAGTGGCAGGCGAAATGCTGAAGCTGGTCGGGAAGTTCGCGGCGGGTGCGGTCGAGGAGGAGCCGGGGGTCGAAGATCTGCTCGGCCAGGGCCGGTGCCGACGCCGCACCGTCCGGGTAGGGACCCTCGATGTCGATGTACGCGCCTGCGTCGGCGAACCACGCCAGTTCCTCGACAGCTCCCTTGAGGTTCTCGTAGTACAGAAAGCGGGCGGGGACGCGGCCCTGAGGCTCGGTGTGCAGCCCAAGCCGGCCGTTGACCGGGGCGGGCAGCATGGCACGGCGCACCACACACGAGAAGCCGACGAGGGTCCGGCAGGCCCTGGTGAAGTCGTCCACGGTCTCGACGGGCGGGCCCGGAAACATCCGGAACAGCGGCAGGAACTCCAGAGGCAGGAAGCCGTCCCGGACTCCGACGCATTCGATGAGCGGGGGCGGGAGTTCGGGGTTCATTCCGTGCGGCAGGGCCTGGTTCCAGAACGCTTGGAGGTCCTTGAGGACGGTCTGCTGCCCGCCGAACAGGATGAACAGCAGGGTACGGCCGAGCCCGTGCAGGCTCTGAAAAACCCTGTCGAGGTCCTGGTCCTCGACGCCGAACCCGCCGATCTCGTCCTTGAGGCGGGCCAGCCCCCTGTCCAGTTCCTCGCGCACCCTGAGCAGCGCGTCGCTGCCGACCAGGGTGGCGTGCACTGGCGCGACCCCTCGGCGGGCGGCGGTGAACTCCAACCGAGTCGCCTCAGCGGTGATCAGGACGCGCACGGACACGTCCGGTGGTCGTGCCTCGTTCATACGTCGTCCGTCGCCCCTGCCGCCTCATCCGACGTCCCGCCCGGGAGTACGGCCGCAGCCTCGATCTTCAGGGCGACGACCTGGACGAGGTGGCCCGCCTGGTACAGCTGGATCCACACCTCGTGGCTGCTGTCCTCCTCCGGAAGCCGGAACGCGAAGGAAGTCCGCTGCTCATCCTCGACGAGGAGGTTCCTGCGCTGGGGCAGCGGTGTGAGCGTCGAACTGTCGACCAGCGCGTCGAACGACACGACGGGGGCGTCCCTGCCTCCTTCCACCCGTACTGGCTCGGAGACGAAGAAATCCCCGCCGGGTGGACTCGCGACCACTGGAGACCGCTCACCGCGCACGACGACGACGGACAACTCCACACGTCGACCCGCCGATGCCTTGATCGTCCCGCCCTCGGTCCGTACGGAAGGCAGTTCCCCGTCCTGTTCGCTCCGGTCCACTTCGATCGCGAGGTAGCCGGCGAAGTTCGTCAGAGGCGGACCCGTCATGGAATCCTCCAGCGTCGAGCGGATCGCGGCTCGTATCTCCTGGTGGAACGTCCGCTGGAGGTCGGTGAGATGGTCCTTGAGGCGGGTGCTGATGGGCTCGGCGAGGGACCTGTACTCCTCCTCCCGCAGGGCCTGGCGCACTTCGGTCCGTACGTCCCGACGCACTCGCTCCGCCACGTCGGCGGTGAGCGTTTCGAGTTCGGAGCGCCTGAGAAGTCCGGTCGGCGACTCGGTCGGCGACTCGGTCGGCGGGCGCCGCTCGGACGGGTGCAGGGGCCGGCCGCTCAACTCCGCGGCCAGCAGGATCATGGCCGGGTCCGAGCGATCCCGATCCACTGAGAGGTGCAGGCGCTTCGCCAGGTCGTACCGGTAGATCTCGACCGCGTCCGCCTTGGCCTTGGACACCTGGACGAGGAGCTTGCGCCCCTGCATCAGCGCGACTGCGGCCACAAGCAGCGGCCCCACGACGAGCGGGGCGATCGACGCGTCCGACAGGCGGAAGCCCCCGAGCCCGGTGAGCGCGACGAACAGCCAGGCGCCCGCCGTGCATACGGCGCTCGCGATGGTGATCCGCCAGCCGAGCACGCCCCGCTCTCCGCGCTCCAGCTGCCGTCTGACCTGATCAGGGGTGACAAGTTCGATCCTGGGCCAGATCTCGTCGATGGCGAGACCGGTGTCGAGGACCGTGCGGCGGTGGACGGCAGTCGCGGCGGAGGACAGCAGGGGACGAGCGAGGCGCTGGAGGAAGGTGAGTTCGGGCTCCCACTCCCTCCGCTGTGCGCGCTCGTACGGGTCATGCGGATCATGCGCCGGGTAGGGGCGGGATGGACGGTTCGCCGCTTCGTAGGCCAAGCGCCGCGTCTGGTAGACGAGTTCGTCCACCCAGCGTTCGGAAGGCACGGTGCCCGCCCAGATCAGTACGCCGTTCTGCACCACCAGCAGCACGGCGGCCGCCACCGCCAGCCAGCCAGCCTCCGGCAGCCGGCCGTCAGCGCCCTGCCCGCTCCATCGCGCCTGGTCCCACACGGCCCACGCCAGACTGGCCAGGGGCACGAGGATTCCGGCGAACTGGGCCCCCGGCGAAGCCATTCTGCCGCGACCGCCACCGACCCACGATCCACGACCCCCACCGACCCAGGACCCAGGACCCTCACCGGCGCCCAACCCACGACCGCCGCCGACCCTCGGCTGCCTCAGGACAGGGCCAAGGAAGACAACGGCGGCCAGGAGCAGCAGACCACCCCCCGCCCACCACGCGGCCGCATACTCGCCCCGGACCGCGAAATCCGCGATCACACCGGCCGCACCCAGCGCGGCGGCGGAACGGAACACCGTCAGGTTCGTGTCCTCGGCCGACGGCGACTGCGAATCGGAGAGCAAGAAGCCCCCGGCCAACGCCACCATCACGCACCCCACGGCCCATGTCGCCCACACCGGCCCCTCGACGGCGAAGCGGGCGGTGAGCCATCCGCCGCTCGCCTCGGTCAGCACGAAGCCGGTGGTGGCGATGGGGTTCTCGGACGGAGTGTGGCCCCAGGCAGAGGAGTAGTCGCCGCTGATGACGTGGTTGCGCCAGGAGGCGGCGACGAACAGCGCCAGGAGTAGGCCGCCGGCCGCCCAGGCTGTCGGATACTCGTGGCCGCGAGCCAATCGTGCGATGATCAGGGTCAGTTCGGCCACCAGAACGATCGCCAGGATTCCGATCGTGTCCAGATGCAGCGTCCTGGACTCACTCTGATCGGTGGCCCAGCGGTTCGGTCTGGAGCGGGCGATGGCTGTCTCGGCGCACCACCCGGCTGCTGCGGCGAGCACCACCCAGCCGACGAGCAGCCACAGACCACCCACCGGGGCGCCGTGCACAGGAACAAGCACAGCACCGGCGCCACCGGCCAGGACCGCGAGCACGGCGGCCCTGCCGAACGCAGCGCCGCCCCTCGTCCTGCCCGAACCTGCCGCCATCGCGTATCCCCGTCGGCTGTGGTGTGTCGCGCAACTCACTGCCCAGTATGACCAGTTGGAATGCCATCCGCGTGGCTTCCCCACTCTGTCGCGGCCGTTTGGGGCGGTGAGGCCGGTGACCGCTTCGACTCGACCCCCAGCGTCCGCGACGGCGGATGCCCGTACCGCCGGCGATACTGTGCCGCGAACCGGCCCAGGTTGCCGAAGCCCCAGCGGTGGGCGATTTCGGAGACGGTGGCTGAGCCGTCGTGGGCGGCGGTGAGGAGGTCCTGGTGGGCGCGTTCGAGGCGGACCTCGCGGAGGTATCCGAGAGGGGTCGTGTCGAGGTGCCGGCGGAAGGCCTCCTGGAGGGCGCGGGGGCTGACGCGGGCTGAGGTCGCCAGGTCGGCGAGGGTGTGCGGGCGGTCGGGGCGCTCCTCGACCAGGGTCATCGCGCGGCGTACGGCGGCGTGCGAGACGGTGCCGGTGCGGCGCGCGTCGGCTCCCGGGGTGATCAGCCGCTGGGTGGCGACCAGCAACCCCGCCGCGGTCTGCGTCAGTTGAGCGGCGACGAGCGGGTTGGTGCGCGCGATCCCGTCGCCGAGCACCTCGCGGCGGATCACGCCGGAGATGCCGGCCCAGGTGCGGCCCGCCTGCGGTGAGACGGGCCCGCCGAGTGCGAACCGGGCCCGTACCGGGGCGTCCACGCCCAGCGCGTCGGCCGCGGCCCGCTCCACGGTCTCCTTCGCGACCCGTACGGTGATCATCTGCGCGCCGGGCGACCAGTGCACCCGGAAACTGCGGTACGGATCCAGCACGTAGGTCTCGCCGGGGCCGACGCAGCACTCCTCCCGTCCGGGCGAACTCACCTTCACCCAGCCGCGGGTGACCTCGCACACCAGCAGGTAGGTGCCGAGCGGCTGGGGCCGGATCAGGGTCTCCGCGTTGAGGTCCGGGGAGCCGTACGACAGTCCGGAGACGGTGATCCCGGGGAAGTCGCTCTCCGCGTACCACGCCGAGAACTCCCGTGCGTCGCCCAGGCACTGAAGCTCGTACGGGCTGTACGCCCGGCTGATGATCTCCCGGATCTCATCGAGGTCGCCGCTGCGCACGAGGGTGGTCAGCCTGCTCAGTACGCCGGATACGGCGCTGAGCGGTGCCATCAGAACATTCTCCCTCTCTCCGCGTTTTCCGGCCGGGGACCGCGTTTGGCGAGTAGCCGGATAAACGCTCCGTTAGTAACGTCGTTCCTGTCCGTAGTCAAGGCGCCACCGATTCCGTACGACGGTTTCGGGACAGCCGCGCCGTGCGGACACCGCCCTGAACCACGGGGGACGTTCAGGGCGGTTCATCGGGGAGGACCCCGTCGCGTGAGTGCGCGTGAGGACACGTAGTACACCGCGCGCGGGGTCCCTCTCACGGCGCTACAGCCAGCCCTTGCGCTTGAACCCGCGGTGGGTGAGAAAGCAGGCCACCGCGATGACCGCCATCACGAGCGGATAGCCGAAGGTCCAGTGCAGTTCGGGCATGTGCTGGAAGTTCATGCCGTAGACGCCGCACACCATCGTCGGTACGGCGACGATCGCGGCCCAGGCCGTGATCTTGCGCATGTCCTCGTTCTGGGCGACGGTCACCTGCGCGAGATGGGCCTGGAGGATGGAGTCGAGCAGGCCGTCGAAGGCGTGTATCTGCTCGGTGACGCGGGTGAGATGGTCGGACACGTCCCGGAAGTAGGCCCGTATGCCGGGGGCGACCGAGCAGGTCGGGTCGGTCGCGAGCCGGTCCATGGGGCGGTCCAGCGGGACCACCGCCCGCTTGAATTCGAGCAGTTCGCGCTTGAGCTGGTAGATCCGGCCGGCGTCGCCGCCGCGGCCGTCCTGCGGGGTGAAGACATCGCTCTCGACCTGGTCGATGTCGTTCTGGAGGGCGTCGGTGACGGTCAGGTAGTCGTCGACGACATGGTCGGCGATGGCGTGCAGCACGGCCGCCGGGCCCTGGGCGAGCTGGCGCGGGTCGGATTCCAGGTCCTCGCGCAGCAGACCGAGGGAGCCATGGCGGCCGTGGCGTACGGTGACGACGAAGTCGGGGCCCGCGAACACCATGATCTCGCCGGTGTCGACGATCTCGCTGGTCGCGGTGAGTTCGGCGTGCTCGACGTACGTCACCGTCTTGAAGACGGCGAACAGGACGTCGCCGTACTGCTCGACCTTGGGCCGCTGATGGGCGAGGACGGCGTCCTCGACGGCGAGCGGGTGCAGGCCGAAGAGTCCGGCGATCCGCGCGAACTCGGTCTCGGTGGGCTCGTGCAGACCGAGCCAGACGAAGCCGCGGTGGCCGTGCTTGCGGACCCGGGCGACGGATTCCTCGACCGTGTCGGCGGACTTCTCGCGGACGCCGTCGCGGTAGACGACGCAGTTGACCACGGCGGAGCCGAGCGGGGAGCGTGCCGGGTGGCTCAGGTCCACGCGTCGCCCGCGCCGCGCGAGACGGGCGACTTTGCGCAGGCTGTCGGCCATGGACATCGACACACTCCGGGTCCTCAGTGGGTCCGGACAGTGTGCCAGGCGGTGGTAAGAGCGCCGTGAGGCCGGCCGCGGGGCAGCGGGGCGTGACAACAGGGGCGCACCCCCGTCCCCAGCGGCCCAGCGCCCGCCAGTGACTCCTACGAATCGATCCGCACCGGCCTCGACTCACTCACCTGATCGATCTCGGACACCCGCACCGTCACCTTCATCTCCCACTCCCCGGCCACCGGCAGAGTGAACGAACCGTTCCCCCAGTAGCCGCCCCGGTCCGTCAGTTCGGCGTCGAGCGGGCCGATGTCCCGGGCGGGGAGGGTGAAGGAGACACGGAGTTCGGGGACGCTGGCGATGCCGCCGTCGGGACCGTAGACGAGAGCCTCGACGGAGTTGTCGCCGGTGCGGCCCGGGTCGAGGGTGATCTGCACCTTGCCCCGGCCGCCCGGGGTGCCGACGTCGAAGGGGACGGTCGTGACGGACGCGCCGGGCAGCACGCCGGCCGGTGCCGCCTGCGCCGCCTCGGCCTCCGCCCGGCCCGGCAGCGTTCCGGTGAGCACGGTCGTGATCAGCAGCACCACGGCGGCGACACCGACTTCGGCCAGCACGGACCGGCGCAGCAGACGGTGGTCCGGGGCGGCCGGCGCGTCGGAATCCGGCGCGTCGGGCAGGGACGGGCCGCCGACCGGCTCCGGTACCCGATCCCGTACGGCCGTCTCCGCCTCCAGCGTGATCGCCTGCGCCGTCCACCGTCGCGAGTACTGCGCCGCCGCCAGCAGCAGCGCCACCGCGACCAGCTTGAGGACCAGGGTCCGCCCGTACGACGTGTCGGTGAGGGCGCTGAAGGAGCCCAGCCCCCGCCAGGACTGGTAGACGCCGGTGACGACCAGGACGATCACGGAGGCGAACGCGATCCCGGAGAAGCGGGCGACCGTCGCGGCGGAGGACGAGCCCCGGCGGAGGGTGATGAGCAGGGCGACCAGCCCGCCCAGCCACACCCCCGTCGCCAGCAGATGCAGCGCGGACGAGGTGATCGCCACCGGCACCTGGATCCCGGCGGACGCATGGTCCGCCGCCGCCCAGGTCACGGCGAGTCCGACGGCGAGAGCGGCACCGGGCACCAGCGAGAGGCGCCGCTGTGGCAGCGCGGCAAGTCCCGTAAGTCCCTTCCGCAGCATGAACGCCACGACCGCCAGCAACCCCAGCCGAGCCAGCAGCAGCGCACCCGGCCGATCGGTCATGGTGCCGCTCAGCGCGGAGGCGTCGAAGGCGGTCGCCGGTCCCGTGCCCGCCTCGTACGGGGCGCGCAGCACCAGCAGGGCGAGGGTGGTGCCGAACAGCGTCCACCAGGCGGCCCACACGGGCTTGTTCAGGCGCCCGGGGTCCGGCGGGCGGCAGACCAGGACGAACGCGGCCACGCCGATGAGCAGGGCGCCGGCGAGATAGGCGAGATAGCGGGCGACGTCCCAGAGGCCGCCGGTCACCGGGTCCTCGACCGGGCCGGTGTCCACCGTCGCCGCCGTCGCGGAGGGCTTGCCGACGGAGTAGGTGAAGGCGCCCGACACCGGGTGGCTGTCCGCCGACACCACCCGCCACGCCACCGTGAACGTCCCGGTGGCCGCCTTCGCCGGGAGGCTCACCCGCACCGCGTCCGAACGGCCCGGCACCTGCTCCGCCTCGCCGAGGCGCAGCCGGTGGCCGCTGGGGGACAGGATGCGCACGGAGTCGTCGATCAGACCGACCGACTCCGTGAAGGTCAGGGTGAGTTCACCGGGGGCTGACTTGAGGACGCTTCCGTCGGATGGGTCGGTGGACCGGAGCGCGGCATGCGCCGACGCCGTTCCCGCGCCACCGAGGACGAGCAGGACCAGCACGGCGCATAGCAGCACCAGCCCTTGAACTCCGCGCCTGCGGACCAATTCGCATCTCCGTCTGCTGAGTCTGCTGAGTCTGCTGAGTCTTCTGACGTCTCGGCCACTCCGGTACGTACGTACGAAGCGGGCCAGATGCTCACTGCATACGGCGCTCACCACGCAGGCGGGGAACACGCAGGGCGATCAGGTCGTCCGGGTGGTCCGGGTGGTCCGGATCACCCGGGGAAGGCGGCCTCCCGGGTGAGGAAGGCCAGTTGGGCGTGTTTCTCGGGCAGATACACGTCGGGGAGGTCGATCTCCGGCAGGACGACCGCGGGTCCGGCGGTGAAGCCCAGGTTCAGGAAGCGGGTGACCGCCTTCTCGTTGCGCACGTCGGGATCGACCACGATGCGGCGCCGGTCCAGGCCGAGCAGCACGTAGGTGAAGAGGGCCCCGGCCAGCGCCGCGGTCCAGCCGGGCCGCGCTCCCTCTGCTCCGGCGGGCGCGAGCAGCAGATGCACGCCGATGTCGCCGGGCTCGACCCGGTAGCATTCGCTGACCCGGTCGGCGTCCGGCTCGTACGTCTGGAGCACCGCGACCGGTTCCGTCTCCCGCGCCACCAGGTAGGCGTGGTGGGTGTCGAGCGTGTCCATGTGGGCGTAGATGTCAGCCACTTGGTCGCGGCTGAGGCCGTTCATGCCCCAGAAGGAGGCCCGCTCCTCACTCACCCAGCCGTGCACCACCTCGGCGTCGGCCCGGGCGTCGAGGGGCAGCACGCGGATGGTGCCCAGGCCGTCGACGGCCTGTTCGTGGACGGCCCGGCGGGCGGCGGGGGCGAAGGTGTCAGACATCGGTTTCCTTGGTGAGCGCGTCGAATTCCTTGGTGAGCGCGTGGGATTCCTTGGTGAGTGCGTCGAAGTCGGTGCTGACCGGGACCAGGTCTCCCCTCGTCCACAGGGGGAGTTGATCACGGTGGTGGGCCGAGCCGGCGATCCCGGAGGCGCCGAACGGCACCACCCAGCGGCTGTCCTCACGGCGGGCCAGGTCCCACACGTAGCGGGCGGCCGGACCGCGCGCGGCCAGATCGGTGGTGCCGGGCACGGACGAGGTGCACAGCACGCAGTCGTGATCGCCGGACAGGCCCGGTTCGTCGTACGACGTGCCGGGCAGCGCCCGCCACGGGGTCAGGCGGTGGGACTCCCCCCAGGTGCCCGGCGGCCGGCCGGCGACTTCCTCGACGGCCGCGCGGACGGCAGCGGGGCGGTCGATGCCGTACAACTCATCGGCGCGCAGCAGGTGTTCGAGGGCGAAACCGATGCGCGGGCCGAGGGCGAGCCAGGGCAGGAAGGCCTCGGGGTACGCGGGCGGGACGGCGAGCGCGGCGAACGCGGGGTGCTCGGCGAGACGCCGTACGACGGCTGCGCGCACCGCCGCGTAGGCGGCAGCCTCCGTGCTGTCCGCGTCCATGCACCGGTCCCAGGCGAGGAGGCGGCCTTGCAGGGCGGTGGCCTCGGCGGTGAGGCCGTCGAGGGTGGCGAGGTGGTCCAACAGGGCCGCGGCGGAGCCGAGACGGGTGTCGATGTGGATCGCGGCCATGTCCCCCGCGGTCCACTTCTCCTTCTCCTTCAGGAGGGCGGTGATGCGGTCGGCGCGGTGCGGCGCGGCGAACTCGACGCCGAGGGGCGTGGAGGGGCCGCGCTGGTTCGCCATCACCGCCGTGCCGTCGGTGAGTTCGCCGTACGGCGTCTCGTGCCAGCCCCGCCACTCGTGACCGGGCTCCCAGGCGGGCACGAGGCGGCTGCGGGCGGCGGCGCTGCGCAACGGCACCCTGCCCGCCACGCGGTGCAGCAGGCCGCCCTCGGTGTCGGCGGCCAGGACGACGTTCACGGGCTCGGCCCAGCGGTCGAAGGCCCGGTCCACGTCGGCGACCCGGCGGGCGCGCAGCAGGGGGAGGAGGGCGGCGAAGCCGAGGTCGCCGGTGACGCGGGGCGGGTAGCGGAGGCTGACGGCTTCGGGCGTCCCGTCGTCGAGTCCTTCGAGGCCGCCGATGATCACCGGTCCGCGCTCGGTCTCGATCACCTCGACCGGCACCGGCTCCTCGCCCGCGACCTCGATGACCTCCGAGTGCCGGGGAGCCCGCACCCAGTCGCCGTCCGGGCCGAGCGCCTCGACGCCCGCGCCCGTCCGCCGCAGCCGCTCCCGGTACAGGTCCTGGTAGTCGGCCATGGCGTTGGTGATGGCCCAGGCGACCGTGCCGGTGTGGCCGAAGTGGGCGATGCCGGGGACGCCGGGGACGGCGAGGCCGACGACGTCGAACTCGGGGCAGGAGAGGTGGATCTGCTGGTAGATGCCGGGGTCCTCGATGAACCGGTGCGGGTCGCCGGCGATGACGGCGGCACCGGTCGTGGTCCGCTCGCCGCCCACCAGCCAGCCGTTGCTGCCGGAGGTGCCGGGCCCGTCGGCGGCGAACAGGCCGACCGCGTCCTCACCGAGATGCCGGACGACCTGCTCACGCCAGAGCTTGGCCGGGAACCCGGCGAACAGGATGTGGATGCCGAGCCAGACACCGAGCGGGGCCCAGGGCTCCCAGCGGCCGGGCGTGAGACCCACGCGAGCGAACTCGGGGGTACGGCGGGCTCCTTCCGCCAGGCCCTCGTTGACGCCGTCGACGTACGCCCGTACCCAGTCCGCCGTATCGGGGTCCAGCGCGTCGAAGCACCGTCTCGCGGTGTCGTCGAGGCGGGCCCGTCTCGCGAGCAGGTCCCAGGGGAGGGCGGCGGCGCCGAGGAAGGAGGCCGAGGTGCCCTGCGCGCGGTGCCGTTCGACCTCCAGCTGCCAGGCCCGGTCGAGTGCGGTGACGCGGCCCTGGACACGGGCGAGGCCGGCCACGCCGTCCGCTCGCAGATGCGGGATTCCCCAGGCGTCGCGGTAGATCTCGGCGCTCACACTATGGCCCTTCTATGCTTTAGGTTAGCCTTGCCTAAGTAGGTTCGTGGCGAAATCGTACGCGAGGGGTGAAGAAGCGATGGGGCAGGGGCACGGCTGGGAGGGTGCGGTCCTCAAACTGCTGCGCGCGAAGGACTTCGTGTTCACGGTGACCGGCGCCGAGGACGTCACCGCCCACTACCGGCGGCTCCACCTCGGCGACGGCGGCATGCTCGCGACGACCGGCGTCCACCCCACGATGTGGGTGCGCCTGTGGTTCGACAACGGGGGCAAGCCGCACCAGCGGGCATACACCCTCGTCGCCCCGGACCCCGCCGCCGGCACCTTCAGCCTGGAGTTCGCCCTGCACGAGGGCACCGCCAGCGACTGGGCACGGGCGGCGCGACCCGGCGACACCATCGAGGCGACCGTGCACGGCACCGGGTTCGAGCAGCCGAGCCCCGCCCCCACCCATGTGTTCGCGATCGGCGACCCGGCCTCGCTGCCCGCCATCAACTCCCTCCTCGACGCGCTGGGTTCCGCCCCGGCCACCGTCTGGTTCGAGGGCGGCGACGACGACCTGCCCTGCCCTGCCCTGCCGCACCGACCCGTCCCGCCACGAGTTGCGCCAGGTGCTGCGGCTGGACTCCGGCGCCCATCTCGTCGAGCGGGTGAAGGCGGACCTTCCCGAACTGCTCAAGGGCACTGCGGACCCGTACGTCTGGATCGCCTGCGACACGGCGACGACGCGCAGGCTCAGCGCATACGTCCGCAAGGAACTCGGCGTACCCAAGGAGCGGATGCACGCACTGGGGTACTGGCGCGCGTCCTGAGCCCGCAGGCGGCATCATCGACCCATGGACGCCACCCTGCACCTCGCCCAGGACCCCGAGGCCGACGCGCTGCTCGGGCGCAGCCCGCTCGCCGCGCTCACCGGCATGCTGCTGGACCAGCAGATCCCGATGGAGTGGGCGTTCAAGGGCCCGGCGACGATCGCCCAGCGCATGGGCGCCGACGACCTCGACGCACACGACATCGCCGCGCGCGACCCCGAGGCCTTCGCCGCGCTGCTCTCCGAGAAGCCGGCGGTGCACCGCTACCCGGGGTCGATGGCGGGGCGCATCCAGCAGCTGTGCCAGTACCTGGTCGAGCACTACGACGGTGACGCCGAAGCCGTCTGGAAGGGCGTCGACAGCGGCACCGAACTCCGGGGGCGGCTCCAGGACCTGCCCGGGTTCGGCAAGCAGAAGGCCCAGATCTTCCTCGCCCTGCTGGGCAAGCAGCTCGGCGTACAGCCGACCGGATGGCGGGAGGCCGCCGGAGCCTACGGCGAGGCGGAGTCCTTCCGCTCCGTCGCCGACATCACCGGCCCGGAGTCACTGGCCAAGGTCCGCGCCCACAAGCAGGAGATGAAGGCGGCGGCGAAGGCGGCGAAGAGGTAGCGCCCAGAAATTACGCCAATCAGCCCATACCGGGTGGCAATCGGGTCCAATCCGGTCAAAGCATGAAGCATGACCGAGGCACCGAGCGGTCCCCCCTGGGGTCCGGAGTACGACGACCGCCGGGTGCATGCCGCCGTGCGCGAGCCCCGCCCGGGCGGCGCCGAACCGCCGCTCGAAGGCCCCCTGCACGTCCTCGCCCGCAGCGCCTGGCAGGCCGTACTCCTGACCGGGGCAGCCTCCCTGGTCCTCGGCATCCTGGTCCTGGTCTGGCCGGGGGCGTCCCTGTGGGCGGCCGGAGTCCTGTTCGGCCTCTACCTCCTGGTCAGTGGCGTACTCCAGCTCGCGTCCGCCTTCGGCACGCACCGGACGGCCTCGCTGCGCGTGCTGGCCTTCGTCAGCGGCGCCCTGTCGATCCTGCTCGGCCTGTTCTGCTTCCGCGGCGCCATGCAGTCGATCCTGCTGCTGGCCCTGTGGATCGGCATCGGCTGGCTGATCCGCGGCATCACCCAGACCCTGGCCGCCGTGCACGACGCGTCGATGCCCGCGCGCGGCTGGCAGATCCTCCTCGGCGTCGTCACCTTCATCGCCGGCATCGTCCTGATCGTCTCCCCTTTCGAGTCGGTCGCCGTGCTCACCCTGGTCGGCGGCTGGTGGCTGGTCGTGGTCGGCGTCGTCGAGATCATCACGGCGCTGCGGATCCGCAACCGCGCGAGTCGGGTGCCACGCGAACTGTGAACGCCGTACGCACCTGGTCGCGGGTCCTCGTCCTGCTGCTCGCCCTGCTCGTGCCGGGCGAGCACACGGCACACGCGGCGGTGATCACGGCCGAGACCAGCAGCGCGGTCGCCGCCGAGTGCGACGACACCGTCCTGCGGTCGGCGGCGGCCCGCCCCGGCCGGCGCACCGCCGCCCCCCTGCGTCCCGCACCCCGCCAGCGGCCCGCGCCCTCGCCGGCCATCCCACCGCCGCCGGAGCCGGCCCGCACCGAACCCGCCCTGAACAACCTCCGCACGGTGGTCCTCCGCTGCTGACAGGGGCCATGCCCCCACCCCGCCCCCTGTCACCACAACGCAAGGACCACACCCCCATGCCCAACGACCCCTACGCCGTCCTGCGCGCCCTCCTGCGCGCCGAGGCCCTTCGCAGCACACCCCGTCCCCAGCAACAACCCCAGCAACAACCCCAGCAACAGCCCCAGAAGCAGCCCGCCCCCGGCAGGCAGCCCTAAGCGAGCGGAACCGGTGGGGGCGGGTACGCATCACGCCCTCAAGGGGCGCGGCGAACTGCCCGAACAGCCCCCACCGGCCCGCAGCCGAACCTCTCGTGCACCGACTCCCCATCCACAGCCTGTGCATGACGCCGGGATCGCCGCGGGCACGGTCTCACTGTCGCTCACATCAGGCCCCCGGCCTCCATATCCGGCCCCTTGCTTCCGGCATAGTCAGTCTCATGCTTCCGGTTCACCCAGGTTTACGGCATCTTTTCCAGCGTCACACTCCCTCTCATGGCTGCGCCCGGAAGGTCTTGACCGGTAGGCTTTCCGTGTGATCTTCAAGCGCATCGGAAACGGCCGGCCGTACCCCGACCACGGCCGGGAAAGCACCCGGCAGTGGGCGGATGTCGCGCCGCGCCCGGTCCGCCTCGATCAGCTCGTGACGACGAAGGGCCAACTCGACCTGGAGACACTCCTGGCCGAGGACTCGACCTTCTACGGCGACCTGTTCGCCCACGTCGTCAAGTGGCAGGGCGACCTGTACCTGGAGGACGGCCTGCACCGCGCGGTCCGCGCGGCCCTCCAGCAGCGCCAAGTGCTGCACGCACGCGTCCTCGAACTGGACTGACAGCCGGCCCGCTGCTCCGCGGTCCGCACCCGGAGCACCAGGCCGGACCACCACGGCCGGTGCCCCTAACGGGTTGAACTGTGCGCTGGCAATGATCATCTAGTAGGAATCGTCGCCCGCGCGCACTACGCTGCGCCCATGAGCATGCTGACTCCCCCCGGCATGGGCGGCCAGTACCGGATCAAGGGGGACAAGTACCCCCGGATGCGCCGACCCCGACGGCGAGGCAGGCTCGCGGCCGGGGCCGTGGCCTCGGCCGCCGCGCTCGGGCTGGCCGGCTGGGGCACGCTGCAACTCATCGACCTCTTCTCGGGCGGCGGCGATTCCGCCTCCGCGGTCGGCCCCAGGTCGGACTGCTCGTCCAAGGCGAGCCCCTCACCGAGCACCACCGCCGCCGTTCCCGCGCCCGGCAAGGTCACCGTCAACGTGCTCAACGCCACGACCCGCAGCGGGCTGGCCAAGCAGACGGCGGACGAACTGAAGAAACGTGGCTTCCGGATCGGCGACGTGGGCAACGCGACCGCGGAGTTCGACAAGAAGGTCAAGGGCACCGGGATACTGCTCGGCCCCGCCTCCTCCCTGAACACCTCGCTGCCGGTGCTCGCCACCCAGCTCAGCACCGCCGAGCGCCGCACGGACGCCGCCCGCAAGGGCCCGGCCGTCGACCTGATCCTCGGCAACGGCTTCAAGGCGCTGGCGACGAAGCAGGACGCCGACAAGGCACTGGCCGCACTGACCGGGCCTCAGCCGGCGCCCTCTTCGTCGAAGACCTGCTGAAGAAGACCTGCTGAAGAAGACGTTCTGACGAAGACGTTCTGACGAAGCATTTCTGACGAAGCATTTCTGACGAAGACCGCTGAAACAGGCGTGCTACCCAGCGGAGCCGGAGCGGCGGAGCAGCTACTCAGCCGCTCCATACAGCCGGTCCCCCGCGTCCCCCAGACCCGGCACGATGTAGCCGTGCTCGTTGAGGCGCTCGTCGACCGACGCCGTCACGACCGTCACCGGCGTACCCGCCAACTCGCGCTCCATGACCTCGACGCCCTCCGGGGCGGCGAGCAGCACCACGGCGGTCACGTCGTCCGCGCCGCGCTTGATCAGCTCCTGGATCGCGGCGACCAGGGTGCCGCCGGTGGCGAGCATCGGGTCCAGGACGTACACCTGACGCCCGGAAAGGTCCTCCGGCATACGGGTGGCGTAGGTGGAGGCCTGGAGCGTCTCCTCGTTGCGGATCATGCCCAGGAACCCCACCTCGGCGGTCGGCAGCAGCCGGACCATGCCGTCCAGCATGCCGAGGCCGGCCCGCAGGATCGGCACCACCAGCGGGCGCGGGTGGGACAGCTTGACGCCGGTGGTCGGGGCGACCGGCGTGGTGATGTCGACCTGCTCCGTGCGCACGTCGCGCGTGGCCTCGTAGGCGAGCAGGGTGACCAGCTCGTCGGCGAGTCGCCGGAAGGTCGCGGAGTCGGTGCGCTGGTCGCGCAGCGTGGTGAGCTTGTGGGCGACCAGGGGGTGGTCGACGACTTGGAGACGCATGGCCTAACAGTAACCGGGCCGCCGTAACCCTTGTGATGGCATCAAACCGCCCATCAGAGGGAAAGTGGGAAGGATGTACGGGGGTGTGCCGATGTCCGATCATGAGTCCGGAACGGACCCGTCGCCGCAGGAGACCGACGCCGATCGCAGGCGGCGCCGCGCGGTCTTCCTGCGCGAACTCGCCGAGGCCCGCGAGCTGCGCGACCGCGTCCAGCCCCGCCGCGCCAAGGCGGCACGACTGCGGCACGCGATGCGAATGCGCACCTTCCGCTGGTAGGCCGACCCGCCTGAGAGGACGTCCTGAGAGCCGCCCCCGTACGCCGGCGGTCCCCGAGCCGCGTACGATCCCGCTGGTGGACGATCAAAACGAGCGGACACAGGGAGTCGAAGACGTCCCCTGAACGCCTGGTTTCTGCCACGATTCCGAGTGGGCGGGGCTCGGAGTTCCACATTCCCCGCCCGCAACCTCCGCCGGGGGGACCCCCAACCGGCACGCCTACCAGTGGGAGAGTCACGGTGTACTTCGCCGCACTGCTCGCGCGCACCGAAGACGGGTGGGAAGCGAGCGACACAGAGCTCGACGATGTGGAGACCCTGTCGGATCTGGCCGACCTGGCGCGGGAATCCTCCACCGACGAGAACACGGTGCTCGTACTCATCGAGCAGGAGGACGCCTGGTTCGGCGTCGTCCGCGTCGACGGCGAGGACGACCCTCGTATCTACGTCTCGGACGCCGCCGCCGCTGCCCGCAGCAGCTACGGCGAGATCCTGCTCACCGACGAACTGCTCGGCCGGGACCCGGGTGACGACGACGTCGCCGACCTGGACTCCCTCGACCTCGACGGCACCGAGGACGGCTCGGCCGAGGACGACGCCGACGGCGAGGACGACAGCCCCTCCGCCGAGGCCGTGCCGCACGGCCCGGTCGGTGACGCCAGGATCCTCGACGACCTGGGCGTCAGCGAGAAGGAGCTGCTGATCCTGACGGACGACGCGCTCACCGAGATCGCCGACGCGCTGGGCGCCTCGGACCTCCTGGAGGCTGTCCGCTGACCGGCCGGGCCGGGCAGTCCGCCCCAGGTCCGCCGGACCCGGTACGGGACCGCTGGCGGGCCGCGATGCGGCTCGCCCTGGACGAGGCGGCACACGCCGTCCGGGGCGGGGACGTCCCCGTCGGCGCCCTGGTGCTGGCCCCGGACGGTACGACCGTGCTCGCGACCGGCCACAACGAACGCGAGGCCACCGGCGATCCGACGGCCCACGCCGAGGTGCTCGCCATCCGGCGGGCCGCGGCGAAATGGGGAGGTGCGGCGCGATGGGGTTCCCCTCAGGCGTCCAGCTCTGAGGAAGCCTCCGGCAAGGGTGTCAGCGGGCGGCGGGCGGGAGCGTGGCGCCTCACGGGCTGCACGCTCGTCGTGACCCTCGAACCCTGCACGATGTGCGCGGGCGCGATCGTCCAGTCCCGCGTGGACCGGGTCGTCTACGGCGCCCGGGACGACAAGGCGGGCGCGGCCGGCTCCCTCTGGGACGTCATACGCGACCGACGGCTCAACCACCGGCCCGAGGTGATCGAGGGCGTGCTCGCCGAGGAGTGCGCCCGTATGCTCACCGACTTCTTCCGCGACCGCTGAGGCCGTATCCCCCGCCCGGACCGGCGAATACCGATTTCAAACCATGCCCCGCCGTGCTGTAAGGTCTCCCTCGGTAGCGTGTCCGAGCGGCCGAAGGAGCTCGCCTCGAAAGCGAGTGTGGCGCAAGTCACCGAGGGTTCAAATCCCTCCGCTACCGCTGAAGAAGGGTCCCGTCGCAAGATGGGGCCCTTCTTGCGTCCGGCGGACTCTCGACGGCCTCGGCAAAAGCCCCTCACCTGCGGGCCGTTGTGGTCCGTAACAGGGGTGTGAAGGTTACACTCGCCGCCGTCGACAGGGGCCCTCAGGGCGCAGCACGCACAGAGGAGGCCGCGGTGGCGGTGAATTCGAGGAAGATCGCCGTCTACGTGCTCGTGGTCTTCGTGCTCTACGTGATCATCACGGACCCGGCGAAGGCCGCCGACTATGTCCAGATAGGCTTCGAAGGCATATCGGACGCCGCGAACGCCCTCGGCGACTTCGCGACCTGGGTCGCCAACGGAGGAGATTCATGATCCGTCATCTGGTCCTCTTCAAGCTCAACGAGGGCGTCGAGCGCGACGACCCGCGCGTGGTGAAGGGCGTGGAGCTCTTCCGCGCGCTCAAGGGCAAGATTCCCGAGATCCACTCCTGGGAGATGGGCTGGAACCTCAGCGACCGGCCCATCGCGTACGACTTCGCGATCAACTCGGCGTTCGAGGACCGTGCGGCCCTGCGGACGTACGCCGTGCACCCTGAGCATCAGGCGGGCGTCGCCCTGTGGAGCGAGTTCTCCACGTGGGTGATCGCCGACTACGAGTTCTGAGCCACCGACTCTGAGCCACCGGTTCGTTTCCGAACCACGGCCTGTGAAGCCCTCCGCCGGAACGGCGGAGGGCTTTTCTGCGCCTTATGCACCAATTTGCCGTCAACACGTAGTTACACGGTGCTTGCACGCAATGCACATGTCTTGTGATGCTATGACAGCTTTTGACGGATGAGACGGATGAGTTGACCGAGAAAGAGGTGGCGTTGACCGTGTCGGCCAGTACCGCGCCGCCCCAGGACGAGGCTCCCGCTCAGGCCGAGACGCCGGCTCCCGCCCCCGAGACCCAGGACCAGCCCCCCGCCCCCGAGAAGCGCCGCGGCGCCGACACCCGGGCGCTCACTCAGGTGCTCTTCGGCGAGCTGAAGGAACTGGAGCCGGGCTCGCCGGAGCACGACCGGGTGCGCGGGGCGCTCATCGAGGCCAACCTTCCGCTGGTGCGCTACGCGGCCGCCCGCTTCCGCTCCCGCAACGAGCCCATGGAGGACGTCGTCCAGGTCGGCACCATCGGGCTCATCAACGCCATCGACCGCTTCGACCCGGACCGGGGCGTGCAGTTCCCGACGTTCGCGATGCCGACGGTCGTCGGCGAGATCAAGCGGTACTTCCGCGACAACGTCCGCACCGTCCACGTACCGCGCCGGCTGCACGAACTGTGGGTGCAGGTCAACAGCGCCACCGAGGACCTGACGACCGCCTTCGGACGCACGCCGAGCACCGCCGAGATCGCCGAGCGGCTGCGCATCACGGAGGAGGAGGTGCTGTCCTGCATCGAGGCGGGGCGGTCGTACCACGCCACCTCCCTGGAGGCGGCCCAGGAGGGCGACGGCCTGCCCGGACTCCTCGACCGGCTCGGCTACGAGGACCCGGCGCTGGACGGCGTGGAACACCGCGACCTCGTCCGGCATCTGCTGGTCCAGCTCCCCGAACGGGAACAGCGCATCCTGCTGTTGCGCTACTACAGCAATCTCACGCAGTCGCAAATCAGTGCGGAACTCGGCGTCTCCCAGATGCATGTCTCGCGGCTACTGGCGCGTAGCTTCCAGCGGCTTCGCTCGGCGAACAGAATCGATGCTTAGGCGGCACTTAACCGCATAGAGGATCGATCCATCACCGTCGAGAGCGAATCGCTCACCAGGTCTGATCCCGACAGTTCTGTGCCGAAAAACCGTCAGACCCCCTTTATCCAGGGCGGATTCGAGTCTCACATGTCGACATGTCACTACAGCGTGTTGCCGACATGTGACATTCTGCGGGAAGTGCGTTTGCCGGAGCTGCGGCTCCGGTATTCAGGTGAAGGCTGGCGTTCCTCGACGGAGCGCTCGCCGCGACCGTCCCGCGACCCAAAGGGGGTGGCATGTCCGCAGACAAGGGCAGCTCGAAGGTGCTCACGCTCACAAAGAGCGAGGCAGCGCCCGAGGCGCACGCCGCGCTCGGCCCCATCGACGAGGTTGAGGTCGTCCTGGAAGCCGCACCGGCCCCGGAGATCCCCGCCCCGGAGACCATCGACACCCGCACCCTGTCCCGCTCCCTTTTCCTGCGGCTCGCCGCACTGGACGAGAACAGCCCTGAGCGCGCATACGTCCGGGACACGCTGATCGAGCTCAACCTCCCGCTCGTGCGGTACGCGGCGGCCCGCTTCCGCTCGCGCAACGAGCCCATGGAGGACATCGTCCAGGTCGGCACCATCGGCCTGATCAAGGCGATCGACCGCTTCGACTGCGAACGGGGCGTGGAGTTCCCGACGTTCGCGATGCCGACGGTCGTCGGCGAGATCAAGCGGTTCTTCCGTGACACGTCCTGGTCGGTCCGGGTGCCCAGGCGGCTGCAGGAGCTGCGGCTCGCCCTCACCAAGGCCAGCGACGAGCTGTCGCAGAAGCTGGACCGCTCCCCGACGGTCACCGAACTGGCCACGGTCCTGGGCGTGTCCGAGGAGGACGTCGTCGACGGCCTCGCGGTCGGCAACGCCTACACGGCCTCATCGCTCGACTCCCCGGCCCCCGAGGACGACGGCGGCGAGGGCTCTCTCGCGGACCGCCTCGGCTACGAGGACAGCGCCCTGGAGGGCGTCGAGTACCGCGAATCCCTCAAGCCCCTGCTCGCCAAGCTGCCGCCCCGCGAGCGCCGGATCATCATGCTGCGCTTCTTCGCCAACATGACCCAGTCGCAGATCGGCGAGGAGGTCGGCATCTCCCAGATGCACGTCTCCCGGCTGCTGACCAGGACGCTGGCACAGCTGCGGGAAGGCCTCATCTCCGACTGAGGCCGCAGGAAAGGCCGGATCACCAGCAGGGCCGCACCAAAGGCCACACCAAAAGCCGCGCCAAAGGCCGCACCAAAGGCCGCCCGGGGCTTCCTATTTGACGAAGCGTCAGCCACCATGGCGCGATGCTTCGATCGACGTGGAGGACGTGGACGGCGTGGACACATGGCCGCCGGGGCGCCGCGATCGGCGCGTCGGCGGCCGTCGTCTGCCTGGGCGGGATGCTGGCCGCATGCGGGGCCCAGGGCGGCGGCGACGGGTATGTGGCGACCGGTTCGGCACCTCAGGCGTCCGGGGAGGCCGTGCGGCCGACCGGCGATGTGAGCCTGGTGCCGCTCGATCCCGAGACACAGGCACCGCTCTCGGAAGGGCCGGCCGATTCGCCGGGCGCGGGCGGAAGCTCGAGCGGCCCTTCGGTCCGGGAAGGGCCCTCCGGGGCGGACAGCCCGGACCCCGCCCCGTCCACCGGGACGGAAGCCGCGACCGGTGCCGAGACCGGTGCCGAGACGGAGGCCGGGACCGGGGTCGAGACGGCGGCCGGGACCGGGGTCGAGACGGCGGCCGGTACCGGGGCCGAGGGCGCCGAGTCCCCCCGTACCCCCGCGACATCGCCGCCACCATCAAGCGGCGGCAGCAGTCCTACGGCATCCCCCGCGCCCGCCGCGCTCACCTGGTCCGAGCCGGAGCGGGAGCCCACGGACGAGCGCTGGTGCGAGAAGGTGACCGTCGACTTCCACAACTCGGGCGGAACCGCGGTGCGTTCGGGCACGGTGACCTTCGAGACGCACATCATCGGCCTGCTCGGCATCGACTGGGGGACCGTCGAGTCGACCGAGGAGCTTCCGGTGCCGGTCAGGGCCGGGGCACGGAAGGAACAGAGCTGGACGGTGTGCGTCGACGAGTGGCGGGTGCCGTTGGGCATGCACATCGAGACGCGGGACGTGTCCGTCCAGTGGAAGTGAGGCGGGTCCGCGTAGGTTCGGCGGCCTGACTACATCAGCGCGAGCCACGCGACGGCGGCCACGACGGCCACCGCGACGACGGCACCGATGATCAGGCCGATCCGGGGGCCCGAGGAGGCCGCCGCCGCCTGCTGCCGGCCCCGCGGGGCCTCGTCGACGAACGCGCGGAACATCTGAGTGCTGCCTGCGGGGTCGTGGTTGCCCTGGGGGCCCTGGGTGTTAGCCATGCCCCGAGACCCTAGCGAATCGAGGGTGGCCGCCCAAGCGGGGGATCCGTTCCTCGCACAGAACCTTCGCCACCGGCGCGTTTACAGCCGCAATACTTGCCTTTGCCAAGTTTTTATGCCGAACTTACGCCCGTTTGTTTGCCCATGGCAACCACCCCCCTTATGGTTGCCCTAAGCAACGAAAGCGGGAGGTGTGATGGCCGAGCAGACGCAGTACGAGGAACTGGCCCGCCAGCTCAGCGCCTTCGCGGCCGTGAGGCGGGAGATGGGACGGATTCTGCCGTCCGAATGCCCCAGCGGCTCCGCCGCCGTACTGATGCTGCTCGGACACGACGGCGACATGCGCATGAGCAGGCTCGCGGAGCTGCTCGCCGTGGACATGTCGGTGACCAGCCGCCATGTCGCGCACGTCGCCGAACGCGGCTGGATCGAGCGCTCCCCGGACCCGGCGGACAAGCGCTCCCGCATCCTGCGCCTCACCCCCGTCGGCCGGGCGATGGTCGACGAGCTGACCCGGCGGACCACCGAGCTGCTCGCCCACCGCCTGCACGACTGGTCCGACGACGAGGTCGGCCGGCTCACCCTGCTGATGGCCCGGCTCAGGGACAGCTTCGGCGACTGCCGGACCGCGTCCCGGCCGCAGGGCCCGCCCCCGCCGCAGGCCCCGCCCCGGCCGCAGGCCCCGCCCCGGCCGCAGGCCCCGCCCGGCCCTCCCGCGTTCGACGAGACCACCCGTACACCCGCGAGCACATAAGAGCGAGCACGTAAGAGAAGGAAGCCCATGGCAACGACCACACCAGCCGGTGTGCGGGCTCACGCCAAGCACGGGGGAGGCTCCCAAGGCTCCGCCGACGGCGCTCCGATGACGCACCGGCAGATCATGGAGGCCCTGACGGGCCTGCTGCTCGGCATGTTCGTCGCGATCCTGTCGTCCACGATCGTCTCCAACGCCCTGCCCGACATCATCCAGGACCTCGGCGGCGGGCAGAGCGCCTACACCTGGGTCGTGACCGCGACGCTGCTGGCGATGACCGCGTCCACCCCGCTGTGGGGCAAGCTCGCCGACCTGTTCTCCAAGAAGCTGCTGATCCAGCTGGCGCTGGTGATCTTCGTGGTGGGCTCGGCGGCGGCCGGTCTGTCGCAGAACCCGGCGATGCTGATCTCCTTCCGCGCCGTCCAGGGCATCGGCATGGGCGGTCTGTCGTCGCTGGCCCAGATCATCCTGGCGGCGATGGTCGCCCCGCGTGAGCGCGGGCGCTACAACGGCTACCTCGGCGCCACGTTCGCTACCGCGATGGTCGGCGGCCCGCTGATCGGCGGTGTCATCACCGACACCGACTGGCTGGGCTGGCGCTGGTGCTTCTACGTCGGCGTGCCTTTCGCCGTGATAGCCCTGATCGTGCTGCAGCGGACCCTGCACCTGCCGGTGGTCAAGCGGCGGGCCAAGGTCGACTGGGCCGGCGCCTTCTTCATCACGGCCGGGGTCTGCCTGCTGCTGGTCTGGGTCACCTTCGCCGGTGACAAGTACGACTGGGTGTCCTGGCAGACGTACGCGATGGTCGGCGGTACGGTCGCGCTCCTCGCGATCTTCGTGCTGGTCGAGGCGAAGGCGAGCGAGCCGATCATCCCGCTGCGGATGTTCCGCAACCGCACCATCACGCTGACCTCGCTCGCCTCGCTGTTCGTCGGTGTCGCGATGTTCTCCGGCACGATCTTCTTCAGCCAGTACTTCCAGCTGGCCCGGGACAAGTCGCCGACCATGTCCGGCGTCATGACCATCCCGATGATCACCGGCCTGTTCGTCGCCTCCGCCGTCTCCGGCCGGATCATCACCCGCACCGGGCGCTGGAAGGCGTGGCTGCTGGTCGGTGCCGTGCTGCTGACGGCGGGCCTGGGCCTGCTCGGCACGATCCGGTACGACACCGAGTACTGGCACGTGGCGATCTTCATGACCATGCTGGGGCTCGGCGTCGGCATGATGATGCAGAACCTGGTGCTGGCCACGCAGAACCAGGTGGACCCGAGCGATCTGGGCGTGGCCAGCTCGGTGGTGACCTTCTTCCGCTCCCTCGGCGGTGCGGTGGGCGTCTCCGCACTCGGCACGGTCCTCAGCCACCGGATCACGCACTACGTCGAGCAGGGCGCCGCCACCCTCGACCCGCAGTCCGCCGCCGCGGTCACCGGTTCCTCCTCCACCGGCAGCATCCCGGACCTGGACGCCCTGCCCGGCCCGGTCCGCACGCTCATGGAGAGCGCCTACGGCCACGGCATAGCGGACGTGTTCCTCTACGCCGCGCCGGGCGCACTGCTCGCCCTGCTGTTCGTGCTGTTCATCAAGGAGGTTCCGCTGAAGACGAAGGGCGCGATGGCGCAGAACCCCGGGTCCGAGTCCGAGAAGACCCCGGCCGAGGCGACCGCTGAAGCTCCGGTCGGCGAGAAGGTTCCGAGCAATGTTCCGAGCAAGGTTCCGAGCTGGGCCGTCGCCGCAAACGCCGAGGCCGGTCCCGGTGCCGGTCCCGAGGCCGGTCCGGAGGGCACGCAGAAGCTCGCCGCCGTCGCCACGGTGGCTCCGCCGCGGGAGCATTCCGGCGGCATACCGGTCCGCGGCCATGTCCGCGGCGCCGAGAGCGCGCCCGTCCCGCAGGCCGCCGTCACGCTGATCTCCCTCGCCGGGCGCCAGCTGGGCCGCTCGGTCGCGCAGGGCGACGGCTCCTACGCGGTGGACGCGCCGGGCGCGGGCTCGTACGTCCTGATCGCCTCCGCCGACGGGTTCCAGCCGCAGGCGTCCACGATCGTGGTCAACGGCGAGCCGTTGTCGTACGACATCCTGCTCAGCGGCACCAGCGGGCTGAACGGTGTCGTGCGGGCGGTGGCGACCGCCCTTCCGGTCAAGGACGCGATGGTGATCGTCACCGATGTGCGCGGGGATCTGCTGGCCACCCAGGTCACCGGTGAGCAGGGCGAGTTCGCTTTCACCGAGCTGGTGCCGGGTGCCGTGACCGTCGCGGTGAACGCCGCCGGGTTCCGGCCGCGTGCCCTGCCCGCCGAGGTGAGCGGCACCGGGGTCACCCGGATCGAGGTCGACCTCGACGCGGGCGCGCAGGTCCAGGGTGTCGTACGGGCCCCGCACGGTCCGCTGGCCGACGCCCGTGTGACGCTGCTCGACGCGGCGGGCAACGTGGTCGGCACCGCCACCACCGGCACGGACGGGGCGTACGCCTTCACCGACCTCGACGGCGGGGAGTACACCGTCATCGCGACGGGCTACCCGCCGGTCGCGACGGCGCTGACCGTCTCCGGTCGTGGAGCCGACGCCCACGACATCGAACTCGCCCACCCGGGCGAGTAGCCGGAACCCCGGCCCGTGCCGGGCGCGCGCCCTGGGTGGAGGTGCGCGTTCGGCACGGGCCGGTCCGCTCTATGGCCAATTTGCAAGGTTTCGCAGGGAGTTGACGGATGGGACTGACCGCGAAGATCCGGACGCGGGACGGATGGGCCGTGTCGCACGCGGTGGTCACGGTGACCGACATGACCGGTGCGCAGGTGGTGCGGGCGGAGGCCGACGAGGAGGGGGCCGTGCGGGATGCGACCGCGCTGACTCCCGGGGCGTACACGGTCATCGTCACGGCTGTCGGCTACGCGCCCGCCGCCGCCAGCGCGATCGTCACCGCGAGCGGCCGGGCCGACGTGGGCACGGTGACGCTGGCCCGGCAGGGCGGCGCCGAGCTGCCGCCGCCCGGGCCCTGGACCATCGACCCGGCGCACTCCCGCGTCAGCGCCGTCGCCCAGCATCTGGGGATCTCCAGCGTGCACGGCCGGTTCACCGAGTTCGCGGGCCTGATCGAGGTCG
Source organism: Streptomyces blattellae (assembly GCF_009709555.1). Taxonomy (GTDB): domain Bacteria; phylum Actinomycetota; class Actinomycetes; order Streptomycetales; family Streptomycetaceae; genus Streptomyces; species Streptomyces blattellae. The sequence continues at coordinate 13,600 of NZ_WJBG01000236.1, read as the reverse complement.
CGCCCGACGACGTCGCCAAGTCCCGGGTGGAGGCGGTGATCCGGGCCGCGTCCGTCGACACGGGGAACGCGATGCGGGACGGGCATCTGACGTCCGCGGACTTCCTGGACGTGGCGACATACCCCGAGATCACCTACCGTTCGACGGGCCTGACGCCGGCAGGTCCGGACCGCTGGACGGTCCACGGCGAGCTGGGCCTGCACGGCGTCGTACGACCCGTCGACCTCGACCTCGCCTACCTCGGCACCGGCGCGGACCCCTGGGGCGGCACCCGGGCCGCCTTCCGTGCCACGACCCGACTGCAGCGCGAGGACTTCGCCATGTACTACAACGAGGTGGTCCAGGCGGGCATCGCGGCGGTCGGTACGACGCTGAAGGTGGAGCTGGACATCGAAGCGGTACAGGGCGAGTCGCTGCCGCAGGCATGACGCTGCCTCAGGCATGACGTGGCTGGTGATGACTCAGACCTCATCCGCCCACCTCGAACCACAGCAGCTTCCCGGCACCGCGATCCAGCAGGCCGCCCCCGAGGGACCGGCCGCCCCAGCAGTCGGCTGGACCATACGTACGGGCCCGTACCCGCCCTCGACACAGCACAGCTCGACGCGGCCCCACGGCAGCGAACTCATCCACTCCGTCGCACAGTTGGCCAAGTACCGACTCATTCTCGACCGCATGCAGAAAGCCGCCCTGGAGCCCGGGGCCTCGCGCGACCTCATCCACCGCCGGAACTGACCCAGTACACGCACCGGTTCGCCTCCGTGTGGGAACGTGACACCACCCGGCAGATCACGCTGGTCGGATCCGCGGCCGAGCGGCTGGAATCCGGCAGAGACGTGTCGTACGGCTTCTCCCTTGAACGCCCCTCGTACCTTTCCTCGGCACTGGTGACCTGTTCTCCGAACCATTCGAAGCCCGACCTGGCCTGTCCGGCCGGGCGTCGGTGACGTCCGTACGCTCGGCCTGCCATGACCACAGCCCCCAACCTAGGCTCAGCTCAGCAGGGGCAGGCCGAGCCGTGCCCGTGCCCGTGCCCGTGCCCGTGCCCGTGCCCCTAGGCTGACGGCATGGCACCGAACATCGCGACCAATACCCGCGTCTCCCTGGACGGGTTGCTGGACTTCGTACGGACCCGGCATCGCGCGATCCTGTTGACCCGGCGGGGCGACGGGAGCCCGCAGGCGTCGCCGCTCACCTGCGGGGTCGACGACTCGGGGCGAATCGTGGTCTCCACCTACCCCGAGCGCGCGAAGACACGCAACGCCAAGCGGGACGAGCGGGTCAGCCTCCTCGTGCTGAGCGACGACTGGAACGGGCCGTGGGTCCAGATCGACGGGACCGCCGAGGTCATCGACTCGCCGGATTCCGTGGAGCCGCTCGTCGAGTACTACCGCAACATCGCCGGGGAGCACCCGGACTGGCACGAGTACCGGGAGGCGATGGTGAAGCAGGGCAAGTCGATCATCCGGGTCACGCCCGAGCGGTGGGGGCCGGTGGCGACGGGCGGGTTCCCGGCACGGCTGGCTCCGCAGGGCTAGGCGGGCGCGCTGGAACCGCGGCTCCAGCGCGCCCGCTGCGGGCTCCGCCCCAGACCCCCGTCGACCTGAACGGCCTCGTCCTCAAACGCCGGACGGGCTGGGAGATGTCACCCGGTGCCGAGAGTGGCGGGCGCCTTCCCGCAGGTCGATTCCGGCCGCCCCCGACAGCACCCGCCTGCTTACGGCCGCTCCGCCCCAGCAGCCCTCACCATCGCCTCGATCCCCGCGATCAGCAGCTCCAGCGCGAACTCGAAGTCCCGCTCTCGCATCTCCTCCACGGTGTCACCGCCGCGGGCCGCCATGAGGTCGGCGGACTCCTGGATGACCTCGGCGGCGTCCGGGGACCGGGTGACCGCGCTCATCGCGTGCCGGAAGTAGTCGTCCTGGGTCATGCCGGCGTCCGCGCAGCGGGCGATGAAGTGGCCCTCGATCGTGCCGTATCCGTACACGAACTGGAAGACGGCCGAGATGGCGCCGGTGAGTCCCCGCGCGGGCAGGCCGGTCCGGCGGATGACGCGCTGGACGACCCGGGAGAACGACAGCGAGTTCGGGCCGATGTTCAGAAACGTCCCGGCGAGCGGTGACAGCCACGGGTGCCGCACCAGCAGGCCCCGGTACTCCCGGGCCAGCGTGCGCAGCTGATCGCGCCAGTCCTCGCCCTCCGTGTCCGGGTCAGGCAACCGCAGTTCGCCGAAGGCCGCGTCCAGGGCGAGTTCGAGCAGGTCGTCCTTGGTGTCGACGTACCAGTACACGGACATCGCCGTGACGTTCAGCTCCCCGGCCAGCCGCCGCATGGAGAACCTGCCCAGCCCCTCGGCATCCAGCAGCCGGACGGTGACCTCGGTGATCCGGTCACGATCGAGCCCGGAGGGCTGCCCGCCGCCACGCCCGCCACGCCGTGCCTTCCCCTCCAGCCAGACGCTGGTACGCGCCGCCCGCTGGGCTGACTTGCTCATGGCGCACCTTCCTGAGTCTCCTGATGCCGGTCGCGCGGGGAACTGCGCGACCGACCACATACAAACCGCACTCGCGAGACGACCGCACCACCCGAACTAGTGGGCGACCAACACCCCCGAGTCTGCCCTTTCCGCACGTCGCAGCAACGCCGCCGCGACCACCCCACCCAGCAACACCGCCAACGCCCCCACCAGCTGACTGGTCTGAAGCCCAGAAGAAAACGCATCCGTTATACGCTCCTTCTCCTCCGCAGACCCCGCCGAAGCCAACGCCGCAGGCAAAGACGCCGCCGCCACCGGAATCAACGCGGCAAACCGCGAGTTGAGCACGGCCCCGAGCACGGCCACCCCGAGCCCGTTCCCGAACTCCGCGAGCGTGCCGTTGACGCCGGCACCGACTCCCGCCTTCTCCCGGGGAATCGCACTCATGATGGCGTGCGCCATCGCCGGGTTGGCCACAGCGCATCCCACTCCGATCAGCAGCAACCCGAGCAGCGTCCCGGCATAACCGCCGGAGGCCAGCGTGGCGATGGACACCAGTCCCGCCGACATCAGCACCATGCCCAGCAGGATGGACACCGGTGTCCCCAGCTTCGCCGTCCACTTCGCCGACAGCCCCGAGAAGTTCAGCGCCACCACGGACAGCGCGAGCGGCGCCGTACGCAGCCCCGCCTCCAGCGCGTCGTAACCCAGCACGAACTGCAGATGCTGCGTCAGCAGGAACAGCGCCCCGCCCATCCCGAAGGTGATCAGCACCGCCCCCGCCACCGCACCGGTGAACCGCTGGTCCCGGAAGAACTGCATGTCGAGCATCGGATACGGAATCCGGCTCTCCCAGTACGCGAACATCCCGAGCACGACCACGGCCAGCGCACCCGTGCCCAGCACCCGCCCGGACGTCCACCCGTGCTCGGGCCCGGAGATGATCGCGAACACCAGCGAGGACATGCCGATCGTGGACAGCAGCGCACCGAGCAGGTCGGGGCGGTCGCCGCGCTCCGGGGGTCCGGGGGTTGTCCCCCGGGAAAATACAGCCTTGGACTCGGGGACCAGGGCGATCACGGCGACGAGGCCCAGCGCGGCGACCGGCAGGTTGATCAGGAAGATCGCGCCCCACCAGAAGTGGTTCAGCATGAACCCGCCCAGCAGCGGCCCCGCGGCGAAGCCGAGCGCGTTGACGGCGCTCCAGATGCCGATGGCTTTGGGGTGCTCCTCCGGCGCGAATATCTGCATGGCCACGGCGAGCGTCGTGGTCAGCAGCAGCGCACCGCCCACCCCCATACCCGCCCGCGCCGCGATCAACTGCCCGGTGGAATCGGCGAGTCCGGCGGCCAGCGAGCCGATGCCGAACAGGGCCAGGCCCGCGATCAGCATCTTCTTACGGCCGTAGCGGTCGGCGGCGCTGCCCGCGGTCAGCAGCAGGCCCGACTGCACCAGTGAGTACGCGTTGATCATCCATTGGATGTCGGAGGTGGCGGCGCCCAGCTCGGTGGTGAGCGAGGGGATCGCCACGTTCAGCACGGTGTTGTCGATCAGCACGGTGAGCTGGGCGAGACAGATGACGCCGAGGATCAGCCAGCGCTGGGGATGGCCCTGGGGGGACGTGGTCATGCTGTACAGCGTAGAACACTTCCTATACGGCGTACAGCAGAGATGTGGGTGAGGAGGGAGAAGGGGGAGGGGCGGTGGCGCCATCGCCACCGCCCCTCCCTCGCTCACCGGAGCACTGTCAGTTACTGCTGCTGCTCGCCTCCTGCGTCAGGTCGTAGAACGTCGACGAACCGACCGTCACCTTCGTGAAGTTGGCCTCGACCCACTCCGTGATCTGCGAGGACGTACCGCTGCTGCTGCCGCCCATGCCGCCGCCGCCGGAGCCGCTGGAGATGAAGTAGTGGATCTTGCCGTCGGCCACGTACTGCTTGAACTGGGCCAGCGTCGGGGACGGGTCGGTGCCGTTGAAGCCGCCGATCGCCATGACGGGTTCGCCGGTGGAGAGCTGGTAGCTCGCCGCGTTCTGGGCGCCGATGGCCGCGGCGGCCCAGGTGTAGTCCCCGGCGTTCGCCTCCAGCAGCTTCTTGGCCTCGTCGGAGACGGTGGCGCCGTTGAGCAGGCCGCCGACGCCGCCACCGCCCATGCCGCCGCCCTCGCCCGTCTGCCCGCCGGGCATGCCGCCCTGCTGGTTCTGGCCCTGGCTCTGGCTCTGACTGTTGCTGTTGCTGTTGCCGTTCTGGCCCGGCATGCCGCCACCCGGTATCCCGCCGGTGCCGCCGGTCGGGGGCTGGCCCATGCCGCCGCCCTGCTGGCCCTGACCCTGCCCCTGTGTGTTGCCGTTGCCGTTCCCGTTGCCGTTCTGGCCCGGCATCCCGCCGCCCGTGCCGCCGCCACCGCCACCAGGACCGCCGCCCATCATGCTCGCCCCGGCCGGGCCGGCCGTGACGATGGAGCCGGTGTGGCCCTCCTGAAGCGTGCTGATGGTGTACGCCGTCGGACCGGCGACGGCCGCGACGAAGCTCAACCCGGCTGCCGCGAGGGCCAGTTGACGGCCCAGCCTGGCGACGAAGATCAGGCCGAGGGCGCCGGCCAGACCGCCGACCAGGACCAGCCACTTCAGCCAGGGGAGGTAGTCCGGGGTGCGGTTGAGCAGGACGTAACCCCAGACCGCACTCGCCACGACCGCGGCGGCGAGGGCGAGCGAGGCCCACATCTCACGCCGCTTCTCCCACAGCGTCGTGGCGCCCATGCCGATCACGGCCGCCATGTAGGGGGCGAGGGCCACCGTGTAGTACTGGTGGAAGATGCCGGCCATATAGCTGAAGACGACCATGGTGATCAGCAGCGAGCCGCCCCACACCAGGAACGAACCACGGGTCACGGACGTCCGCTTGAGCTTGCGCGTGGCCACCAGGCCCGCGATCAGCAGGATCAGGGCCGCCGGAAGCAGCCAGGAGATCTGGCCGCCGATCTCGGAGTTGAACATCCGGTCCCAGCCGGTCTCCCCCCACTGGCCGGTGTTCCCGCCGCCACCGCCTCCGCCGACGCTGCCGGTCTCCTCGCCGTTCAGCCGGCCGAGGCCGTTGTAGCCGAAGGTCAGCTCCAGGAAGCTGTTGTTCTGGGAGCCGCCGATGTAGGGGCGCGAGGACGCGGGCCACAGTTCGACGATCGCGACCCACCAGCCGCCGGAGACGACGATCGCGACCGTCGCCAGCGCCAGCTGCACAAACCGCTTCCGCACCGTCACCGGCGCGCACACCGCGTACACGATCGCCAGCGGCGGCAGGATCAGGAAGGCCTGCAACGTCTTGGCCAGGAAGGCGAAGCCGATCGCGACTCCGGCCCACACCAGCCACTTCGTACGGCCGTCCTCCAGCGCCCGCACGACGAAGTAGCAGGCGACCGCCATCAGCAGCGCCAGCATCGCGTCCGGGTTGTTGAACCGGAACATCAGCGCCGCGACGGGGGTGAGCGCGAGCACGACGCCCGCGATCAGACCGGCCGCGGGGCTGAACCGGCGGCGTACGGAGGCGTAGACGACGGCGACCGTGCCGACGCCCATCAGGACCTCAGGGGCCAGGATCGCCATGGAGCTGAGGCCGAAGAGGCGCACCGACAGGGCCATCGGCCACAGTGCGGCCGGGGGCTTGTCGACGGTGATGGCGTTGGCCGCGTCGAGCGAGCCGAAGAAGAAGGCCTTCCAGGACTGGCTGCCGGCCTGGACGGCGGCGGAGTAGAAGGAGTTGGCGTAGCCGGATGCGCTCAGGTTGTAGAAGTAGAGCGCCGCGGTGGCGAGCAGCAGGCCCCAGAACGCCGGGCGCACCCAGCGGGGGTCCTCGGGCCGGCCGCGCCACAGTCTCCGTACGAACGGCTGCTTCGGCTCTCCGGCCGCCGGCGCCGGCGGAGCGATGGGCTCCGTGACGGCCGTACCGGCTGTGTAGTACGTGGTCATCGTCGGTCCCTCGGATCAGTGTCGGCGGGACGCACGGGCTGCAGCCGCAACGTCGCGTCCTTCCAGGAGCGGTCCGCGGCTTCACCGGCGCGGACCGGGGTGGAGTCGTACGGGGTGCCGTACGGGGTGCCGTACGGGGAGTTCTGGTGCGGCGGCCTCGGGCGCTGGGGCAGCGGGGCCGTGCGGTGGGGAGTGGGCGGGGTGGGCACGGGCGGAGTGGGCGCGGGCGTCGCGGGCAGGGGCGTCGTGGGCAAGGCGACCACGGTCGACGGCCGGTCCTCGTCCCGCTGGTCCGGGAACACCCACGCGCGGAACAGCAGGAAGCGCAGCACCGTCGCCGCGAGGTTGGCGGCGACGAGGACCGCCAGCTCGGTGGTGTGCCCGGGGTCGCTGGACGCCGCGTTCAGCGCGGCGAGCGAACCGCTGGTCAGAATCAGGCCGATGCCGAAGACGACCAGGCCCTGCGCCTGGTGCTTGATGGCACCGCCACGGCCGCGCACCCCGAACGTCAGCCGCCGGTTGGCCGCCGTGTTGGCGATCGCGGAGACCAGCAGGGCGAGCGCGTTGGCGATCTGCGAGCCGGAGAACTGCCGGAACGCGGTGTAGAGGAGGAGGTAGAAGAGGGTGGACAGGCCGCCCACGACACAGAATCCGACCAGCTGGCGGGCCAGCCCCTTGGGTACGTCCTGGATCTCGCGGTCCCGCGGGTCGTCGCCGAACGGCCGGACGAGCCGGTCCAGCGACAGCGAACCGGTGGCCAGGGCCTTGCCCACCCGCCAGACACCCTTGAGGTCGTCGGTCGCCGTCTTCACGATGTGGACGGTGGAGTCGGGGTCGTCGACCCAGTCGACGGGCACTTCGTGGATACGGAGGCCCGCGCGCTCGGCGAGCACCAGCATCTCGGTGTCGAAGAACCAGCCGGTGTCCTCGACGAGGGGCAGCAGAACCTGGGCCACATCCCGGCGGATCGCCTTGAAGCCGCACTGGGCGTCGGAGAAACGGGCCTGGAGCGAGCCGCGCAGGATCAGGTTGTACGTCCGGCTGATGAACTCACGCTTGGCACCCCGTACCACGCGGGAACTCCGGCTGAGCCGGGAGCCGATCGCGAGGTCCGAGTGACCCGAGATCAGCGGCGCCACCAGCGGAAGCAGCGCGTTGAGGTCGGTGGACAGGTCGACGTCCATGTAGGCGAGGACCGGCGCGTCCGAGGCGGACCACACGGTGCGCAGGGCCCGGCCGCGGCCCTTCTGCTCCAGCCGGACCGACCGCACCTCCGCCAGCTCCGCCGCCAGCCGGGACGCCACCTGCGGGGTGGTGTCGGTCGACGCGTTGTCCGCGATCGTGATGCGGAAGGCGTACGGGAAGGTGCGCTTGAGGTGCTGATGGAGTCTCAGCACACACGGCTGGAGGTCCTTCTCCTCGTTGTAGACGGGGATCACTACGTCCAGGACAGGCGTACCGGCGTCCCCGGCCGGGAGGTGCTCCCGCGCCGGCAGGGAGCCGGGAGAAGAGTCGGTTCGCATGGAACCGACTCTTCTCAAGTCGCCTGTTGCACCGGTGTGGTGGAACTGTGCTGTGCCTGTGAGTGCGGTTGCCGATATGTTTCGGGCGCCGGGCCGAGCGTCTGCAGGTCGGACGTCCGCGGGTCGAGCGTCCGCGGGTCGGACGCGCAGGGGTCGGGCGTCCGCGGGTCGGACGCGCAGGGGTCGGGCGTCCGCGGGTCGGACGTGCAGGGGTCGGACGTCCGCGGGTCGAGCGTCCGCGGGTCGGACGTCCAGGGGTCGGGCGTGTGCGGGCCGGGCGTCTGCGGGTCGAGAGCAGGCAGATGCACGGTGAAGACCGTGCGTCCCGGGACACTGTCCACGGTCACCGCACCGCCGTGCGCGGTCGCGACGGCCTGCACGATGGCGAGCCCGAGGCCGGTCGAGCCGGAGGCACGGGACCGTGAGGAGTCACCGCGCGCAAACCGTTCGAAGACATGCGGCAGCAGATCGGGCGGGATGCCCTCGCCGTCGTCCTCGACGTCCACACACATCCAGGGCCCGCGCCGCTGAATCCGCGCGGTGACGGTCGTACCCGGCGGAGTGTGCTTGCGCGCGTTGCCGAGCAGGTTGATGAGCACCTGCTGGAGCCGGGCCGCGTCCCCCGAGACCAGGGCGGGTTCGTCGGGCAGGTCGAGGCGCCAGTTGTGATCCATGCCCGCCGCGCGGGCGTCGCTGATGGTGTCGACGACCAGCGGAATGACGTCGGTCTGCTCGAACTGCAAGGGCCGTCCGGCGTCGAGCCGAGCCAGCAGCAACAGGTCTTCCACGAGCAGCGTCATCCGGCCCGCCTCGGACTCGATCCGGCCGAGCGCGTGCCGGGTGTCGGGCCCGACCTGCTCTCTGCCGCGTCTGGTCAGCTCGGCATACCCGCGGATCGAGGCGAGTGGCGTACGCAGCTCATGACTGGCGTCCGCGACGAACTGCCGCACCCGCGTCTCACTCTGCTGCCGTGAGTGCAGCGCCCCGTGCACGTGGTCCAGCATTCTGTTGAGCGCCGCACCGACCTGACCGACCTCGGTATGCGGATCGGTCTCCGACTCGGGGACACGCTCGCTGAGGTTGACCTCGCCGGTGTGCAGGGGGAGTTCGGAGACACGGGTGGCGGTGGCGGCGACCTTGCGGAGCGGGCGGGTGGCCACACCGACGAGAACCGAACTCGCGATACCGGCGGCTATCAGGCCGGCACCGGTGACGCTCACCTCGACGAGGATGAGCGTGTTGACGGTGCTGGTGACCGTGTCGGTCGGCAGGGCGACGTAGTAGGCGGCGGCGCTGTCGACACTCTTGACGTACTGCACGCGGTAGTCACCGAGGCCGGGAAGGGACACGGTGTGCGGCTTGCCGTCCTGGGAAACCCCGTTGAGCACGGTCATCTGGGCGTCGCTCAGGTCGACGGCCGACATGTCCCTGAGGTAGTCGCCGTCGTCGCCGGAGTCCTGCTCGGCGACGACCGCTCGGGTGACCTTGCCGTTGGTGCCGACCTGGGCGGCCACGGTCTTCGCCTGCGTCGGCCCCATGGTGACGAATTCCTCAAGCCGGTCCGTCGTCGAGGCAGTGTTCGAGGAAGTGTTCGTCCCCTGATCGTCCGCGCCCGGCTCCCCGCCGGGCCTCGCGGGCGCCGAAATCCGCTTCCCCGCGTCGTCGACCTGTCCGTCCAGCTCCTGGTACAGATGCGAACGCAGAGCCAGCGTCGTCACGGTCCCGATCACCGCACACACCACGGCGATCAACACCACCGACGCGACGACAAGCCTCGTCCGCAGGGTGCGAGGTCGTCCCTCCCCCACTCTCGACTTCGCTTGAGCGGGGGGACCCCCACGTCGCTTCTGCGGACGCGGCCGTCGTCGTCCGCTCACGAGGACGCGGGCTTGATCAGGTAACCGGCACCGCGCCGGGTGTGGATCATCGGCTCCCGCCCCGCGTCGATCTTCCGCCGCAGATACGAGATGTACAGCTCGACGACGTTGGCCTGCCCGCCGAAGTCGTACGACCACACACGGTCGAGTATCTGCGCCTTGCTGAGCACCCGCCGGGGATTCCGCATGAGGAACCGGAGCAGCTCGAACTCGGTGGCCGTGAGGTGGATGCTGTCGCCGGCCCGGCTCACCTCGTGGCTGTCCTCGTCGAGGGTGAGGTCACCGACGACGAGCACGGAGTCGGAGCGACGGTCGGCGGCACCGGAGCGGCGGATGAGACCGCGCAGCCGGGCGACGACTTCCTCCAAGCTGAACGGCTTGGTGACATAGTCGTCACCGCCCGCGGTGAGCCCGGCGATCCGGTCCTCGACCGCGTCCTTGGCGGTGAGGAACAGAACGGGAACGTCCGGCAGCTCCCGCCGCAGCCGCCCGAGCACGGCGAGCCCGTCCATGTCGGGCAGCATCATGTCGAGAACGACGGCGTCCGGACGGAACTCCCGCGCGGTCTGAACGGCGCCCTGGCCGTCCCCCGCGCTGCGGATCTGCCAGCCTTCATAGCGAAGAGCCATGGACAACAGCTCGGTGATCGACAACTCGTCGTCCACCACAAGCACTCGGACGGGGCTCCCGTCCGGCCTCAGCAGTTCGGTGCGCCCCTGGGGCGAGGTCGTGGTCATAGCGGACACCTTGTCGGGGCCCTCTGAGAACACCATTTCCGGAACCTGTGATTTTCCTGAGAAAGCACAGGTACCTCTCAGGGAGCACCTGGGAATCGCTACGAAACCCCGGCAACGACTGAGCTTCACCACGGGCAGCCACTCTGCCCCCGCCCACGCGGCACACGCCCCGCCCCGCCCCGCACACGCTCCGCCCGGCACACGCTCCGCCCCTCTCTCTAGAACAACCCGTCCTGGACCGTCACCTCCACCGTCACCGTCTTGAACTCCCGAACCGGCACGGTGAGTTCATCACTCGCCACCGGCACCAGCTGCCACCCGGTCATCACCCGCGTATCCAGCACGACGCCCCTGCCCCCGTTCTCCAGATGCAGATCGGGCCCCGCGGCCGCCACGAGCCGCCCGCTCACGGCCCCGCCCGGGACCAGCTCGCTCACCTCACCGACAGGGTTGGGAAGGCCGGCGAGCCCGAACACCTCGACGTGATCGACGGGGCGATACGGCTCACGGGCCAGGGACTCCGGCCACCCGCCCAGGGCCACGGCCCGCGCATGCAGCTCGCCGAGCTCGGCCGCCCGCTCCTCGGCCGTCCCCGCCAGGCCGGACCGCACGGCCCGCTTGTCGCCGTACGGAATCCGGTCCGGCACCCGGAGTGCCGCCCGCAGCAGTTCCTCGGTGCGCCGCGCGGCCATCAGCGGGCCGAGCCCCAGCCAGCTGAAGCACACGGCTCCCTGCTCCAGCAGCCGCGCGGATCCCCGCTCTTCGGCGGTGATGCCGACCTTCACCATCCCTGGCCCGAACCACGCCAGATATACGTGATACGGCCGCGGATCGTCGGCCATCGTGTCGGCGGCCACGGAGTGCGCCCGGTCCAGCCGCGCGCACGTCTCGCACCGCGCCCCCGTACTCCGCCCCGGCACACCCGCCCGTACCGGACACGCATTCCCCCGTGCCCCCACACACTCCCGAACACCCCCGTCCGTGACCCCGAAGGCCACCCTTTTCCCCCTGGTCAGCGCACTGCGCCGACCACCGTCCCACACGAGCACGGGACCAGCCGCCGACCACCGCAGCCCCGAGCACTTCCATGCTTGTGCCATCGCCTACGACTGTAGAGGCAGCCACTGACAATGCCGCTCCACCAAGATCGCCCGCGCTCAGCCCAAGGACTCGGCAGCAGCAGCGGCGGCCCCGGGCTCCCCGGCCACCGCAACAGGCGTGGCGACCTCGGCCGTACGCCGCCCGCCTCCACAACCTCTTCGCTCTTCGCCGACTACTCCACCGCCGAAATCGCCGTACTGAACGACTGGTTCACCCCCACGACCGGTCTGGCACGGACGTCCATCGAGGAACTCCACGCCCTGCACGACACGCAATCACCCTGACGCCCACGAGCACGACTTCCGCGGCGGTACCGCTGATCGCAACACCCATGCCCTGGGCGCTGCCGAACGCCCTGATCCCGGCCCCTACGCGGTGACGTCCACCGCGATACTCACCCTCCACCGGAATCGTCTCGTTGCCGTCAGTCCCGTCCCTCCGGCCGGCCGATCAACCGCCCGGCCATGTGCTCGGCCGAGCCAGGTAACGCCTCAGGGCGTCAACCCCGTCGGGTACAAAGGTCCACTGTCGAAGCGCCTCCTGCAGCTCGCTCTCAGTGACCCAGCCGTACCAGGCGATCTCCGCCGAGTCAGGGGCGATCATCTCCGTCACTACGGCTTCATGCACGCCGAGCCAATAGGGACTGATCACCCCTCCACACAAGAACTTGAAGACGAACCGCACCGGCGCCTGGACGCCCAGTTCCTCGGTGAGCTCGCGGGCCGCCGCCTCCTCGTACGTCTCCCCGACCTCTGCGGCCCCGCCGATCAGCCAGTTGTACTGCCCCGGGAATCGGGACACGTCCTCCTGTCTTCGATGCACCAGGATGCGGCCCTCCGGATCACGACAGACTGTCGTCGCGACACGGTGCAGCCAATGGTTCTCGATCGCTTCGTCCCGTTCCACGACGCCGAGTACCTGATCCTGCTCGTCCACCCGCTCCACCAGTTCGCTCACGGCGCCCACGATCGCAGGGGCACGACAGCACAGCGCACCGAGCCCTGATCTTCGTTCGCTCTACGTCACCGGGGCTTCGCGCCTTTTCGAAGGGCGTCACCGTAAGACCGTCCCGTCAGACGGACACGAAGCGATCGTGCGTCTCGGGCACCTGGCCGTGGCCGCCGTGATCCGTGATCGCCAAGAGGTCCTGATGGAGTCGCCCATGGGCCTGGTCGAAGAGGGCGAGACCCAGAAGAGGACGACTCCTGCCTGTGCCCGGCAACTCCTCGTAGGACTCCCGCAGATGGCCGTCCGAGTACGTGACGGCGCTGCGTGCCCAGCTCGCCCAGCAGCTTGCCGACGTGAAGGCTGCGGGCGGCCATTGAGCGCGCGCCCAAAACGTCAGGGGCCCCGGATTACTCCGGGGCCCCTGGCCTATGTGCACTCGGCAGGATTCGAACCTGCAACCTTCTGATCCGTAGTCAGATGCTCTATCCGTTAAGCTACGAGTGCTTGTGTGTTTTTGTTTTTGTCGCCGTTCTGGCCCTTCTGGGCTGCTCGCGGCGACAGGAAGAACATTACATGACTGCCGTCGCCATGTGAAATCCGTTTGCCGCACCCCTTGTGACCTGCGAAAACGACCGAAGCCCCGGTCAGTGGACCGGGGCTTCGGTGATCTTGCGCGGAGGCGGAGGGATTTGAACCCTCGATGGGCTTTAAGGCCCAAACCGCATTAGCAGTGCGGCGCCATAGACCGGACTAGGCGACGCCTCCCGCACAGCCGCTCGCGTGAGCGCGAGTGGTGCGTGCAGATGATGACACAGTCGAGCGGGGTGTCACCAATCGCCCCCCACGGTACTAGGCAGGCAGGCCGCAGGGCAAAGGGGTTGAGGTGCGGCGGGGCGGGGCGCAACCGCGGGGGCCGTACGGCGTTAGTCAGGTCATGTTGCAGGTCACCCGGGTCACCCGGATTCTCCTTACCGCCG
>NZ_WJBG01000235.1 GCF_009709555.1 Streptomyces blattellae | reverse complement strand
CCACACTCCCCACACCCGCCTCACCAGCACGGGAGCAGCGCACGCCGGTCCTGCGCCCCGGTGATCGCCGCTGCCCTGACGGGCATCACCGCGATCATCGCGCTGGCCTTCTCCTGGCCCGCCGTCACGGCAGAGCCGAAGGACACCGCGACCGCCGCCGTCGTCGGGTCTGAGCAGGCCGCCGCCGCGATCACCGAGCAGCCGCAGGAGCAGGGCGACGGCGTGCTCGACATCGCCGTGGTCGACGACCGGGAGGCGGCCGTCGACGGCATCGAGCAGCGCGACTGCTACGGCGCGATCGTCCTCGACGAGCAGCCGGAACTGCTCAGGGCCTCGGCCGACGGGACGATCAATCAGGTCGTCGCGTTGGTAGGCACCGAAGTGCCGCGACTGCGGCGGGGCGATGGTCTCCTTCCCCGTCCACTCCCGCGTCGGTGTCTCCCGGACCGACTACGACAGGGCCGGACAGTGGGTCTCGCAGGCGGACCTCGTCCCGGCCGTCGGCTCGATCGAAGGGATGTACGGCGGCTATGTCTGCCGCATCGGCCCCCGGGCCACGGTCATCCGGGTCAACCCCAAGCCCACCCGGTTCGACGAGCGGGCGTCCCTGTCCGTCCCGGCAGGCCGGACGAGTTGTTCGAACGGCTCCGAAGACCCCGGCACGGACGACGACGGATCGACGAAGGAGGGAAGCCACGAGCATGGACGGCAGAGTGTGCGTCATCACCGGCGGCACAGATCGGCGCGGTCGACGCCTACAACCTCACCGTCTGGGGAGACCAGGTGGTCGAGTTCGGTCCGATGCGCTTCGGCGGCGCGGACTTCCTCGGCGGACCATGGGCGTCAACGCCGGGGCGCCGGCGATCAGTGGGCCCGTGCAGATCTGCCACCGCAAGCAGGACTTCACCCCGCAGGACGTCTACGACGACGTTCTCGCGGCGATGCGCAGCCGGCCGTGGCCGACGTCGTACGAGTTCTGCCCGGGCGTCGGCCACGGCTCGGCCAGGGACCCACCGGCGACGACGACGCGGCCGGTGCCCACGCCTGGCCGCGGACCCTGCAGGTCCTCTCCGCGCCCACACCACCAGCCTGACTCCAGAACCCAGGGAATACCGCATGCAGAAGAACAAGAAGAAGATCCTCGTAGTCGGTGCCGGCTTCGCGGGACTGTCCGCCGCGTACTGGCTCGGCCGCCACGGCCATGAGGTCGTCGTCATCGAGCGGGCTGCGGCCCTCAGGGCCTCCGGCGCGCAGATCGACCTCCGGGCGCAGGGCGTCGACGTCGTCAAGCGCATGGGACTGCTCGATGCGGTCGAAGCCCGACAGGTGCACGAGGCCGGCTTCGAGATGATCGACAGCGAAGGCCGGGTGAAGGCGCGCATGATGCCGAACACGTCCGGCCGCGGGACCGCGTCCATCACCTCCGAGTACGAGATCATGCGCGCGGACTTCCTGCGCATCCTCTACGACGCCGCGAAGGACAGGGCGGAGTTCAGGTTCGACACGATGATCGAGCGCTTCGAGCAGGACGACGAGCACGTCAAGGTCCACTTCGCCGACGGCTCCTCCGAAACGTTCGACCTGCTGGTCGGCGCGGACGGCCAGGGGTCGCGCATCCGCAGGGCCATCCTGCCTCCCGGCGCCCCGGACCCGTACCGGCGATCGGGCGTGAACGTGGCCTACTGGATCGTCCCCCGCGACGAGTCCGACAGCGATATCGCCACGATGTACAACGCCCCCGGCGGCCGACTCGTCATCCGTCGCAGCCACAGCGAGACCGAGACCCAGATCTACTTCTTCCTCAGGGACAATTCCCCCGAGGCCCGAGCGATCCACAGGAAGCCCGTCGACGAGCAGAAGCGGTTCTATGCGGACAAGCTGCGAGGCGCCGGCTGGCAGACCGATCGCTTCCTCCACGCCCTTGAGTCCAGCGACAACTTCTACTCCCAGGAGGTCGTCCAGATCGTCGCGGAGCGCTGGCACCAGGGCCGCGTCGTCCTCGTGGGGGACGCCGCGCACGGCCTGCCCCCGGCGGGCTGGGGAGTCACGTCGAGCCTCATCGGCTCCTACATCATGGCCAACGAGCTGGAGCGCAACGCCGAGAAGCCGTCGACCGCCTTCGGCAGCTACGAGACCGCGATGCGCCCGTTCATCAAGTCCAAGGAGCCCGCCAGCTTCCGCTCCATGCGAATCCTGCTCCCCAGCTCCCGTCTGGGAATCCGTCTGTTCCAC
>NZ_WJBG01000234.1 GCF_009709555.1 Streptomyces blattellae | reverse complement strand
CAGGGTGCGTGCGTTCTCACGTGGTGAGACCGAATAGGTGGAGTGCGTCGGTTGGGTGGTCTCGGTAGTGGTCGTTCGCGGCGGCGATGTTCTTGTGCCCGGCGAGGCGGGCGAGGCTGATGGCGAGGTTGCGGAAGGCTGTCATGGCAGCGGGGTGTGCTGCCGGTGCGTACCCGGGAGGCGTCCTCGTCGTAGGTGACGTCCCTGACGTGGTGCATGGCTTCAACTCCCCAGTGGTCGCGAGCGATCCGGGCCAGATCGGCGGCGCTCGCGGTGGCCGTGGGAGCGCTGGTGACGCCGAGTTCGGCATAGCAGTGGATCTTCCTGTCGCCCCGGCCGGTGGTGGTGCGCTCGATGAGCACGGCCCGCATGGCGTGGGGGAAGTCGACCTGTTCGGGCGCGGGCAGGACCTTGAGGGTCCGTGTCTCGGTGCGACCCCGGTTGCGTTCGGTCCTCTCGTGGGCGAGCGGGGTGTTCTCCCAGTCCAGGCCGTCCAGGCGGGCGAAGAGGCCGGGCTGGTTGCCCAGCACCGGGAAGTAGTAGAAGGCGCCGCGTTCGTGCAGGTAGGTGGCGTGGGACCGCTGGCAGTGCAGTGCGTCGGCGGTGACGACGAGTCCGGCGATGGACTCCAGGGTGTCCAGGACCGCCGGGAAGTGGGTGACCTCGCAGCCCTTGTCGCGCATCGCGCGCTGGGCGGCCACCGTGCCCGTCTCGGGGCGGAACACCGACAGCAGGTGCAGTTGCTTGCCCTCGGCGTCGATTGCACCGCACACGGTCTTGCCGTCCGCGGCCAGCGATTTCACCCCGCTGCTCACGACGTCGTCCAGCGGGTCGGCGGCGAGTGCCTCGGTGAAGGCGGTCACGGCGTCATCCAGTGCGTCGCCGTCAATCCTGGTCAGGGTCCGGCCGAAGGTGGTGGCGGCCGGCACTCGTCCCTCCGCCCCGTCGGCAAGCCCCAGGTCGCTGAGCAGGGCGGGAGTGACACCGTGTGCCCAGCGCACGATCGCGGCGAGCGAGCGCGCGCCGCACAGGACCGCCACGGCGGCGACCGACAGCAGGCCGGTGAACGGGTAGCGGCAGCCCTGCCTGCGGCGCGGATCGGGTACGAGCGTCAACGCGTCCAGCAGTGTCATCACCTCCGCGGATCTGCCCAAAGTGTCCTGGTCAAGGGGGACTTCAAGGGCATCGAGGGTGCAGGCAAGGTCCTCGATCAGACAGGATGGCATCCGGGCACGGTTCCTCTGACTCACGCGGCTTCGACTCCACGTGATCAACGAGGGCCGTGCCCTCCTGTGTCGGCACCGTCAACACCCCACCGCGAGCAGCGCTTTCGTCCCACGATCCGAGAACGCACGCACCCTGGGCGAGGGGCAGGGACGGTGCCGTGTTGTCCTGTGGGTCTGACTGCCATTCCAGACCGGACAGTACGAGGACGCCAGGCCCCGTCGGAACGCGGATCTGCTCGACCGAGTTGTTTTCGTTGACTGACAGCGACTCGAACAGGCTCAGGGCTGAGAGCTCCGCGTCAGGCTCATCGAGCGGATCCAGCCGGGCAAGCAACGATGCCGTGGTCATGCGGCCGTCGGGCGTCTCATCGAGACAGAAGCCCGCATAGAAAGACTTCTCAGCGAGGGCAAGTTCGGTCATTTCGCGGTAAGTGTGAAAGGTGACCTCTCGCTGAAAGTCGGTGCCATGCGGCCAGACCTCCTCGGCGATGGACCAGAGTTGCTCCTGGCGCTCCTCTTCGTCCATGGCGAGTCCCAGCGAGTGAAATCCACCGGGTATGTCCAAGTGCAGCTCGTAACTCGGGGCGGACATCAAAGAATCTTCCTGTGGATTGGCCGCAAACTTACACCGCGACGCAGATCCGTAGGTACGTCCAGGACGAGGTGGTGCTTGTCTGCCAGACGGGTCAGTGCACTGACCGGAGTTCCTCGGAATTCACGAGGATGCAGTGCGACACCCTTCAGGCGTCCGCCGTCAGGCATGGAGGCCAGTGTGACGTAGTGGTAGATCGTCGTGCGCCAGCCGAATTGCTGTCGCTCGATCTCGCCGCCGAGCCGGGCGAACTCCCGGTCCAAGGAAGCCTCGTGCTTGGCTGGGTTGCGAGAGAGGCGGAGGGCCAGCTTGCCAGGTGAGATGAACCGGGCGGGAGCGTTGAGGAGCCGCATCAGATCATCCTCGTGGCCGCCTCCGAAGATGGCCACGAGCAGCCAGACGAGTTTGGCAACGAATTCCACCGGAATGAGGATCCATTGCACTACGAACCACAGCAGGAGTCCCAGCCTTGAAGGGAACGGAAGGACCGGGTCTCCGCCCGAATCGGAGTGCGGCGTGACTGCCATGGCTACTCTCCCGTCGCGCTGTCGTAAATGCCGGTGGCAGTGCCCGGAACCTGCATCGCGAGCTGAGGTCCTTTCGACCACCAGGACGTCGGGTCCAGGGTTCCGTCGGCACGTATCGCTGCTTGCAGAGACTCAAGGTTCCTGAGCCCCGGCGTGTTGGCGACGATGGTGTTCAGCCCGGTCTCACCGATCGAGGCGCCCATGTTCTTGGCCACCGAATTCTCCCAGGCGAGCTTCAACTTGTTCGCGGCGCCTTGAGCCTCGAAGACCTGGCCCTCAGCGCCGCCGAGGATTCGGTTACCTGCTCGGCCGTAGTTTTCCACTCTTGCGGCTCCGTCATCCACGAGCTTGCCCAGCCGAGCGGCCCTTGCAGCGCCGTCGACCGATGTCACCAGCTCTCCCGCCTTCTCCACGCGCACCGCGACCTTCGTTGTGCCGGTGATGGCGGTCTTGGCGAAACCTGCGCCCGGAAAGACGCCGAGGGCGTCGCCGGCCAGGTCCATCAGCCCGATATCGGCTCCGCCGATCTTGGCCGCGCCGTGGGCAAGCAGTGCGCCGGCCGAGAAACCTGCGCTTGTCAACGCGAGCGCTCCGGACAGCGGCGGGCACCACAGGGTCAGCAGCGCGAGGATGCCGAGGACGGCGGAGATGTTGCTCAGCCAGTCGCCGATCGTCTTCAGCAGGTCCTTGTGCCGGGCGCACCATTCCTGGATGGCGTGTCCGAGTTTCTGGAACTGGTCGCCCAGGCGTTCCCAGAACCCCGGGTCGGGTGGTGCGCTTTCGGTCGCTTTGCGTAGCCGGCTCGCGACCCCACGGGCCTGGGCCTGGTGCTGTTCGAGCAGCCGCTCCGCTTGCTTGATGATCTCTTCGAGTTCACGCTGGGCCTGGTCCAGCTGTGCTGAGGCTGTCGACAGTTCACCGTCGGCCTGCTGGAGGCGGGTGCTTGCCGCGTCGATCTTGGCCTGGGCGTCCTGCAGGGCGGGGCCGGTGAAGTACTGGCCGCTGAGGCGGAAGGAGGGGTCGGACGCCGCCTGGTTGTAGCGGTTGGTCGCGGCGTCCTTGGTCTTCTCCGCGGAGGCGACCTGACCCTTGGCCTGCTTCGCCTGGGCCTCGTACGTACGGGCTGTGCTCTGGTAGTCGGCCAGCGCCGCACGCCACTTCGACAGTTCCGACGATGCCGTGCTCATGGCCTCGTGGCTGTCCTTCAGGTAGCGGGGCAGTTCCCCGACCTTCTTCGAGAACGCGGAGGCGGCGTCTCCGGCCCAGGTGATGTTCCCGGTCAGGCGTGTGATGGTGTTCTGCGCGTTGTCGAGTGCGGCTGCTGCCCTCTTGGTGCGGGCGGCGAGGGAGTCCACGTTGCCGGGGTTGCCCGGTGCGGGGTCGAAGCCGAGCGCGGGGTACGAGTCGCTGCTCACCGGGTGCCGCCCTTCCCGGCGAAGCCGTCACGCAGGGCCGTCTCGACATCCCGGTACGTGTCGCGGGTCTTCTTCAGCCCGTCCTCGATGCCCTGCGTCCCCTCCGCGATCTTCGTGATCGCGTTGTCCCAGCTGTCGTGGAACTCGTCGCAGGCGTTGTCGAGTTCCTTGCTTCCCGTGGTCTTCGGGCCCGTGTCACGCAGCGCGTTCAGCGCCGCACGCATCTCGTCCTGACTCCGGTGAAGTTCCCTGACCAAGGTGTCCAGCTCGGATATGTCTACCTTGAAGCCCGCTCCCATGGCGCCGACGTCCCCCTGTCTCACG